>NZ_LT906455.1:1200000-1800000 GCF_900187115.1 Aliarcobacter butzleri
AAAATTTAGCTAATAATTCCCTCAATTTTCAATAAAGAATCTATACTTGGTTCTCTTTTTGCAAAATCAAAAAATAGTTTATCCATATCGTATGAACCACCTTGACTTAAAATAGTATCTCTATACTTAATTCCTAACTCTTTATTGAATATATTTCCAGAGTCAATAAACATGTAAAAAGCATCAGCACTTAGTACTTCTGCCCATTTATATGAGTAATATCCAGCACTATATCCACCAGAGAATATATGAGAAAAACCATTTTGAAATTTATTGTATCTTGGTGGAATAATTGCAGCAAATTCTTCTCTAATTGTATCAAGTAAAGATTGTATTTCATCTTCCATTTTGTATAACTTTTGATATAGTTTAAAGTCAAACAATGCAAATTCAACTTGCCTAACAGTTGCAAGTGAAGATTGGAAGTTTTTGGCTTTAATTATTCTATCTATCGCCTCATCATCCAAAACTTCACCCGTTTGATAATGTTTTGCAAATAATTTTAAAACATCTTTGTCATATGAAAAATATTCTAAAAATTGTGATGGAAATTCAACTGTATCCCATGCAACACCAGAAATCCCACTAACAAATGGTTCTTCTATTTTACTCAATAAATGATGAAGAGCATGTCCCATTTCATGAAAAAGTGTTACAACGTCAGAGTGTCTTAAAAGTGAAGGTATCTCTTTTGTAGATTGAGGAAAATTCCCTACAATATAAGCTGTTGGAAGATTTATCTCTCCATTTGAATTTCTAAAATGTGAATGCCAGTTATTCATCCAAGCGCCACCTCTTTTATCTTTTCTAGCTTCTAAATCTATATAAATTCTTGCAATAGTCTTTCCATCTTCGCTTAAATCATAAACTTTTACTTTTTCATCCCAAGCTTTAGTTTGAGTTTTTGTAAATTTAATATTAAACATTTGATGTAAAAAATCAAAAAAACCATTTAAAACTGATTGTTGCTCAAAATATGGTCTATAATACTCTTCATCTAAGTCATATTGAGCTTTTTTTAATTTTTCTGAATAATATGCCATATCACTTGATCTAAAGTCAGTTATTCCATCTTTTAAAGCTATTTCTTTTATCTCTTCAAGCTCTTCTTTTGCTTTTTTCTTAGCTTTATTTCCTAACTCTTCTAAAAATGAGATTACATCATCTTCAGTTTTTGCCATTTTAGTTGCAAGAGAATATTGTACATAATTTTCAAATCCAAGTATTTTTACTTTTTCATCTTTTAAAGCTAAAATTTGTTCTATAATTTTTCCATTTTCTGGTGCTTTTGTGCAATAAGCTTTATAAATTTCCTCTCTTCTTTCTCTATTAGTTCCATAAGTTATATAAGCTAAATAAGAAGGCATTTGAAGTGTAAATTTATATTTTGTAATTCCATCTTCTTGAAATTTTGCTAACTCTAAATCTGATTGAGGTATCTCTTTTACATCTTCAAAATCAGTAATTATCATCTCAAAAGCATTTGTTGCATTTAAAAGGTTTTGAGAAAATTTATGAGAAAGTTCACTAAGCTTCAAATTTATTTCTTCAAGTCTTTTCTTTTTATTATTTTCTAGATTACAACCTGATAATTCAAAGTCTCTTATTTCATTTTCCAATACTTTATTTTGTATATCATTTAATATACTTTTTTCATTAAACTGTATATCTTTTAAAGATAAATAAATATTTTCATTTTGAGAAATCTCAGTTTCATATTTTGAGATAATTGGAAGGCATTCTTCATACACTTTTGTAGTTATTTCTGAGTTCTTAACTGAATCAATATGAAAGATTGGAGTCAAAAATTCATTTATGCTCTCCCCTATTTCTTGAAATGGTAAAACAAAATTTTTGTAAGTTTTATTTTCTATATTTAATAACTCATTTATTAATACTCTTTTTTCATCTAAAAGTTTTTCTAAAATTTCTTTACTATTTTCTAAATTATCTAAATTAAAATCTTTGAATGACATTTTTATTCCTTATTTTTAAATTTTAGAGTAAATCCTCTATCAAAATTTTCGTAATCTTTATAAAAATTATAAGATTCAACATTAAATTGTTTAAAATACTCTTCTAAACTTTTTTTCTGGTCATATCCCATTTCACAAAGTAAATATGGGATTTTTTTATCATTTGTTTGTTTTATGATATCTTTTAAAAGTTCATCACCTAAATTTCCACCAAAAAGTGCATTTGATGGTTCAAACTTTACATTTAAAGGTAGTTTATAATCATTTGCAATATATGGTGGATTTGAAATTGTTAGATTTATATCATCTTCATTTACATTCTCATATAAATTGCTAAGTCTAAAATCTATTTTTTCTAAAACATTATGTTTTATAGCATTTTCTTTTGCAAGTTCTATTGCTTTTGGATTTATATCAACTGCAATAATTTTTATATTTTCAATTAACATAGCAAGCATTACAGATATTATTCCACTTCCTGTTCCAATTTCTAAAACTTTTATAGGCTCTTTTTTATCTTTTAAGATTTCAACTGCATTTTCAACTAAAATCTCAGTTTCAGGTCTTGGTATTAAAACACCCTCTTTTACTAAAAACTGTTCTCCATAAAAAGAAGCTTTACCAATAATATATTCTAAAGGATAATTAGTAGCTCTTTTTTTTACTAAAGTTTCAAGCTCTTTTATTTTTGAAAATTCACTATTATAGTTTAAGTGAAGCCAAATAACATTTTTATCTAATAAATACATTATTAATATTTCAACTTCTTTTGAAGGGATATGAGTTACAAGTTTTAGTTCATTTGAGTATTTTCTTACTGCATCTTTTATTATCATCTGAGTTTTTTACCTTTTAAAAGTTTGGATTATATTATAAAATTAATCTAAAATATATAAAGCTAATTCATCAGCTAATAAAAAGTTTTTATTAAAAACCTTATTATTCTCTATGTAAACTTTTTCATAACTAATTAGTTCATCTATTTTTTTTAGTTCTTTTTCATCAAAAAGTTCTAATTCAACACCATTTAAACATCGAAATCCTAATAAAACTTTTTCTACTTTTATATCATCTTCATCTATTTCTTCAATCTCAACAAATAAAGGATTTTTTATGTACTCTTCAAGATTTTTTAAAGGATATTCTCTTCTCTTATTTATATATCCAACTGCACCAGCTCCAACGCCTAAATACTCTTTATGTTGCCAATATCCATAGTTATGTTTTGATTGAGAATTTTTATTTCTTGAAAAATTTGATATTTCATATTGAGTAAATCCATTTTTTGAAAAATAATCAAATATTTCATAAGATAAATCCTCGTCATCAATTTTTACACTATTTTTATCAAGTTTAAAAAATTTTGTTCCTTCTTCAATTGTCAATGAATATGCACTTATATGCGTAATTGGGAGTGAAAAAGCAATATCCAAATCTTCTTTTATACTATTTAATGTATCATTCTTAACACCATAAATAATATCACAATTAATCTCTTTAAAACCAATTTCTGAAGCATTTTGTATAGCTTTAATAGCACTATTACTATTATGACTTCTTCCTAAAAATTTTAATTTTTCATTCTGAAAACTTTGAACTCCAAAGCTCACACGGCTTACACCAAGGCTTTTCATAGTTTCTAACCATTCAAAAGAAGCAGAATTTGGATTTGCTTCAGTTGTTATTTCAACTTTTTCTTCTAAATATGGATTTATTATTTCAAAAATCTCTTTATATTCAAAAGCTTTTATAGTAGAAGGTGTTCCTCCTCCTATAAATACTGTTTCGATTTTTTTATTTCGATTTTTTACATATTTTTCTATATTGTTTTTTAACTGTATTTTTAAGGCTTTCATATAATCATTTTTTAAACTAAACTTGTCTGTATATGAGTTAAATGCACAATAAAAACATTTACTATCGCAAAAGGGAATGTGTATATATAAAAGCAATTTTTAATCCTAATTATCTTAAAATATCTGGCTAATTATAAGGGAAAATATATTTATGACTGATAAAAAAGAAAAGAAAACAATTAACGAGAAAAAAAACTTTAGACCTAATGTTGCAGCTATCGTACTATCAGCAAAATATCCTCATAAGTGTGAAATTTTTATTGCCTCAAGAACTGATGTTGAAAATGCTTGGCAGTTTCCTCAAGGTGGAATTGATGATGGAGAATCATCAAAAGAGGCTTTATTTAGAGAGTTAGAAGAAGAAATTGGTACAAGAGATGTTGAAATCATCGCAGAATATCCTACTTGGGTATCTTACGAATTTCCTCCTGCTATTGCTAAAAAAATGTATCCTTATGACGGGCAAAGACAAAAGTATTATTTAGTTAAATTAAAAAAAGGCGCTACAATTAACATAGATACTGAGATTCCTGAATTTAGCGAGTATAAATTTGTGCCTACTGAAAATATTTATGAATATATAACTTTTTTTAAAAGAACTGTTTATAAACAAGTTATAAAATATTTTAAAAATGAAGGTTATATTTAAAAAGGATAAAAAATTAGATGTTAAAAGTACTTAAGTTTGGTGGAACAAGTGTTGGTACACTTGATAGAATACAAAATGTTGCAAATATCATAAAAAAAATAAAAGACGAAGGTCACGATGTAATTGCTATTGTTTCAGCTATGAGTGGAGAGACTAATAAGCTATTAGATTATGCTGGTTATTATTCAAAAACTCCAAAACTAGATGAAGTTGATATGCTTTTAAGTTCAGGGGAAAGAGTAACTTCAGCACTTTTATCAATTGCTTTAAATGAAATGGGTTATAAAGCTATGTCTATGAGTGGAAGACAAGCAGGAATCATTACTGATAATGCTCATACAAAAGCAAGAATTGAAAATATCGATACAGCAGAGATGAAAAAAGCAATAAAAGATGGAAATATCATCATTGTTGCAGGTTTTCAAGGGGTTGCTCAAGATACTTTAAGAGTTTCAACTCTTGGTCGAGGAGGAAGTGATTTAACTGCTGTTGCAATTGCAGGAGCAATAGAAGCTGATGTTTGTGAAATATATACTGATGTTGATGGTATTTATACAACAGACCCTAGAATTGAACCAAAAGCTAAAAAGTTAGACAAAATTTCATATGATGAGATGCTTGAACTTGCTAGTTTAGGTGCAAAAGTATTACAAAATAGATCAGTAGAAATGGCGAAAAAATTAAATGTAAATTTAGTATCAAGAAGTAGCTTTACGCCAGAAGTTGAAGGTACATTAATAACAAAGGAAGAGAATATTATGGAAAAACCAGTTGTAAGTGGAATTGCGTTAGATAAAAATCAAATTAGAGTTGGAATGTATGGAGTTACAGATAGACCTGGTATTGCTTCAGCTATTTTTACTGCACTTGCTGATGCAAATATCAATGTTGATATGATAGTTCAAACAAGAGGATTAGATGGAACAACTGATTTAGATTTTACAATTCCTACGACTGATTTTGAAATCTGTAAAAAAGTTATGGAACAATTTAAAGCTCAAGCTAAAAATATAGATTACAATGAATCTATTTGTAAAGTATCTATTGTTGGTGTTGGTATGAAATCTCATACTGGAGTTGCTTCAAAAGCATTTACAGCAATGGCTAATGAAAATATTAATATAAGAATTATTTCAACTAGTGAAATCAAAATTTCTATGATTATCGATGAAAAATATGCAGAGCTTGCTGTTCGAGCTTTACATGAAGCTTATCATTTGGATAAATAGTAGTGCAAGAATTTTTAAATTGGACAGTTGATACAATCAGGAAAGACAAATATCTTTCTCCTTGGCTAGAAGAAAAAAAATATGAATGGACGCCTTTAGTATCTAAAAATATCAATAATCTTTTAGAAAGGAATTTTTCTATTATTGTTATTACAGATAAGGATAGAGAGTGGTTTTTAGAGTATGCTTTAACAAACATTAACTCTACAAGATTAAATAGACCATTTTTGCCATATTATGATTTTAAGTCTTTTTATAAATATATCGACAATGTAAAATCGGATGAAGATATTTCATATATAAAAGATATGTTAACTATTTCATTCCCAAATGGTTATTGTTTTTGGTATATTGGAAAAGGACAAGATATAAGAGCGACTATTCCAAAAGTCTTGAAAAATTCATTTTTATGGCTTTTTGATGAAGAAAAACAAGATGCTTTTAACTTAAAATCAAATGATGAAGCATTAGATATGAAACTTTTACAAATGTTTAGATTGTATAATAAAACATTGAGTGCTTCATTATTTGCTGAAATAAATGTGGAAAATTGATTTTGTTAGATTTTATTGAAAACTCTTCTATTTTAATAGTAAATAATATTGAGGAAACTTTAAATTTAATGCTTCCAAAATATCCTTTGCACTCTGTAAGAGTTATTAAAAATGAGGAAAAAGAAGAGTTTTTAATAGCTCAAGCAAATGAGACTATTAAAGAAGCTTTTATTGCAACAAGTGAAAAAAAATATCTATTTTTATGTGGTTCAACTTTTAGAAAAGAGGCACAAAATGCTCTTTTAAAAATTTTGGAAGAACCACCTAGAAATATCGTTTTTATACTTATAACAAATTCAAAAACATCTCTTTTACCGACTATTTATTCGAGATTACCATATAAATATCTAAAAAAATCTGAACAAAAAATTGAGTCATCTTTAGATTTAAATAGACTTGATTTAAAAGATATTTATACTTTTTTACAAGAAAATCAAAAGATTTCTAAACAAGAAGCAAAAGATATAGTTGAATCACTTTTATTAAAAGCTAATAATCAAAAAATCAAATTTTCACAAAAGAAACTTGATTTCTTTTCTAAAGCAATAAAATTATTGGAATTAAATTCAAAACCAATAAATGTTCTTACAACTCTACTTTTATATTTATCAAATCAAAAAAATCAAAACTGAAAGGTTTTTATATGAAAACATATAAAATATCACTAAATGATTCAAAAAAGTTTTTTGAAAATCTTGGTTGTGATAGTGGCGGTATTTCGATTTTATCAAAAAAATCAAAACTTCATACTTTATATATAAAAGATTTACATGTTGGTGCTGCAAATATTTTAAAACAAGATGCTTTATCTATTGGAGCAGATTTAGCTGTACCAAATGGAGTTATAATTGCAAAAGATAAATATGTAAATGCCTTACTTATAGGAACTACAAAACATTTTGAGAATTTAGCAAAAAAAGAGTTAGCACAACCTTTTGGATTAAAAGAGTTAGCAAAATCTTTAAAAGATTATGTAAAAGAACAAAACTATCCTACAAAAATAATGGGTGTTTTAAATGCAAATGAGGATTCATTTTTTAAAAATAGTAGATTTGATAACTCTGAAGCTTGTCAAAGAATAGAAAAAATGATAGAAGATGGTGCAAATATAATAGATATTGGTGCAGTTTCAAGTCGTCCTGGAAGTTTACCAGTTAGTGAAAATATAGAACTTGATAGACTAAAAGATATAGTTCAAACT
Organism: Aliarcobacter butzleri; assembly: GCF_900187115.1. Lineage (NCBI taxonomy): Bacteria > Pseudomonadati > Campylobacterota > Epsilonproteobacteria > Campylobacterales > Arcobacteraceae > Aliarcobacter > Aliarcobacter butzleri. Next base: position 1,207,466 of record NZ_LT906455.1, read on the forward strand.
ATTTATCAAAATAAATATTATGAAAAAGTTGATTTTTCCATAGATTCTTTTTCTCCAAAAGTTATAGAATATGTTTTAAATCATGGCTTTAAAATAGTAAATGATATAACAGGTTTGCAAAATGATGAAGTTTGTAAACTTGTATCAAAATATAACGCTCAAGCAGTTATTATGCATATGCAAAATAATCAAACAAATATGCAAGAAGCTCCTTTTTATGAAGATGTTATAGTTGAAATTGATGATTTTTTTACCAAACGATTAGAAAAAGTAAAAAGTTTTGGGGTAAAAGATATAGTTTTAGATGTGGGTATTGGTTTTGGAAAAACTTTGGAACACAACCTACTCTTACTTAAAAATTTAGAACATTTTAAACACTTTGGATATGAGTTACTAATTGGTGCAAGTAGAAAATCCATGATAGATAAAATAACACCAACTGAAGTTATAAATAGACTTCCAGGAACTTTGGCTATTCATTTAGAATCTATTAGAAATGGTGCTTCAATTATTAGATGCCATGATGTAAAAGAACACTTTCAAGCAATAAAAGTTTTTGAAGCGATAGAAAATATAAATTAAGATTATTGTTCCATTGTTAATCTTATTAGATTAACATGGAAATTTTTAATACTAAAAACTAATCTTTTATTATAGTAATCACAAGTTCTCCAACAACAAAACCAAATTTTTTCAGTTTAGAGTGATTTATAATAACACCATCATCTTGTAAATGAAGCCAATCTCGAACACTTAAATCAATAGTTGAGTCCTTATAAGGAGTTCTCATAACATAATCAAGCATAACAGTATTTCCATTTGCTATCATAGGACTTTCACCGATAATATCATTTGCAGTGGCGATAAATTTCTTATTTTCAGTTGGTTTTAAAGTCCAAACCCTTTTCATCTCTTCACCATCGTTGTAAACAAAATACTCATCAAGTGTTCCAATACCATTTTTGTCCCAAGAACCAATCATAGTTCCTTTGAATGTTCTTGTTATTTTTCCATTTCTATCTTTTACGATACCATAGGCTCTTAGTTTGCCATTAAAATATTCTTGAGGAATAAACTCTGGTTTTGTGTTGTTAAAATCTTCTATTTTCATGCTTGTACATCCTGTAAATAAAATTGTTGTTAAAAAAATAAATATTAAATTTTTCATGCGATTAATCCTTTATTTAAATCTATATTTTGATCTCTTGTAAAAACCAATTGATGAAGATTTATATTTCTTGTTAAAAATGCCGCTTCACAATAGTTTAGATACATTTTCCACATTCGTATAAAATACTCATCAAACCCTAATTTTTTAACTTCTTCTAATTTTTTTTCAAAATTTTCATGCCAAATATTTAAAGTCTTTGCATAATCTTCTGTGAACTCTTCAAGATGATTTAGATTTAATCTTGTATGTTTTGATGTCACTTCAAGTATTTTAGAGATACTTGGAAGATGACCTCCTGGGAAAATATATTTTTGTATAAAATCAGTCCCTTTTGAGTAAGCTTTATATCTTTGGTCAGGCATTGTGATTACTTGTAGAACTAAAACTCCATTTGGTTTTAGTAACTCTTGACACTTTTTAAAGAAGATATGAAAATACTCTTTGCCCACAGCTTCAAACATCTCAACAGCAATTATTGCATCAAATTTACCATTTAAATCTCTGTAATCTTTAAGTAAAATATCGATTTTATCTTCTACATTATGTTCTTTAAATCTATTTTCGCAAAGTTTTTTTTGCTCAACACTTAAAGTAACCGTTGTAACTTCACAACCTTTGTAATTTGCCAAATGAAGTGCCATCGCTCCCCAACCTGAACCAATTTCTAAAACTTTTGAGCCCTCTTTTAGATTTAGTTTTGATGAAAGTTTTTCTAACTTATTTTTTTGTGCTTCATATAAATCTTGATTTTTATGTGAAAATACAGCACTTGAATACATCATTGTTTCATCAAGCATTAGTTTGTAAAAATCATTAGATAAGTCGTAGTGAGCTGAGATATTTTTTCTTGAGTTTGTTTTTGAGTTTTTTCGTAAATTATGTTTGATTTTATTAAAAACTGGCATAAGGTTTATTAGTCTGTTTTTTTCATTTTCACTTGTAGTTCCAAGATATTGTGCATTTAAAAGTGCTAATTCTATTAGTTTTGTAAGATTTGAAGTTTCAAAATCTTTATCTATAAAACTCTCACAAAAACCAATGTCTCCATAAAGCATAATCCTTGTAAAAAATCTATTGTTTTTTATTTCTAAAGTGATTCTTTCTTCAACTGTTTTTTCTCCATAAAGTTTGATATTTCCATCTTTATAGATTACTTCAAGTGTTCCAGTTTTTATTTTTGAAAAGAAGTTATCTCCAAATTTATTCCATAATTTTTGCATTTTTAATACCTCCTTATTTTGTCATTTTCTCTTGGAAAATAGATTTTTAACCCTTTTAAATAAAGCCTAAATGCATGATAATAAGTTCGAGAAACCACTAAAAAAGTGCTGAACATATATCTAAAAAATATTTTTAGTATATTTTTAAAAGTGTATGGCTTTCCTTTTGAGTTAAAAATTGCTGTTAATTTGTGTTGTTTATTTTCGTATAAATCTATTTTTATAAATAATTTGTTTTTTTCATACTTTAGCTCAAATTCATAAACTCCCTCACACTCAAAAAAAGGTGAAACATACATATCTTTTTTTACAACTCCAAAATAAGAATTATTTCTTCTTTCAAGCTTTACAGGGTAAACAACACGACCGTTGTTGTAGTTATGAACTTCAGCTAAAATATGAGTTGGAAAATTTTCTTCATCAAATAAAACTAGAACACTAATTGGATTAAAAACAAAGTTTAAAACCCTTGGAAGTGTTAAAAATCTCATTTTAGAAGCCATTTTTAAATCAAACTTTTTTAATAACTCTTCTATGTTTTTTATAAATTCAGTACTTTCTCCAAAGTGGTCAAAACTTTTTAAACTCATAAAATTTAATTTGTTTATAGAAAAGATTCTGTTTTCCAAACTTTTTAAATCAAATACATCAATATCAAGCAGGTAAAAATTATATTTAAAATCATGCTTTTTAGGAAGAAATCTTTTATGATAGATAGTTCCTTCAAAAATATTGTGATTTGATAAATTTTGCATTTTAGAACTCACATCCAAGTTTTGAAGCCACTTTTGTAGCACTTAATAGTCCATCTTCATGGAAACCATATCTCCAATAAGCTCCTGCAAAATATGTGTTATTATGTCCACAAATCTCATCTTTTTTACTTTGCATTTTTATTGCCTTTGAGTCAAATTGAGGATGTTCATAAGAGATTTTTTCAATCACGTTATTTATATTTTGTGTCTCGTTTAATGATACAAAATAATCTTTTTTGGTTTTTAGATTTTGTAGAGTATTTATCCAATAGCTAAGAGTTACAAGCTTATTTTGTTTGTTTGAACTTGTGTAATTCCAGGCTGCGTACATTTTTCTATTTGGATATAAAATATTATTGTCATTATGTAAAACAGCGCTATTTTCTTTATATTTAAAGGCACTTAAAATCTCAACTTCTTTTGATGTAGGATTTTCTAAAATCTCTAAAGCTTCAGGTGCGTGCATAGCTAATACAACTTTGTCATAAAAAGATCTATTTCCATTTTTATGAATCAAATAAACACCATTTACTTCTCTTTGAACTTTTATAACATCAGAGTTTAAAAAGATTTTTCCAGAGATTTTCTCTTTTATTTTATTTACATAATTTATACTTCCATTACTAACAGTTAGCCATTGATGATGAGTTGAAACTCCTAAAAGTCCATGATTTTTAAAAAATGTCAGAAATGTTCTTGCTGGAAAATTATTCATCTCATCACTTGGAGTTGACCAAATAGCAGCACCCATTGGAAGTAAATATCTTTGTTTAAAGGCATTTGAATAATCTTTTATGTATTCCCCTAAAGTTTTGTCTAAATTTGAATTACACTCTTTTAAATCTTGATTTGCTTTTTTATTAAAATCTAAAATATCTTTTATCATTTTATAGTGAGTTAGAGAAAAAAGATTTCTTTTTTGGGCAAACATTCCTTTTAGTGATGAACCATTGTAAGCTCTGTTTATATCTTTGTCCCAAAAAGCAAAACTCATATCTGAGTTTTCTATTTTTACATTTAATTCTTTAAATAGTTTTGTCAAAAGTGGATAAGTAGGATGATTAAAAACTAAAAAACCAGTATCAACACCAAAGATTTTATCCTCATCTTGAACCATTGTAGTTCTAGCATGACCTCCTAATCTATCCTCTTTTTCGTATAAATCAACTTCATGTTTAGAACTCAAAATATAGGCACTTCCAAGTCCACTAATTCCAGCTCCTAAAACTGCTATTTTCATTTGTATCTTCCTTTTGGGTCAAGTTTTGTAAAAACTAATTTTGAAATATCCATTTTGTTTTCTAAATCATCTAAAATTTTTTCTAATTCATTTTTATCTATATTTGGCGTTCTACTCATAATCCAAAGATTTGAATAATCATCATTTGAAACAACTGCTGTTTTATAATCATTTAGATATTCAATTTTGTATGAACTTCTAAAAACAAAAAAATATCTCATAAAAAGTTGGTTATTTTCTAGTTTTGCAAAACCGTTATATTCTATTAGTTTTCCATCTAATTCATTTTCAAAACATCTATTATAAACATCATATGTGTTGTTTTCTTGAAGTTTGTACTCCACACTTGAAGCTACACAAGAGGTTTGAAAACTATTTTCAATTCTTGCTATTTCATACCAAAGTCCAGAAAATTTTTTAATATCAACAAGAGTATTTGCAAAGATTGATGAAGAAAAAAATATTGTTAAAAATAAAAACTTCACAAATTACCCTTAGTTGATATTTGTAACTTTATTATAAAAAAATAGAATTTTGTATACTTATTTTGTCATTTTATATTTTAATAAAAAAATTATAGAAAATATTTTAAAAATTATAGGCATTATTGAATATAAAAAAATGATTGCATAAATTGAAGTTTGATTTATATTTTGACTTTCAAAATTTGTAAACTCTAAACTTATAAAAGAAATAGCAACAGCTAAAGATAAAGAGAGTTTCGTAATCATTGCCCAAAAACCAAATAATACTCCTGTTAAATCTTGATGTTGTTTTTTTGTTTCTTGTGCTACATCAGCTTGAATAGAAGATGGTAATGCCATATCAGCTCCCAAACACATTCCAGTTATCACACAAATAAATACAAAGTAAAAAAAATCTCCTTCATTTAAAAAAGGTACAAAACTAAAAGCACTAATTGCAATTAAAATTGACAAAATCCAAGTAGATTTTTTTGAGATTTTAGTTGAGAGTTTTATCCAAAAAGGAAAAGTTATAATTGCACTTAAAAAATAGATTATTAAAAAAAAACCAGTTTTTTCTTCTAAAACTAACACATATTTTACAAAAAATAAAAACAAAGTTGCAGGAAGTGCATTTGCTAGATTATTTAATAAAAAAGCAAAAAATAGTTTTTTGTGATCTGGAAAATTTATAAAAAATGTTTTTAAGGATATAAAAAAGTTTTCATTTCTTAAAAGCTCCTCTTTTTTTTCCAAGTGTTTTAGTTTTGTAAAAAATAGAAGTAAAAAAATAGGAAAAATAATCAAAATTGTATAAAGTAAAAGTTCTAAACTCTTTTTTGAATCATTTGAAACTAAAAATATATAAGGAATTAATAAAGAGATTAGAACTCCAACTATTATAAAAATTTCCCTTGAAAAAGCAAGTTTTGTATTCTCTTGTTCATTATTACTTAAAATTGAGTTTAAACTAAGATAAGGAATTAAAACAAAACTATAAGAGATATATGTAAGAATAGAAAATAAAAATAACCAAAAAGAATTATAAAAAATAGGTTTTATTAAAAAAAATAGTCCAAAAACTAAAAAGATAGAAGAGATGAAAATAATATTAAACTTTTTGCCATAAATATCACAAAATCTTCCAATAAATGGGTCAACAATCATATCAAGTAATCTTGCAACTAATAAAATAGCTCCAACAATTCCAACACCTAAACCAATATTTTCAACATAAAAAGTTGGTAAATAAATATATAAGGGAAAACCCAAAAAAGCAATAGGAATCCCCAATGTTCCATATAAAAGAATTTCTTTGCTTTTTAGCTTATTATTATTCATAAAATCAAATCTATATATTTCACAAGAATTTTAGTTTTAATCATTTTAAAAATCTTTTTGTTATTGAAAAACTCCAACTATATGGTAAAAAGCTAAGTAATTTTAAGAAACTTGAAAGTAAAAAAGGAAACGATATCTCAAATTTATAAGGCTTGTTTAAGCCTTCAAATATCTTTTTAGCTGCATAATCAACTTGCATTAATTGTGGCATTTCAAAATCATTTTTAGCTGTTAGTCTTGTTTTTACAAAACCATGATTTATAATCTGTACATAAATATTTTTTCTTTGTAATTCCGGTTGTAAAGATTGTGCAAAATTAACTAAAGCAGCTTTTGAAGCACTATAAGCTCCACCATAAGGTAAACCAAAATAACTAGCTAAACTTGCATTTAAAACAATAGTCGATTTACTTTTTTGTTTTTCTAAATAAGAAATAAGAGGTTTTAAAACTCTTAAAATACCTAAATAATTAATGTCTATCATAGATTCAAAATTTGAAATATTCCATTGCTCGTAAGTCATAGATTCATAGACTCCTGCATTGTAAAAACAAATATCTAAACCATTAAAAATATTAAATGCCTTATCCACACTTTTGATAACATTTTCATTATCTAAAACATCAATATTTAAAAGTTGTAGATTATCTTTGTGCGTTGATTTTAGATTTAATAGTTCATTAGAAGTTTCTATATTTCTTGAACTTGCTATTACTAAATAATTATTTTGTAACCACAACTTAACTAATTCTAAACCAATTCCACTACTAGCACCAATAATCCAAACTTTTTTTATCATATTAAAACCTTTATTAAATACTAATTTTGCTCAAATTATATATGAATAAAAAGTTTTTTTGTAATATTAATATGTTAGTTTATATTAAAAATAGATGCATTATAATATTTCATGCAAGCTATTTGCTTTTTTCATCCACTCTTCTAAATTTTCATAATTTTCATTTTTTATCATCTCTTTTGCATCATCTAATTGATTTTCAAATGATTCAATAGCTTTTAAAAGGTTTTCTCTATTTTGTTTGAAAATATCACTCCACATTCGTGGACTTGATTTTGCAATTCTACTCATATCCTTAAATCCACCAGCAGCAAGTGCAATAATAGATTTTGGATCTTCATGACTCATAACAGTATTTGCCAAAGAAAAAGATATTATATGAGGTAAATGAGAGATATAACAAGCATGAATATCGTGTTTATCACTATCCATAACTACTATTCTCATACCTATTTCTTGAAATATTTTAAAGGCTCTATTTACATGAAGATTTGCATTTTGTTCTAAATCACAAAAAACAACAGTTTTTCCTTCATATAAATCATCAATAGCAGCTTTTGGCCCTGATTTTTCAGTTCCTGTCATAGGATGTGCCGCAATAAAGTTTTTTCTTATTTTAGGTGGAATACTTTTTACAATATACTCTTTAGTTGAACCCATATCTATAATAGTTGTATTTTCATCTATATCCAAAAAGTTTGGAAACATTGAGATAATAGCATCTACAGGAATCGCTAAGATAATAACATCAGAAACTTTTTTAAGTGTTTCTAAATCTACTAATTCATCTACTAAATTTAAATCTAAAATATCTTTTTTATTTTTTTCACTATTTGTAAAACCATAAACTTTTGAAGCAATACCATATCTTTTTACAGCTTTTGCTAAAGAACCTCCCATAAGTCCTAAACCTATAATTCCAATATTCAAAGTCATAACCTTTTTATAAAATTCGTTCGTGATTATACATTACTTTATATTTATATAAACTATATTTAGATATATTAATGCCCTACAATGTAAATTTAAGGATTATTGTGAAAAATAAAATCATATTATTATCTTTAGCTTGTGCCACAATACTAAGTGCAGAAACTATAAAATCAATAGAGTTTAAAAACGTAAGTAAAATTTCACCGCAAATTTTAGACGAAATTTTAGATATGAAAGTTGGCGATACAATCGATGAAAATAGATTGAATGAAGCTTTGGTAAAGTTTTATAAACAAGGATATTTTGAAGATATTCAAATTTTAAATGAAAATGGAAATTTAAAACTAATTTTTAATGAGAAACCTTCTATTGCAAATGTTGATATTAAAGGTTATAAAACAAGAACCGAAGATATAGAAACACTTAAAACTACTATAAAATTGAAAAAAGGTTCAATGTATAGTGAAAAAAGAGTGAAAGAAGCAAAAGAAAAACTTCTTAGTATGTTAGAGAGTGAAGGTTATATCAATTCTGTTGTTGAAACTGAAGTTGAAAAAATAAATGAAAACTCTTTAAAAATTACTTTTAATGTAAATAAAGGTGATGAAATCATCATCAAAAAAGCAAACTATCATGGTTCTGATAAACTCGAACAAGATGATTTTGATCATGTAACTGCAAATAAAGAAGTAGAATTTGCTTCTTGGTGGTTTGGACAAAATGATGGTGAAGTAAAAATTGACCAACTAAAATATGATGCAAGAAGAATAAATGATCTTTATTATGAAAAAGGTTATTTGGATGCTCAAGTAAAAGAACCATTTTTAGATATTGATTTTGCTTCAAATCAAGCAAAATTAGACTTTTTTATCACAGAAGGTGAACAATACACAACAAATAATATAAAAATCTATTTAGATTCTTCTATTGTTGATCCTGAAACAATTTATCCTGAATTAAAACTTATTGTAGGAAGAACTTTTAATATTAAAAAATTAAGAGAAGACCAAGATTACATAAAAACGCAAGTTGCAGACCAAGGTTATGCATATGCTGAAGTAAAATTTGATTTAAAGAAAAATGAAGAAACTAAATTAGTTGATGTCATTTTTAGTGTAGTTCCAGGTAAAAAAGTTTATATAAATGATGTAAAAATATCTGGAAACACAAGAACATTAGATAGAGTTGTAAGAAGAAATGTTTATTTAGCTCCTGGTGATTTATATAACCTTACAGATTTTAAAGATTCTACAAATAAACTAAAACGTTCAAGATTCTTTGATGATGTAAAAATTGAAGAAAAAAGAATTAGTGATGATAAAATGGATATCATCGTAAAAGTAACCGAAGCCGCTACTGGTTCATTGATGCTTGGAGGAGGATACGGTTCTTATGACAAATTTATGGTTAGTGGTTCTGTAAGTGATGCAAATATTTTTGGTTCAGGTCTAGCTTTAGGATTAAGTACAGATTTATCTGCTCATAGTAATAGATTTGAGCTTAGCTTAAAAAATCCAGCAATAAGAGATAGTGATTATAATGGTGAAGTTGAAGTTCACTCAACTGAATATGAAATTGAAAGATCAAAATATGATTCAGATGTTGATACTAAAGGTTTCTCTGTTGCTATTGGTAAAGAATTAATTAGAGACCTTTACGTAGGAACTAGATATAAATTAGACTTTGTTAGTGAAAATTATGATTATTCAAGTGATTTTATGAGTACTTATAATGCCAAAGATGCTGCATTTAAAGCAAAAAATAAATTATTTACAAATCAAGATTATGTAAATAGTTCTATTACTCCTTATCTTAATTATGATAACACAGATGATTACTACTTCCCACGAGAAGGTTTTAGAGCAAATACATCTTTAGAATATGCAGGAGTTGGTGGAGATTCAAAATATGTAAAATCAACTTCTAGCTTAAAATATTTCTATTCATTAGAAGATTTAGCTGAATTAGACTGGGTTTTAAGACTTAAAACTCAAGTTAAAATGTTATTTGATAATGGACAAATCAATCAAGGAGACTCTTTATATCTTGGAGGTCCTAAAACTTTAAGAGGGTATAAATCATATGCCTTCCCTAAAAATGATTCTGGATATTATACTGATCCATATAAAAACATGTGGGCAAACTCTGCAGAAATGAGTTTCCCATTAGTTCCTAGTGCAAAAATGAGATGGGGAATTTTCTATGATTATGGAATGATAGGTCAAGATTCATTCGATGATATAGAAAGATCAGGAGCAGGATTATTATTAGAATGGGTTTCTCCAATGGGTCCATTACAACTAATCTTTGCAAGAGCACTTGATGATGAGCCAGGTGATGATACATCTTCATTTGAATTCTCTTTTGGAGCTAGTTTCTAATGGTTAAAAAAGTTGAAGTCGATTTAGAAAAACGACTTACAAATGAAGAAGCTTTAGATTTAATAAGAAATGCTTCACTTTTAGAATTAGGTGAAATGGCAAGTATCAAAAAAGCTGAACTTCATCCTGAAAAGATAACAACATTTATAGTTGATAGAAATATTAACTATACAAATGTTTGTTGGGTTGATTGTAAGTTTTGTGCGTTTTTTAGACATGGTAAAGATGAAGATTCATATGTTTTAAAATTTGATGAAATTGATCAAAAAATTGAAGAACTTCTAGAAATTGGTGGAACTCAAATACTTTTTCAAGGTGGAGTTCATCCAAAACTAAAAATTGATTATTATGAAGAATTAGTAGGACATATTAATACAAAATATCCACAAATTACTATTCATGGATTTTCAGCGATTGAAATTGATTTTATTGCAAGAATTTCAAAAATATCTAAACTTGAAGTTCTAAAAAGATTACAAGCAAAAGGTTTAAGTTCAATTCCTGGAGCTGGAGCTGAAATTTTAAGTGATAGAGTAAGAGATATAATTGCACCAAAAAAAATGGATACAGCGCAATGGTTAGAAGTTCATAGACTTGCTCACTCAATTGGTATGAAAACAACTGCAACTATGATGTTTGGAACAGTTGAAACTGATGAAGAAATAATCGAACATTGGGAACATTTACGAAAACTTCAAGACGAAACAGGTGGTTTTAGAGCATTTATTATGTGGTCATTTCAAGGTCAAAATACAAAACTAATAGAAGAACATCCAGAAATCAAACCTCAATCATCAAATAGATATTTAAGATTACTTGCAGTTGCGAGGATTTATTTAGATAATTTTCAAAATATGCAAAGCTCTTGGGTAACACAAGGAAGCTATATAGGACAACTTGCCCTTAAATTTGGTGCAAATGACTTAGGAAGCACTATGATGGAAGAAAATGTAGTAAAAGCAGCAGGTGCTGCAAATAGAATGAATCAAGATGAAATGATAAGACTTATAAAAGATATCGGTGAATATCCTGCAAAAAGAAATACTGCTTACGAAATTTTAGAAAGATTTTAAGATATGAAAATAAAATACTGTTTTTTATTTATAATAGCAATTTTACAAGGAAATTTAATGAGTGCTACAATAAAGCATATTAATATAAAAGGTACAGAAGTACCAATAATTTTTGAAGAACAAAAAGATTTACCAATTTTAAATTTACAATTAGTTTTTCAAAATTCTGGTTATATTCAAGATAAAAATAAAAGTGGTTTAGTAAATTTATCTTCAAGTATTTTAAATGAAGGAACAAAAGAGCTAGGTAGCTCAAATTTTGCTCAAATACTTGATGAAAATGCAATAACAATCCATAGTTCAAATGGATTTGAAACATTTGTTATTGAAGTTTCAAGTTTAAAAGAACAATCAAAAAAAGCAGTTAGTTTATTAAATGATTTACTAAAATCTCCAAACTTTACACAAAGTTCTTTGGATAAAATAAAAACTATTCAAACTGGATATTTAAAAAGAAAAGAAAATGATTTTGACTTTATTGCACAAAATCAGTTAAAAGCTCTACTTTTTAAAAATACAGCTTTAGAAAATCCATCAAGTGGAACAATAGAATCTATTTCAAAAATAGAATTAAAAGATATAGAAAACTTTTTATCAAAAACTATATCTTTAAATAACTTGATTATTGTTGCAGGTGGTAATTTTACACAAAAAGAGATAGAAACTCTAATAAAACCTATTTTGGAAAATCTAAAAATAGGCGAAAAATCTGAAGTAAAAAAAATAGACTTTAAATCACAAAAAAGTGAAAAAACTCTTCAAAGAGATACAGAACAAGCTTATATTTATTTTGGAAGTTCATTTAATATAGATTCAAAAGATGAAGAGAATTATAAAGCAAAAGTTGCTTCATTTATTTTAGGTGGTTCTGGTTTTGGTTCAAGATTGATGGAAGAAATTAGAGTAAAAAGAGGTTTAGCTTATAGTGCTTATGGAAACATCTCTATAAACAAAACTCATACATATTTTAGTGGTTATTTACAAACAAAAAATGAAACTGCAAAAGAAGCTCAAGAATTAGTTTCAAAATTAGTAGATGAGTTTGTAGAAAATGGTGTTACTCAAGAAGAGTTAACAGCTGCTAAGAATTTTTTATTAGGAAGTGAACCTCTTAGAAATGAAACTTTAGCACAAAGATTAAATAAATCATTTACACTATATTATCGAGGATTAGACCAAGATTATTCTAAAAAAGAATTAGAAAAAATCCAGAATCTAAAACTTGAAGATTTAAATAACTATATAAAATCTCACAAAGAGATAAATAATTTAACATTCTCAATAGTAAGGAGATAATTTTGTTAAGATTTGCCCCAAGTCCAACAGGAGACATGCATATTGGAAATTTACGAGTTGCTATTTTCAATTATATCGTATCTAAACAACTAAAAGAAGATTTAATAATAAGAATTGAAGATACAGATAAAGAAAGAAATATAGAAGGAAAAGATAAAGAGATTTTAGAGATTTTAAATCTTTTTTCAATAGAGTATAAAACAGTATTTTATCAAAGTGACAACTTAAAATATCACCAAAAAATGGCATTACAATTAATGACTCAAAAAAAAGCTTTTGCTTGTTTTTGTAGTGATGAAAAACTTGAAGAATTAAGAGAAGAATCTATAAAAAAAGGAATTCCTTTTAGATATGATGGATTTTGTGAAAATTTATCTGATGAAGCAGTTTTAAATGTAAATGCGCCTTTTACTGTTAGATTAAAAAAACCAGATCATAATATAAAATTTACTGATTTACTAAAAGGTGATTTTGATTATGCACCTTTTGATATTGATAGTTTTATAATTTTAAGACAAGATAAAACTCCAACTTATAATTATGCTTGTTCTGTTGATGATATGTTAATGGATATTTCAATAGTTATTCGTGGAGAAGACCATGTTTCAAATACACCAAAACAAATACATATTAGAGATTCATTAGGATATACAAAAGAGATAAAATATGTTCATTTACCAATTATTTTAAATGCACAAACTGGTAAAAAAATGAGTAAAAGAGATGATGCAAGTAGTGTAAAATGGCTAATTGAGCAAGGATTTCTTCCAAGTGCTATTGCAAATTATCTTGTGTTGATGGGAAATAAAACTCCAACTGAAATTTTTACTTTAGAAGAAGCCATAGAGTGGTTTAAAATAGAAAATATTTCAAAAAGTTCAGCAAAATTTGATATAGATAAATTAAGATTTATAAATAGAAAACATATTGAAAATCTTGATGATATGAGATTATCAAAAATTTTAGGTTTTGCAGATGGTGATATAGGAAAATTAGGAAAACTATTTTTAGAAGAAGCAAGTACTATAAAAGAGATAAAAGAGAAGATTGAGCCAATCTTTGCTACAAAAACAACTCTTGAAGGTTTTGAAAATGAATTTAAATCTATCAAAGAGTGTTTACAAAAAGCTACATATTTCGATAATTATGAAGATTTAAAAAATTATATTGTAAATGAAACTTCTTTAAAAGGGAAAAATCTATTTAAACCATTAAGATATATCTTAACAGGTGTTGAAAATGGTCCAAATTTATCAGATATTTACCCTTTAATTAAAAACTATTTAGGAGATATTATAAAATGATAGATGCACTATTAACTTCGATTTTTACACTGATTTTTAGTATTATTTTTTTATATAAGTGGGTTGTTATTATTTCAGCACTTTTAACTTGGGTAAAACCTGATCCTTATAATCCAATAGTTCAAATTCTTTATAGATTAACTGAACCAGTTTATGCTTTTATAAGAAGATATATACCAACAGTATTTGGTGGAATGGATTTAGCTCCACTAATTTTAATTTTTGGATTAATTTTCATAGAGACACTTCTAAAAAACTTATTCTTCTAAAGCTTTGATATGAAAAAAATTTTGATATTTTTGCTTTTTGCAATATCTTTAAATGCAGATATTGCAACAGCAACTACTGATTTTATGCAAAAAGACTTTAAAATAACCCTATCTTGGCTTCAAGAAAAACCTAAATCACCTGCAAAAGATTTTTTTATTATTCAATATCTAAATCAAGAGGAAGATTTATCTTTTGAAGAAGCTAAAACTGTCTATGATATGAGATATGGTAAAAATGCTTCTTTAGATAAACTTTTCAATCAAAGATATAAAAAGAATATCCCCGAAGAAGATTTGAAATGTTATAGAGCTTCAATTGAAGAGTTAAAAAATAGCGATGTAAGATGTATTGCCTTAGGATTATCTTTAAAAGAGGCTTCTTTATTGTCGAAAAAAGATTTAGAATTTTTTATTAACAAATTAGATTCTTACCCTACTTTAAAAAATAACTTAAAACTTATTTCATCAACTGATCCTTTTAACTCTTTTATAAATAGTGGTACAAAAAAGTTTTTACAACTATTTTTTGAGCTTGAAGATAGTTATACTATAAGATATTTAAATAAAGAATTACCTTTAGGTTTTTTAACAAAACTTACACAAGAAACTGATTTTAATAGATTTTTACGAACTATTATTTTTAGTAAAGATTTTCCAAATATTCAAAAATCTTTGTATGCTCTAAATAGTATTAAAACATTTACACCTGATATTGATTTTATTCTTGGAATTAATGCAATAAATAACAATAATCCAACAATTGCAAAAAGCTTTTTTCTTACTTCTTTTAATAAAACAAACCAAAGAGACATGAAAGATAAGGCTGCTTTTTGGTTATATTTAGTAACAAAAGAAAATTACTATTTAGAAGAACTAGCTAAAAGTTGGGATAATAGTTTATATGTTTTATATGCAAAAGAGTTGTTAAATATAAAACCAGATAATATTATTTACAATCTTGAAACAAAAAATCAAAAAAGTTCTTATGATATTTATAATGCTTTTGATTGGTTAAATGTTGTTGAAGATACTAAAACAAACCTTGATGATATAAAACTACAAAAGTACTCAAATATTTTTACAGATGAAAATACAATGCCACATTTAGCTTTTGTTTTAGAAAGATATAATAAATCTAAAATTCAATATTTTATAACTCCATATAAAGATATAATTGGAAAATATAATATATATAAACAAATTTTACTTTATTCTCTTGCTAGACAAGAAAGTAGATTTATTCCCTCTTCTATTTCTGTATCTTCAGCTTTAGGTGTTATGCAAATAATGCCTTTTTTATCTTTGGATATTTCACAAAAATTAAATGAAGATTATAATATTTATGAACAATTTGTTCCAAAAAAGAATATTGAATATGCAAGTTTTCATTTAGATACATTAATGACTCAATTTGATAATAATCCTTTATTTATAGCTTACGCTTATAATGGCGGTGGTGGATATACTAAAGGTCAATTAAAAAAAGGATTATTTAAAGAAAAAGGTAAATTTGAACCATTTTTAAGTATGGAGTTAATATCTTCTGGTGAAACAAGAGAATATGGGAAAAAAGTTTTAGCAAACTTTTATGTCTACAACAATTACTTAAATAGTGAAAATAAAATTTCACTATCTACTATTTTGCAAAACCTAGTGTCACCTTATTAGACGCTTGGTCTTGTAAAACTAAATTTAAAACAAAACTTTTTTTATCATCATCTATTTTTATATTATTGAATTTTACTAAATAATAGTTCCCCCAATAATTTTTAAGCATTAAATCTTTGTATTTTTCATTGCCTTTTTCAATTTTTTCAATAGATACTGGCTCATTTTCATTTAAAAAGAAAAGATATCCATTATCTTCTATATTTTGAGAATCTAAACTAGAAAAATATATAAACACCAAAAAATCTTCCGTTTTTGTATCATCCTTCATATTATCTACTTGATTTAAATATGTTGCCATAAAAATAACATTAACCTCTTTGTCTTTTACAATATCAGCTTTTTTTGTAGCTTTTATTCCTTTAGCTTCTAACTCAGCTTTATCAAAATACCTAAATGCATTATTTTTTGATGCACATGAAACTAAAAATAGTGAAATAAATAGAAAAATTAAAATTTTAAACATGGATCCCCTTTTTTATCTATTTTATATTTTACATTACAAAGGCTTTAAAAAATATTTCTAAATTTACTTTAACGTTTCTTTAGATAAAATCCGACTTATGAATAAAAAAAGATTAGTAGTAGCCTTTTCAGGTCCGTCAAATAGTGGTAAAACAACTGCTATTGTAAAAGTTGCAAGTATTCTTCAAGATCAAAGTTTTAAAGTATGTATAGTAAAACATGATCCAAAAGATAAAGCTATGTTTGATAGAGAAGGAAAAGATTCTTTCAAATTCTTTCAAACTGGTGCTGATGTTGCTGTTGTAAGTCCAAATAAAACAACTTATTTCAAAAAATCTACATCTTCAATTGATGATTTAATAGAACTTTTTAAAGATTTTGATTATTTATTAGTTGAAGGATTAAAAACTCTAGAACTTCCTAGAATCTCTATTTTTAGAGATAGATTAGATGAAAGTTATTTTGAAGTAACAAATGCAATAGCATGCGATGAAACTATTAATAAAAATGATATTCCAAAAAATATTGAAATCTTAGATTTAAATAATCCAGATGAAATAATAAACTGGATAGATAAAAATGCAAAAAGAGTGTAAAAAATGCAAGAAATAATGAAAGCAATAGAAGAATCAGCAATAAAAATCAAACATTTAATAGAAACTGGTGATACAGGCAAAAGTGAATTTGAAAATTCAACTGGAGATACTCAATTAAAACTTGATATTGCAAGTGACAAAATTATTGAGGATATTTTTAAAAATATTCCAAGTATCAAAGCAATTGTGAGTGAAGAACAAGAAGCTATTGTAAATTTACATGAAAATGGTAAATATTTAATTGCTTATGATCCACTTGATGGTTCATCTTTAGTTGATGTAAACCTATCTGTTGGTTCAATTTTTGGTATTTATGAAAATGAATTTAATGCACAAAATATAGTTGCTTCAGTTTATGTAGTTTTTGGTCCAAGAGTTGAAATGGTAGTAACTACAACTGATGTAAAAATGTATAGATTATTAGATGGTAAATTTACTTTTATTCAAAATATTAAGCTTAATGAAAAAGGTAAATTAAATGCTCCTGGTTCTACACAAAATTGTTGGGCACCTTTTCATAAACAGTTAATTGATGACATTTTTAATGATGGTTATAGATTAAGATATAGTGGAGGAATGGTTCCAGATTTACACCAAATTTTATTAAAAGGTGGTGGACTTTTTTCATATCCAGGAACAAGTGATAAACCAAAAGGAAAATTAAGACAGTTATTTGAAGTTTTCCCTTTTGCATTAGCTTATGAAAAAGCTGGTGGTCAAGCTGTTGATGGATTTAAAAGAGTTTTAGAAGTGCAAACTACACATATTCACGATACAACTCCTTGCTTTTTTGGCTCAAATAGCGAAATAAATAGAGTTTTAGAAGTTTATAAAAAAAATGTCTGAACACGAAGAAATTGTACTTGATGAATGGGAATTAAAACTAGAAAAAATGCTAGTAGAATTAAAAAGTTGTCAAGAATCAAATAGTTTAAAATCTTGCACTCCTTGTAGTGCTTTTTTTGAATGCGAATTAAGAAAAAAATATGTAATTTCTGTCTATGAATCTATGAATAAAGGTTCTACTGGTGGATTTGAATTTTAAGAAAAGAGGTAAAAATGCAAGAATCTTGTAAAAATGTTTATATCACAACTCCAATATATTATGTAAATGATGTAGCTCATATCGGTCATGCTTATACTACAATCATTGCAGATATGTTGGCAAGATATTCAAGATTGACAGGTTCAAATACATTCCTTTTAACAGGAACTGACGAACATGGACAAAAAATAGCACAAAGTGCTGAGATTAGAAATAAAACACCAAAAGAGTATGCTGATGAAATTTCAGGAAAATTTAGAACTTTATGGGATGATTTTGATATAACTTATGATAAATTTATTAGAACTACAGATGAAGAACATAAAATCGGAGTTCAAAAAGCTTTCGAAATAATGTATAAAAAAGGTGATATTTATAAAGGTGAATATGAAGGTTTTTATTGTGTACCTTGTGAAACTTTTTTTCCTGAATCACAACTTGTAGATGAACAATTTTGCCCAGATTGTGGAAGAGCTACTACTTTAGTAAAAGAAGAAAGTTACTTTTTTGAATTATCAAAATATGAAGAAAAACTTCTTAAATGGTATGAAGAAAATGAAGATTGTATTTTACCAAGAAGCAAAAAAAATGAAATTGTAAACTTTGTAAAAGGTGGTTTAAAAGATTTATCAATTTCAAGAACATCTTTTAGTTGGGGAGTAAAACTTCCAGAATCTATGAATGAACCAAAACATGTTATGTATGTTTGGCTTGATGCTCTTTTAAACTATATTACAGCACTTGGTTATGGAACTGATGATAAAAATATGAATTTTTGGCCAGCAAATATTCATCTTGTAGGAAAAGATATTTTAAGATTCCACTCTATTTATTGGCCAGCATTTTTAATGTCTTTGGATTTACCTCTTCCAAAACATATTGCAGCTCACGGTTGGTGGACAAGAGATGGTGAAAAAATGTCAAAATCAAAAGGAAATATCGTAAATCCAAAAGAAGTAGCAGATGCTTATGGACTTGATGCATTTAGATATTTTATGTTAAGGGAAGTTCCTTTTGGTCAAGATGGAGATTTTTCACAAAAAGCTTTAATAGATAGAATTAACTCTGATTTAGGAAATGATTTAGGAAATTTACTAAATAGAATTTCGGGAATGAGTGGAAAATACTTTGATTATAAAGTAAGTTCAGTTGATGTTGAAAAATTCCATAAAAAAGAGTTAGATGAAGTAAATGAAATTTTAGATGGTGTTCAAAAATATATTTATAATATGCAAATAAACAGATATCTTGAAGAGATATGGAAAGTTTTAACTATTGCAAACAAAGCAATCAATGATTATGAACCTTGGAATTTAATAAAAGATGGAAAAAATGCTGAAGCTATGGCATTAGTTGCTTTAATTACAAATATTATGGCTAAAGTTGCCCTACTTTTAGATTCAGTAATGCCTGAAAAGATTAAACTAATTGCTCAATCTTTAGGTATGAATATAAATACTGAAACTTTTAATAATTTAATTATTAATAAAGAGTTATTAGCTGATACAGTTATAACAAAAGTTGAACAACTTTTCCCAAGAATAGAAGAAATTTTATTAGAACAACCAGCAACAGCTGATGAAACAAAAGCTGAGTGTGAAATAAAAAAAGAACAAGAACCTACAAAAGTTGAAGATGACAATCTAATTACTATTGATAAATTTTTTGAAACAACTTTAAAAATTGGAACAATTGTAGAAGCAGTTGAAGTTCCAAAATCTGCAAAACTTCTAAAACTACAAGTTGATTTAGGAGAAGGAAGAAATAGACAAATTTTAGCAGGAATCAAAGAGTATTATTCAGCTGAAGAATTAGTTGGTACTCAAGCTTGTGTAGTTGCAAACTTAAAACCTGCAAAACTTATGGGAATGTTAAGTGAAGGTATGTTAATGGCAGCACGTGATGAAAATGGTTTATCACTTTTAAGACCAGAAGCACCTAAAAAATCTGGAACGAAAATAAGCTAGTGCAAATCTCATCTATTTTAGATATTGTTGATGGAAAGCTTTTAAACTCTCCATCAATCTCTTTTATATATTCAATCAAAACAAACGTTTCAAAAGTAAAAGAAGGCGATTTATTTATAGTTAAAGATCCAAATGAGATTGAAATAGCTCTAAAAAATGGTGCATTTGCAATTCTTATCGAAGAAAATCATCTGATACTTGATAATGAAATAGCTTGGATAAAAGTTGAGAATATTGATTTAGCTATAATAAAATTAATTCGTTTCAGCTTATCTACTAAAAATTTGAAAGCTTATTTTTGTGAAAAAGAGACTTATGATTTACTAAAAATATATTCAAATAACTTCGAAAAAGCTATAAAACTAATTCCAAATAGATTAGAAAACTTTTTTAAACAATTAGAAAACATAGAAAATGACGATATTATTATCTCTTCGGATAAAACAATTCTAGATAAACTTTACCCAAACAATAGTGATTTCAATGATATAGTTTTAGTTGAAAATATAGAAAATTTAACGGAACACTCTTTGTTTGAAACATCTTTTTCATATAAAGAAAGATATTTTTCAAGATTAAAAATTTCAAGCTTATATCTTACAAATTTTATAAAAGTTTATAATTTTCTAAATCAAAATATAGATTTCTCAAAATTAAAAGCTTTTCACAACTTAAAAGCTCTTTTTTTAGATAAAAATTTCAATCTTATAGAATTTGGTAAAAGTGATAAATTTATAATTTGTCAAAACAATGAAGATTTATATAAAAAAGAGATTTTATATATAAAAGAAAAATATAAATATGCGAAAGCTATTTTTATTTCAAATTTTTATGTGGACTTTTTAGACAAAGATGAACAAATTATCATAAAAGATTTAGAAGAGTTAAAACCTATTTTAAAAAGCTTAAAATTCAACGCTGTTTATATTATGGGATTTAACTATAAATGTGTAATAAACTATTTTTTAAAATCGCAAAAATTCCCAACACTCTTTTAAGATTAGTAAACTAATCCAAAAGAGCTTATCACTTTTCCTAAAATTTCTAAATCATTTTTATTTAAAACTTGTGATGGATAATCTTTGTTATCAGAAATAATATCTAGTTTCCCATCAACTCGTCTTTGTATTCTTTTTACAAATAAACCATGAATTGTAGTAAAAGCATAAATTCCATCTCTTGATACATCATTTTTTGTTTTATCAATAAATATTATATTATCACTATTTAATGTCGGTTCCATAGAATCTCCAATTACATTTATAGCATCAATATTTTTTAAATTTTCATTTCCACCTAACATATTAACAAAATATCGTGGTAGTTCTAATGACTCAAAGTTATCTTCACTTTCATAAGCTCCACCTCCAGCACTAACGGAAACAGAAGGATAATATTTAATCCAATATTTATCTGTTGCATCAATTAAAGAATCTGGATTTTGATTATATAAAAGCCAATTTATAGATATTTTCTTTTTAGCACAAAAATTTAGAATATTTGTAAATGGAATTTTTCCTCTATTTTTCATAGTCGCAAAATTTGCTTGGCTTAATTCTAAAGATTTAGCTACATCTTTATCAAATACTTTACCATTTTTTCCATCTGCACTTATAATATCTTTTAACTTTTCTATAATCTCATCAACAATGAACATTTTAGCTCCTTTTTTTATTTTTCAAAATTATATTACAATTTGAAATATTTTTCAAGTATATTTTATTTTATATATATAATTTGCAATATAAAACAAAAAGGATATATTTATGCAAATAAAAATAATAAAAACTAAAGATAGTGTTATAAATTTCTTTAAAAAAGTTGATGATTTTATTTATGAATTTGGTGAAAAAATCTTATAAATAATAAAAACTATTAAATTTTAGAATTTGTCAAAAAAACAATAAAAATATAAATATTACTAAAGCAACTTTTATATATGATTACACTCATATTTACAAATGGTAACCACGGAGAGAAATATGGAAGGGCTAAATACGATAGCAGAATTAGTAACAAGCTTTCTAATAGTAATGGGGATAGTATCAACAGTATTATTAATATTAGGTTTTTTGCTAAAAGCAAAAGGAGTAACATTTGTAGAGTTTTTTCCGAAAAAACAAGAGAATGTTAGTCAAACACCAAATATAATCTATAACACAATAACAAATCCTGTTGTATCAAATTCAGGGATAGACCCAAGAAAAGTAGCAGCAATAATGGCAGCAATACAACATCATACAAAGTTAAAAGGTTAATAGGATATGTCTAAGAAGTATATAGATATTATGGATACAACCTTTAGAGATGGATTCCAATCTGTCTTTGGAGGAAGAGTTTTAATGAATGACTTTTTTCCAGCAGTAGAAGCTGCAAAAGAGGCTGGGATAACTCACTTTGAATTTGGAGGAGGAGCAAGATTCCAATCGTTGTTCTTCTACTTACAAGAAAATGCTTTTGATATGATGGATAAATTTAGATCTATCGTAGGACCAGAAGCAAACTTACAAACTCTAGCTCGTGGTATAAATACAGTAATGTTAGATACTGGTTCAAGAGAATTAATAGACCTTCACGCAAAACTTTTTGCAAAACATGGAACAACAACAATTAGAAACTTTGATGCTTTAAATGATGTTCAAAACCTTGAATACTCTGCACAATGTATAAAAAATCATGGATTAAAACATGAAGTAGTTGTAACACTTATGGATTTACCTCCAAACTGTACAGGTGCACATGATGTACCTTTTTATGAAAAAACTTTAAGAAGTATTCTAGATAGCGGATTGCCTTTTGATTCTGTTTGTTTTAAAGATGCAAGTGGAACATCAAGCCCACAAAAAGTATTTGATACTATTAAAATGGCAAGAAACCTTTTAGGTGATTCTACTCATATAAGACTTCATACTCATGAAACAGCAGGAGTTAGTATAGCTTGTTATTTAGCAGCTCTTGAAGCAGGTGCTGATGGTATAGACTTAGCTGCATCTCCAGTTAGTGGAGGAACATCTCAACCAGATATCCTAACTATGCTTCATGCTGTAAAAGGTAAAAACTTTGATTTAGGTGGTTTAGAAATTGATAAAATTCTAAAATATGAAGAGACTTTGGCTCATTGCTTAAAAGATTACTTCCTTCCACCAGAAGCAACTCAAGTTTCACCACTTATTCCTTTTTCTCCAATGCCTGGTGGTGCATTAACTGCAAATACTCAAATGATGAGAGATAATGGAACTTTAGATAAATTTCCAGCAGTTATTAAAGCTATGCAAGAAGTGGTTGTTAGAGGAGGATTTGGTACATCTGTAACTCCTGTTTCTCAATTTTATTGGCAACAAGCATACGCTAATGTTATGTTTGGACCATGGAAACAAATAGCTCCAGGATATGGAAGAATGGTTTTAGGATACTTTGGAAAAACACCAGTTGAAGCAGATCCTGAAATAATAAAATTAGCAAGTGAAAAATTAAAACTAGAACCAACTAAAGAGAATCCTTTAGATATTGCTGATCGTGATGAGAAAAAGAAAATATCTGTTTGGAAACAAAGATTAGAAATAGAAAATATTCCTGTAACAGAAGAGAATATTTTTATTGCAGCTGCTTGTGATGAGAAAGGTATTGCATTTTTAAAAGGAGAGAGTCCTTTAAATGTAAGAAAAAAAGAGAATGAAATAAATAATAGTAATAATAAAACAAAAGGAGATAATAAAATGGCAAATGGGAACTATACAGTAGTAGTAGATGGACAAAGATTTAATGTAACAGTAGCTGAAGGGATTGTAGATAATATACAAGTTGCACAACCTGTTGTACAACAAGTAGTTCAACAACCAGTTCAAGCTCAAGTTGCACAAACTCCTGCAAAACCAGTTTATAATGGAACAGAAGTTCCAGCAGCAGTTAATGGGAATGTATGGAAAATACTTGTTAAAGAGGGAGATAGAGTTGAAAAAGATCAACAAATTATGATTTTAGAAGCTATGAAAATGGAAATTGACATTACTGCTCCTGTTTCTGGTACTATCTCTAAAATCTTAGTTGAACCTTCTTCTTCTGTTGACGAAGGTCAAACTTTAGCTGTTATTGCTTAAGATAGGTTTATTGATATTTTTATCAATATTTGAATAATATAATAAAATAAAAATAAAATAGGAAAGTTAAATTATGTCTAATATTAAAGACTCGTTAGGTTTAGAAAACGTTGGAATTGTTCATAGAAATTTAGATGTTGATTCATTAATTAAATTTGCAATTGAAAATGAAGGTGCAAAAGTATCTTCAACTGGTGCTTTAATGATTGATACAGGTATCTTTACAGGAAGAAGTCCTAAAGATAAATTTTTTGTTAATCAAGATCCATCAAATAAATATATAGCTTGGGGTGAAATAAACAGAAAAGTTTCAAAAGAAGTTTATGGAGATCTTTTAAAAACATCAAAAAAACAGTTAAGTAATAAAGATATATTTGTAACAGATGTTTATTGTGGTTCATCTTTAGATTCAAGAAGAGCAGTTAGATTTATAACTGAAGTTGCTTGGCAAGCTCATTTTATTCAAAATATGTTTATTCTTCCAACACAAGAAGAATTAGCTAATTTTAAACCAGAATTTACAATATATAATGCTTGTAAAACAGTTGATATGGCTTATGTTAGTCATGGTTTACACTCAGAAGTTTATGTTATTTTTAATGTTGAAGAAAATACTGCAATTATTGGTGGAACTTGGTATGCAGGTGAGATGAAAAAAGGTGTATTCTCAATGATGAATTACTGGCTTCCATTAGAAGGAAAACTTCCAATGCACTGTTCTGCTAATATAGGAAAAGATGGTGATACTGCCCTATTCTTTGGTCTTTCAGGAACAGGAAAAACTACACTTTCAACAGATCCAAATAGAGCATTAATTGGTGATGATGAACACGGTTGGGATGATGAAGGAGTATTTAACTTTGAAGGTGGTTGTTACGCAAAAGTAATAAACTTAGATAAAGATAGTGAGCCTGAAATCTTTAATGCTATAAAAAAAGGAGCTATATTAGAAAATGTAGTTGCTGATGAAAATGGTGTAGTTGATTTTACAGATAAAACAAAAACTGAAAATACTAGAGTTTCATATCCAATAGATCATATAGAAAATCACACTCCAACTTTAAGAGGTAATCATCCAAAAAATATCATTTTCTTATGTGCTGATGCATTTGGTGTTTTACCTCCTGTTGCAAAATTAGATAAACAACAAGCTATGTACTACTTTTTAAGTGGATATACAGCAAAAGTTGCAGGAACAGAAAGAGGAATTAATGAGCCAATAGCTACATTCTCATCTTGCTTTGGTGAAGCATTTTTACCTTTAAACCCAACTGTTTATGCTGAGTTATTAGGTAAAAAAATTGACAAACATAATGTAAACGTTTATTTAGTAAACACAGGATGGACTGGTGGTGCTTATGGTGTTGGAAAAAGAATGAGTATAAAAAATACTAGAGCTTGTATCAATGCTATTTTAGATGGTTCTATTAACAATTCTGAATTTGAAACTATGTCAATATTTAATTTATCTATTCCTAAAACATTAAAAGGTGTAGATACTGAAGTTCTAAATCCAAGAAATACTTGGCAAGACAAAGTTGCTTATGATGAAACAAAAATCAAATTAGCATCAATGTATATTGAAAACTTTAAAAAGTATTTAACATTAGAAAGTGAATACGATTTTACTGCTGCTGGACCAAGCTTATAAAAAAAGGAGAAGTTTTTTAACTTCTCCTTTTTAAAATTAACCTTCTATTTGTATCTCTTCTACTATTTCTAACCCAAAGCCTTGTAAACCAACAAAAGAGTGTTTTCCTCCACTTGTCATAAGTTTAATTTGTTTTATATTTAAAGAGTTTAAAATTTGAGCCCCTATTCCATAGTTTTTTTCTAACTCACTATTTTTTCGCCCATTATTTAGAAATATCAAAATTCCACCCTTTGATTGCATAAAGTTTATTGTTTTTAGCATTGAATGTAATTTATCATCATTTAAAAACATTTTTATATCTGGTCTAATTGTATGAAATTTTATATGACTTATCTCTTTTATTTCACCAAAAATAATTGCTGTATGAATATTTCCTAAATGATCTTTAAACTCTTTTTGTATTACATCTTTTGAAAAGAATTTTTTATTTGCACTTGAAATCTCTTCAACAAGTTTTTCATGAGATAATCTATACTCAACTAAATCAGAAATATATACTTGTTTTAAATTATGTTTTAATGCAAAAATATCTAAATCATCTCGTCTTGCCATTGTTCCATCTTCTTTTAAAATTTCACAAATAACAGCCTCACCATTTAAACCTGCAAGTTTACATAAATCAACACTTCCTTCTGTATGACCTGTTCTAACTAATACTCCTCCATCTTTTGCAATCAAAGGAAAAATATGACCTGGTCTTACTAATTCATTTGTTCTTGAAATAGGATTTGCTAATATTTTTATAGTATCATCTCTCTCAATTGCACTAATTCCAGTAGCTGCACTTGCTGCATCAACTGAAACTGTAAATGCTGTTTCATAAGAAGATGTATTTGATGTAACCATAGGATTTAACTCTAATCTATCTGCTGTTTCTTTTGGTAAAGAAACACAAACTAATCCTTTTGCATGTGTTACCATAAAATTTACCATATCTGGCGTACTTAATGCAGCAGAATAAACTAAATCACCTTCATTTTCTCTGTCTTCATCATCAAGCATTATTACCATATTACCTTTTTGAATCTCTTTTATAGCTTCTTGTACTCTTTTTATTGCATTCATTCTTACACTTCTTTATATTTATTAAATTTTTCATAGGATTATATCAAAAAATTCAAAATTTAATCTAAAACAACTTGACAAAACAACTCTATTTAATTATAATGACACTCCTTAAATTGGGGTATCGCCAAGCGGTAAGGCAACGGTTTTTGGTACCGTCACTCGAAGGTTCGAATCCTTCTACCCCATCCACAAAAATGAAAATCATTTTTATATCGCGGAATAGAGCAGCTAGGTAGCTCGTCGGGCTCATAACCCGAAGGTCATAGGTTCAAATCCTATTTCCGCAACCAAAAATACAATTTAAAATGATTTTTATAAGTTTTTATTAAGTAGTAGATTTATATAATTCGAAGCTTAATTTATAACGCTGGTGTAGCTCAGTTGGCTAGAGCAGCTGATTTGTAATCAGCAGGTCGGGGGTTCGACTCCCTTCACCAGCTCCACCTATTTTCTAATTTAGATAGTTATCTCTTTAATATCAGCAATTTTTCTAAACCCTTGATAGATTACTCCTACAAGATTTTTTCTGTTTATTTTTATTTTTTCATTTTCATGATTTACAAAAACATTATCAAAGAAATTATCAAGCTCAGGTTTTAAAGCAAATAAAGCTTCAAGTTCTTCATCATAAGTTTTATAAGTTTTTGATTGAACTTCATTAAATTTAGCAAATAACTCTTTTTCTTCTTTATCTTCAAAAAGTTTTTCATCAATTAAAAGTTTAGAGTTTACATCAACATCTTTTATGATATTTGCAACTCTTTTAAATGTTGCAACATAATCTTTGAAATTATCACTTTGAACTATTGGATTAAGTGCACAAAGCTTTTGAGAAATTTTATAGATATCTGTTTCACCACTTGCAAGAACAGCTTTTAAAACTGTTGGATTTACTTCAAATATTTTAAATAATCTTTCGTTGAAAAACTCTATTAAAACTTTTTTATCTAAATTTTTATAGTTAGTTGATAATTCATCAATAATCTTTGATAAATCAATTGGAAGTTTATGCTCCATTGCAATTTTTACAATTCCAGCTGCTGCACGTCTAAGACCAAATGGATCTTTTGAACCTGTTGGGATTTTTCCTACACTAAATAATGCCATTAAATTATCTAATTTATTTGATAATGCAACTATTGATGAAAATACATTTGAAGGAAGTTCTGAGTCTTCACCAGTTGGCAAATATTGCTCTTTTAATGCTAAAGATACTAAATTATCCTCTTTTGCAATTTTTGCATAGTAATATCCCATAAGGCCTTGGAGTTCTGTAAATTCATAAACCATTTCGCTCATCAAATCAGCTTTTGAAAGCATAACCGCTTTTTGAATTAACTCTTTTTCTTTTACTTCAAATGTATTTGCTAAATAAGAAGCAATTTTTGCTTCTCTTTCGCATTTATCATACATTGAACCTAAACCTTCAACAAATACTAGTTTTTTAAGCCCTTCATTTGATAAACCATTTTTAATATCATTTTTGTAAAAGAACATTGCATCAGCAAGTCTTGGTCTTAAAACTTTTTCATTTCCTTGAATGATATATCCAAAATCATTAGTTTTTGCATTAGAAACAACGATAAAATTATTTGTTAGATTTCCATCTTTATAAACTGCAAAATATCTTTGATTTTCTTTCATAGATGTTACAATTACCTCTTCTGGTAACTCTAAAAACTCTTCATCAAATTTTCCAATTAAAGCTGTTGGATACTCTGTGATAGCTACAACTTCTTCGAGTAATTCTGTATCTATTTCTATTTTAATATTGTGTCTTTGCTCAATATTTTTCATCTGTTCTAAGATGATTTTTCTTCTTTCATCTGGATATAAAATAACTCCACTTTTATCAAGTTTACAAAAATAATCTCCAGCAAAAGAGTAAGTAAATGGTTCATAAGAAACCATTCTATGAGCAAATGAGAAATTAGATGATTCAACCCCAAAAAGTTCAGCATCAACAATCTCTTCACCTAAAAGAACAGATAAACTTCTAATTGGTCTAATAAAACTATCAGTTCTACTTGCCCATCTCATAGATTTTCCAAAGTTTAAAGAAGCTACAAATTCGTTTATCATCTCATTTAATAAAGTTTTTGATTCGCTACCAATAACTTCTTGTTTGAAATATAAAACTTCACCTTTTCCTAAATCTTTTTTTTCTAAAACACTTACATCAATTCCCAATTTAGCAGCAAAACTAATAGCAGCTCCTGTTGGAACTCCATCTTTATAAGCTATTTTAATAGGTGCTCCAAATTGTTCAATAGTAGAATCTTCTTGTTTTACTTGGAATTCTCTATGCCATAGTACTAATCTTCTTGGTGTATAAAAAAAGTCAAAATCACATAATAATCTATTTCTTTCTAAAATATCACTCCATTTTTTCTCAATATTTGGAAGTTCATTTAAAAATGGAATTGCTGGTAATTCTTCTACACCAATCTCAATTAATAATGGTTTATTCATCTATTTGTTCCTTTTTAGAAGTTTTATTTTCTTCATTTTCTTCAAGTTTATCTGTATATTTTTTTATTTGTTGTTTGTTGAAATTTATAATAAATAAAGCCACCATAATAACAAACATAATAACTATTATTGTGTCTAATATATCTTTCATTATTTTCCTTTAAAAGGGGTTATTTTATCTAAGAATCACTTAACTCAAGCAAATATTCATAGATTGCGCCATCTATTTCATTTTTAGCTATTTGCTCAAATTCATCATTTGATTTTATTATTGCCAGATTTTTTGAATCAAACATATAATTATCTGCAATTTTTTGTATCTCTTTTGCTAAATCTTGATTGCTTATTATGTATTTTGCATTTAAACAATTTGCATAAATTGCTTCTTTTATTGAAGTTACAATAACTGCACTTGATATACTATTTTCACTAACATATTTTAGTAAAACTTCATCATAATTAAATATCAAAGTACTATTTGCTTTTGTATTTTTTATATCTTGTATTGAACTAATAAAAAAGATATTTTCAAAATGTATTAGTTTATCACCAATTACTAACATAATTACCTACTTATTTAAACAATCTTTTGAGCAATAATATTTTCCATTACTTAATATTGCTTCATTCAAAGATACATAAGTTTTACAACTTTCGCACTCTATCATATCATCTGTAATCATTTTATCTTTTTTTGCTATATCATTTTGTCTTGATTTTTTGAAAAAAAGAAAATAGATCACAAATCCTACTATTACTAGTCCTAATACTTTTAAAATCATATTAACCCTTTTATATATAAATAATTTCTATCTTTTTTATTTACTATTTTATAATTATTAACTTTTGCATTTTCAAGTTCACTTTCTAACATGCTTCCTTTATAAAAAAGATAGGAACTATTTGGCTTTTTTATATTTTTTGTGATGTCCAAAAGTAAAGAAGTATTTGTAACTGCTCTTGATGTTATCAAATCAACTTGCAAATCTTTAACCTCTTCTACTCTATTACATAAAACCACTAAATTATCAAGTTTTAAAGTTGCTTTTACAAAATTTAAAAATGATACTCTTTTTATTCTAGGTTCAATTAAATAAGCTTTTGTATCTCTTAAAGCTATCGCTAAAATAAGTCCTGGATACCCTGCTCCTGTTCCAATATCAGCAAAACTTTCATATTTTTCAATAAAAGTTAAAGGATATAAAGAATCCAAAATATTTTCATAAATATCATCTCTTGTTAATCTTCCACTAAGATTGTGAATAGTTCCCCATTGCTGAAGAAGTTTTACAAAAACTTCACAATCTTCATAAAATTTATCTTCAAATTTTAAATTATTTGCTTCAAGCAACTTTTGTAACATTAAAGTAGATGTCCCATTTTCTCTTTTTTAGTAAATAAATAACCTTCATTATATTTATTTGCTTTTATAATTGCAGGAATTCTTTCAACTATTTCAACGCCTAAAGACTCTACATATTTTATTTTTTCAGGATTATTTGTAATTAGTTTCAATTTTTTGATTTTCAAATCATCAAAAATATATCCAACAATACTATAATCCCTTTCATCTTCGGCAAATCCTAATTCCAAATTTGCTTCAATAGTGTTTCGTCCTTTATCTTGAAGAGCATAGGCATTTATTTTATTTACTAAACCTATGTTTCTTCCTTCTTGTCTATGGTATATTACCAAACCACCATTTTGCGCAATAAATTTTAAAGATAAATCCAATTGGCTTTGGCAGTCACATTTTAGACTTCCTAAAGTATCTCCAGTAAGACATTCTGAGTGAATTCTTACATAAGGAGCATCTAAATTTTCAAAATCTTGACTCATTATCGCTAAATGTTCTTGATGTCCGTCTTTATAAGCTTTTATTCTAAATTTTCCATATTTTGTCGGTAAATTTGCTATATTTGATTGTATTATATTCATTTGTATTTTTAAACCTTAAACTGTTAAAATCCGAAGATTATAACCAAAAGAGGTAAATATTATGTTTAAACGATTTAGAAGATTAAGAATAAATGAAACACTAAGAAATTTAGTGCAAGAGACTGTTTTAACGCCAGAAGATTTCATATATCCACTATTTGTTAAAGAAGGTAAAGGTATAAAAACAGAAGTTGCATCAATGCCAGGTGTTTATCAAATGAGTCTTGATGAAATATTAAAAGAGTGTGAATATTTACATAGCATAAATTTAAAATCTATTATTTTATTTGGAATTCCTGATGTAAAAGATTCTGTTGGAAGTGAATGTTTATGCGAAGAGAGTATTATTGCTAGAACTATAAAAGCTATAAAGGCAAAATTCCCAGATATGTTTATTGTAACAGATTTATGTTTTTGTGAATATACAGATCACGGACATTGTGGAATACTTGATCCAAAAACGCAAACTGTTGATAATGATAAAACTTTAGAAATATCTGCACTTCAAGCTTTAGTTCATGCAAAAGCTGGTGCTGATATGATAGCACCAAGTGGAATGATGGATGGAATTATTACAACTTTAAGAACTGCACTTGATGCTAATGGTTTTAAAGATTTACCTATTATGGCTTATTCAACTAAATTTGCAAGTGGATATTATGGTCCATTTAGAGATGTAGCTGAATCAACTCCATCTTTTGGAGATAGAAGAAGTTATCAAATGAATCCTGCAAATAGACTTGAAGCAATAGAAGAGTCTTTAGAAGATGAAAGACAAGGGGCAGATATACTTATGGTTAAACCAGCACTTGCTTTTTTAGATGTAATTAGAGATATTAGAAATGAAACAAATCTTCCACTTTGTGCTTATAATGTAAGTGGTGAATATGCGATGTTAAAACATGCAGGACTTGCAGGATTGATTGATTATGAAAGAGTTATGATGGAAACAATGATTGCTTTTAAAAGAGCAGGAGCAAATATCATCATAACTTATCATGCAAAAGAAGCTTGTGAAATTTTAAGAAAAAAATAACTATATAAATGAACAACTACCAAAAGGCCATAGAGAGTTCAAATATTGTTTCAAAAACTGATATAAATGGGATTATCACATTTGTAAACGATGAGTTTTGTCATCTTTTTGGCTTTACTAAAGATGAGTTAATTGGTAAAAATCACAATATAGTAAGACATCCAGATACTCCAAAAGAGAATTTTCAAACTCTATGGAGTACGATTTTAGATAAAAAAGTGTATAAAGCTACGGTTAAAAATCTTACTAAAGATAAAAAAAATGTATATCTTAATACGACAATTATTCCTATTTTAGATGAGTTTGAGAATATTATAGAGTTTATTGCAATAAGATATGATATTACAAATGAAGTAATGCTACAACAAAAACTTGAAGAAAAACAAAAAATCATCTTTTTACAATCAAGAATGGCTAGTCTTGGTCAAATGTTAGCAAATATTGCTCATCAATGGAGACAACCATTAACTGAGCTAAATTTATGCCTATTTAATCTTAAAAAAGCTTTTGAAAAACAAAATAAAAAAGAGTTTGAAAAGTTATACAATGACAATAAAAATACAATATTCCTAATGTCACAAACAATAGAAGATTTCACAAACTTTTTTAAACCACAAAAAAATAAGAAAATTTTTTCAGCAAAATCAGTTATAAATGAGACTTTAAAAATTTTATCAAGAATTATTGAAGATGAAAAAATAGTTATTGAAACTTTTATAGATGAAAAAATAGAGATATTTGGAATAAAAAATGAATTAATCCAAGTAATTCTAAATCTAATACAAAATTCAAAAGATGCTTTTAATCAAAATAATATAAAAAACAAAAAGATAGTTATAAAGATATATAAAGATAATAAAAATATATTTTTAGAGTTTATTGATAATGCTTTGGGAATAGACAAAGATTTAATAGATAAAATCTATGAACCTTATTTTACAACAAAACATCAAAGTAGTGGTACAGGACTTGGACTTTTTATCTCTAAAATCATTATTGAAAATAGTTTTGAAGGAGAAATTTTATATGAAAAGCTTGAAAATGGCTCAAAATTTATCTTAAAATTTCCAGTTGGTAGTCAAAAATGAAATCATTAAAAGTTCTAATAGTAGAAGATGAAATAAAACTAGCAAATTTGATAAAAGCATCTATAAAAGAGTTATTTTTTAAAGTAAATATTGCAAAAGATGGAATTGAAGGTCTTAAAAAGTTTCAAAGCTTTAAACCAGATATCATAATAAGTGATATTACTATGCCAAATCTTGATGGTTTAGAAATGTGTCAAAGAATAAGAGAAGAAAGTAATATTCCAATAGTGATTTTGAGTGCTTATAGCCAAAAAGAAAAGCTATTAAAAGCTATTGATTTGGGAATTAACAAATATTTTATTAAACCTTTTGATATTGAAGAATTTTTAGAATATCTTAAAAACTTATCTAAAAATATAAAAAAGATTAAAACTTATAAATTAAAAGATAATTTTGTATTTGATAATAACTCTGTTTGTTTATATAAAGATGAAATTCTAATAAATCTTACAAAAAGAGAAAGAGAATTTTTGAATATTTTGATAAAAAATAAAAACTCTTTAGTAAAAAAAGAAGATATCAAAACACTTTTATGGAATGAAGATGTAAGTGACGAAAGACTAAGAACTTTTATTAAAAGATTGAGATTAAAAACTTCAAAAGATTTAGTTGAAAATGTATCTTCTCAAGGTTATTTAATTTCGGTATTCGACAACTAATTTTGAGTTATCTATCAAATTTTTATCCAAACTTCTTGATTTTTTAATATTTCCAATATTTGATGAGGTTTCTAAGAAATTTTGTATATAGTAAGTATTATTATAACCTATACAATGAACAGTATTTATTATCTCATTTATATCATTTTCATCAATCAAGCTTGTATTTACAGTAGTTCTAAGTTCAAAAGAAAAATCTATTTTTAGTAAGTATTTTATTGTCTCAATTAATTTATCGTAACTATTTATTGAAGTTATGGATTTAAATTTACTTTTTGGTGCTTTAAAATCAAGAGATATAAAGTCCAAAAGATTATTTGATATTAGTTTTTTGATGAGTTTTAGATTTGTTCCATTTGTATCAAGTTTTATTTTATAACCTAACTTTTTTATCTCTTTACAAAAAGGTACAAGGTTGTGTATTGTAGCTTCTCCACCAGAAAGTACAACAGCACTAAGTAAAGTAACTCTTTTTTTTAAAAAATCTAAAACTTCATTATGAGAATATTTTCCTATTCTTGAAAATACAAGATTGTCATTATAACAATAACTACATCTCATATTACAAGAAATATGCCAAACTATACAAGCAATTTCACCTATATAGTCTGTTGTTGTAAATCTTGTAAAATCATAAACTATTTTTTGATTCAATAAATTTAACTCTTTGTTTGTGTTCACCTTTTTTTCCTATATTGAAACTTTCAACTGGTCTATGGTAACCCATAACTCTAGTATATACTATACATTTACTTCTTTTTTGCATATTCTTTTCAAGCAATTCTTGATTTGTCATTTTTTAACTCCTTTTTTAAAATTTCGTCATCACATTTTGGGCAATATTCATGCTCACCATCTATATATCCATGAATTTCACAAATAGAAAAAACAGGTGTTACAGTTATATAAGGCAATCTAAAATTTGAAATCACATTTTTTACAAATTTTCTACAAGCTTCAGTTGATGAAACTTTTTCTCGCATATAAAGGTGAAGCACGGTTCCACCAGTATATTTACACTGTAATTCATCTTGTAATTCCAAAGCTTCAAATGGATCATCCGTAAAATCTGCTGGAAGTTGTGAAGAGTTGGTATAATAGATATTTTTATCGAATCCAGCTTGAATAATATCTTTATATCTTTTTTTATCCTCTTTAGCAAATCTATACGTAGTTCCCTCTGCTGGAGTTGCTTCAAGGTTGTATAAATTTCCTGTTTCTTCTTGATATTTAATCATTTTATTTCTCATAAAATCTAATATTTCGATACAAAATTTATTTCCCACTTTTGTTGAAATATCCACATTTTCATAAAAAAAGTTTTTTAACATTTCATTCATACCATTTACACCAATAGTTGAAAAATGGTTATTAAAACTCTTTAAATACCTTTTTGTATAAGGATAAAGACCTCTTTCATACATACTATTTATAAATTCTCGTTTTATTTCTAAACTCTCTTTTGCTAAATCCATCAACTCTTCTAATCTTTTTAATAAAGAGTCTATGTCACCTTTATACAAATATCCAAGTCGTGCCATATTTATAGTTACTACCCCAATACTTCCAGTCATTTCAGCACTTCCAAATAGACCTCCACCACGTTTTAGAAGTTCTCGTAAATCTAATTGTAATCTACAACACATACTTCTTACATGACCTGGTTTATAAGCTTGTTCATTTTCTACTAAATTTCCTTTTTCATCTTTTGTATATTGATTTCCTATAAAGTTTTGAAAATATGAACTTCCTATTTTTGCAGTATTCTCAAAAAGTAAATCTGTATTTTCTCCATACCAATCAAAATCTTCAGTTATATTTACTGTTGGAATTGGAAAAGTAAAAGGTTGTCCTGTTTTATCCCCTTGTGTCATTATTTCATAATAGGCTTTATTTATTAAATTCATCTCTTTTTGAAAATCTTTGTAAGTTAACTGTTCAAATGAAGTTAAACCTTTTTTTTGAATCTCTAAAAAAAGCTCTTCATCATAAAAATCTTTGAATAAATGCTTTTGATTTCTTGTAGGAATTTGGTCTTTTAAATCACTTGGAACTGTCCAATCAATAGTAATATTTGTAAAAGGACTTTGCCCCCAACGTGCTGGAACATTAAGGTTATAAATAAAACTTCTAATTGCTTTTTTTATCTCTTTATATTCAAGTTTATCTTTAAAAACATAAGGAGCAAGATATGTATCAAAAGAGCTAAAAGCTTGTGCTCCTGCCCATTCGCTTTGAAGTATTCCCAAAAAGTTTGCCATTTGTCCTAAAGCTTCTCTAAAATGATTTGGAGCATTACTTTCAACTCTTCCACGTACTTTGTTAAATCCTTCATCAAGCAATATCCTTAAACTCCAACCAGCACAATAACCACTCAAACAATCTAAATCGTGTATGTGATAATCACCATTTCTATGAGCATATCCCTGCTCTTTTGTATAAACTTTATCAAGCCAATAATTTGCGATAATCTTCCCTGCACTATTATTTATAAGCCCAGCATGAGAATATCCTGTATTTGAATTTGCTTTTATTCTCCAATCACTTCCATTTATATACTCTTCTATAGTTTGAGTAGAATTTATGTAAGTTGTGTCTTTATTTATTTGTAAAATCTGTTCTCTTTGTATTTTATGCAAATGTCTATAAATCATAAAAGATTTCATAACATCAAAATATCTAGCTTTATAAAGCTCTTTTTCAATAATATCCTGAATATCTTCAACTGCAACTACTCTTTTACATTTTAGTTCAAACAAAACATTGAAAAAAACTGAAATATCATATTTTATATTTACACTCTTAAATGCTTTTTTTATTGCATCTTCAATTTTATATGATTCAAAACTCTGTTTTGAGCCATCTCTTTTTAAAATATCAACTATCATAACTCTTTCCTTTGTAATTGTTTTGTAATTTTAGGTGAGTTGTTCTTAAGTGCTAATGAGCATTTTTGTCACAAAAGTGTCATTTTATAATGCTTTCTTAAATTATAAATTTTAAATTGAATATTTTTTATCAGTAAATTTTAAAAATTTTAAGAATTTCTAAAGCTAAATTAAATAGAATGTTTGTTTTTATTGAATTTAGAAAGGAATTAAATGAGACATTTCTTAACACTAACTGACTTTACTAAAGATGAGATTTTAGAAATCCTTACTTTAGCAAAGCAGATTAAAGAAGAGACAAAAAGAAGAGAATTTAAAGATTATATGCCTAAAAAAGTTTTAGCTATGATTTTTGAAAAAAGTTCGACAAGAACAAGAGTCTCTTTCGAAACTGGTATTTATCAGTTAGGTGGAATTGGGCTATTTCTTTCATCAAATGACATTCAATTAGGTCGAGGTGAGCCTATGAGTGACACTTCAAGAGTTATTTCAAGAATGGCTGATATGGTGATGATTAGAACTTTTGAACAAAGTAAAATTGAAGAATTTGCAAAATACTCAAAAGTTCCAGTAATAAATGGTCTAACAAATGAATACCATCCAGTACAACTTATGGCTGATTATATGACTATTCAAGAAGCAGGACTTGAAAAAGATTTAGTTGTTGCTTATGTAGGTGATGGAAATAATATGGCTCACTCTTGGCTAAATCTAGCAGCAAAACTTGGATTTGAACTTAGAATTGCAACTCCAAAAGGTTATGAAGTAGATAAAAATATCTTAAATAATGCTCTTGAAATGGCAAAAATAAGTGGTGCAAAAATCATCATAGGAAATGACCCAAAAACTGCTATAAAAGATTCAACTGTTGTTACAACTGATACTTGGGTTTCAATGGGACAAGAAGATGAAAAAGAGAAAAGAGTAAAAGATTTCGCTGGATATATGGTGGATGCTGATATGATGAAATTAGCTCAAGATAAAGCTATTTTCTTACATTGTTTACCTGCTTATAGAGGTTATGAAGTTAGTGAAGAAGTTATAGAAAGTTCACAAAGCCTTATTTTTGAAGAGGCTGAAAATAGACTTCATGCTCAAAAAGGTGTTATGGTTTGGTTAGATAGAAAAAGAGATGAAAAATAGATGATAGATTTTGCGAAATTTGTAAAATACTCAAAACCAGGTCCTAGATATACTTCATATCCAACTGCTCCTGAGTTTAGTGAAGCTTTTACACAAGATGATTTAAAAGAATTTTATAAAAATCAAAGTGATGATAGACCATTATCACTTTATATTCACATGCCTTTTTGTAGAAGTGCGTGTTATTTCTGTGGTTGTAATACTATTTTTACTTCAAAAGAAGATAAAAAAACTAGATATATTGAGTATTTGAAAAAAGAGTTAAATATTCTAAAAAATCATCTAAATACTAAAAGAGTTGTAACTCAAATGCACTTTGGAGGAGGAACTCCAACATTTTTCTCTCCTTCTCAACTTGAAGTTGTAATAACTGCAATAAAAGAGATTTTCCCAAACTTTAGTCCTGATGCAGAGATTTCTTGTGAAGTAGATCCAAGATATTTTACAGTTGAACATATGAATGTTTTAAAAGCTGGTGGCTGTAATCGTCTAAGTTTTGGAGTTCAAGATTTAGATGAAGAAGTACAAAAAACTATTCATAGAATTCAACCTTTTGAATTAACTCAAAATGTTATCAAAATAGCTCGTGAAGCTGGTATTCACTCGATTAATACTGACCTAATCTATGGTTTACCATATCAAACAAGAGAAAGTTTTAAAAAAACGTTAGAGCAGATGATTACACTAAATACGGATAGATTTGCAGTATTTAATTATGCTCATGTTCCTTGGCTTATGAAAACTATGAGAAAATTTGATGAAACAACATTCCCAAAACCTGAAGTTAAACTAGAGATGTTAAAAGATACAATAGATTTCTTTACATCAAATGGTTATAAAATGGTCGGAATGGACCACTTTGCTAAACCTGAAGATGAACTATTTAAAGCTATAGAAAAAGGTGAACTTCATAGAAATTTCCAAGGATATACTACTAAAGGTGGAGCTGATTTAATAGGAATTGGGCTAACTTCTATTGGAAATGGTGTTGATTATTATGCACAAAACTTTAAAGAGTTAGAACCTTGGGAAAATGCTATTGATAATGGAGATTTACCTGTATATAAAGGTTATAGATTAAGTGATGATGATATGCTTAGACAGTTTGTCATAATGGAACTTATGAGTAATTTTTCTTTAAATATAAAAAGAGTTGAAGAAGAGTTCAAAATAAACTTTAAAGAGTATTTTGATGATGCAATAAAAGCTTTAAAAGAGTTTGAAGATGCGCAACTTTTAAAAATAACTGATAATAAAATTGAAGTTTCTCAAACAGGTTCTATGCTTATAAGAAATATTTGTATGCCATTTGATGCATATCTAAACAAAATCCCTGAAGAGAGAAGAAGATTCTCGAAAACTATTTAATATTTCCAAGCTAAAGCTTGGAAGTCTTTTTAATTTTTCATTCCATTACCAGCCATATTCGTCTCCCTTTAATACTTTCTTTTCTATTAAAATATCTTTTATTTTCTCTATATTTTCTTCTTTTGTAAGAAATAAATCAACTCCAAAACAAAATAATCTTTTAAAAAAATTATGTTTTTTATTTTTAAAAATAAAAGACTTAATTACAAGACCTCTTTTAGCAATTACTACTTTTAGGTTTTTATATTTAATTTTATTAAAATAAATTTTTCCAAATACTTTCCACTCTTTAATAACACAATGATTTCTAAAAATTACTCTTTTAAAAAACCAAATATCAAGAAGTTTATATATAAAAACAATAACAAATAACAAGCCGATTAAAAATGACATAATTTGTTTAGTAAAAAATATCAAATAAAGTCCTAAAAATATTGCAAAAATACAAATTAATATTCCAACAACTAATCCTTCCGAACTTAGCTTTAATTCTAATTTAATATTCTTATCATTCATTTATAACTCTTTAATTCGCTGTTTTCTTCCAATAAACAGATATAAAATAGCACCAAAGATAGGAAAACAAAGTATTACAATAATCCAAATAATTTTGTTATATCCCGTAAATTCATGTTTTAAAATATCAATAATAATAAAAATATATAAAATAAAACAAAAAATCACAAATATGATAAGACTTAAAGACAGAAAAATAGTAAAAAAACTCATCTAAACTCCTATTTAAAACTATTTATATAACTATTCATAGAAGAAAAATCTACATTTTCATCTATTTTTATAGATAAGTCCATCAAATATAGATTTTCTAAATTAAACTCTTTTAATTTAACCATATCTTTTCCTGTTGTTAAAATAGCATAATCTTTATATTCATTTTGAATATCTAAAATCTCTTCTTTTGTAAAATTATGATGGTCAGGAAAACTTATCATTTTTATATTTTTAGGTAAAAATTCTAAAAGTCTTTTTGGTTTTGAAATAGCTGTTAATAAAA
Source organism: Aliarcobacter butzleri (assembly GCF_900187115.1). Taxonomy (NCBI): domain Bacteria; kingdom Pseudomonadati; phylum Campylobacterota; class Epsilonproteobacteria; order Campylobacterales; family Arcobacteraceae; genus Aliarcobacter; species Aliarcobacter butzleri. The sequence goes on from NZ_LT906455.1 coordinate 1,247,879, forward strand.
TAGTATAAGAAGGAAGTTCTTTTATATTTTCATCTTTTTTTATTGTAATTACTCTTTTGAAATCTTTTCCTTCTTGTAAAACAATATTTGCTTTTTTATAAAAACTTTTAGGCTCTCTATATCCCCCACTTGGTAAACAAAAGTTATTTGTAGGTTCATTTTTTGGTTTTAAAAGAATATCAAACTTTGAAATACTATATTTTGAAAATCCATCATCTAAAAATATAATTTTACTTCCTAATTCTTTTGCTTTTAAGATAGCTTCTATTCGATTTTCACTTACTATTATCGTAGCTTTTTTTAAACTTTTTGCTAAAAGCATAGCTTCATCACCACTTACAGTTACATCAACTTTTATATCACCATTTAAAGAGACTATTTGTAAACCTTTTGAACTTCTTCCATATCCTCTTAAAATCACACAAGCATTTTCATATTTACTAGCTAATTCAATAGTTATTGGAGTTTTTCCACTTCCTCCAACAATTATATTTCCAATAGAAATAATTGGAATATCAAAATCTATTTTTTTAGCTTTAAATCTTTTTGTAAAAATTATAATCAGATAAATAAGAGTTAAAGGAAGAAGTAAAAAAGAGATGATTTTTTGAAAAAATTTGGGAAAGAAGAGATATTCTTCAATCCATAAATGTATTTTTTGTTTCAAGGATTTTTATATCCAATCTTTTGCAACTTCTATAACTTGGTCACAAACATAGTTTATATCATCATCTGTAAGTCCTGCATAAATAGGAAGAGATAATATTTGTTGATAGTTATTTAAAGCATTTGGAAATGCTGTAATTTTCATAGAGTATTTATTTTTATAATAAGACAAAAGATGCAAAGGAATATAGTTAAGTCCAGTTGCAACTCCTCTTTCTTTTAAAGCTCTTGCAAAAGCATCTCTATTTCTTGATATTTTTATAATAAATTGCGTAAAAATATGCTCATCTTTATGAGGTAAAATCGTGATATGTTTTACATTTGATAATCTTCGTTCATAAAGTTTTGCTATCTCTTTTCTTCTTTTTATAAAACCATCAGTTTTATTAAGTTGTGCAACTGCATAAGCAGCATCAAGTTCAGATAAATCAAACTTATGTCCAATATCAACAACATCATAAATATAATCCAAGTTTCCATAACTATCATATGTAGTAGTTATTGCGTGAGATCTTAAAAGTTTTGCTCTTTTTGCAATATCTTCATTGTTTGTTACAATAACTCCTGAACGACTAATTGCATATTTTGATGGAGAAGGATTTGTTGAGAATATAGTCATATCAGCTCTTAAATTCCCAACTCTTTGTCCTTTGTAAGTACTTCCTAAAGCAGCTCTACAATCTTCTATTAAAATAATTCCATATTTTTTTGCAATATCATAAATTCTATCTAAATCAGGAGCTTGACCACCAATAAAAGTGATTATTGCACCTCTTAGTTTTTTAGAATCATTGTTTGCTAAAGCTTCTTCAAATTTATCAATATCAATATTCATATCTTCCATATTTATATCAATAAAAATAGGTTCAGCATCAAAGTGTCTTACAACCTCAGGAAGATTTATAAAAGAGTTAACTGACATTAGTATTTTATCACCTCTTTTAAGTTTAATTGAACTAAGAGCAAGATGGATAGCAGCAGTTGAAGTTGAAGTTGCAATAGCATATTTTGCACCTATATATTTTGTCATTTTTTCTTCAAATTCTAAAACTTTTGATAAGTCATTTTTTGACTCTAAAACTGATCTTATTTGATTTAACTCTTCGTTATCTAAAGTTGCTTTATATATCGCTATGTTTTTCATAAATATTCCCCTAGTTTTGCTATCGTTGGAAGTTTCCCTTTAAAGGCATTTGCTTTCATTCTATTATTTATTTTATCTATAAAACTAGCTTCAAAACCAAGCTTTAATAATTCATCTTTTGATTTTTTATCATCAACCATAAGTTTTAATAAATCATCTATTTCTTTATAAGTGTGTCCTAGTTCATCTTCATCGCTTTGACCTTCCCATAAATCAGCACTTGGAGCTTTTGTCAAAATCGATTCTGGAACACCTAAAAGTTTAGCAAATTCAAATTCATCACTCTTATAAATTTCACCTATTGGATTTATTGCACATGCAATATCTCCAAAAATAGTTCCATATCCTAAAAGCAATTCACTTTTATTTGAAGTTCCTACAACTAATGATTTTTCTTTAAAAGAGATATCATATAAAACAGACATTCTCATTCTTGCACTAAAGTTACCAATTCTAAGTTTATCATTATCCATATTTTTTAAAAAGGCACTAACCATTGGTTCTATAGAAACAATATCATATCTTATGTCAAATTTCTCACAAACTTCAATGGCGTGTTCAATTGAACTTTGTGATGAAAATTGTGATGGCATCAAAACACAATTTAAATTTTTTCCGAAAGCTTCTTTACACAAAATAGCCACAACAGCAGAATCCAAACCACCAGATAAACCAACAGTTACTTTTTCAAAACCTGCTTTTGAAACTTCATCTTTTAAAAAACTTATTAAATATTGCTTAATTTTTTTCCAATCTTTCATTTTTAAACCTTTTCTTAAGAATTTTGATTATAACTCATTTTTTTTTGTTTTTAGATAAATTTCATCCAAATAATCATTACTTATCTTATTTATTTCTCTTTTTTTAGACTCTAATTTATCTTTAATATTAAGAAGTTCTTCTTCTTCAAAATAGTCTAAGTATTTTGGATTTATTTCGACAATTTCATCTTGATTTATCTTTAATAACTCTTTTATCTCTTCTATTAATTGCTTTTTCATTTTTACCTTAACTAAATTTTTTTAAAATATCTTCTAAATAAAGTTCCATTTTTTCTACACCAATATCACTCTCTTCATTTTTACAAGAACCACAGCAACTTCCTGCATCTGTAATATCTTCTAAATCTTGTAATCTTTTTGCACCTTTTTCTTTAATTGCATAGATAATTTCACCTAAAGTTACTTGTTTACAGGTACAAACTACATAAGAGTGAGGAAAACTTTTAGACACTTATATTCCTCTACTTTTTTTTATAATTTCATAAGCTTCATTTATTTCTTGAAGTTTTTTTGTAGCTTCATCTATAATACTTTGAGAAGCTCCTTGCCCTGAAATGATATCTGGATGGTGTTTTTTTACCAAATTTCTATAATTTTTCTTTAAAGTCGCATCATCATCAGTAGAATTTGATTCTAAAATCTCATACGATTTTTCTAATGTTAGAGTTTTTTCATTCTCTTTATTTTTATAGAAATTTTCAAAATTTGAAATAAGTCTAAAATAGTCATTTTCTTCGATTTTTAAAGCTTGAGCTATATCTTCAGTTATCTCTTGTTCTGCTTTTGAAAAATCTGCATCAATAAATGCAAGATTTAACAAATATTCCATATATTTCAATCTTTTATTATAATCATGTTTTGTTAAAAGATACAATCTATCACAAATAACTACCAAATTTTCAAATACTTCTTTTTCTTGTTCATATAAATTTTTAAGGTTTTCTCTTACTTCTTGTGAATTTTGAAAATGACTTGATATATCTGTAAAAGTGTGTTTTAAAATCTCTGCTTCAAGTTCCCCTATTTTACCATCTGCTTTTGCTACTTTTGCTAAAAGAGCTACCAAAAGTCCAGCTTCGTGATTTAATAAATCTCCACTAAAAATCTCTTTTTGTTTTAAATTTATATTTTTAAATTCTTCTGTTTTATAGTTTTTCCCTATAAAAAATAAAATCACTATAACAACAGCTAAAACTACTAATTCCATATATTACCTCAAAATTATTCTTTTAATTTTGGTTGATTTTATCAAAAGTTAGGTAAAACATTGTAAAAGCCAAAAAAAGGTAATCAATTTTATTATATTGACAAACTAAATATATTTTATTATAATTCTCCCAACTTAAAGACAAAAGAAACTTAAATCAGTCTGACTAACTGATTATTTCGCAGAAAGGGAAAAGGTGTAAAAACCTCTTCCCTTTTTTTTTGCGGGTAGTGTAGCAATTTTAAGGGTGGGAGCGAAATCATAAGGAGTTTCGTTTGTCTCATAAGTTAGTAGTATTAATTTTAATATGCTTAATATTCGCTATTAAGTTATATTAATAAAAGGGGGAATTAGTCACTCCCCTGATACTACTTCAAATAAAACATTATAAAAACTAAAAAATATATATTAAAATCAACTCTATTTATTTAAATACAAACACTTTTTCTATTTTATTTTTTCTTGCAAACTTTATAAGTTTTTCATAAACGAATATAAAATCATTAGAACTTATAGATTTATCATCATTTATACGAAAGCATCTTAAATTAATAAACAAATCAATAACTTGAACTTATTCTTCTTATCATTTTTCTTTATTATCCGTAATAATAAAACTTTCTAATTCAAATTCTATTTGACATTTTATATTCATTATTTTTTTGGTTAAAAAATTAATTTTCTTATATTTGCAAAACATTTATAAAATTCATAATATATATTAAAAATTTATTAAACATTAATTATTTAATACATAATATTTGTAAATAATTACTAAAAGTAACAATATGGATTGACAACACAATAAAATATTGCTAAAATTTCACTGTTATAATAAATTGGTTGATTAAATTGATTTATTCCAAAAATAAGGTGAGTCAACTTCTGGCAAAGTTAACTCAAAAAATTGAATTATATTAAGTCCAATTGAGGTTAAAATATTAAGATAAAATATTTTAATTATTACTTAATATGATTTTTATTTTCAGTGGAAAAAAAATGATAAAAGTAACAACTAAATTTAGTAATTCTTTTACAAAATTACAAAAAAACATAGAAGAACTTTCTAAGAAAGCTGTTTCTTTTAATGAATTATTTACAACGGATTTTCTAAATAAATGTAGTTCATTCAACAACATTGATGATTTAATCTCAAATAGTCCATTTAATATTAGAACTAAAGAAGATTTTCTTAATATTATTTCTAATGAAGAATGGGATAGTTACATAAAATCTGTAACGATATTTAATTCTTGGAAAGATATGCAATTAGCTGCATCTAATTCTTTTGTAAAAAATAAATTAGCTCTCTAATTTTGTGAAAAAAGATTTGTTATATTTTACATTTCTTTTTTTCACTTTTTTTATGTTAAATGATAAATATATCTAACTAGATTTTCATTAAGAAAATCTAATTTTTTTATAATTTCTTCTTTGTGTTATTTTTCATATTTAACTTTTCAGTTAAATCTTTAATAGATATATTTAGTGATAAAATTTGTTACAAGTCAATCAAAAAGGCTTAATTTTTATTTGGGTTGGAATTAGGTAGAATCTCTCCCTTAATAATATATTGGAGACAAAGATGTTTGGCATGGGTATAACTGAAATATTACTTATTGCAATAGTTGCTATTATTGCTTTAGGACCTGAAAAATTGCCTGATGCAATGGTACAAATAGCAAAATTTATTAACAAATTTAAAAATGGTCTTGCAGAAGCAAAAAATACTTTGGATAATGAATTAAATATTGCAGAATTAAAAAATGAAGCAAATAAATTTAAAGCTCAAATTGAAGATACAAAAACATCTTTAAAAGCTGAAACAAAAGTTGATTTAGGGTTAAATGAGATATTAAATGATGATTTTGAAACTCCTAAAAAAGAAGCCAAAGAGATTAAAGTAGAAAATATTTCATTAAAAAATGAGGATAAAGCTTAATGTTTGAAGATTTAAAACCGCATATTGCTGATTTAAGAAAAAGACTTGTAGTATCTTGCATTGCTATTGTTGTGATGTTTTTTGTATGTTTTACTTTTTATGAACCAATTTTGGATTGGATGATGGTTCCTGTTAAGAATGCTCTTCCAACAGGTTCAAATATGATTGCTGTTTCTATAGAAGAAACATTTTTTACAGCGATGAAAGTTGCTTTTTTTGCTGGATTTATAGCTTCGCTTCCAGTTATATTTTGGCAATTATGGTTATTTTTAGCTCCAGGGCTTTATGACCATGAGAAAAAACTTGTAATTCCTTTTGTATTTTTCGCTACTTTGATGTTTTTATTAGGTGCAAGTTTTGCTTATTATGTAGTTGTTCCTGTAGGATTTGGCTTTTTAATCGCTTTTGGTTCTACTGTTGTTACAGTATTACCTAGTATTGGAACTTATGTTGGATTTTTTACAAAAATTATGATTGGATTTGGAATAGCTTTTGAATTACCAGTTATCACGTTTTTCCTTGCAAAAATAGGAATAGTTGATGATAGAATGTTAAAAGACTTCTTTAGATATGCAATTGTACTTATCTTTATAGTTGCAGCAGTTTTAACTCCACCAGATGTTATAAGTCAAGTATTGATGGCTGCACCATTAGTACTACTTTATGGAATATCAATTTATATAGCAAAAGTATTTAATCCTGCTTCAAAAGATGAAGAAGAAGACGATGAGGAAGAATAAATCTTGTTAGATCCATTAAAGACTTCAAGTTATGACTATAATCTTCCTAAAAATCAAATAGCTACCTATCCTGTAACACCAGCAGATAGTGCGAAGCTTTTAATTTTTAATAGAAGTACTAATACTATTATTCATTCAACTTTTAAAGATATTTTAGAGTTTTTACCTAATGATTTATCAATATTCTTAAATGATACAAAAGTTATAAAAGCTAGAATTTTTGGTGTAAAAGATAGTGGTGGTCAAATAGAACTATTACTAAATAAACCTCTATTTATGGATAGATATTTAGTTATGATTAGAGGAAAAGTAAGAGTTGGAACTAAACTTCTTTTTGATGAAAATCTAAGTGCTATTGTAGAAGAAGTAGATGAAGATGGAAGTAGAATTGTAGAGTTTTTTCAAGATGAAAAAAAACTAGATTTTCTTTCTTTGGTTGAAATACTAAATAAAATTGGGCATCTTCCTTTACCTCCTTACATGAATAGAGAAGATGAAAAACAAGATGAACAAAACTATCAAACTTTGTTTGCAAAAAATTATGGAGCAGTTGCAGCTCCAACTGCATCACTTCATTTTACACCTGAATTATTAAAAAATTTAGAAGAAAAATATGGATTAAACTATCTTACACTTCATGTAGGAGCAGGAACTTTTAAACCTGTTGATGTAGAAGATATCTTATCTCATCCAATGCATAGTGAATATTTTGAAATAGGAATTGATGCTAAAAAAAACTTAGATAAAGCAAATAAAGTTTTAGCAGTAGGAACAACAGTTACTAGAACAATCGAGTATTATGCAAGAACAAATAAGATTCAAGGTGAATGTGATTTATTTTTAAATCCAGCAAATAAACCTATAAAAGTTGATTATTTACTTACGAATTTTCATTTGCCAAAATCAACTTTGATTATGTTGGTTGCTTCTTTTATTGGATTAGAAAAAACTTTAGAAATATATGAAACTGCTATAAAAGAGAATTATAGATTCTACTCTTATGGTGATGGAATGTTAATAATATAAAGGATAATAATTGGCTTATTATGTACTATTTGATACAGAAACAACAGGAGCTGCTCAAGAAGATAGAGTTATTCAATTTGGCGCTATGATTGTTGATAATAAAGGAAAAGTTGAAGCTTTTGATGAGTTATGTTCAGCTCCTATTCCCATAAAACTTGAAGCAATGGAAGTTCATAATATAACTCCTGATTTATTAGAAAATAAACCAAAAGCAGTTGAAACAAACTTCTATAAAAGATTAGAAGAGTTAAATAGTGATGAAAACTATTTAATAGCTCATAATATAAATTTTGATTTAGATATGATAAAAAAAGAAGGCTTTGAAAACAGCTATAAATTAATAGATACTTTAAGATGTGCAAAACATCTATTTAGTGATTTACCTTATCATCGACTTCAATACTTAAGATATGCACTAGATTTATATAAATTTGAAGAGAATGAAGCTTCTAAATATGGTATAACTATAAAAGCTCATGATGCAATCGGTGATGTACTTGTGATGAAACTATTTTTATCAAAACTTGTAGGAAAATGTAGAGAAGTTTATCCAAGTTTAAATCCTATGGAAAAACTTGTAGAATTAACTACTACTCCTGTATTTATAAATACTTTTAAATTTGGAAAATACAAAGGACAAAATATAGAAGAAGTTGCAAAAATAGATGCAAACTATCTAAACTGGATGAGAACTTCTATGAATGATTTAGATGAAGATATGAAATTTACTTTGGATAAGGTTTTGGGAAATTAGTTGATGATATTTAGAATTCTTTTCTTAATAATATTTAGCTTTTTATTTGCAAATAGCAATGAATTTACTAAAGATGATGCAGATATTGAAAAACTTATAAAAGCTTTTCAGGAAAATGATATAGAATATATCTCTAACAGAGCAATAGCTTATCCATTTAAAAGAGAATACCCTATTCCTAGTATAAAAAACCAAGAAGAGTTTAAAAAAAGATTTTATGAAGTTTTTGATGAGAAGTTAATTGAAAAGATTAAAAACTCAAAAATAGAAGATTGGGAAGTAATGGGTTATAGAGGTATTATGTTAAACAGTGGGGGTATGTGGTTAAATAGTTATGGTTATATAATAGGTATAAATTATGAAACCAAATTTGAAGAAAAACTAAGAGAAGATTTAATAAAAAAAGAGAAAGAGCAACTACATTCTTCATTAAAAATTCCTTTTTATCCTGTATATAAGATGAAAACAAAAAATTTTTTAATTAGAATAGATAAAGTAAAAGATTCATATAGATATAGTTCTTGGAAAATAGGTAAAAGTGAATCTTCAAAACCAGATTTAGTTCTAATAAATGGAGAAGTAGATGATTATAGACCCCGCAGCAAAAATCAATTTTTTACTTTTAAGAACAAAAATTATACATATAAGATTGATATAGTTGATGAAGGAGAAAATGATATGATTGGAGAATGGCTAGAAGTTCAGAAAGATAATAAAACTATTCTTCTTGAAAAAGGTGAACTTTTAAATCCATAAATACATATAAATATTAAATCCTATCATCAAAATATTTAGCAATGTAAAAGCTTTTTTACTCCAAATTGATAAAAATGAAACAAAAAGATATAAAATATAAAAATAAAGTGGTGTAAAAACTTCATAAACATAGATTTTATGTTCTATAAATATTTTTAAATATTCATCAAAATAACCTGAAAATCCAAAAATATGAGCAAAAATCTCTGCTGGATAAAAAAAGTTAAAAAATATCGTAATTGGTATAGAATAAAACTGTTCATAAGAAGTTTGAGGAAAATAGTAGTGAACTATTGGATTAAATATCAAAAACATCCAAATATTAAAAAAGATAAATAAAAGCCATTTATTATAATTTTTAAAATATTGTATAAACAAGTAAATATAAAAAACTGCAAAAATTGAAAACCAAAATCCAATAGAAAAAATGTATTTAGGATAAAAAGCAATTACAATCAAAAAAGTATAAAACAAAGTCATATATGAAAGAATTTTTATATTACTTCTAAGTAAATAAATACCTAAACAAAACATCACAAAAGCTCTTAAAAGCGATGGTACAATATCCGTTAAGATAAGATAATAAAACAAAATAGCAATAGTTATAAGTAAAATATCAAGCTTTCTATTTCGATAAGGGAAATATCTATCTTGAAAAAATTTATAAGGAAAATATAAAAGCCAATAAATTACAAAAGATAAAACAACTAAGTGAAAACCTGAAAGTGCTACAACATGAGCTATTCCATAAGCTGTAATTACATCTCTTAACTCTTTTGAAACAGGAACGGCTAGAAATAAAGCATTAAAAAGTTCAATTATTTTTTCATCTTTATGATTATTTTCTATATTTTTTATGATTTTATCTTTAAAAGTTTGTTCTTTTTGTAATTCATCAAAGTAGATAGTTTTTGTATAAAAACCTTTTAAATAATCTATAAAATCAATATTTCTCGAAACTATTAAAATATTTAATAAATCAAATTTTTTTATTTCTTCATTTTTAGGTATATTTGTGAAAAACTCAAAATTTGAACTTTTTAGTTTTAAAATATCTTTATCATCTTTTTCATAAATATTTAAAACTTCAACTTTTGTTTCAAAAACTTCTTCATCAATAAATTCTAAATATTTACTATATTCAAGAAGAATATTGATTAAAAGAGCAAAAAATAAGATAAATATTGTTACAATTTGTTTACTTTTAATAATTTTTATGAACATGAGAATTATTATACTTTAAAAAGGAGATTTTATGCAAATTGGTAATACAACTTCAATTTTAGGTACAACTTCGCAAAATAACTCTATAAATATTGATGAAAATAGCTCTTCAAGTAATGAATTTGGCGTACTATTAGAAAATAAAACTAAAGAACAAAAAAAAACAGAAGAAGAATCTTTAAGAAAACAACTTTTAGATGAGTTAAATTTTGTTGCAAAAACTGGCTTTACTAAAGAAGAGTTAGAAGAAATCAAAAAAATCTTAGAAGAATTAGCAAAACAAAGAGCTGAATCGGGTCAAACAGCACAAACTCCAGAAGAATACATAAAAAATCTAAAAGCTGATTTACAATATGCTGTAGAAAAAGTAACTGGCAAAAGAATGGATTTTAATGAAGATATGTTAAGTAATTTTGTTAATTCTCAAAATAGTTCAAGTCAAGTTTTAGCAACAACATCAACAGATGAAGAGTTAAGATTAATCGGTGACTTAAAACAGAAAAAATAGAAATTTTTCTATTTTTTCCTCCAAATACTCATCAATAAAGTTTTATTATCATAGTTTTTATTTTTCATTTTTATAAAAGATGAAACTTCTATCTTATCAAGTAATTCAAATTTCAAAAATAGATTATTTTCATTTATATGCTCATTAAACCAATTATGTGAACTTAAAAATACAAAAAAACCATTTTTGTTTATTCGTCTTGAAACATCTTCTAAAAACTTTTTAGGATAATATAGTTTATCAATTAAACTAGAATAAAATATTAAATCAAAATCTTTATAAATCTCTTTTAAATTACAAGCATCTCCTTGCATAAAAGACACTTTATCTTTTACTTTTTCTAAATCAAAATCTTTCAAAGAGATAGCTCTTTCTTCAAAAGTTTTATCTTCTTTTTTTATTTTATAATTTACGAAATCATAAAGTTTCAGTTTCACCCCAATATTTATATAATTTGCACTAAAATCTATTCCTAATACTTCATCATATATTTTTGCTAATTCAAAGCTAGTTCGTCCAACACAACAACCCAAATCTAAAGCTTTTGAGTTTTTCAAATCTTTTAAATATGGTCTTATTAAATCCACATAATTTGTATATAAATTGTCTTTTCCATAATATAAATCACAATATGAAGATATTGATTCATCACTTTCATAAAAGTTGTTGTTTAATTGTGTTTTATACTCATTTGATGATTTAACATATCTAAATCCAGCATGTTGGAAAAAGTGTTTTCTAAATGCATATCTTGCACTTCTTAAAGTTTCATTTCCTAAACTAATAAAAGAACCACCTTTTATAAGTGCATGCCTATCATCAAATGTTGGAGTTGTAAAATCATCATAGATTGGATGTGTTACAAAACCATCAAAAGGATAAATTGGAGTTAAACTCCACTGCCAAACATTTCCAGCAACATCGTAAAAATCATCAAACTTATATTTGTCAACCCTACTTTGATTAAACTGTTTTAAACCAATATTTGCTTCTTTATTTTGTGCATCTACAAAATCATAAAGTCTATAATACTCATCTTCACTTGGAAGTCGCACTTCAAAACCTAACTTTTGACTTTTATATTTACAAAAAGCTTCAGCTTCATAAAAATTTACATCAACTGGATAATTAAGAGGAAGAGGAACAACTTTATTTATCTCTCTTAGAAAGTACTCTTCCTCTTTTTTTATCCAAAATGTTGGATATTTTGCATTTGTATAAATTAACCAGTTTTTCCCTTCTGTTGAAAAGAATTCAGGATTATTATAACCACCCTCTTTTACAAACTCCAAAAACTCTCCATTTGAAACCAAATATTTTGAAGCTTGAAAATCTTTTATAAAAGCTTTGTGATTTGAAAATTCATTATCCCAACCATAAAATATTGGATTATTTCTATCTTTTTGAAGTAAAACTTGCGCACCTTTTACATCAAGAAGTTCATTTTTTGGATATTCGTTTGAAGCTTCATTTGAATACTCAAATATCTCATCTTTTATTAGATATTTAATATCAAGTTCTCGAAGTAAAACTGAACTTGTTTCTATATGAATATTTTCATGTTCTATTCCCATCAAAATAATCCACATAGCACAATCCCAATTTATAGGAAGTGAAAACTCTATATTTTCAATCAAATCTAAAACTATCTCTTTTACTTTACTTCTATACTCTTTTATCTCTTCAAAAGTTGGCCATTTGTAATTACTAGAGTTCAAATCATCCCAACTCATTTCATCAACACCAATTGCAAATATTGATTCAAAATCCTTATTTAATCTATTTTCTAAAATATTTGCTAAAACTAATTTATTTATAAAAAATGTTGCAGTATGTCCATAATAAAATATAAGTGGATGTCTAAGTTTATTTGGTTGCTGATACAAAAACTCTTTATCTTTTAATAAATCAAAAAGTTTTTCATCTAATTGATAAGTTTGTAAAAACTGTTTTTTAATCTCAGCTCTTTTTTCTTCAATTGTACCAGTACTTAAATTTACACTATTTTTTATATAGTTCATTTTTTTCCTTTTATGCTCTTAATAAAACTAATTTATCTAAAAATTCTAATTTTTTAAGTTTATTATTTTTTGCAAACTCTTTGTATATATTTAATAGTTGTTTCAACTCTGAATCTTGCAAATTTATAATACAATTTTGTAATTTTTCAATTATACTCTTTGAATCAATTTCTAATAAACTTCTTGCAATATAATTTTCAATTAAAACCATTCCTAATCTTTTTATAGATTTTGTCTCTTCTAAAATATCCAAAGCTTCATTCGTTACTTTTAAAACCTCTAAACACTCTTTTTCATCATAAGAATTTAGTATTTTATATAAAATATTCAAAGCAAAATTATGTAAAACAACTGGCATTTCATCTCTATCACCAACTGATTCTTTTAAAACTACACCTAATTTTCCTAAATTTATAGCTTTATTTATAGTTTCATCATCTTTTTTTGTTTGTAAAATATATTTAAATCTATATGATATTGCCATATTTACAAATGTTGCTCCATACTCAAAAGCACCAAGAGCTGGGATTGCTAAACATTTTTGATAAAAAGTTATTGCTTCATCATAGTTTTCTTCCCATTCACAAAGATTTGCTTTTAAGTTATAAAAATGCCATAACCATAAAGGTTCATTATCTTCATTATGAGAGAAAAGTAATTCTTCCAATTTTTTTAAAGATTCTAATGCTTCAATTTTTAGTTTTTCATCTCTTTGAGAGATTATTATAAAAGCTGCTTTTCTTTGATAATATCTTATTTCAATATCTGATGGTTTTTCATTTTTTCCTAAATTTAACTCTTTTGGTAAAGTATTATAAGCAAGTTCAAATTTTCCCATTCTTTCATATAAAGATGAGATATTTAAAATGTATTTATTTGGATTTATCTCATATAAATATTGATTTAAAAGGATTGCTTGTTCAAAATATCCACTTCTTTCAAATAAAAATGCCAAATCATTTAAACTAGAAATTGAAATCTTTCTATAATAAGATTTATTTGAACTTTCAAAACTATTTATATCACGAGAATCAAACATATTTCCAGCTATATCAAACCAATAATCATTTATTAACTCATATTGCTGTTTTTCTTTTATAGAACTTATAAACTTTTCTAAAACTTTAATAACTCTTTTTTCATCTAAAACTAAATCTTTTACATAATAATATAAAATAAGAAGAGAAATAGGATTTTCAAACCTTAAAACACAATCTTCAAGATGATTTCTTAAATATTGAGATAACTCTTTTCTTTGAGTATTTAACTCTTTTAAATTTACATTTTGTGTAAAAAAGACTTGTAAAGATTTCTCTTGAGCTAAAAAATTAAAGTCTTGAAAACTTCTATTTATAAAGCTTTGGAAACCAAAACTTAGCTGATTTTGTTCATTTGCTTTTATAAAGTTTTTTCCACAATATTCAAAAAGTTCTAAAGAGATAAAAACCTTTTTTTCTTTACTTTTTACCATAAAAGTAGAACAAATTTGAAGTAAAGAGTAAAAATTCAACTCTTTTTGAGATAATAAAATCTCCAAATCAGAACTATTTGTAGTTATTGGATTTTTAATAATTTTTATATTTGTAACTCCAAAATTTTTTAAATATTTTTCAATATTTTCAACTTTGTCATTTCTAACATAAAAATATATATTTGAAAATTTACTTAAAAGAATTGTCGTAAAAGTACTCCAAAGCCACTCTTTTTCATTTTGTAAATCAAAATTATATAGATGAATTTCCATATCTTTATCAAAATTTGAATATGCAAGTTTTAATCTTTTTGCTTTTCTAACTTCTTTATTAAACCAAGAAGTAATAAAATTTTTAAACTCACTTCCTTCTGCATCTAAAATTTTTGGCATAAAAAGTAATGAAAGAAATAAAAAAATAACAAAAGAAAAAGATATATAATCTTTAAAATCAAAGCTTGTTGGAGTCTCAAGTATAACTTTTTTCAAAAAATCTTCATAAATAGAGATAGTTAAAAGAGCTATTAAAATAACTAAAACTGAACTAATAGATATGATTAAAGGAATAAATCTTTTATTTAAAAAATATAAAAATGTTTTATTTTTACCAATAAACATATTTATATCTTCTTCAAATTTATCCAAAGTATCACCTTCACAATAAGTTATGTGTAAAGAGTTATTTTCTTTAAAAAGTGAACTATTTTCTTTTTTATCTCTTTTTTTATTTGATAATCTTGAAGTAGAAATAAAACAATTATTAATTTGATTCATTGTGATTTTTTGCCTCTCTTGCAGCTTTATTTTGAATTGGATCTGTAAAACTATAATCACCATCTTTTGAAGGAAATGGAAAATTATTTAAAGTTTCTTTAAAATTTTCTTTAAATTCTTCATCGTAGTTTTTCAAAGCTTCATTTACAATTTGAATATATTTTTTTGGAATAAAAGTATTAACATCTCCTACTTTTCCTATTTTTTCTTCTTTTGTTGTCATAAAAGCTATCAAATCTTCTTGTGCATTTTGACTTAAAACATCTTCTTTTTCTATTTTTATACAACTATAATTTTTTTCTCTTAATTTCAAAATTTCTAACTCTTCTTGTGTAATCTTTATCATTACACCATATAAAATAGCATCCTTTTTTTCTTGAATATTTAGAAAAACACCATTTACTTCCATATTATCTTCAAATTTTATATTTTCAAGTGCATTCCAAACTCTTTTAAACCCTTTAATTTTTACAGGGATTAAATCTTTTTGAGTTAAAACTCTTTTAAAAGATTTTTGAGCACTAGCTAAATTTATTAATGAACCAAAACCAAATAAATACATAAATTAATCCTTTATTTTATAAAAATAATATATTATCTCATTTAGACTTTAATTTTTAAAGGATTTATAATATGAAACTCTTACTTAATATATCTATTCTTTCTTTGATTTTTTTATTTAGTGGTTGTGCTTCAAAAATCACTATAAAAGCTTTACAATCTTCAAAAATAGAAAAAGAAAAAATCAACAGTATAAAAGTAGAAAGATTTAGAAATGATGATATAAATCAAACAGAAAGTCTTGCAAATAAAATAGCAAACAAAGTAGTTGATAATAAAAGAGTTTTTACTTTAAAAAATGATATTTTTGGAACAGATGCGATATTAACAGGAGAAGTTTTACAATCATCAGCAACTTATAATGTATATTATAGAAATGAAGTTGATTTTTCAAGATGTAGATATTATAGATATGATGAAAGAACAAGAGTAAAACAGTGTATGGAGTATTATATAAGATATATTCCTTGTGAAGCAAAAGAATATAATGTAACAACAGCTATAACTTTAATAAAACCAATAAACAATCAAATAATTTTTTCAAAAACTTATAGTACAAATACAAGTGATAATGTTTGTTATGATAGATATTTTTATGATTATCCTTATATGCCAGCACATTTAACCGCACATAGTGATAAATTTAGAGTAAATTCACAATTAGCAGACTCTATATCAAATGCTATTTTAGATGATATTTCTCCTCATTATATCTATTTTGATGTAGAAATTATGGAAGAATTAAATGATAATCCAATTTACACAAAAACTCAAAAACAAAGATTTGAAGATAGTGTAGCTCTTATGGAAAAAGGAAATTTAGATTTAGCAAAATACAATTTAGAAAGTTTAAATCAAGAACTACAAGGAAAAAGTTTTGAAGTTTTATACAATCTAGCTTTGATTTTTGAAGCAACAAATAATCTTCAAATAGCAAATAATCTTTACAACCAAGCAAGAACTCTTACATTTAACGTAAAAGATTTAGATTTAATCAATTATGGAATAAGCAGAACTAATTTAAACTTAGAAGAGAAAATAAAAGCTAAATCTCAACTTCCATAAATAGGGACAAAATCCCTATTTAACAACTTTTAACCAATATTTTTGTATATTAAATTTTTATTATAAATATTAAAAATTTTTAACCAAAAGGTAATTTAGTGGCTATAAGTAAATTTGACTATACAAAAATCTCTGATGATTGTGTAAAATGTGGAAAATGTAAACCAGTATGTACAATTTTCAATATAAATCAAGATGAAGCAACAAGCCCGAGAGGATTTATCGACCTACTTGGAGCATACAAAAGAGATGAATTAGAATTAGATAAAAATGCAAAAGATATATTTGAATCATGTTTTTTATGTACAAACTGTGTTGAAGTTTGTCCAAATGATTTACCAACAGATATGATTATTGAGCAAGTAAGAAGTGATATTGCTAAAAAATATGGTATTGCTTGGTATAAAAGGCTGTTCTTTTTTCTTTTAAGACATAGAAAAACTATGGACTTTTTATCAAAATTAGGTTGGGTTTTCCAAACTTGTGCTTTAAAATTAGATTCTGCAAAACAATCGGCACTTCCACGATTTTCTTTACCAATAGTAAAAAAAGGAAGAGCCTTACCTTATGCGGATAAAAGAAGCTTTTTAAATAAATATCCAGAAAATATTCCTGCAATAAAAAAATCTATTGAAGAAAATAAAAAAGGAAAAGTTGCTATTTTTATAGGTTGTATGAGTAACTATACTTATACAAATACTGGTGATAGTTTAGTAAAAATTCTAAAAAAATTAAATTTAGATATAACAATTCCAAAAAAACAACTCTGTTGTGGAGCACCTGCATATTTTACAGGTGCTTTTGATACAGTTGATTATTTAGTAAAAGAGAATATTAAATATTTTGAAACATGGATAGATGAAGTTGATGCTGTTATTATTCCAGAAGCTACATGTAGTGCTATGATAAATAAAGATTGGGAACACTATTTACATGATCAACCAGAATGGAAAGAAAGAGCTGTTAAATTATCGAAAAAAATATTTTTAGCAACAAAATGGCTTGAAAATAATACTGAATTAAAAGAGTTACTTGCTAAAAGTGGTAAAAAATTCGACCAAATGGTAACCTACCATGACCCATGCCATGCTAAAAAAATGCAAGGTGTATGGAAAGAACCAAGAGAACTTTTAAAACAAAACTATGTACTAAAAGAAATGAGTGACTCAAATAGATGCTGTGGATTTGGTGGAGTTACTATGCAAACTGAAAAATATGAGTTTTCTAAAGCAGCAGGTGCACCAAAAGCAGCGATGATTAGAGATACAAAAGCACAAATAGTAAGTGCTGAATGTAGCGCATGTAGAATGCAAATAACAAACTCTTTATATTTAGCAAATGTTGATGTAGAGTTTAAAAACCCTATTGAGTTAATAGCTCAAGCTTTAGAGGATTAAAAATATGGAATTTTGGCAAAATATATACTCGCATTTTAATCCTGTTGCTTTCAACTTAGGTTCTATTGCTGTTCACTGGTATGGAATAATGTATGCATTAGCACTTCTTAGTGCTATTTTTGTTGCAAAGTGGTTTATAAAACATGACAAATTAGCAATTTCTAATGATTTATTTGATTCATATATTTGGTGGGCAGAAATTGGAGTAATTTTAGGAGCTAGACTTGGTTATGTACTATTTTATGATAGTCATACAATGTATTATATAACTCATCCTTGGCAAATATTCAACCCTTATATAAATGGAGTTTATGCAGGAATATCTGGAATGAGTTACCATGGAGCATTTTTTGGATTTATAATTGCTTCATATTTATTTTGTAGAAAAAACAAAGTCTCTTTTTGGTTTATAACTGATATTGCCGTACTTGGTGTTAGTGCTGCATATATATTTGGAAGACTTGGAAATTTTTTCAACCAAGAACTAATAGGAAGAGTTACAGATGTTCCTTGGGGAATTTATGTAGGAGGCGTTTTACGACATCCTTCTCAAATTTATGAAGCAATACTTGAAGGGTTATTTGTATTCTTAATTTTAGCATTTTATAGAAAAAGAAAAACTTTTGATGGACAATTAGCTCTTATGTACGGGATATTATATGCAATAGCTAGAATTATTGCAGAATTCTTTAGACAACCAGATAGTCAATTAGGTTTTTTAGTTGGAGAATGGTTAACGATGGGGATTTTACAGTCCCTTATAATATTAATTATTTGTGTAGGTTTTTATGTAGTTAGAAGAAAGATAATAATTAAAAATTAATTATTTACCTTTCTTTAGAACTATTTTATAAAACTTAGCGTTTGATATATCGCTTAAAAACTTAGGTTCAACTTCGTGCAAAGCTATAATATCAACAAAAAACTCACCTTCCAAAAGCCAACCTTTCCCAGTATCTTCAAGGGTTTTGGATTCAAACAAATATATTAGTTCCTCTTTTGAAACGATAAGTTCTTCCATATTTTTTTATAAAATACTATTCATACTTAAAGGCTAGTCACCTTTATAAATATCAATAGTATATCCTTTACTAGAATGATTTTTAATTATTTCGTAATAAGTTTTTTGTCTTATTTTATTTACAATATTTCTCATAGTATAAATAGACATCTCTTTACCTTTCCATACTATATCTTTAATCATATCATAATCTGTAACTTCATTTCTTCTTGCTATTAAAAGTTTTAAAAATGATTTTTCAAGTCTTGTGAAATCAATTACTGTTCCACCTTTTTTAAAGAACTGATCTCTATATTCATCAAAATAAATACCTTGATCAAACTCGATTTTATCAACTCTTTTCATTTGGTTAAGACACATTAAAATAGCTAGTTTCAAATCTATTACTTTTAAAGGTTTAGCTAAAAATGTATATGCTTCTAAATTTATAGCTGTTGTAACTTTATCATCGCTATCAGAACTAGAAATAACTATTTTTGGTAATACTACTAATTTTGAAGATAATTCAGCAAAAGAACTATCATCTAAATCAATATCAACAATAGCTAAATCATAATTGTTTGTAAGAGAAAGTTTTAAAGCTTCCTCATAGCTTGAAGCAAACTTTACTTCTTTAAAATGTTCTACAAAATCATCTTTTATACTATCTTTAGCTGATGAATCATCGCTTAAAAATATTATTTTTGTGTTATATAATTTTCTTATATTCTTCATTATTTTTGACATCTTTTACTCTTTATATAATAATTTTAATTGTCAAATAATAACAAAAAAACTTTTAATTGTCAAAAAAAAATTTATTTTAAATCTTTCCAAGAGCTACCAACGCTCAATGACACCTTTAGAGGAACATTTAATTTATAAATATTTTCCATTATATTTTTAATACTAAATGTTATTTCTTCAACAAATTCATCTTTTACTTCAAAAACAAGTTCATCGTGGATTTGTAAAAGTAACTTAATATTTTCATTATCTTTATATTTTTGATAAATATTTATCATAGCAAGTTTTATTAAATCAGCAGCACTTCCTTGAAATAAAGTATTTACAGCTTCTCTTAAATATGCAGCTTTCATCATAGCATTTGCTGAATTGAAATCAAATAATCTTTTTCTATTTAATAAAGTTTTTACATAACCATTTATATGTGCAAAATCTTCAATAGATTTTAAATAATCTTTTACACTTTTAAAAGCTTCAAAATATGAATCAATATATTGTTTTGCTTCTTTTGAAGGAATTCCTAAAGTTTCACCAAGTTTTTTGCTTCCCATTCCATACAATAATCCAAAATTTATAGATTTAGCAATACCTCTTTTTTCTTTTGCATTTTCTTCACCAAATATTTTAACAGCTGTTTGGTAGTGTATATCTAAATCATTTTCAAAAGCTTCTACTAAAGCTTTATCTTGACTAAAATGTGCTAAAAGCCTTAATTCAATTTGAGAATAATCAACTGCAACAAGTTTATAACCATCTTTTGGTATAAAAGCTTTTCGAATTTGTATAGTTGAATCACTTTTTGTAGGAATATTTTGTAAGTTTGGATTTTTTGAACTTAATCTTCCTGTTGCTGTTCCTGTATGTAAAAAAGATGTATGAATTCGATTATCATCACTTTTTGAACCAAGTTCTAAAAGTGGTTCAATATATGTTGATTGTAGTTTATAAGCCTCTCTATATTGTAAAAGTAAAGGTATAACTTCATGCTCATTTATCAAACCATTTAATACAGCTTCGTCTGTACTATATCCTGTTTTTGTTTTTTTAGCAGTTGGTAAACCTAAAGTTTCAAATAAAAGAGCTCCTAATTGTTTTGGTGAATTTATATTAAACTCAACTCCACTTGTTTGATAAATTTTTGCTGTCAATTCATTTATATTTTTATTGCTTAACTCTTTATACTCTTTTAATAAATTAACATCAACTTTTATTCCATTCATTTCCATATTTGCTAAAACATATATAAAATCAAACTCTACTTCGAAAGCAAGATTTAAAATCTCTTCTTCCTCTTTTTCTTTAAAGATTTCTAACTGTTTTTTAAATAATCTTAAAGTCATTAAAGCATCTTCAGCTGCATATTCACAAGCTCTTTCTATATCTACATTTGAAAAATTCTCACCTTTTTTTACAACATCTGTAAAACTTATCATTTTATGGTCAAAATATTTATCAATTTGATAATCAAGCCCTACTTTTTCATTAGTATTTAAAAGCCAAGATAAAATCATTGTATCAGCATAAAGTCTTAATTCGATATCAAAATTGTTTTTAATAATTTCATAATCATATTTAAAATTTTGAAGAACTAATTTGTATCTATTTAATTGAATAATTGCATTTTTTGCAGCTTCTAAAGAAATTTGATTTCCAACTCCCAAATATACATGCCCTATTGGTACATAATAAGCCTTATTTTCTTCATAAGCAAAAGAGAAACCAACAAGTTTTGCATTTTTTACATCTAAATCAGAAGTTTCAGTATCAAAAGATACTATAGCATCTCTTGGAATTGTGTTTATTGCCATAGATAAACTATTTTCATTATTAAGTAATATATACTCGATTTTTTCTTCTTTTTTTACTTGTTGTAAAGGTATTTGAGTTTGGTATCCCATACCATCTTTATTTATTCTATCAAGAACTCTAGCCATATCATATTGAAGTAAAATATCACTAATTCTTAAAATAGGATTTTCTATTGGTAAAATAAACTCTTCTAAATTATCAATATAATGGCAATCATTCATTAAAGTTACAAGTTTTTTTGACAAAATTGCATTTTCTTTTCCTTCAATCAATAACTCTTTTGTTCGTTTTTTCTCAATATTGTCTATATTTGCATAAATATTTTCTAAAGTACCAAACTCTTTGATTAAAGATTCAGCAGTTTTTGCACCTACTCCTTTAACTCCAGGAATATTATCAGCTGTATCACCTAATAAAGATTGATAATCTGTAAATTGAGAAGGTTTTACTCCATATTTTTCTATACATTTTTCTTCATTTATAATAACTTTTTTTGTTGGATCGAATAAATAAACACTATTTGCATCATCAATTAATTGATATAAATCTTTATCATGAGAAACAATTCTTACTTCTAAACCTTTTTGTTTAGCGTCATTTGCAATAGATGCAACCATATCATCAGCTTCATAACCAGTTCTAATTGCTGTTTTAAATCCCATCTTTTCTATCCAAGAAATAGCAATAGGAAGTTGAGTTAGTAAATCTTCAGGAGCTTCAGGTCTTTGTGCTTTGTATTGACTATAAAGTTTATTTCTAAATGTTTCACCTTTTGCATCAAGTGCAAAAACTATATAATCAGTTTCAAAATCTTTTCCAATATTTGATATAAAATTTATAAAACCTGTTAATAAACCTGTTGGAAAACCGTCTCTTGATTTTAAAGGAGGTAAAGCAAAATAACTTCTAAATAAAAAGCCAAAAGTATCAATAATAGTGATTGTTTTTTTCATAATCTTCTTTCAATGTGAGTTTAGAGATTTTATAATATAATAAACTCATTTAAATAAAGACTAAAATAAGAGCTGGAATGTACATAAAAACTCAAAGATTGTTAATACGCAATTTTAAAACTGATGATTTAAACGATGTTTTTAATATATATAAAGACGATGAAACTTGTAAATACTTACTTCACGATGCTTGGAATGAAAATAATAAAAATCAAGAATTCAAATTAAAATTATCAAAAGCTAATTTAGAAAAAGATTATGCTCTCAATTTAGCTTGTGTTTTGGATAATGTAGTAATTGGTGATATAAATATTTGGCATACTCAAATGAAAGACAGTGTTGAAATCGGATATACTTTTAATCCAAAGTACAGTAACAATGGCTATGCAACAGAAGCTTTAAAAGCTATAGTTGAATACCTTTTAACGCAAAAAGGCATTCATCGAATACAAGCAAATATGGATGCAAGAAATTTATCATCTGCCAAACTTTGTGAAAAAATTGGAATGAGAAAAGAAGCACATTTTATAAAAGATTTTTGGAATAAAAATGAATGGACAGATAGTTTTATATATGGAATGTTAATTTCAGATTTAAAATCATATAATTAAGGTTAATAAAAGGGGACGGAATATGATAATTATACCTGCAAGACTAAACTCAAGTCGCTTTGCTAATAAAATTATGGTTGATATTTTAGGTTTACCTATGGTAATAAAAACTGCAAAACAAGTTAGTAACTTAGATAAAGTCGTAATTGCAACAGATAGTTTAGAAGTTATAGATTTAGCTTCACAATATGGATTTGACGCTGTTTTAACTTCAACTGCACATAATAGTGGAACAGACAGAATAAATGAATCTGCAAATATTTTAAATTTAAGTGAAGATGAAATTATAGTAAATGTACAAGCTGATGAACCTTTTATAGAACCAGAAGTTGTACAAGCCGTAATAAACAGAGTAAAACAAATAAAAGATTCAAATGAAGATATAATGATAACTTCTTGTTTTAAAGAGATAACTTCAGAATTAGCAGATGATCCAAATCATGTAAAAGTAATCTTAGATGAACTTTCAAATGCTATATATTTTTCAAGAGCTAAAATCCCATACCATAGAGACCATCACAAAGATGCATCATATTTTGGACATTTAGGAATTTATGGTTTTACAAAAAAATCATTAAATGATTTTTGTAAATTAAATTCTTCAAAGTTAGAAAATATTGAAAAACTAGAGCAATTAAGAGCCATTGATAATGGAAAAAAAATTGCAATGGTAAAAGTTACTTCAAAATCTTTTGGTATTGATACACAAGAAGATTTAAATCGAGCTATCAAGCTTTTTTCAAATGAAAGATAACAGATGAATTGTGATGTTTTTGTCATTAATGAAAATTTGAAATTCGATGAATTAAAAAAAGATTTTTCTAATAGACTTAAAGACATAAATATTCACATATTTTCAACTTTTAATAATATTCTTGATGAAATTGATTCTGTTGATATAATAATAGTTAATTTTGATCTGTTTGAAAAGTTTGAAAAAATAAAAAAATTTCTTAAAAATAGCGTAGAAATAATATATATTTCAAATAATGATAAAATAAAAGTTTTAAGAAATGGTATAAATATCAATTATATTTACATTGATAATAACGACAAATTAGTTTCAATAATTGAAAATTCTTTAAGCAAAAAAGATTTAAAAGAAGAGATAATAAAAGAAGATTTTTATGAATCTTTTATAAATAATATTAATTGTCCAATCTTTGTAATATCAAAAAATAATCTAATATTTTCAAATAATCATTTTTACAAACTTTTAGATATTTGTTCTATAGAAGAATTAAATAAAAAATATAAAAGTATAAATAATCTGTTTGAAATTGAGAAAGATTGTATTACAAATTTAGATGAAATTACTGAAAATTCAAAAGTTTGTATAAAAGATGTTTATCAAAATAAAAAGTTTTTTTCTATACAAAAAATTTTTCTATCTACAAAAGATATAAATATTATCATTTTAACAGATATTTCTCATGTTATAGAACATAGAATTGAACTACAAAAACTTCTTTATATTGATAATCTAACAAAACTTCCAAATAGAACAAAATTAATAGAAGATTTACAAAATAATATATTACATATAAAAGCAATTGCATTATTTAATATCAACTCTTTTAAAGAAATAAATGATTTTTTTGGACACAAAGTTGGAGATATTATTTTAAATGATGTCTCAAAATTAATCTCTCAAATAATAGAAAATGATAATAAACTAAAACTATATAAATTTCCAGGAGATATATATTGTATATCAACAACTGATGAATCTAAAGAAAATTTTATAGAATTAGTTAAAAAAATACTCGAATCAATAGATAAAAATGTTTTAATTTATGAGCATAATGAAATATATATAAGAATGTGTGCTGGAATATCTTTTTCTGATAAAAACAATAAACTAATCACTGCTGATATTGCACTACAAGGTGCAAAAAAAGACCATAAAGATTATTTAGTATTTTTTGAAAAACTTGATAAACTTCATGAATATGAAAACAATATGCTTTGGACAAAAAAACTAAAGACTGCTTTTTTAAATGACAAAATAACAGTATATTTTCAACCAATTATAGATAATAAAACTTTAAAAGTTGACAAATATGAGTGCTTAGTAAGACTCATTGATGAAGAAGGAAAAGTTATCTCACCATTTTTCTTTTTAGAAGTAGCAAAAAAATCAGGGCAGTATTCAAAACTTACAAGAACTGTTATAAAAAAATCTTTTGAAACATTTGAAAATTTGCCATTTGAGTTTTCATTAAATATCTCTTATAAAGATATAATAGAACCTGATTTTTTAGAATTTATAAAAACAATGTTAAATAAACATAAAGTTACAAATAGAGTTGTTTTTGAAATTTTAGAAGATGAAAGTATCAAAAATTATGATTTATTGATCAACTTTATAGAAGAGATAAAAACTTTAGGTTGTAAAGTTGCAATTGATGATTTTGGAACAGGATATTCAAATTTTGAACATCTTTTAAAAATGAATGTTAATTATTTGAAAATTGATGCTTCTTTGATAAAAAACATTACAAAAGATGAAAACTCTCGCAAAATAACAAAAACTATAGTCGAATTTGCAAAAAGCCTAAATTTAAAAACTATCGCAGAATTTGTAGAAAATAAAGAGATTTTTGATATGGCAAAAGATTTAGGAGTTGATTATTCTCAAGGTTATTATTTTTCTGCACCAATTGAAAAACCAAATATAAATGAATTTTAGAAAAGAGTAGTTTAAAAATTAAAACTCTTTCCTAAATAGTGTTTTCTAACTTCTGGGTTATTTTTTATCTCTGTGCTTGTTCCACTTGCAAGTAAACTTCCTGCTTTCATAACATATGCTCTATCACAAATCTCTAAAGTTTCTCTTACATTATGGTCAGTTATTAAAACCCCAATATTTATTTTTGTTAATTGGTGAATTATCTCTTGTATATCTT
The DNA here is from genome assembly GCF_900187115.1 of Aliarcobacter butzleri. Classification (NCBI taxonomy): domain Bacteria; kingdom Pseudomonadati; phylum Campylobacterota; class Epsilonproteobacteria; order Campylobacterales; family Arcobacteraceae; genus Aliarcobacter; species Aliarcobacter butzleri. Next base: position 1,273,946 of record NZ_LT906455.1, read on the forward strand.
TAACAGCGATTGGATCAACTCCAGCAAAAGGTTCATCTAAAAGTAGAAATTTAGGTTTAGAAACTAATGCTCTTGCAATTTCTGTTCTTCTTCTCTCACCTCCAGATAAAGAAACTCCTTTTCTTTGACGAATAGGTTCAATATTAAATAATTCTAATAACTCTTCAACTCTTTTTTGTTGTTCATCTTTATCTTCAGTGATAATTTCAGCAGCAAGCATAAGATTGTCTTCTACTGATAAATCTTTGAAGATAGAAGATTCTTGAGGTAAATATCCTATCCCTTTTAATGCTCTTTTATGTAATGGATATTCTGTTATATCTTTATCATCAAAATATACAGTTCCACTTGTAGGTTTTACTAAGCCACAAACTGTATAAAAAGTTGTTGTTTTTCCTGCTCCATTTGGTCCTAGAAGTCCAACAATCTCACCTGATTTTACTTCAAGGGAAACACCATTTAAAATTTGTGTTTTTTTGATAGTTTTTGTAATATCTTTTATTTCTAATTTATGCATCTATTGTATACAACCTTTTATCATCATTTTTTCTAATTTCAACTAATACAACTTGAAATCCATAATCTTTTAAAATATCTTCTAACTTTTCATCGCCCCACTCTACAAAATGTACACCTTCAGCTTCAAACTCTTCTATCATTCCAAGACAAATGAATTGTTGTAAAGTCTTATTATAAACATCATAATGGAAAATATTATTTGAGTAAACTGCTTGTATAGAAAAAGTAGGAGATGTAACTAAATCATCTAATCCCAAAGATTTTACATAATGTTTAACAAGAGTTGTTTTCCCACTAGCTAAATCACCTCTTAAAATTACAACACAATTTTTATTATTAATAACTTTTTTTAATTCATCAACTACAACATCGACACTATCTAAGTCTAATTCAAATTCTTTTTTCAATTTTTTTACCTTAACTTAACTGCTTTGATACTTTTATAATCTGCCCAAGTTTATTTTGTGCAGCACCACTAATAATCGCCTCTTTTGCCATATCTATACCATCTTTAAAATCTCTTGCTTTTTCATCAACTATAAGTGCTGCTGCTGCATTTAACAATACAATATCAAGCTTAGCACCAACGATTTTTTTAGATAAAATATCTCTTGTTAATTTAGCATTAAATTCTGGACCTTCTCCAACAATATCTTCTTTACTTGATAATGGTATTCCATAATTTTCAGGATTTATCTCAATATCCGTAATTTTCCCGTTTAACAGAAGTGTTGCATGAGTAATATCAGAAACCGATATCTCATCCATTCCATCATTTGAAGATAATATCATAGCTCTTTTGCTATCAAGAATATCTAAAGCAGCTGCGATTTTATTTATGTAACTTTTATCAAATACTCCAATTACTTGTTTTTCTACACCAGCAGGATTTGATAAAGGTCCAACTATATTCATAATCGTTCTATGAGGGATTGTTTTTCTAACGGGAGTTATATATTTCATTGCGGGATGATGATTTGCAGCAAACATAAAAGCAAATCCTGTCTCTTCTAACATTTTTGCTGTATTTTCCAAACTCAAATTCAGATTCATACCTAAAGCTTCTAGCATATCTGCGCTTCCACTTTTGCTTGTAACACTTCTATTTCCATGTTTTGCAACATAACAACCACAAGCACTAAGTAGTATAGAAACTGTACTTGAAATATTAAAACTATAACTTTTATCTCCACCTGTTCCAACAACATCTATTGATTTTTGTCTTAACTCTTCTGAAATTGGAAGTGGAATAAGATGCTCTCTCATAGCGCTAGCTGCTCCTGCTAACTGAGATGCTGTTTCTCCTACTTCATAAAGATTTAATAAATATTCTCTTATTTCCTCTTGCGAAAGTTTGTTTTCAAAAATATCATCAAACTTTAGCTTTGTTTCATTAAACATTCTTAGTTTATCCTTTATAACAATAGTAAATTGATTAGCCAACTTATCTTGACTAATTATAATACAAATATATCTACTAGATTATACAATATATGAACTTCTATATTACTTTTTTGATATTCCTGCAATATTTTACTAAAAATAAATATTATCAAATTTATTCAAATATGATATTTGTTATTGTAGAATCACTTTTTAAATAAGGACATATATGATTATATTAGATAAATCAATAAGAGAACAATTCAGCATTTTTTGTAAAACAAATAATATAACAGATATGCAAATAGCAATAAAATATTTTACGATATTTGGTGGACTTGATATACAAATAGATACAACAAAATCTATAATAGAACTAATAGAAAAACATATTTTAAACAATTACAATCATTTTAGAAGCGAAATAAATCGTTTAACAGGTGGTTATCATGTTGATAGTGCGATTCTTACAGGAATAGCACTAGGAGATAGAAAAACAACAAATGCTTTTAAAAGAGCTCATGTAAGCTTTGAAGAAGGTATGAAATGCGTAGAATCACTTTGTGAAAAAGAGATTATAGAAATTGACTCTTCACAAAATTTTCTTTTAGGTAAAAGAAATGATTCTAAAACACCAAAAAAATTAATCTTTACAAATCCATTTGTTAGATTTTGGTTTGGATTTATTTCTCCTATTTATAAAGGAATAAAAGAGGGAAATTATGAAGAATTTAAAATAAAATTTGAAGGAAGAGAGTCTGATTTTAGCGATTTTATATTCGAAGAATTAGCTTTATCTTTTGTAAAAAATACATTTGTTGAAGATAAAATCAAACAACATGGTCAATACTGGAATGAAAAAATCCAAATTCCTATAGTTGCAAAAACAACTTCAGATAAAACAATAATTGGATTTTGTAAATATACAGATAATAAAATGAAAAAAAGTGAATTAAACAAATTTTTAGAAGATTGTAAAAAAGAAGATATATCTGCTGATATCATAGTTATTTTTACTAAAAATGGATATTCAACAGAATTAAAAACTCTAAAAAGTGAGACTTTAAAACTATTTAATGTTAAAAGTTTGAAAGCTTTGGTTCAATAGTACAAAAACTTAATTTAGTTTTTGTACATATTCATCTATTTTTGATTTTGGTGTTGATTTTGTAGATGGTATTTGTAAAATTTTAAATTTTTCACTTTTTTCAAGATATTTTATCTCTATAATATCTCCAACTTTTACCTCTTTAGCTTTTTTTACAGCTTGGTCATTTAAAAATACTACTTTATGTTCAAGCATATCTTCAGCAACTGCTCTTCGTTTAGTAATATTAACTGCGTTTAAAAATTTATCTATTCTCATAAGATAGATTATAACTAAAACTGTTTTAATAGATATTTAGATAAAATCGCAAATTAAAATAACCAAAAATAGGATATGTTTATGAGTAAAAAAGATATAAAAAAAGTTGTTCTTGCATATAGTGGAGGTTTAGATACTTCTATTATTTTAAAATGGCTTCAAGATGAATATAATGCAGAAGTTATCACTTTTACAGCTGATTTAGGACAAGGTGAAGAAGTTGAACCTGCAAGACAAAAAGCTATTGCTTGTGGAATAAAACCTGAAAATGTTTTTATTTTAGATATTAAAGAAGAGTTTGTTAAAGATTATGTTTTCCCAATGTTTAGAGCAAATGCTATTTATGAAGGTGAATATCTTTTAGGAACTTCTATTGCAAGACCATTAATTGCTAAAAAACTTGTAGAAATTGCAAATCAAAAAGGTGCAGAAGCAGTAAGTCATGGAGCAACAGGAAAAGGAAATGACCAAGTAAGATTTGAACTTGGAGCATTAGCTTTAAATCCAGATTTAAAAGTTATTGCACCTTGGAGAGAGTGGACTTTAAATTCAAGAGAAAGTTTACTTGAATATGCTAAAAAAAATGGAATTGAAATATCACAAAAACATGTTGATGAAAATGGAAATCCAAAAATCAGCCCATATTCTATGGATGCAAATTTACTTCACATCTCTTATGAAGGTTTACACTTAGAAAATCCAGCAAATGAACCAGAAGAATCAATGTGGTTATGGACAAATTCTCCAGAACAAGCACCTGATGAAGCTGAATATATTACTATTGGATATAAAAATGGAGACCCTATTTCTATAAATGGAAAAGAGTTATCACCAGCAACTTTACTTAAAACTTTAAATGATTATGGAAATAAACATGGAATTGGAAGAGTTGATATTGTTGAAAACAGATATGTTGGTATGAAAGCTCGTGGTTGTTATGAAACTCCAGGTGGAACAATTATGTTAAAAGCTCATAGAGCAATAGAGTCTTTAACACTAGATAGAGAAGCTGCACATTTAAAAGATGAATTAATGCCAAGATATGCAAAACTAATTTATCAAGGATATTGGTTCTCACCAGAAAGAGAAATGCTTCAAGCTGCTATTGATGCAACTCAAAAAAATGTAGAAGGAACTGTTAGATTAAAACTTTATAAAGGAAATGTAACTGTTGTAGGAAGAGAATCAAGTAAATCTCTTTATGATGATGCTTATTCAACTTTTGAAAAAGATGAAGTTTATAACCAAAAAGATGCAGAAGGATTTATCAGACTTAACGCTCTAAGATTTATCATTGCAGGTAAAAAAAACAATAAAAAATAATCACACTTCAAGCTAAGGTTTAAAACCTTAGCTTTTTTATTTTCTACATATTTTTATAAATATTTATTAACTCATTTTTATCTATTTTATGATTTGCATTATATGAAAACTCATCTAAAATAATAATATCTGATGGAACCATATAATATGGAAGATTTTTTGAAATATCTTTTTTTAACTTTTCAATATCTAAATCATTTTTACTAACAATAAATGAGATAAGTTTTACTACTTCATTTCCTCTTTTTAGAGGAATTGTAATAGCTTCTTCTATAAACTCATTATTTGTAAGTTCTTTATCAATTTCACCTAATTCTATTCTGAACCCATGAAGTTTTATAAGTTCATCTTTTCTATTTGCAAAAAAGAGTAAGTTATCTTCAAAATATCCAAAATCTCCAGTTCTAAAACTTCTTTTTTCATATTTCTTTTCAAATTTCTGTTTATTTAACTCTTCATTATTGAAATATCCAATAGATACATTATCTCCAACTATTTCCATTTCACCTATATTTTCACTATCAATATCTAATAGATTTATAACTGTTCCAGGTTTTACATAACCAACAGGTAAACTCTTAGAATATTTTTCTAAAATTTCTGGCGTTATTTCTACTATTGTCGTAGCAACAGTAGCTTCAGTTGGACCATAAGTATTTAAAACTTTTGAATTTGGAAAATTGTTTTTTATTCTTTTTACAGTAGTTGATGGTAAAACTTCTCCACAAAATAAAAATGTTTTTAAACTTTTTATATTATCTTCCACAAATTCACTTGAAAGCAATAATTTACTAATAAATGATGGTGTTGAAACCCAAACATTACAAGCATATTTTTTTAATCTTTCAAAATATTCAAGATGATTTTCTATTGTATCTTTACTATTTAAAACAATAGTTCCACCAAAACTTAAAAATCCAACTAACTCATAAACTGATAAGTCAAAACTAAAAGGAGCTTGATTCATAAAAACACTATTTTGAGGTAATCCAAAATCATTATTTAACCAATTTTGGAAATCTAAAATAGCATTTTGTGTTATTTGTACACCTTTTGGTTCACCAGTACTTCCTGATGTAAAAATTATATAAATAATTGGGTCATCTAAAAAGTATGTTGTAGAAAGATTTTTTTCATCAAAATCTATTTTATTTTCTATAATATCAATAATTATAGATGATTTTACAATTCCAAATATTTTATCAACTCTCTCTTTTGGATAAATAGTATCAATAGGAATATATGGATATCCCAAACTCATACAAGCAACCATACTTACTATGAATTCTACTTCTTTATGCCCATAAATAATAACTGGATGACCTTTAGGAAGATTATATTTTAAAAGTTTTTCTTTGAAAAGTTCTACTTCACTTTTAAATTCATTCCAAGTTAAATCTTTATTACTTCCACAAACTGCTAATTTTTGACCATCTTTTTCACACTCAACAAAATCTAAAAGTTTAAAATCAAATCTCATAATGGAACCCTCCCACTAAAAAAATATAAAGCAAAAACTGCACCATTTATCATCAAAAACCTTTTTAAATTTATACTTATAATTTCAGGGAAAAATGAAAAATAGTCATATCCTCCTTTTTTTACATATAAAACATAAGCATTGTGAATACTTGAATAAATCCCAAATAAAAAACCACTAAAAATAAAATACCAAGTTAAACCATTCCACATTCCCATAAGTAAAAAAGTACAAGTTATTGCTATATTTTGTAGAAGCAATTTTCTATTTTTCAAATATGGATATTTATGAAGATATTTATATAAAGGTTTAAAGAAATAATCTGTCAACCAAGTTCCTAAAGTAATATGAAATCTTCTCCAGAAATCTTGAGGATTTGGTGCAAGATATGGATGATTAAAGTTCATTGGGATAAAAATACCTATCATAAAACTCAAACCTACTGCCATCGCACTATATCCAGCAAAATCAAAAAATAGATATGTTGTGTATGAATAAGCACTATTTGCCATATCAAGAAAATTTGTACTATTTTCATCAATTTTTGCTAGCCAATACATAGCTACTAATTGTGCGATTACAAACTTAAATAAAACTCCAACGATTAAAATATCCCAACCTTTACCAACATTTTGTAAAGTTAAATTTTCATAACCTTTTTTCAAATCTTCTTGAAATCTATATGACCTATCAATTGGACCTGCTAAAAGTGTTGTTGGAAAAAGTAAAAAAGATGTAAACTCCATAAAAGATAGTTTTCCATAATTTTGACTATCAACAATCGCTTGAATTGTTCTAAATGTAATATATGAAATACCAATAATTTTGAAGATTGGATCAATATCTAATTTATGCAAAATCATAGGAAAAGCAATAACAATCATAGGAAAAATAGTTTCTTGATAGTTGTTTGATACAAAAATCAGATAAATTATATAAACATATAAAAGTAAAAGAAAAAGTTTATAAGAATCTGGTATACAAATAGATATATAAATAACAACTGACAAAAATATAACTGTTTTATACGAAATAAATCTTTTTAAAATATTTTTAAATAAATGTAAAAAAAGAATAAAAATGAAACTTATGGCAAAAAAGCCTATTCCTGAAAAAGGTAAAAAATCTTCCACTAAAATTCCTCATAGACAAATTCAACATCAGATTCAACATCATTTCCTATTAAATCACTTATATTTGCATCCATTAAAATATGCAAAAGACCAACTATTAAAAATAAATATATAAAAAAGATTTTTAAAAAATATTTCAATCAAACTACCTTACTTCATAAAATAATCAATAATTTTTTGGTTGACTCTTATCCAACCTAACTCGTCTAAATGAACAATATCTGTTAAGCTATTCATTTCATAATTCTCTTTCTTATATGTCCACATATCCATATACTCAAAATTATGTTCTAAGACTTTTGACTTTATTATAGCCATTAATTCATTAGCTTCTTCTCTATTACCTACAAAAACATAAGGGTTCAAATCTTGCATTATGAATAGTGGTTTTATTTTATAATTATCTAAAAAGTCAAGTAATACTAAAAAATCTTGGAACTCTTGGTTTTTATCTAATTCAGGGGGTATTATTATTGAAAATGGAAAATTATTTTTCACAATTTCTGGTTCAATATATTTTGAATAGTATTCATTATTGATGCCAAAACTATTATTTGAAGAAGGAATTTCTATATTTTTAGCTTCAACTCTTAATTTATCATAATCCAATTTTGGTTTAACATAATTTAGTGTTTCTACTTTTACATTTTTATAATCAAAATTTTGAATTATAAATTTTTTGATTTCATTGTTTAAATAATCTTTTTCTAAAACGTTTAAAGGGTATTTATATATAAAACTTGGCTCTTTTATTAAAGATACATTCTCTTTTATATAGTCACTTATTAAATATCTATATTTATCATCTGTTTCGCTTTCAAAATATAGTTTATTCATCATTCCTGAATACATATATTCCAAAAACTTTGGCATAGTTAAACCATTTTCATTAGAACCTGTAAACCAACTTGGAGATAAAAGAACTACTACTCGTGCATTATTTCTTATCGTTTCATTATCTAAAGCTGCTAATTGAGACATTATTACAAAAGTTTGATGCCCTTCATTACCTTGAACTCTTAATGGTATGTTTAATTCATTATTGAAAAATTTTTGTGGTAAAAATCTTTGGTTGGGATATTTTACTAACTCTGAAGAACCAAATAATACAATCTTTCCACTTTCTAAATCAGTTTGTAAACTTACAGTCTTTTGTAGTGTATCTTGTAAAGGTTTTGTATAATATTCAAGAATTTCATCTTTAAAAATAAAAACCCCTAAAAAGACAATAAAAGATGAAATAAATAAAGCAAAAATATTTATAAAAAATTTATTCACTAAATTCTACTTTTTATATAATTTACCAATTTTTCTATACTATCAAAATTACTTTCAATAATATCTCTTGTATCAATTTTGATATTGAACTCTTCTTCTAACATCATAGCTAAATCAACTGTTCCCATACTATCAATTAAATTTGAAGTATATAAAGGTTCATCTATTTCAACTTTCTTAAATGCTATCTCTTCTACTAATGGTTTAATTCTTTCTATAATATCCATATTTCCTCCTATAAAACTTTCATCTGAAAAATATTTGACATTATATAAAATAATTCGGATTATTAAGCAAAAAATTAAAATTTTTTTGTAATTTTAATGCTATATTCTTTTATTATAATCCCAATTTACAATAAGGAGTTTTTTTATGATATTAAAATTTAAAGAATTTTACCCAAAAATTGACCCAAGTGCTTGGATTGCACCAAGTGCAGATTTAATAGGAAACATCGAAATTGGCGAGGATTCTTCTATTTGGTTTGGTTGTGTTATAAGATCAGATATAAATGAAGTTAAAATTGGAAAGAATACAAATATTCAAGATTTATCTTGTATTCATACAGATACAAATAGTAAAACTATAATTGGTAATAATGTAACAGTTGGACATAAAGTTATGCTTCATGGATGTATTATTGAAGATAATTGTCTAATTGGTATGAGTGCAACTATCTTAGATAATGCTGTAATTGGAGAAGGAAGTATCGTTGGAGCAAATTCACTTGTAACTGCTGGAAAAGTTTTTCCACCAAGAAGTATGATTATGGGAAGTCCAGCAAAAGTAGTAAAACAATTATCTCAAGAAGATGTTGATAAACTTATAGCTCATGCAGGTCGTTATGTAGAATATAAAAATGAATATAGATAAAATAATAGGGTCTAAAGCCTATTAGAGATTGCTCATAATTTTGTGTCAATAAGATAATAGTATGTGCTAATATGATATACAAGTTTATTGCACATTTAATTTTATTAAAATTTGGTTACAATTCCAAATAACTTCTAAAAAGGCGAAATAAAAAAATGTGATTATAACAAATATAAGAAAAATATTTTTGAAAATAGATATTTTTAAACAACTATTTTAGTATTAATCTTATATTTGTTATTCTGCCATACATAAACTACAATCATAATTATTACTTAGTTTATTTTTTCTATAACAAATTATTTTATATCTAATCTATTAACTCTATTTATTTTCAAAATATTAACTAATCAAAAAAATTAAATTAATAAGGAACTAAATGGTAAAAACATATTTTAAAAAAGAGGAATGGTTTGGAAATATAAAAAATGATACTTTAGCAGGTATCGTTGTTGCACTTGCACTAATACCTGAAGCAATAGCTTTTTCAATTATTGCAGGAGTTGACCCAAAAGTTGGATTATATGCTTCATTTTGTATTGCAGTTGTAATTTCATTTGTAGGAGGACGTCCTGGAATGATTAGTGCTGCAACTGGAGCTATGGCTCTTTTAATGGTTACACTTGTAAAAGACCATGGTTTGCAATATCTTTTAGCAGCAACACTTTTAACTGGAGTATTGCAAATAATAGCAGGTTATTTACAACTAGGAAGATTTATGAGTTTTGTTCCAAGAGCAGTTGTTGTAGGATTTGTAAATGCTTTGGCAATTTTAATATTTATGGCTCAATTACCCGAACTTACTAATGTAACTTGGCATGTATATGCTTTAACTCTTGCAGGTCTTGGTATAATCTATCTTTTCCCATATATTCCAAAAATTGGAACAATGCTTCCATCACCTCTTGTAACTATTGTAGTTCTAACCCTTGTTGTATTTTTTATGGGAATAGATGTAAGAACTGTTGGAGATATGGGACAACTTCCTGATACTTTACCAATATTTTTATTTCCTGAGATTCCTTTGAATCTTGAAACATTATGGATAATTTTGCCCTATTCTGTATCTTTTGCTGTTGTAGGATTACTTGAATCACTTATGACTTCAACTATTGTTGATGATTTAACAGATACTACAAGTGATGCAAATAGAGAGTGTAAAGGTCAAGGAGTTGCTAATATAGCTTCAGGTTTAATCGGTGGAATGGCAGGATGTGCTATGATTGGACAATCTGTAATTAATGTAAAATCAGGTGGAAGAGGAAGATTATCAACTTTTTTAGCTGGTTTTTTACTACTAATAATGGTTGTTTTTTTAAGTGATATTATCTCTATTATTCCTATGGCTGCACTTGTGGCTGTTATGATAATGGTTTCTATTGGTACATTTGATTGGGGAAGTATTAAAAAACTTCAAACACTACCACTATCTACAAATATTGTAATGCTAACAACTGTTGCAGTTACAGTTTATACACATAATTTAGCCCATGGAGTATTTGCAGGAGTTCTTTTAGCTTCACTATTTTTTGCTAATAAAATATCTCACTTTATGTATTGTGAAACTTCATATAATGAAGATAATACAATTAAAACTTATAAATTTGTTGGTCAAGTATTTTTTAATAGTGCAGATAAATTTTATAAAACATTTGATTTTAAAGAAGTTGTTGATAAAGTAGTAATTGATTTAACAAGAGCTCACTTTTGGGATATATCAGCTGTTTATGCACTTGATAAAGCAGTTATAAAACTAAGACGAGAAGGAACAGAAGTTGAAGTTATTGGACAAAATGAAGCAAGTTCGACTATAATTGATAGATTTGGAGTTCATGATAAACCAGAAGAGATTGAAAAAGTAATGGGAGGACACTAAAAATGAATAAAGTATTAGTTTGCCTTGATGGCTCAAACCTTTCAAAAGCAGTTTGTGATTATGGAATAGATATAGCAAAAAAACTTAATCTACCTTTGGTTTTATTAAATGTAATAGAACATTCTAATATTTCTAAGAAAGTTAATCTTTCTGGAAATATTGGACTTGGTTCTAAAGATGATTTATTAGAAGAATTAGCCAATGAAGAGATGAATGAGAGTAAACAGCTAATTTTAAAAGGTAAAGCTATTTTAAAAGAGATGGAAGAGTATGTTAAATCTCAAAATTTAACAAACTATGCTACTTTACAAAAACATGGAACTTTATATGAAACATTAGATGAACTCTCAAGTAATTTAAGAATTGCAATTATAGGCTTAAATGGTGAGAACAGTAAAGATATAGGATCAAACGTTGAAGAGCTAATAAGAACATTGAATATTCCAATTTTACTTGTAAATAGTGAGTTTAAAGAGGTAAATTCTATTTTAATGGCTTATGATGGAAGCTCTTATGCTAAAAAATCAATTGATATTGCGGTAAAAAATCCAATATTTCCAAATACAAAGAGATATATTGTAAATGTAAATAGCAATGAAAATGAGTCACATAGAATTTTAAATGAAGCTAGTTTGATATTTAAAAATGCAAATATAGATGTTGAGACTTCATCTTTAAATGGAGATAGTGTTGAATCTATTTTACAATATCAAAAAGAAAAAAACTTAGATATTATTGCTATGGGCGCTTATAGTCATAATAGATTTAGAAGTGCAATATTTGGGAGTTTTACAACAAAAATGTTGTTAAATTCTAAAGTTCCATTGTTATTGTTTAGATAAGAATATTAGTAATAATTACCAGTAGCCATCATTAAATACAAGATGATGGCTATAAGTTAAATCAGTTTTTAAATATCCAAAGTGAATTTTCATTTAGAAAAGTTCCTTTGGTTTTAGCCAATTTTCTAAACTGGCAATGAACTGATTCAATAATATTTGTAGTATAAATAATTTGTCTTATATCTTCAGGGTATTTAAAATAAGCAGATAGGTTTTTCCATTTATTTTTCCAAGATTGAATTACAATAGGATATTTTTTCCATTTTTCTTCAAGGTTATCAAACTCTATTTTAGCAGCTTCTTAGAGATGGATTAATAAATAAGTTTTAAATCTTTGATAAACTCATTCTAATTTTTAGAGACCACATATCTTATTTAATGAATAATACAAAGTTGCACTTCAGTATTTGGAAAAATTGCTTTTATAGCTTCAGAAAATCCTTTTAAACGATCAACAAATTTACCATTAAGTCCCAAACTCTAAAAATAGTATATACAGCTTTGAAAATATATCTACATTCTCTTTTATTTTATAATGTATTACATCATGTTCCGATATTTGAGAGTAACTATTATCAAGAGCATAATCAAGTGTTTGTCTCATTGTTCATCCTTTAAAATAAATTCTATCAGATTGACACAAATTTTTAACACTCCCGTCTATTATTTTACCCTTGATAGAAAATCATTTACATATTTTACTTCACAAATAAAAACTAATAAATCATCTTTTTTTATCACATATGATGAATCAATATTTATAAACCAATTTCCTTGACTCTTATAAGAGACCATTTTTATATTTTTATATTCTTCTTCTATTTGAGAAATTTTTTTATCTATAAAATTATCATTTGCAAAAAGTTTTACCATCTTAATCGTATTACTTATATCTATCTCTTCAACAGTTATGGTATCAAGAAGTTTTTTAACTAACATTCTTCCAGCTATTTTTTCAGGATAAATAACTTTATATGCTCCAATTTTTGATAATATATCTCCATGTGTCGAATTTATTGCTTTTGCAATAATTACTTTATTATTCAAATCTTTTAAAGCCATTACAGTTAATATACTAGCTTCTATATTCTCTCCAATACTTACAATTACTGTATCAAGATTGTAAATACCTACTTCTTGTAAAGCTTGTTTACTCATACTATCAACAATATAAGCATCATCAATAAATTCACTTATTTCTTGAACTTTTTTTTCATCATTATCAACTGCAATAACTTTTACATCTAATCTTGATAAACTCTTTGCAACATAAAATCCAAATTTTCCTAAACCTATAACTGCTATTGTTTTCATATTACTATCTTTCCTACTGGATATTTAAAATGTTTAGTTTTTGCTTTTCCTAATAAAATAATTCCAAAAGCAAAAACACCTAATCTTCCACCTATCATTAAAACAATGATTAAACTTTTTCCAAAACTATCAAACTGTTCAGATAAACTCAAAATTCCACCATTTCCAGTAGATACACCAACTGTTCCAAAAGCTGAAACTACTTCAAAAAGTATTTTTATAAATGGTAAGTTTTGAGTTTCAACTAAAAGCAATGTTGCAAATAAAACAAAAAAAGATGAACTTATAATAATTGCCAAAGCTTTATTTATATGTTTTTGTTCAATTGTTCTTTTGAAAATACTTGGTTGTTGATTGCTATCTTTTAAAATATAAATAACTGAAATTATCAAAATTGCAACAGTTGTTATTTTCATACCACCTGCTGTTCCTCCTTGACCTGCTCCAATCATCATAAATATAGTTGAAAAAAACAAAGATGAATCTTTTAAAGATGATAAATCTATACTATTAAATCCACTTGTTCTAAAATTTACAGATAAAAAAAATGAGTTTAAAATCTTTTCAAAAAAGTCTAATTCTCCAAAAGTTTTTGCATTATTCCACTCGATTGATAAAAATAAAAACATTCCACCAATTATCAAAATAAGTGTTCCATAAAGCATAATTCTTGTATGAATCGAAAATCTTTTTGAAAATTTTCTATTTTCATAAATCTCAATTAAAACAAAATAACCCAAACCTCCAAAAATAATTAACATTGATAGAGTAAAAAGAGTGATAAAATCTCCTTGATAAGATATTAAACAATCTGTAAAAAGAGAAAAACCTGCATTATTAAAAGCACTGATACTATGAAATATTCCATACCAAATAGCATCTTTTAATTCATATTTTTCCAAGAATTGAAAAGATAATATAGTTGCACCAATTAATTCAATCAAAAATACAACTAAAATAATCTTTTTTACAAACTCTTTTGCATCTAAATTTGGTAAATCTAAAGATTGTTTTATAGCTCTTTTAGCATCAAAGTTTATATTTTGTTTTAAAGACAAAAAGAAAATAATAACTAAAGTCATATACCCTATTCCACCTGATTGAATTAGAATCAAAATAACTAATTCTCCCCAAAAAGTAAAATCTTCAGAAGTACTTTTTACAATCAATCCCGTTACGCTTGTGGCACTTGCTGAAGTAAAAATGGCATCAATAAATTTTAACTCTCCAATATGACAAATAGGTAAACTTAAAATTAGTGCACCTAAAAATATAATAAGTACATAACCTAAAAAGATTGATTTTACGTATCTATGATCCATCATATATTCCTAAAAAGAAAACCTATAACCAATACCAGATTCTGTTTTGATATATTTTGGTCTTGTACTATTTTCTTCAATCTTTTTTCTTAATGTATTTACATAAGTTCGTAAATAAGGCATCTCGTTTTGATAAGCAGTTCCCCAAACTTCTTGAAGTATTTGTTTATGAGTTAAAGTTTTATTTGCATGTAACATAAAATATTTTAGTAATTCGTACTCTATTGGCGTTAGTTTCAATTTCTCTTTTTTTAAAAAAATATCTCTTGAGACAATATCCAGTTCAAGTTCATCACAAATAAATCTATTTGCTGATTCAATTTCAACATTTGCAATTCTTCTTAAATTTGCTCTAATTCTAGCAAGTAGTTCATTTACTGAAAATGGTTTGGTTATATAATCATCAGCACCAACATCAAGAGCTGCGATTATCTCTTTTTCATCATGACGTGCAGTTAAAACTATAATTGGAACTTTTGAAATCTCTCTAATTTGTTTTATTAAATCTTTTCCATCGCCATCTGGCAATCCCAAATCTACAACTAATAAATTTGGATTATGGCTTAAAAACATTAATAAAGCATTCTTTTTATTTTCACTTGAAATAAATTCAAATTCAAACTCTTTAAAAGCGATTTCTAAAAGTTTTTTTACAGATTTATCATCTTCAATTATTTGTATCAAATTTTTTATCATAGATTTACTCTTTTTACTATTGGTAGTTCAATCTCTATTAAAATTCCATTATCTTTTGAAACAGCTTTTATCTCTCCATTATGAAGTTTTACTATACTTTTACAAATAGCCAATCCAATACCACTTCCTGAAATATCGTTTGTATCTTCAAGTCTATAAAATTTATCAAAAATATTTTTTAACTTTTTTTTATCAATATATTCTGTTTCATTAAATACTTTAATTCTTATAAAATTGTTTAAATTTTCTACCTCTAAATCTATTTTTGAATCACTTTTTGAATATTTAAAAGCATTATCAAGTAGATTTACAATTAATTGAGTCAAAAGTATATTGTCTCCCCAAAAAAGTGCTAGTTCATCTATTTTTATATTTAATTTTTCATCATTTTGTTTTTGAGAAAATTCATTTAAAGCAACTCCAATAATATCTTCAAAATCACACCATTCTTGTTTTAAATCAAAATTTTTATTTGATAATCTTGTACTATCCAAAAGATTTGTTATCAATCTTTTCATACTTATTGAAGCGTAATTTATATCTTCTAAAAGTGGATATAAACTCTTAGAATCTAACTTGTCATTTGACAAAATAAGATTTATAGTTCCGTGAATTGTTGAAAGTGGTGTTCTTAAATCATGAGAAATAATATGTAATAAACTCTCTTTTAATTCATTTTGTTTTTTTTGTGTGATTAAATTTTTAGCTTGAATCGTAATAATCAATCCAACAACTCCAAAAATTAAAAAACTCCAAAGATATAACTCATTGTTTACATTAAAACTATATAAAGGAGGAATATATAAAAAGTTTAAAAATAAAACACTCAAAAAAGTCATAAAAAAAGTAGCTTTTATATTTCCATGAATTGCTACAACGATAACAGGAATTATATGAATCAAAGCAATATTTATAATACCTAAATGTTCTCTAAATATATGACAAATTATAGTTATAAAAGTCAATATAGCCAAAGCTTTGAAGATATAAGAATACTCTTTATATTTAATAAATATTTTTTTCATTTTATGCTTTTGGTAATTTAAATAATAAAATTAAAGTTAAGATACTTAAGATAGAGAGCATTATAATATTTGGAACTGACATAACAACCTCCTTTTAGGTTTGTTATATCAATTATATTTCATTTATTATAAAGAGAGAATCAAAAAAACTATTAGAAATATAAAAATTTTATAAAGAAAAATTTATCTATTTTTAGAGTACTCTTCTTTTAATTTTGAATATAAGTCATCAAAACTTACATCTTCCATTTTTTCTAGTAAATCTACCATTACAACATTATCTTCATTTCCATTCCAAACTTTTATATAAGTTCCTTCTTTATAACCATTGTCTTGTCTAAATTGATTTAAACAATTTTTTCCAATATAAAGTTTTTGTAACCAAGTAAATGATAAACCAGAAATTTTACAACATCTAAAGAATTGGTCAATAAATCTTTCAATTCCACTAAATGAAGGCATATTTCCTGTATCTATTGCTAAAGAGATATAAGATAGTTTTTCAGCTTCTCTTACCATAAGTCTTACATCGATATTTGAAGATGCTTCATAAATACAATGAGTATTTACCAAAGATACTGCTTTAGGAACATTTGTTTCTTGTAAAATATAAGACATTAAAAAGTGCCAAATATCAACAAGTTCAACATGAATATTATTCATATCTGGATTTGCATTGATATTTTTCCAGTGTTTCCAAGGAGTTGATTCAATAAGTTCAGCTACTTCCATATGAATACATCTAAGCCAATTTATCTCTTTTCCGTACTTATTAACACCTAATTCCCAATTATTTCCATTTGTTGAATCATTTAATTTTTTTTGTAATAAAAACATCTCTTCAAGTTTATGAGGGAAAGATGAAGCTTCTTCTAAAAGTGTCGCTAAAGGGAAACACTCTTCTACAAGGCTATCTAAAGCTAAATTTGCTGGTAAAACTTCTTTTTCACCTTTTATAAGATGTAAAAGTAATGAAATAACATAAGGAACCTCATTTTTTTCTTCCCAATTTAAAATTTCATTAGATGAAACACCTGAATAATTTATAAAATCTTCAATAGTTAAAAAACCTAAAGTTTTTATACTCTCTTTAAAATCTTTATACAACAAATTTAACTCCTATTAGCTTGATTTTTTGGACTAAAAAATTTACAATCTTCACCACTACTATTTTTCACAACCATCGATGGTATCATCCTTGATTTAAATCCATAAGATTTACAACCATGAGGTTTACTAGGTTCCCAAGTTACAAAATAATAAATACATTTTTGGCAAATTATTCTGTTTTGCATTATATCTTAAATCTCAACTTTGCTTTGTATTGCTTTCGATAATGATAAAATATCTACGTTTTCTAAACTAACTCCAGTTGGAACACCTTGCGCAATTTTTGTAAATTTTATATCAAAATCTTTTAATTTATCTTCAATAAATAAAATAAAAGCATCATTTGCAATAGACGGAGTTATAGCAAAAAGAATAGTTTTTACTCCATTATTTAAAATAAATCTTTGCAAAGAGTCTAAAACATCTTGGTCTAACTCTTCTATTACAAAATATCTTCCATCAAATTGATTTGAATCTTCTATTACAAAAATATCTTTTGCACTTTGAACAATACAAAGCTTTTCGTTATCTCTATTTTCATCTAAGCAAAATTCGCAAATTTCATGCTCGCTCATAGAACCACATCTTGAACACTTTGTGATATTTTTCAAAGCATTTTCTATACTGTGCGCAATTTTTATACCACAATAATTGTCATTCATAACGATATGATAAGCAAGCCTTAATGCCGATTTTTTACCTATTGTTGGTAAAGATTCGAAAGCTTCAACAAGTTCATAAAATTTTTCTAGTCCTTTATTCATTTTGGGATTATATCTAAGATTTATAATAATTTTAATTAAGCTTTAGATAAAATACACGCTTGTTAAATTTTTATTATATTTTTTTTACGGAGTACAAAATTGACTGAAATTGATTATTATGAACTATTAGAAATTAGCAGAAATTCAGATAAAAGTACCATTAAAAAAGCTTATAGACAAATGGCTATGAAATATCATCCTGATAAAAACCCAGGTGATAACGAAGCAGAAGAAAAATTTAAAGCTATAAATGAAGCTTATCAAGTTTTAAGTGATGATGAAAAAAAATCTATTTATGATAGATATGGAAAAGCTGGACTAGAAGGACATGGTCAAAGAGGTGGTGGTTTTTCTGGTGGATTTGATGATTTAGGTTCTATTTTTGAAGAGATGTTTGGATTTGGAACAAGTTCAAGAAGCAGAAGAGAAAGAAAAACTTACAATTATAACTTAGATGTTACTATTGAAGTAAAACTTGAGTTCAATGAAGCTGTTTTTGGTTGTAACAAAGAGATAAACTACAAATACAAAACTGCTTGTAAACCTTGTGAAGGAACTGGTGCAAAAGATGGAAAACTATCAACTTGTCCTACGTGTAAAGGGCAAGGACAAGTTCACTCAAGACAAGGATTTATGACTTTTGCTCAAACTTGCCCAAGATGTGGTGGAACTGGTCAAGCAACAACTGACTCTTGTAAATCTTGTAAAGGTACTGGTTACGAAGAGGTAAAAGATAACTTTAAAGTTGATATTCCTGAAGGTGTAAATGATGGAATGAGAATTAGAGTATCAAATAAAGGAAATATTGCACCAAATGGACAAAGAGGAGATTTATACCTACAAGTTTCTGTAAAAGAAGATTCTCACTTTGTAAGACATGATGATGATATTTATTTTGAAGCTCCAATATTCTTTACTCAAGTTGCTTTAGGAGGAACTATAAAAGTTCCAAGCCTAAGAGGAGAACTTGAACTTGAAATTCCAAAAGGAGCGAAAGATAAACAACAATTTACTTTTAAAGGTGAAGGTGTTAAATCTGTTCAAGGTTATGGAAAAGGTGATTTAATTATTCAAATAAAAATTGAATATCCAAAAGCTTTAAATAATGAACAAAAAGAACTTTTAGAAAAACTACAAGATAGTTTTGGAATAGAAAGTAAACCTCATGAAACAACTTTTGAAGGAATGTTTGATAAAGTAAAAAAATGGTTTTCATAAAAATTTTATAAATATATTTAGGGGAAAATAAATGAACAAATCATATTTAGAAAGTATGCCTGATGCTAATGGTTTTTTTGGTAAATTTGGAGGTTCCTTTATTCCTCCTGAATTAGAAAAACCTTTTGAAGAGATCAAAAAAGCTTATGAAGAATTAAAAAATTCTCCTAAATTTATAGAAGAGTTAAAATATGTTAGAAAACACTATCAAGGAAGACCAACTCCAATCTCATTTGCAAAAAATCTAACACAATTTTGTGGTGGAGCAAAAATTTATCTAAAAAGAGAAGATTTAAATCATACTGGTGCTCATAAATTAAACCATTGTATGGCTGAAGTAATCTTAGCAAAACATCTTGGAAAGAAAAAAGTAATAGCTGAAACAGGAGCTGGTCAACACGGTGTTGCACTTGCAACTGCTGCGGCTTATTTTGGGCTTGAATGTGAAATTCATATGGGTGAAGTTGATATTGCAAAAGAGCATCCAAATGTTGTTAGAATGAAAATTCTTGGAGCAAAAGTAGTTCCAGCAACTCATGGACTTAAAACTTTAAAAGAAGCTGTTGATTCAGCATTTGAAGCATATTTGGCTGATACAAAAAACTCTATTTATTGTATTGGTTCTGTTGTTGGTCCACATCCATTTCCTATGATGGTAAGAGATTTCCAAAGTGTTATTGGATTTGAAGCACGTGAGCAATTTTTAGAACATGAAGGGAAACTTCCAGATGCCGTTGCCGCTTGTGTTGGTGGTGGAAGTAATGCTATGGGAATTTTCTCTGGATTTATTGATGATAAACAAGTTGAACTTTATGGTGTTGAACCAATGGGAAAAGGTAATAAAATAGGTGAACACTCAGCATCTTTAACTTATGGAGAAGAAGGAATTATGCATGGATTCAACTCTATTATGTTAAAAGATAAAGATGGAAACCCAGCTCCTGTTTACTCTATTGGAAGTGGAATTGATTATCCAAGCGTTGGACCAGAACACGCTTATTTAAAAGAAACTGGAAGAAGTAAAGTTGGACTTTGTAATGATAATGAAGCTGTTGATGCATTTTATAAATTATCTCAACTAGAAGGAATCATTCCTGCTTTAGAGTCAGCTCATGCAGTTGGATTTGCTATGAAATTAGCAAAAACTTTAGATAAAGAAAAAACTATTTTAATAAGTCTTAGTGGTCGTGGGGATAAAGATATTGATTTTGTTATTAATAACTACCCTATTCCCAATTCAAAATTTTAAAGGTTAAAAAATGAAATTAGAATATGCTGGTTTTAGACCAATTATAAGTCAACATGGAATATCTTTTAAAAGAGGAAAAGATGATAAATTTATCTATCTTCCTTTTGCTTATGAAATTCTAAATGCTTTAAATAATGACTATGATTCTACAAAAAATCACTCTCATTCAATAAAAATAGAAGAACTAAATATGGAAAAGATATTAAAAATAATCTCTTCTATTTATTCAAAAATAGATACTGAATTAGATGAAAAAGTTAAAAGTTATATAAAACATTTAGATGAGGAAGAAAAAGAAGTAGAAAATAGAACAACTTTGAGTGATATTGAAAAAAATATATATTTAGAAAATCTAAAACTAATGAGAACTTACAAAATTCAAAGAGCAAAAAATAAAATCTTTTATTATTATTGTGTCTCAGCTATTGTTGAAATCATCAAAAAAAATAAAATAAGAAAAATTGATTTACCATTTAACGAAAAATTTTGGCATATTCTAAAATCTATTCAAAGTAAACTTCAATCTCAAAATATCTCTTCAACTATAAAAGTAGATGAACTTGAAGGTTTAAAAATCAAATTTACTGTGAATATTTTCTAACTAAAACTGCTTAATTAAATTTGTATTGTAGTTATCTAACTCTTTATATTTAGTTAGCAGTTCTTCATATTTTAAACTATAATCTTCATATAAAAATGAATATCTATCATCTTTGTTTTTATATTTATTATAACCATCTTTTGAAGTTTTAGAAAAACTGCTCATAAAATCAAAAGAGTTTATCTCTAAAAGTATGTTATCTAGCATATCTTGAGATATTACCTCTGTATTAGAAGTGTTTTGATTCACTTTATTTGTAATTGATTGATGTAACAAATTAAATAAAGATGAATTTCCATATTTTGACTTAAAATAACTATTTTTATCACTATATCTATCAGTTAAATATTCAAATCCAACCGTAAAGGGTTGACCTAAAATTACGTTAAATAAAGCTTTTGATAGATTCTCATCTTTTGAAAATAGTGTAGCAAGTCTTAAATTCTTTGCCATATTTTTATCATCTTCATTTTGAAACAATTTTTCTATCTCTTCTAAAGTTATACCTTTTATATTTTCATAACTTAAATCAGCTGTTTTAGAAGATTTATTTTCATTGTTCACATCAACTAAAGTATGCAAAAATTTATCAACTTCTTGATTTGAACTTTGTTGATTATAAGCTTTTGCTATTGCTATTTCGTAATTTGAATTTATCATTTAGTTACAATCTTCTTTTTTTGATAATTTTTTTAGCTCATTACAAGAAAAACCTGCCTCTTTTCTAGCAATAAAGTTCAAATCCATCTTTCTACTCGTACTTCCTGGAAAAACTTCTTCTATTATTTCTAAATAAGTTGATTCAGGCTCTAAGTTCAACCTTTCACACTCGTATTTAAACCAAAAATCACCTTTTTTTACATGACTTACTTCTTCTTCTAAAATAAGCTTTAAAGCTTCAATGAATCTTACATTAAATTCATCTTTGTTTGAATTTAACTTTTCCATAATTTTTGGATTTTGATCAAGTCCATTAGCTTCAAGATATCTAGGAACTGCTGCCATTCTTCTTAAAAAATCAGGAGTTTGCTCCATAGCTTCAAATAAATTTTTATGTACAGGAAAATCCCCATAAGTTCCTCCAAGTTCAGTAAGTAACTCTTCAAGCATCAAAAAGTGTCGTATTTCATCTTCTGCTACTTCTAACCAATCTTGATAATATTTTAAAGGTAAATTATGAAATCTAAGTGCTGCATCTAAAGCTAAGTCAATCGCTGAATATTCAATGTGTAAAATAGTATGAACTAAATATTTTTTACCTTCAATAGTTTTAAAGTTTTTTATAGGAGGTAAAGCTGTTGGTTTAATTATTTCTAAAAAAGATGAATAAGAAGGCTCTTTTAGGCTTAAAGCTTTATAGTTATCATCAAAAATAAGTTTATTATCCAAAAAAAGTTTATAAAATTTATAAAATTTTTCAATTTTATCTTTTGGTTTGCTTGTTAATAAAACTTCTTCAAGCATAGTAAAATAATACATTAATTAACCTCTTTTTTGATATAATGAAAGAATTTTATCAAACTAAGGTTTAAAATGGAAATTAAACTACATCCTATGGGCGATTATCAAACAAACTGTTACATTGTAACTATTGATAATAAAGATATTATTATTGATCCAGGAGTAGGCGCTTTGTCTTGGATAGAAGCAAATGCGAAAAATCCAATTGCCGTTTTAAATACTCACGGACATTTTGACCATGTTTGGTCAAATCAAATAGTAAAAGAAACTTTTGATATCAAATTGTATACGCCAAAAGATGATAGTTTTATGCTTACATTAAATCCATATAATATGGGAATGCCACCTTCTTATGCAGATGTTTTAGTAAATCCAGATGAAGAGATAGAACTTGAAGGTATAAAAGTAAAATTTCATCATTTTCCAGGTCATACACCAGGCTGTAGTGTAATTGAGATAGAAAACAGTTTATTTAGTGGCGATTTTATTTTTAAAGGAACTATTGGAAGATTTGATTTCCCAAACTCTGATGCAAAACTAATGAAACAAAGTATAAATAAAATATTAACATGGAAAAACAACTTTCATGTTTATCCAGGACATGGAGATAAAACAACTTTACAAAACGAAATTGAAACACTTAAACAGTGGGAAAGACATATTTAATGAACAAATCTTGTGAAGAAGTTTTAGCAAAAAGCCAGGAATTAAGGTTATTAGGATTAGAGGATTATTCTTTAAATATTTTTAATTATTTAAATACAAACTATCAAATTAATTTTCTAAAAATATATATAAAAAAGCAAAATGATATTGAAAACTTATTTGATAATTCACAAAAAAATGAAAACTATTTATTTAATACATTAAAATTCAAACAAAACAATGAATATGAAGTTATTTTTAGTCTTCTTTCTACAACACAAAAAGAGTTTGAAGATATAAAAAATAGACTAAATTTTATAAAATTAGCACTAGAGATTTTTTCACAATCTTTATTTAGTAAATATTTAGAAAAAGTTATAGAAGACATATCTATAATTGATTCTCTAACAGGAAATTATAACCGTCACTATTTATATCATTATATTGAGCCTTTGTTTAGTTTATCAAATAGAAAACAAGAAAAGATTGCTTTTTTAAGAATTAGTATTGATCACTTCAAAGCAGTAATTGATGAATTTAACTATAAAATTGGAGATAAAGTCATCAAGGTTTTATCTAAAACAATAAAAAGTAGTATTAGAGACTCTGATACAGTTATAAGAATGACAAATGATGGACATTTGATAATTTTGCCAAATATTACAAACTCAGACAATGCCGTTTTAGTCGCAAATAAATTAATAGATAAATTTAGTAAAGAAAAAATTGTTGTAAACGAAGATACAAAACAAACTTTGATGAAAACTATTTGTGTTGGTATCACAATATATCCTGATGATGGTGTAGATATTGATACAATAATTAGAAAATCTGATATAGCTTTATACGAAGCAAAAAATATGGGAAGAAGTACAGTATTTGTATTTAATGAAGAAGAAACAAACAAAGTAGAACTTTTTTAGGTAAATAATGAGCAGTATTTTAGAATTAATAAAACAATCAGCTACAGATGAAAATGCTTTCAAATCATTAGAAAGTATTTTCAATTTTTATGAACAGTTACAATATGCAACTAATATTAAACAAGTAGCAGAAGATATTTTTATTTGGTTAAATAAAGATTTTGATGTAAATAATCTCATTTTTTCACTTTTTGATATAAATAAAAGTATAAAAGAAGATATTCTTATTAAAGGAAAAGAGTTCTATTTAGATGATGATTTATCTCATTTTTTTATAGTAAATACTCATACAAACTTAAATGCAACAGTATCATTTTGTGCAACTTCACAAGAACATTCAAAATTTTTAGAAGAAAAATATCAAACAATTGAAGCTGCTTTTTCTCAAGTTTCACCAATTATTCAAAATAGTATTCTAAAGAAAAACTTTATAGACTCATTATCTTTAGACTCTGTTACAAATGTTTATACAAGAGACTATTTAATAAAAATGTTATCTGAAAGAATTAGACTTTTAGAAAGTGAACAAAATGAAATGTATTTATTAATGATAGGAATAGATAGATTTAAAGCTATTATTGATGAATTTAATTATGAAATAGGTGATAAAGTTTTAATTGAATTAGCACGAGTAATTCACTCAAATATCAGTGAATTTGATATGGTAGGAAGATTAAATGCTGATATGTTTTTAGTTTCATTAAATGATTGTAATGAAATACAAGCTTGTAATATTGCAAAAAAGATTATTTCTGATTTTTCTGAAATTGATATTTTAGTAGATAAAAGAAGTGGTCAAACTTTGAAAAAAACTATTTGTATTGGTTTAGAAAGATATCTACCAAATTATAATATTTCATTAGATGACTCTATAAAAAATGCAGATACAGCGCTTTACGAAGCAAGAAATAAAGGACGAGGTCAATTTTTTAAATTTAGCGATTTAAAATCTGAAGATAACATAGAGTTATTTTAAACCTACATTATCTTTCTAGCTTTTACATAAACTCTTTTAGGAGCTGGATAACCTTCTACTGTTTTACTACTATCATTTGGGTCTAAAAAGTCTTCTAAACTCTCATCAAAAGACCAAGGAGTTTTTCTTTGTTCTTGTGAAGTTGTAATAGTTGTTGCTAATACTTCTATATTCTCAAACCCTGCTCTTTCCAACCAATTTTTAAGTGCAGGAATTGTTGGAATAAAATAGATATTTGGAATTTTAGAATATCTTTTATTTGGAGTTAAACAAATCTCTTCTTCTCCATCAATCATAAAAGTGTCAATTAAAATTTCACCTTTACTATTTAATCCACGTGCTAATGATTTTAAAGTTCCAACAGGATCAGGTCTATGATATAAAACTCCAAGCATAAAAATAAAATCAAATTTGTGATTATAAAATTCTAAATGTTCAACTCCAAGCATTTCATAAACAATATCTGATTTTACAAAATGATTTACAAACTCAAATTGATGTAAAGTTAATGGTGATGGATCGAAACCTATCAATCTTTTAGGACAATCTTCTAACATTCTAAACATATAATAACCATTGTTGCAACCAATATCAGCAACTACTTTATCTTTTAGATTAAAATATGGACGAATTAAATTATATTTGATATTACTTTGCCATTCACTATCAATTTCTAAATCAAAAATTTTAAAAGGACCTTTTCTCCAAGGAATAAGTTTTTTAGCTGTTTGAACTATTATTTCATACTCTTCATCACCCAAATCAGCCCTATTTCCTATACTAAACCAATCTCCATAATCTATTTTTAGATTTGATTTTTCTATTTTACAAGCTTCTTTTAGTTGTAAAAACCAAGGTTCAACATTTTTCCAAGTTCGACACTCTTCTTTTTTCTTTTGTAATATTTCTAAATTCATGGGCAGTATTATAGATATTTAAGCTAAAATTCCATCTTAAATTACCATATTTAAAAAGGAAAATTAAAATGAAAATCCTAAAATTAGATAAAAAATATAAAAATGATTTTATACATATAAACAATACAACAAAAGAATATTTATCAAATCCAAGTTTTTTTATAGGATTTTTTACAGAAAATGAAATAAATAGCTTTTTAGAGACTGAAGATAAAGCTATTTTTTATGGAGTAATAGAAAATGAAAAGTTAGTTGCAATTTCAGGACTATTTTTTGAAATTGAAGATTTTTTAGATGAATTAAAGTTACTTAACATAAATCCAAAAGATGTAGCAGAAATCGGAGCTTGTATGACATTACCAACTTCTCGTTCAAAAGGTTATATGCTTAACTTAAATAAAAAATTATTAGAAATTGCAAAAACAAAAAAAATAAAATATATTTTAGCAACTGCTCATCCAGAAAACATTTCTAGCAATAAATCTTTACAAAATTTAAAAATGAAATTTATAAAAGAGTTTACTAGACATAATTTTCCTAGAAATCTGTATATTTTAGAACTCTAAAACTTCATATTTTTTAAAAAATATATGATAGAATACTGCCTTTATTAACGATGAGTTAACCTCTTTTTAATACAATTTGAAAAAATTTTTTAAAGGATATTCTTTGAAACTATCTAACGTCTTATTTTCATTTAAGACTACGCTTATTTTACTTAGCTTTTTAGCTATTGGAGCAGGAGTTGCCACATTTATTGAAAATGATTTTGGTACATCATCTGCTAGAGTTTTGGTTTATAACAATATTTGGTACGAAACTATTTTAGTCTTAACTACTATAAATTTAATTGGAATAATTTTTAAATATAAAATGTGGAGAAATAAACCTAGATTTATATTTCACTTTGCATTTGTTGTGATTTTAATTGGTGCAGGAATTACAAGATATATTGGATATGAAGGTATTATGCAAATTCCTGAAGGTCAAACAGAAAATAAAATGCTATCACTAGAACCTTATTTACAAATTACAATAAAAGATGGTGATAAAACATATTATCAAGAGTATCAAAAAGAGTTTACATCTTTACTTCCAATTTTCAATAATTTCTCTCATGATATTCATTTTGGGGACAAATCTATAAAAATCAACTATAAAGATTATGTATTTGCAAAAAAAGAACAAGCTTCTATGGGATTGTTAAGTGTTGAAGCTATTTACAACGGTCAAACTCAAGCTGTTAGATTACCTGGTCAAAGAGGACAACAAGGAGTTGAAAGAGATTTAGATTTTGGTGATATATCAGTAAATTTAGTATATGGTTCAAAATATGTTGAACTACCTTTTGCTATTAAATTAAATGATTTTCAACTTGAAAGATATCCAGGAAGTATGTCTCCATCATCTTACGCTTCTGAAGTTACAGTTATAGAACAAGATGGAAAATCGTATGATTATAGAATATTTATGAATAGAACTCTAAATGAAGGAAATTTCTTATTTTTCCAAAGTTCATATTTTCCTGATGAGACAGGAACTGTACTATCTGTAAATAATGACCCAGGAAAATGGCCAACTTATTTAGGATATTTTTTATTAACTTTAGGATTACTTTTAAATTTCTTTGATGAAAAATCAAGATTTAGAAAACTTACAAAATATGTAAGTGGTAAAAATTTAGCTATTTTTCTTTTAACTGCTGCCTGTTTCTTCTCTCCATCTTTACAAGCAAATCAAAATATCGAAGATGAAAATCTACAACAAACAGTTGATTACTTAAATAATTTAAAAGATTCTTCAGCTGTAACTGCTGATAAATTTGGAGAATTAGCCGTTCAAAGTAATGGTGGAAGAATGAAACCACTAGGTACACTTAATAGAGAAATTATTCAAAAATTAAGTGGAAAAGCTTCATTTTTAGGAATGGATGCAAACCAACTAATCATTGGTATGTTATCAAATCCAAATGTTTGGAAAGATGTAAAAATAATCAAGATACAAACTCCAAAATTAAAAAAATTTTTAAATATTGATACACATGAAAACTATATCTCTTTTTCTGAAGCATTTGGAAGCGATGGAACATATTTATTAGCACAAGAAGCTGAAAAAGCTCTTCTTACAAAACCTATTGAAAGAGGAACTTATGAAAAAGATGTTATCAAAACAGATGAAAAATTAAATATTATTTATTCTGTATTTAATGGAACATTATTTAACATTTACCCTAAAGTAAAAGATTTAAATAACCTTAATGATGATAACTATAAATGGTACTCTCCTCTTGAAGCAATAGAGACTTTTGAAGGGGAAAACCAATTTGCAATAGATTCTATTACAAGAGGATTAATCAACTCTATTATTGAGAATAAATGGGAAGATGCAAATAATTTTATAGATATGATAGCTTTATATCAAGACAAAATTGGTAGCGATGTAAAACCATCAAAATCAAAAATTGATGCAGAGATTATGTTCAATAAAATTGATATTTTCTTCAAATTAACTATTGCTTATATGATTTTAGGGTTAGTTATGTTGGTTGTTGCATTTATTATAATCTTTAAACCAGAATTTAAACCTAAAAAGACAACTACAATATTTTTTATTATTCTAGCTACACTTTTTGCTTTACACACTTTTGGTATGGGTTATAGATGGGTACTTTCAGGACATGCACCTTGGTCAAATATCTATGAAACTTTAGTTTATATATCTTGGTCAGCAGTTTTTGCAAGCGTTATTTTCTTTAGAAAATCTCTTTTAGCTTTAAGTGCAGGTGTTATAATCGCAGGAATATTTATGTTTACTGCCCATTTAACAGATGTTGATCCTCAAATTACAACTTTAGTTCCAGTATTAAAATCTTATTGGTTAACTATTCACGTTTCTATTTTGACTGCATCTTATGGATTCTTTGGACTTAGTGCAATTTTAGGGTTTTTAACTTTAATAATGTTCATTTTTAGAGATAAAAAACCACACCTTAATGATATAATTAAACATGTTTCAGCAATTAATGAAATTTCATTAATTATTGGTCTTGCAGCTATCACAGTTGGAAATTTCCTTGGAGGAGTTTGGGCAAATGAGTCTTGGGGAAGATATTGGGGATGGGATCCAAAAGAGACTTGGGCTTATGTATCAATAGTTGTTTATGCTTTAGTATTACATTTAAGATTTATAAAATCTTTAAATACACCATTTGTTTTAGCAACAGCTTCACTATTAGCATTTAGTTCAATATTAATGACATATTTAGGAGTAAATTTCTATTTATCAGGAATGCACTCTTATGCTACAGGAGATCCTGTTCCAATTCCAACTTGGGCTTATATGACTTTTGCTTTAGTTGTAATTACTATTATTCTTGCAATAAAAAATAGAGATTTAAAAGACTCTATCTCAAACTAAAGGCTAGATTTTCTAGCCTTTTTTTATTAGGACAAAAAATGAAAACTATTTTAGATATTTTTAAAGAAATAACAGCAATTCCTAGATGTTCAGGAACTCATAATCCATTCATTTCTTATATGCAAAATTTGTCAAAAGAATTAAACTATTTATGTTTAGTTGATGAAAACAACAATATTTTATGTAAAAAAGAGAATAGTAAAGCGAAATTAGCTTTCCAATCGCACTATGATATCGTTTGTTTAACTGATAATTGTATTCCAAAAATTATTCAAAATGGTGATATTTTGACAGCATTTGATTCAACACTAGGAAGTGATAATGGAATTGGTTGTTCATATATGATAGCTTTAATGTATGAAAATTTTGATGGCGAATTCTTATTTACAAGTGATGAAGAAATAGGACTTATTGGAGCAAATAATCTAAATTTAGCTCTAAATGCTTCTTATATGTTAAATCTTGATAGCGAAGAAGAAGGTGAGATTTGTATAGGTTGTGCAGGTGGAGTTGATATTTTTGGTAAAAATGAAAATAAAAAAATTATTCCAAATGATGATAATTTAGACCTTTATGAAATAACTATTTCAAAACTACAAGGTGGACATAGTGGTGTTGATATAGATAAAAATATTCCAAATGCTATAAAATTAATAGCTCAAACAATCAAAGAGTGTAATGGAAAACTTTTAGATATAAATGCAGGTGAAAGAATCAACTCAATTCCAGCAAATGCAAAAGCAATAATTGCAAGTTCAATTGAGCCTATTTCAAGTCACGAAAATATGATAATAAATAAAATAGATACAAAATCTGAACACTTAAATATTTATGATGACAAAATTGTAGATTTTATTTATGATTTCCAAAATGGTGTAAGAGCCATGAATAAAGAATTAAATGTGGTTCAAAGTTCAATAAATCTTGCAATTATCAAAACAAATATTGATGATATAAAAATTGAATTAAGTGCTAGATCAATGGATAATGAAGATTTACATAAACTAAAAAATGAAACTATAAAAATGTTAGAAGATTATAATTTTACAGTTGAAACAAATGGAAAATATCCAGCTTGGAAACCAGATATCAATGAATTTACATCTAAAGTTTTAGAAATATATAAAGAGTTTAATCCTAAAGCTTCACTTGAAGCTATTCATGCTGGACTTGAGTGTGCAATTTTTAAAGATAAATATCCAAATATAAAAGTAGCTTCAATAGGTCCAACTATAAATTTTCCTCATTCAAAAAAAGAACAAACTTCGATAAACTCTATTGGAAATGTGTATAAAATTGTAAAAAAGATAGCTTATAGCTTTTAAGTTATCTTTTTTTAAGTTCTTCTAAAATTTCATCAAAATACTTATTTATAGTTATATAAGCTATTTTTGTTTTTTTGTGGACTTGGTATTTTGTAGGAGATATATTTTGAATTTCAAGCTCTTGAATAGCTTTTTTTATTAAATCTTTAACTCTTTGTGTTCTTATCTTTCTAGCTCTTTCTAAACTATTTACATCTAAAGGTTTAATCTCTTTAAGTTCATTATAAAGTGCTAAATTTTCATTTTCCATAAAGTTAACTAGTCTAGTAAAAAACTCATCTTTTATCTCTATAATCAAAATATATCCTTTATATTTTACTTAGCTAAATAATACTATTAATTTAGCTAAGTTATATTATATTAGAAACTCTCCCATTCACCATCATTGTTAGTTGCTTTATTTGAAGTAACAACTGTTTCTTTTTGTTTTTTTGATACTTTTTTTGACTCAACGATATTTACACTATTATCTTTTTTTTGTGATAAAGTTTTATTCATATCTCTAGCTGATACTTCATCTTTTCCTATAAATTCTTTTTCATTTGCATCACTTACAACCATTTTTGCAATCTCATCTGTAACAATAGCAACATCATGAGTTTGAGAAGAAACCATTGCATTTTGTTGTGTTTGTCTGTCTAATTGATTTACAGCATCATTTATCTGCTCTATTCCAACTAATTGTTCTTTACTAGACATTTCAATATCTTGAATTAAAGTAATAGTTTGTTGAATATCTTTTGTTAATCCAACATAACCTTCAATCATATTTTTAGAGATATCTTTACCTTCATTTGCTTTTATTGTTGCATTTTCTACTATAGATTTTATTTCACGTGCTGCTTCTGCACTTCTTGAAGCTAGATTTCGCACCTCTTGTGCAACAACGGCAAATCCTTTTCCAGCTTCTCCAGCAGTTGCTGCTTCAACAGCTGCATTAAGTGAAAGAATATTTGTTTGGAATGCAATATTATCAATAACTGAAATAGCATCATTTATTAAATTAACTTGATTGTTTATTTCATCCATTGCATTCGTAGTCTTATTTGCTAGACTTTCACCTTGATTTACTGATTTTGTAACTTGATTTGATAAAGTAGCCATTTTAGAAATATTTTGAGTCGTATTTCTAATATTACTTGTAATCTCTTCAATAGCAGCAGCTGTTTCTTCCAAACTTGCAGCAGCTTCATTTGATGAAATATTTAATTTATTTACATTTTCTAATAAAATATGAGAGCTATCTTCTAATGTTAAACCATTCTTTTTATTTTCTACAAGTAAATGATTTATTGTATCTGCTAAAGAGTTTATCTCTTTTGCAACTTCACCTTGAGGATTTTCTATTCTAGGTCTAAAGTCCATTTTTTTGTATGTTTGTAATACTTCATCAATTGCAACTAAATTATTATTTACTTTACTTGAAATTAGAACCAACATCTCATTTAAAATATTTTTTAGTTCTTCTAAACTCTCATTTTCTGTTTTAGCTTCAATCCTATTATTTAAGTTTCCTTTATTTATTTCTAAAACTACCTCTTTTACATTATTAATTAAAGCTTCATCTTGTTTTAAAAGTTTATTTGTTTTTTCAATATTTTCATTAACAAATTTACCCATTATTCCAATTTCATCATTATTTTTGACTTCTATTTTTTCAACATTTTTAACTTCTTTATTTAAGTATTTAAAAAATGATAAAAGCCCTTCTTTAAATTTTTCTAATGGAAGAATTATCTCTTTTGTTATAAAAAATGAGATAAATGCAATCAAGACAATAGAAACAATCACAGCAATAATAACTATTCCTAAAATAATTGAAGATATTTTTTGATAAGAATTTTGTCTCATTATTTCAATATTTTTTTCAACATTATCGATATATACTCCTGTTCCAATCATCCATTTCCATTCTTGTAAACCATCAGCATAACCAATTTTGTCATATAATTTAGGATCATCTTTAGATTTTGGGAAATCAAAAAGAACAGTTCCTCCACCCTTTTTAGCAGCTTCAATTAGATCTTTTATATAATAAACACCTTTTTTACTTTTATTCTCCATTAAATTTTTTCCAACCAAAGCAGGATTAACTGGATGCATTATATTTGTACCATCATAGTCATATACAAAGAAATATCCATCTTGTCCAAATCTAATTTTTGAAATTTCTGCCAAAGCTTTAGCTTTTAATTCTTTTTCTTCATTATCTATATAAACACCTGTCCCTATAATCCACTCATAAGGTTCAAATAGTCTTACATTTGATAATTTTTCTCTTGGAGGTTTTCCTGAAATAACTTGAGTATAAGGAACAACTCCTTCTCCTTTTTCAAAAGCAGTTTTTATAAACTGTAAAACATGAGAACCAGTGTTTTTAGTTCCCTCTTTTTCTGGAGTTAAAGGTAATTTTAAAATTGTAGAATTTTTATCATAAACAAAAAAGTAATCATTATCTTGACCATATCTAACTGAACCAATTGCATCTAAAAGTACTTTTTTTAATTCTGCTTCTGGTACTTTGTTTTTTTGATCTTCATAAATTTTTGTAATCATCGCAAATAAAAAATCAGTTTGTGATTTCAAATATGTAGCTTTTCTTGCTTTAACATTTTCAATTTTTGATTCTTCATAAGCATCTTTTGCTATATTTACTGCAAATGTAGTATAGTTTTTCATCTCTTCAATATTAGTTTTAAATGCTCTTTCTTTATACTCTTCAATAGTTTGATTAGTCAAATTATTTACTTCGTAAATAGATTTTGTTGCAATAATTATAGATACAAGAACAATAGTAACTATTACAATAGCTAATAACTTTATTCTTATTGATAAATTACCCATTATGCTTCACTCCCTTTCGTTGAATTTAGGGATATTATATCTATTTTTTATTTAAAGTGAAAATATATTTTCTAAAAATAATTTTTTAAAATGAAAAGCTTTATGATTTTTTGTAAGTAAGTTAGGTAAACCGTAAGCCGCGTTCTGTCAAAGACAATAATTTATCTAGGTACTAAATTACTTTAGTACTCCTGCGAAGACCAAAAATGTGAAGTAATTACCTAGTCTTCTTGCTGCAAGTTGGGTTTACAAAGCCAAAAAGATTACTCAATTTGCTGGTAAGCTCTTACCTTACCGTTTCACCATCACCAAAAAAATTGGCTGTCTACTCTCTGTTGCACTATCCCTTAGATTACTCTAGCCATTATTTAAATGGAACCACACTTCACTGCAGCCCGGACTTTCCTCTTGAAATTTCAAGCTATTGTCTGGTTTACCTAAGTTGGAATTATAGCTTGAATTCCTTAAAATCTATTTTCTTATAACGTCATAATAACTTGGAATATCAAATTTAAAAATATCATCACCTATTTGTCCATTTTGAACTACGTCATAAAACTTAATTACTACACTATTTTCAAGTTTATCTACATATTTTATCTCTTGGATTTTATCATCTTTTGAAGTTTTTATTGTATATTTTACATCATCTATATCTGTAAAAAAAGTATTATTATCAACTTTTTTAGAACTATTTAAAAGTTTAATAATATCTATTTCACTCTCAAGCTGAGTAAGAATAGCTTGTTCAAGTTCTGGTTCATCAACTACTGCAAAATTACCATCAATATAAACATTTTTTGTAACTGGAGTTTTATACTTCCACAAAATTTTGCCACTCTTTTTTATAAATACTTCACCTTTATACTCAATAACATTTTTTGAGTTTGAAGTAATAATTTGAGTAAACTTAGCTTCAAAAGAGTCTAAATTTCTAATATCTGTCGAAGCAATTGAAGAAATAGCTAAGAATATCAATCCAATAAAGATTTTATAAAACATTTTTTAACCTTTTTTTTTATATAATCTTGCGATTATAACGAAAAGGAACTAATTTTATGTTAAATGTTTTTTCAAAAATTTTTGGTACAAGAAATGACAAAGAAGTAAAAAAATATAGAAAAAAAGCTGATGCCATAACAGCTTTAGAAAGTAAATACACAGATTTAAGTGATGATGAACTAAAAAATGAGTTTCAAAAGCTAAAAGAACTTGTACAAAAAGGTGAAAAAACACTAGATAATGTTTTATTTCAATCATTTGCAATTACAAGAGAAGCTAGTCGTAGAGTTTTAAATATGCGTCCTTATGATGTACAACTTATTGGTGGTATGGTTTTACACGAAGGAAGAATCGCTGAGATGAAAACTGGTGAAGGAAAAACTTTAGTTGGGTCACTTGCTGTTTCTTTAAATGCATTAGAAGGAAAAGGAGTTCATGTTGTTACAGTAAATGATTATCTTGCTAGCAGGGATGCAAATGAATTAAGACCTTTATATGAATTTCTAGGTTTTAGTGTTGGTGCTGTTGTTGGTGGATTAAAAGATGATGAGCAAAGAAGAGAACAATATGCTTGTGATATAACTTATGGTACAAATAACGAATTTGGATTTGATTATTTAAGAGATAATATGTGTTTTGATATCAAAGATAAAGTTCAAAGAGGACATAACTACGTAATAGTTGATGAAGTCGACTCTATTCTAATCGATGAAGCAAGAACTCCTTTAATAATTAGTGGACCAACAAATCATAAAAATTCGAATTATTTAAAAGCAAATGAAATTGCTTTAAAATTAGAAAAAGGTGAATTAATAGAACCTAAAAGCGCAGCTGAAAAACCAATAACAACAGGTGATTTTATCGTTGATGAAAAAAATAGAGCTGTAACATTAACAGAACAAGGACATGAAGCTGTAGAAAAACTTTTTGGAGTTGATAATCTTTATTCTATTGAAAATGCTATGCTTTCTCACTCTTTAGACCAAGCTTTAAAAGCAAACTATATTTTCAAAAAAGATGTTGATTATGTTGTAAAAGATAATCAAATCATAATAGTTGATGAGTTTACAGGAAGATTAAGTGAAGGAAGAAGATTTAGTGAAGGACTTCACCAAGCTTTAGAAGCAAAAGAAGGTGTTACAATTCAAGATGAATCACAAACTTTAGCAGATATTACTTTCCAAAACTATTTTAGAATGTACAAAAAACTTGCTGGTATGACAGGAACTGCTCAAACAGAAGCTACTGAATTTGCTCAAATTTATAATTTAGATGTTGTATCTATTCCTACAAATATTCCTGTAAAAAGAATTGATAAAAATGATTTAATTTATAAAAGTGAAAAAGAGAAATTTGAAGCTGTTTGTAATAAAATCAAAGAACTACATGAGAAAGGACAACCTGTACTTGTAGGAACTGCTTCTATTGAAAAATCTGAAAAATTACATAAAATTTTAGTTGATAAAAAAATTCCTCACACAGTTTTAAATGCAAAACAACATGAAAAAGAAGGAAAAATCATCGCTGATGCGGGACAAAAAGGTGCAGTTACAATTGCAACAAATATGGCAGGGCGTGGAGTTGATATAAAACTTACTAAAGAAATCTTAGATTTAGGTGGTTTAGCAATCATTGGAACAGAAAGACATGAGTCTAGAAGAATTGATAACCAATTAAGAGGAAGATCTGGAAGACAAGGGGATGTTGGTGAATCTCAATTTTATCTATCATTAGAAGATAATCTTTTAAGAATTTTTGGTAGTGATAGAATAAAAGGCATTATGGAAAGACTTGGAATTGAAGAAGGTGAGCATATTGAATCAAGAATGGTTACACGTGCAGTTGAAAATGCTCAAAAGAAAGTAGAATCTATGCACTTTGAAAGTAGAAAACATCTACTTGAATATGATGATGTAGCAAATCAACAAAGAAAAGTTATCTATAGCTTTAGAAATGACTTACTAAAACCTGATTATGATATAACTTCAAAAATTGATGAAAATAGAATTGAATATGTTCAAAATCTTTTAACTGAAGCAAATATAACTTCAGGAATGGCTGAAGACGATTTTAACTATGAATTTATTGTAAATAGATTTTTAGAAGATTTACATTTTAAAATTAATGTAGAAGATATAAAAAAAGAGTCTTATGAGGAATTAGAAGAACATTTAATTTCTATATTAAAAGATGTTTATGATAAAAAAATGTCTGTAACAAGCCTTGAGCAAAAAAGTGAAATTGAAAGAATTTTATATTTACAAATACTTGATAGTGCATGGAGAGAGCACTTATATGCGATGGATACATTAAAAACAGGTATTGGATTAAGAGGATATAACCAAAAAGATCCATTGGTTGAGTATAAAAAAGAGTCTTATAATATGTTTATTGAACTAATTGGAAATATAAAAAATGAAATCATAAAAATTTTATTTACAATTCAATTACAAAGTCAAGAAGATAAACAAAAAGAGCAAGAAGCACTAGCTAAAATGAAAGAGCAAATGGAAAAAAGTACAGAACATATAACTACAAATATTGCTCAAGAAGCTGTAAAAAATAGTGATAAAAAAATAGCTAGAAATGAACCTTGTCCTTGCGGAAGTGGCTTAAAATATAAACAATGTTGTGGAAAAAGTGGACCAAAAATTGGTTTAGCTGCAGGAAAATAATTTGAATAAAAAATTAGTAAATTTTATTGTAAAGAAATACCTAAGATTTGATAAAAAAAATCCTTTTATCTCAATTAGTGCTATATTAGCATTTGTTGGTGTTTCTATTGGTGTTATGGTTTTAATTTTAGCAATGTCTATTATGAATGGAACAGCAAAAGAGTTTGAAAGAAAACTCTTTACTATGAATTATCCTTTAACAATTTACCCAAAATTTGCAGATTCAGTAAATCAAAATTTATTAGAAAAACTTCAAAAAGAGTATCCAAATCTAAAGTTTTCACCATTTGTTTCTACACAAGCAATAGTTCAGAATGGCGATAATATGAGTGGTGGTATAATTTTTGGTGTAGATAGCCAAAAAGAAGCAAATATCAATCCTATTTATAAAGAAGCTGTTGGTGATTTACTTCTTGGAAAATATGATGTAATAACAGGTTCTGGAATAAAAGATAAGCTATATTTAAATAGTGGTTCTAAAGTAACTTTATATTTTACAGAACTAAATCCAGCTGGTTTTTCATTGATGCCAAAAATGAAAAGATTTGATTATGTTACTTCATTTACTTCGGGTTTAAATGCTTATGATAAAGCTTATATGTACACTTCTTTAGAAGCGTTACAAACTCTACTTCAAAAAGATTCAAATATTTATGATGGTATTCATATTCATTCAGATAATGCACTTGAAGATATAGAAAAACTAAAAGTTAGTTTACAAGGAACAAATGCTTCAATTATTGGTTGGTGGCAACAAAATGGTAATTTCTTTGCAGCAATGAAGATGGAGAAAACAGCTTTATTTATTGTTTTAATGCTAATTATTTTAGTTGCATCTTTAAATATAATTTCCTCTTTACTTATGACTGTAATGAGTAGAAGAAAAGAAATTGCCCTACTTTTATCAATGGGAGCTTCTGCAAAAGAGATAAAATCTATATTTCTAAGAGTTGGAACTGTTATTGGTTTTGGTGGAATTATTACAGGAATTGTACTAGGATTTATTGGTTATTGGTTTTTAGATACATTTGATATTGTGTCATTGCCAGCTGATGTTTATGGAAGTGCAAAATTACCTCTTGATTTAGCAATGAGTGATTTTATTTCTATTGTTATAGGTGCAGTAATAATTGTGCTTTTATCATCTTATTATCCAGCATCAAGAGCTACTAAAATTGACGTTATTGATGTTTTAAGAAATGAATAAGTCTAGCATTTAGACTTATTTCATTATTATACTTTTACTATCTTCTTTTTCTAAATTATTTATATTATCAAAAAATCTCACTGGAGAATTAATAACTCTTTTTGCAATATTTGATGGGATATTAAATGTATCTGTTGTAAGGTTTGTAGCTATTGTAGGATTATCTAAACTCCCATTGATATTTATTTTTGTTTCTACTCTATTTTCATCACCTAATATTATATAGTTTAGTACAGGAATTGCTCCAACTATATTTGCATAATCTTTGAAAAATATAAGGTTCATATTGAAATTTATATTAGAATTTGTCAAATCAATATCTCCTTTTCCTTCAAAATCAATACCATTTCCAACAGTATTAAGTTTTACAATATTTATTAATCCTTTATCTTTACTATAGTTAAACTCTAAATCACCATCAGAAATTTTATAAGTTAATAAATTAAATCCAGGGTTTGTCGCCAATCCAACAACAGATGGAATCGCTAAAAATGGATTTATAATAGCTGGTGAAGTTTGAATAAATAGTAAAATATTATTTAAAATAGATAAATTCGCAATACTACTATTTTTTAAAACAACTTTTCCATGTAAATCATTTATATTTCCAGTTGCAAAGAAGTGAACTTTTCCACCTAAAAAAATGTTTCTATTTGAAATTTTATTTAAGAAATCGGCACTAATATCAACTGCATAAAGTTCTAATTTTCCATTTGTGTCTCTAAAAACAACCTGTGTATCACCATATTTTATATAAGCAAATTTATTGTCTGGTCGAACTCTTAATTCATAATTATCTGATACTATTTCAAACTCATCATTAATAACAATATTAGAATTTTTACCAATAATATCTATTTTTTTATATTTTGAAATATTTTCTTCATCTTCTGTATAATAGCTAACATCATACTCTTCTAAATATAAAGACAAATTATCTTTATCTAAAAATAAAATTAAATCTTGGTTTTTTGTATATATTTTTAAATCATCAGCTTTATAATTTCCTATTAATTGTATCTCTTCAAGAGTTTTTCCATCTTTTTTTAAAGGAATATCTAAATCTTTTATAGTTGCTTCAAAATTTATATCTCCATTTTCTATAACAACATTTGCATCTTTTATTTTATAATCTTTATTGTCTAAATTTAATTCACAATTGTCTAGATACAAATTTATATTTTCTTTTAAATCATTTGCATTCATTTTTGTGTCAATAAAAAGTTTTAAATCTTTTAAATAAAGATTTGTTTTATCGTTAATTACTAACTTTATATCATCATTCAAGGCAAAAATTTCAATATCTTTATCTTTTATAGTTCCTTTTAAATCTATACTATTTATCTCTTTTTCATCTTTTTGAATAGGCAAATTTATATTTTTTAAAAAAGCATTAAAATTTATTTCATTTTCGTTTTTAATTTCTAAAGATATATTTCCATCTTTTATTGCAT
This sequence comes from Aliarcobacter butzleri, assembly GCF_900187115.1. Taxonomy (NCBI): domain Bacteria; kingdom Pseudomonadati; phylum Campylobacterota; class Epsilonproteobacteria; order Campylobacterales; family Arcobacteraceae; genus Aliarcobacter; species Aliarcobacter butzleri. The sequence continues at coordinate 1,314,164 of NZ_LT906455.1, forward strand.
AAGTTTGAAAAAGTTTAGAATAAGGATAAATCTTTGATATGTTTGCAATATCAATAAATATTGATTTATCAACTTTTATTTTTGTATCTAAATCTTTTAAATTTATTGTTGTCAGTGAACTAAAATCCATATCAATTAAACTATTTTTATCTTTTATTTCAAGAACTGCTGCACCATCATCATCTTTTACAATTAAAGAGTTTATATCAACAGTTCCTGTTGATTTTAAAGTATTTGTGTCTATACTTAAATTCGCATTTGCGTCTATCATATCTTCGTATAAAAAACTCGCATCATTTATATAAACTATATTTTCATCAAGAGTTACTTTTGCTTTTTTACTAAAAAAAGAGAAATTATCAATAGAAATTAAAGAATTATCTACTAAAAATTCGCCTTTTGTGCTCATTGGTTTATCAAGAGCATAAGGAAAGTTTAGAACTAAATTTGCATTTGTTATTCCGCTTTTTTGTTTTACAGGAAGATTTATTTCATAAGCTTTTAAAATACCTAAAATATTGTCATCAAGTTTGCTATTAGTTTTTATATTTACTTCAACATTTCCATTTATCTCATCAGTTAAATTATGAATAGTTACAAAACTTCCTTCTATGTTTTTATCTTTAAATTTTGGTTCAATTAGATTAAAATGTAAATTATCATCTTTATAAGTTACATCAATACTTTTTGTAAAAATCTCATCAACATCTTTATGAAATCTTATTTTTCCATCTTTTATATGAGCTTTTCCTTCGATTGAGTTTTGTACAAGTTCATTTTTCTTTAAATCATATTCACCATAAAGCCAGTCAAGTTTAAAATCACCTGTTACATTATTATACATCCACTCATTTGCTTCTTGTGGTAAATCTAAATGTTCTTTTAAAAATTTCAAATTTTCAAAATATTTGCTTTCTAAATAAAATTTTATTTTTTCAGATGTTATATCAATATTTAAAGCTGTTTGGAAATTCTCAAAATACAAATTTCCAAAAAAATTTAATTCTTTAGAAAAATAATCTATTTTTGCTTTTCCATCAAATAAAACTTTATAATCTTTTAAATATAATGAATTTAACTCAAAAAAAACTGTATTTGAAGAATCATTTATTTTAGATGAAATATTTATAAAATTATTATCAAGATATAACTCTTTCCCGTTAAACCAGATATAAAATTGATTTTCATTTATTTTTAAACTCTCTATTTTTATGCTTTGGAAAAATTTTAAAATTTTTGGAAGTAACTGTATATCATTTTTTAAATTCTCTAAAGAGTTACTTTCTTTACTACTTTTTGACTTATATTCAACTTTTTCAATACTCAAAATGAGCTTTTTATCCATTTTTATATAAAATTGCGAGATTAAAAAATTAGAGAAAGAAAAAGAGTCGATTTTGATGCCAATATACAGAGATGAAAACATTAAAAATATAAAAAGAAATGATACAAATATTGCAATTTTAATGTTTTTTAACATTATTGATTTTATCCTCATTGGTTTAATTGTTGTTTTATTTTATTTAACAATGCCAGTAAATTCCACAAAAGTTTTGTTTATTCCTAAAGGCAGTACAAGTAATATTATATCACACTTAAATAAAAGTGGCTATGAAATGAATGCTTTAGATGAAATAATTATCAAAATGACAGGTTATATTCAAAGTGGTTGGATAGATATTGATCAAACTAGACTTACAAAAATGGATTTTATTTATAAACTAATTAGCTCAAAAGCTGCTTTAAAAACTATTACATTAATACCTGGTGAAACTTCTTATTTTTTCTTAAAAAAGATAGCACAAGAGTTTAGCCTTTCAGAGGAAATTTTAACAAAAATTTATAATGAACATGCCTATAAAGCAGATGGAAATATTTTAGCTGATACTTATTCTATTCCTATTGGTATGAAAGAAGATTATATTATTTTTTATCTATTTTCTCAAACAAATAGAAAATATGAAGAGTTTTCAAAAAAAATATTTGGAGTTTATGATAAAAAGAAGTGGTACAACTATATAACTTTAGCTTCAGTTATACAAAAAGAAGCAGCAACTACAAACGAAATGCCAATAGTTGCAAGTGTAGTTCATAATAGATTAAAAAAAGGTATGCGTCTTCAAATGGATGGAACTTTAAACTATGGTAAATACTCAAATAGTGTAGTAACAGCAGATAGAATAAGAGAAGATACAAGTTCTTATAACACTTATTTGAATGCGGGACTACCTAAAGATCCTATTTGTGCCGTTAGCCTTGATTCTATAAAAGCTGCAATATTTCCAGTAAAAAGTAACTATTTATACTTTGTAAGAGATAACCGTACTGGATTACATAAATTTGCTTCAACTTTTGAAGAACATCAAGTAAATATCCAAGCAAACGTTGGTGTTGCAAAAACTTATACAAAAGTTAAAGCTGTTGAAACGCAAATTGATGAAGAAGCTCAAAATATTATGAAAACAGATATTTCTAATCAAAAGCCAACTTCAATCAAAGATTTATTCAATAATATAAATTAATATTTTGTGAAAATTTGAAACAATCAAATTTTCATAAACTAATATATATTCTCAAATTAAATAACCTTAAATACAAATCTAGCTAATATTTTTACAAATTCAAAATTTAGGAAAAAATATGTCAAAAATCATTTACACAAAAGTTGATGAAGCACCAGCGTTAGCAACATACTCTTTTTTACCAATTATTCAATCTTTCACAAAAAGTTCAGGGATTGAAATGGTTCAAAAAGACATTTCTCTTGCTGGAAGAATTATTGCCGCTTTCCCAGAAAATTTAACTGATGAGCAAAAAATTGGTGATGCACTAGCAGAACTTGGTGAAATGACTCAAGATCCAAATGCAAATATTATTAAATTACCAAATATTTCAGCTTCAATTCCTCAATTAAAAGCTGCGATTGCTGAATTACAATCAAAAGGTTACAAAATTCCTGATTATGATTCAAGTGAAGAAGTAAATGCAAGATATGCAAAAATCTTAGGATCAGCAGTTAACCCTGTATTAAGAGAAGGAAATTCTGATAGAAGAGCTCCTGGTGCAGTTAAAAACTATGCTAAAAACAATCCACATAGAATGGGTGTTTGGGCAAAAGACTCAAAAACTGATGTAGCACATATGAATGCAAATGATTTTTATGGAACTGAAGTTTCTACTACTTTAGATTCAGCTGATAATTTCAAAATCTCTTTTATAAATAAAAATGGAGAAGAGACTGTTTTAAAAGCTTCTTTACCATTATTAGCTGGTGAAGTTGTTGATGCTACTAAAATGTCTTCAAAAGCTTTACAAGAGTTCTATCAAAAAGGAATTGATGAAGCTAAAAAAAGAGATGTATTATTATCTTTACATTTAAAAGCAACAATGATGAAAGTATCTGATCCAATTATGTTTGGATTTGCTGTGAAAGTTTACTTCAAAGATTTAATTGCTAAACATGGAAAATTATTTGATGAAATGGGTGTTAACTTTAACAATGGTTTAGGTGACTTATACTCTAAATTAGACAATATCGATGCTGCAAAAAAAGCTGAAATTTTAGCTGATATTGATGCAGTTTATGCAAAACAACCAAGACTTGCTATGGTAAATTCTGCTAAAGGAATTACTAACTTACATGTACCATCAGATGTTATTATTGATGCTTCTATGCCTGCTATGATCAAAGGTGGTGGGAAAATGTGGAATAAAGAAGATAAAGAAGAAGATACTTTAGCGATGATTCCAGATAGATGTTATGCTACAACATACCAAGTTGTAATTGAAGATTGTAAAAAACACGGAGCACTTGATCCAAAAACTATGGGTTCAGTTCCAAATGTTGGATTAATGGCACAAAAAGCTGAAGAGTATGGTTCTCATGATAAAACTTTCCAAGCAAAAGCTGATGGAAAAATCGTTGTTACAAATAAAGCAGGAGAAACTGTATTTAGTTTTGATGTTGATAATGGTGATATTTTCAGAATGTGCCAAACTAAAGATGAACCAATTAAAGATTGGGTAAAACTTGCAGTTAATAGAGCAAAATTATCTGGAACTCCAGCAGTATTCTGGTTAGATAAAAATAGAGGTCATGATGCACAAATGATCGCAAAAGTTGAAAAATACTTAAAAGATTATGATTTAACAGGATTAGAAATCTCAATTATGGCTCCAGATGATGCTATTCAATACTCTTTAGATAGAATGAGAAAAGGTCTTGATACAATTTCTGTAACTGGAAATGTATTTAGAGATTATAATACTGACTTATTCCCAATTTTAGAACTTGGAACATCTGCAAAAATGTTATCTATCGTTCCATTAATGCAAGGTGGAGGATTATTTGAAACTGGTGCGGGAGGATCTGCTCCTAAACACGTTCAACAATTCCAAGAAGAAGGTTATTTAAGATGGGATTCTTTAGGTGAATTTATGGCTCTTGCAGCTTCTTTAGAACACTTAGCAAATACACAAGGAAATAAAAAAGCTCAAGTTTTAGCTGATACTTTAGATAAAGCAACTGGAACTTTCTTAATCAACGATAAATCTCCAGCTAGAAAAATTGGAAGCATTGATAATAGAGGTTCTCACTTCTACTTAGCAATGTATTGGGCACAAGAATTAGCAGCTCAAAATGTAGATGCTGAGTTAAAAGCTGAATTTACTCCAATTGCAAAAGCAATGACAGAAAATGAAGAAATAATTGTAAAAGAATTAACAGAATGCCAAGGAAAAGCTGTTGATATGGGTGGATACTATTTACCAGATGATGCAAAAACATCAGCTGCTATGAGACCGTCTGCAACTTTAAATTCTATTATTGGATAATTAAATTTTTTAATTTATAAAAAGGCAAGGTTTCGGCTTTGCCTTTTTTTATACCCAAAAAGATATAATCTATTTTAAACAAATTTTAAAGGCTCTATTTTGAATAATAAAACAATAGGAATTATTGGAGTTGGAAATGTAGGTTCAACATTAGCTTTCATTTTAGCTACAAATAATATCTGTTCAAATATACTATTAAAAGATATAAAAAACAATATTTCAGAAGCTATGGCACTTGATATTTCACAAGCTATGCAAGAAACAAATAGTAATACTAAAATTACTGCTTGTTTAAATAATGAAGATTTCAAAGATTGTGATATTATTATTATAACAGCAGGAATAGCAAGAAAACCAAACATGAGTAGAGATGATTTACTCATTACAAATGCAAAAATTGTAGCTTCTGTTATGAATGATATATCAAAGAATAATCCAAACGCAATAATTATAATAATTTCAAATCCTCTTGATTCGATGGTTTATACAGCATTAAAATCTTCAAATTATCCTAAAAATAAAATTCTTGGAATGGCTGGAACTTTAGATAGTGCTAGAATGAGTTATTTTATAGCAGAAAAGCTAGGCTTTCCAAATGTTAACATAAAAACTTCTGTTATTGGTGGACATGGAGATAGTATGGTTCCATTAATTGATTTTTCAACTGTTGATGGAAAAAAATTAAATGAAGTTTTATCTAAAGAAGATATAGATGATATTGTGATTAAAACAAAAAATGGTGGTGGACAAATTGTAAAACTATTAGAAACAGGTTCTGCATATTATGCTCCTGCTTATTCTACAATTGCAATGATAGAAGCTATTTTAAATGATACGAAAAAATGTTTTGCATGTGCTACTATACTAAATGGAGAATATGGTTATAAAGATATAGTTTCTGGAGTGCCTGTTATTTTAGGAAAAGATGGTGTTGAAAAAATCATAGAATTAGAAATAAGTGATTTTGAAAAAGAACAATTTTCAAATTCTATTAATAGTGTTAAAGAATCAATAAATATTTTAGAAAATAATTTTTTCAATTAGTTATCAACTTAGAAAAATAAGAATTATTGATTAGAGTCAATATTCTTTAAATAATATTTGAGTACAATAATCTTATCTTATTTCACAAAAGGATATATTATGAAAAAAATTGTTATTGCAACTACTATTTTAACTGCCTGTTTTGCTTTTGCAAACCCTTATGCAAAATGTGTTGTATGTCATGGAGCAAATGGGGAAAAAGTAGCTCTAGGTAAATCTAAAATTATTAAAGATATGACAAAAGCAGATTTTGTAGCAGCATTAAAAGGTTATCAAGATGGAACTTATGGTGGAGCACAAAAAGCTTTAATGGTTGGTCAAGTAAAAGATATGTCTGAAGCGACAATGAATGAGCTTGCTGATTTAATTATCAAATAGTTTTTAACTAGAGAATTTTCTCTAGTTATCTAAAATTTTACTCTTTTTTATATCATTTAAAATATTTAACAACTCTTTCTTTTCATTTAAAAGTTGTTTTATTAAAATATCTTTTTCATCTTCAACTTCTATTTCAGCTATATTTTTTTGTTCTAAAATTTTCCCAAGATAAAATTCAAAAATACCTTTTTGTTGTGAAAAGTCTATTTTTAAACATTCTATAACAATTTGAGGTTTATCTTCTCCTAAACCATTTGTTATTAATAGTTTATTGATTTGTTTGATTTTATAAGTTAATTTATTTTCAATAATAATTGGTTCAAGTAACTCTTTTTTCCAATAATTAGAACTCTCTTTTTCTATAACATACAATTTTTTTGATAATATTTTAGAAAACAAATCTTTATTTACTGAAAGTTTAAACACCCTATTTCCTATATTTTTCTGTACTATATCTATAAATTACTAAATTAAAAATATGATACAATCTCTCAAAATAAAAAAGGATAAAAATGAATAATTTATTTAAATATCTATTTATAACAATATTTAGTACAATTTTATTTACAGCTTGTACTACAAAAGAAGTAGTAATCATAGAAGTAAAAGAAAATGACTTAACAGAATTTTCAAAAAAAGCTAATGATAATTTTATAAATCAAGATCAAGCAACAAACGACTACTTTATAAAATACTTTAGACCTTGGGACTTAACAAAAGTTTCATATCCAAAACAAGAAGCTATGTGGGGACAATCATATAGATTTAAAAAAGTATATTTAGAAAACCATCAATTAGCTACAAAAGAGTGGTTTGATAAACAAATACAAAACTCAAATTTTGATGAATATAATGTAGTACCGAAAAAAGCAATAACTTTAAAAAATACAAATGTAAGAGTTCTTCCAACAAATTCTCCAATGTTTTATAATCCACTACTACCAGGAGAAGGATTTCCTTTTGACTATAATCAAAATTCTTTAATCAAAATAAATACTCCAATTATGGTTTCTCATTTGTCAAAAGATAAAGCTTGGGCATATATAGAATCAAGTAGTGTTGGTGGATGGGTTGAGATAAATAATATAGCATTTGTTAATGAAAATTTTATAAAACAATTTAAAAATTCAAACTACTTTGTAAGTATAAAAGAAAAATTCCCAATTTATGATCCTATTTTTAGAGAATATGTAAAAGTTGGAACAATCTTTCCTAAAGAAAAAGATAACTATCTAATTGCCAAAAAAGATGATAATGCAAATGCAATAATTTCACATATACAACTAAATCCAAATGAAATTGAAGCTATGCCAGTACTTTATAATAGTGAAAATAGAATAAAAATATTAACTGAACTTTTAAATGAACCTTATGGTTGGGGTGGATTACTAAATAATAGAGATTGTTCAAGTTTTACTCAAGATTTTTTTACTCCTTTTGGATCATATTTACATAGAAATTCAAAAGCACAAACAACAAATGGGAAATATATTGATATTTCAAAACTAACTTTAGATGAGAAAAAAGAGTTTATAAAAAAAGAAGGTGTTCCTTTTTCAACTTTAGTTTATTTAAAAGGTCATATTATGCTTTATTTAGGAATAAAAGATAATGAACCAATGGTTGTACACAATGTTTGGAGTGTAAGATTGAAAGACAAAAACAATAAAGAATTTAGACATATAATTGGAAAATCAACTATTACAACATTAGAACCAGGAAAAGAGTTAGAAGGATTTGATGATAATAGTAATATTTTAAATAAAGTTCTAGGAATAGTTATTTTATAAGCTTTAGTAAGAACTAAAGCTTAATCTTCTTGTAAATCTTTACTTTGATCTATTTGTTGTAAAGGATTAAATAATAAAGAATCAAGAATCTGATTTTTAAATTTCATATCTTCAAGTTGTTGAGATAAAAAAGTATTTTCTTCTTGTAAAGAGATATAGTGTGCATACAATTTATTTATATCTTTACTCGTATAATAAATATTATTTCTTAAATATATTTTTGGAAAATATAAACATAAAGCAAAAAATAATATCGCAAATACAATAGCTATTGAACTTTGTGAATTTAATTTAATCAAATTTAAAAACCCTTAATTTAGAACTTCTGCTTCTAGGATTTTGTTTAATCTCTAAAGCAGTTGGAATTATAGGCTTTTTTGTAATAATTTTTCCTAAAGCATGATTATTTCCACATTCACATCTAAAAACATTATCTGGACAAATACAAGATTTGCTCCATTTTTTAAAATAGTTTTTTACAATTCTATCTTCTAAAGAGTGAAAAGAGATAATTGCAACAATACAATCTTTTAATTTTGCTTTCTCCAAAGAGTCAAAAAGTCTCTCTAAAACTCCTAATTCATCATTTACTTCTATTCTAATTGCTTGAAAAGGCAAAGTTGCTGGATGAAGTTTTCCTTTTGACATTTTTTTAGATAAAAAATCTGCAAGTTCTTTTGAACTATTAAAAGGTCTATTATTTACTATCAAAGAAGCAACTTTTTTATACTCTCTTACTTCTCCATAATCTTTAAAAATTCTTTCCAATTCAGTTTGAGAATAAGTATTTACAACAGTTGCAGCATCTAAACTTTGATTTTGATTCATTCGCATATCAAGTGTTAAACTTTCAAAACCAAAACCTCGTTCAAGCTTATCTAATTGTAAAGATGAAACTCCAATATCAGCTAAAACTCCTCTAATTTCATAATCTTTAAAAGTTTCTATTACATGCTCAAAATTACCCTTATTGAAAATTACCCCATTTTCAAATTTTTCAAGCCTTTTTTTACTAAAAGCTAAAGCTTCATCATCTTGGTCATTGCAAATTAATTTTATATTTTGATTTTGATTTAATAAACCACTACTATGACCAGCAAATCCAGTAGTACAATCTATTATATAACCTTCATTTATATCTTTAAAAGTTTCTAGAACTTCATTATATAAAACGGGGATATGAGGAATATCCATTAAAACTGTCCTTAATTAAATTAATATATAATATCCAAAAATATATTCAAAGGCTTTTAATGGTAGATAAAGATACTATAAAATTACTCTCTGATTTATCATTTTCTATGTTTAGTAAGAACTTTTTTGGTATCTATCATGGTGCAATTTCTTCTAAACTTGATCAATATAACTTTATGATAAATACGAGTGATGCTATATTTGACAAAATGGATGAAAAATCTTTTTGTACTTTAAATATGAATAAACAAGATTACAGATGGAATATTGCTAGTATCGAATCTCATATTCATTCGACAATATATACAAATATCCATGAAGCAAAATATATTGCTTTTGGTATGCCAATTTATACAACAGCATATACATTACTTCATGACAAAATAGTATTTGAAGATTTTTTTGGTAAAACTTTTTTTGGAGAATTATCTATTTATAATCCTGGTGATTTTTCAACTTGGTATAAAAGAAATGCCCTTGAAATTACAAAATATTTAAAAGAATCTGAACATAATTTGATGGTTATAAAAGGTGTAGGAACTTATGTATATGATAGAGATGTTTATGAACTAGTTAAAAAAATAGCTATTCTTGAGAATTCTTGTAGACTTTTAAGTATAAAAAGTTCTTTTGAATAAAAAAGATACAGAAAAGATAAAAAATTTATTTGCTAAAGCCCGAACTTTTAGCTATTTCAAAGCTTAAATACTATAAAGTTTTCTCGATTTAATTTTATACAAGGAGTTCTCCAATGAACAAAGCAGAGTTTATCGATGCAGTAGCTACAAAAGCTGGTTTATCTAAAAAAGATGCAAAAGGTGCAGTTGATGCTGTATTAGATACTATTACTGAAGCATTAGTAAAAAAAGAATCTGTAAGCTTTATCGGATTTGGTACATTCGCAACAGCTGCAAGAGCTGCTAGAACAGCAAAAGTTCCAGGTACAACTAAAACTGTAGATGTTCCTGCTACAACTGTTGCTAAATTTAAAGTTGGAAAAGCTTTAAAAGAAGCAGTAGCTAAATAATTTCTTTTAAAAAAGTAAGTTCATCTGCCACAGATGAACTTACTTTTTTTTCTCTAAAATCATATGCCGCTATGGTGAAATTGGTAGACACAAGGGATTCAAAATCCCTCGCCTTTGGTGTGTCGGTTCGAGTCCGACTAGCGGTACCACTACTTTGTTTTTTTCTGTTTATTTTTATCCTTAAATCACCTAAAAATCGAATATATTAATTTATTTGTGTTTATTTATGTTTGTTTGTATTTATCTATATATAAAATTAATAACGGTATTATTAACGGTATAGGATAATAAAATATATAAATTTATGAAAGCAGTACCGTAATAATAATGGCAAAAATAGTTAAACCTCTTACTGATACGGAAATTAAGAAAGCTAAAGCAAAAGAAAAAGATTATAAATTAAGTGATGGAGAAAATTTATACTTAGTTGTAAAATCTAATGGTACAAAATTCTTTAGATTCGATTTTAGTTACACAAAGAAAAGAAAATCTATGAGTTTTGGTATTTATCCAGATATTTCATTAAAAGAAGCTAGAGAATTAAGAGAAAAAGCAAAAGAACAATTAAAACAAAATATAAACCCTATTGAAGCTAAAAGCTCAAATTTTGGAAATATTTCAACTTTTAAATATATTACTGAGAAATGGCTCAAATTAATGACAAGCGAATGGAAACATGTAACTTACGAATTAAATGAAAATAGATTAAGAATGCATGTTTACCCTGCAATTGGAGATAAACCTATTTCATCAATAGAAATATTAGATATATTAAATATTATTCAAAAATTACAAGAAAAAGAATATTTCGAAATTGCAGAAAGAATTTTAAATGTTATAGAAAGAATTTATAAATATGCAGTTACTTATGGATATACAAAACATAATATAATTGCAGATATTGATAAAAGAACTGTTTTTGCTAAAAAGATAGTTATCCATAGAGCAACTTTAACAAAAGAGAATGAGATAAAAGAACTATTAAAAGATATAAAATCTTATGGAGAACTTTATAAAGCAGATATATCTACAATATATGCATTAAATATTGCTCCATATCTTGCATTAAGACCTTATAACATTAGATTACTTGAATGGAATGAAGTAAATTTTGAAAAAGAATATTTAGACATACCAGCAAATAAAATGAAAACTAATAAAGATTTTGTTTTACCTCTATCAAAACAAGCTCTTGAAATATTAAAAACAATAAAACCATATTCTTTTGATAGAAGTAAATATGTATTCCCCTCGCCTACTTCAAATTTAAAACCTTTTTCAGATGCAACATTAAATCACGCACTCATGAAACTTGGTTATAAAGATAAAATTACATCACATGGATTTAGAGCCATGTTTTCAACAATAGCCCATGAAAAAATAAAAGAACATGGATTTCATAGTGATATTATAGAATCTTGTTTAGCTCATGCAGAAACAAATAAAATTAAAGCTGCTTATAACAGAGAATCAAAAATGAAATATTATGATGAAAAAAAAGGGTTAATGCAATGGTGGACTGATTGGTTAAATAAATTTAATTAACATATAGTGTATCTTTTAAGATACAATTTCAACATGTACATAATAAAACAACCAAATATTTTTTCAAAAAAAATATTCAAGGTAAGGTTTCAATATTACGAAGAATTATTTTATTAATCAGCGGAGATAAATCAACTTAAATTGATTATATAAAAAAGCAAATGAAAATTTAAAGGAGCTAGATAATGAGTAAACTTGAAATTACAAATTTTGATATAGTACAATACCTTGATGATAAAGAAGTAATAGCGGAATATTTGTCTCAAATATTAAGTGATGGAAATACATATGAATTATTAGAAACTTTAGGAAATATTGCTAAAGCAAAAGGTATGAGCCAATTAGAAAAAGATACTGAACTAAGTATATAAAACATTTGAAAAAGGTACAAAACCTAAATTTAAAACAATAAAAAAAGTATTGGATTCTTTTGGTGTAATAATGCAAGTATTGGTTTAAATAAGAACCGAAAAAATTTATAAAATTATCTTAAAATGATTAATATGAGAATAGACTAAACTAATTTAAAATTAACGAGTTCAAATCTTGCTGATCACATCACATTATAATCCTTTAAAACTCCTATTCGGGCTACATAAAACCTTTTAAGGTTTCTCCTATTTTATCTATTCACACCTATTTCATGCCAAAAACAATAAAATCCTTACTGTTAATAAAATATAAATTTTTTATATTAATAATAATTTTTAAGTTACTAAATTTAAACATTGCTGCATATCGAATTATTTAATGTAATTCAATAATATTTACTACACGTAGAAGCCAATTATTCCTATAAACAAAGCCCATAAAATCTATATATTTAGCAAAAGTTTTAAAATCATCATAAGTATAATAACCATAAGCTTCATAAGTAGATGTATAGTCATCTAATAAATCTATTGCTATATCTCCATACTTTTCATTTATATGAAATCTAGTTAAAATTTCTTTTGTCATCTAACGTTTGTCGTGAGCAATAATTTCCCCTCATGGTAAATTATTACTTTTCCACCTATTTCTTAGATATTATGATTTGTTCCCCACCCATGATAATAATATTATTAGTATTAAATTGAATAATTGAACACCACCATACCTTAACCAATTATTCCATTCTATAGGAATAAATGAAATCAAGATACCTAAAAACAGTAGAAGTATAAAAAAACCTCCAATCATATTCATAGCTTCACGTTTATCTTTAACAATTTCTGATGGAATTAAAATTATAACTATTATAATCCATGGAAGTAATCCAAAAAATATTTGTGAAATTATTGGATTTATAGATACTTCTAAACTTGAAAAAATATCTTTTTGTTTAATAACTAATTTTAAATTAGCAACGAGTTCTTTTGAGGTTTCAACTACAACACTATTTTTAGAATCCAATAAAGGTTCAATTTGAAGGAGTATGCTTGTTGCTCTTTCATAACGGTTTAATTCATTTGAAGCAGTTTGCCATTCATATAAAATAAATGTGAGTACAACTAATCCTAAAAAACTAAAAAATATAGCTAACCTTTTCCATGAAAAGTCAGTAACGAATTTTTCTACAAATTGAAATAATGGTTCTAGCAATTTTTTTCCTTATCTAACGTTTGAATTGAGAAATATTTGAGTCACATAGTCAAATATTTCTCCCCCAAAGTTTTGTTATATCTCTTATACGTCCAATCCATTTACTAAAATAGTAATGCTAGAGGAACATATAGTTTGCTCTTCTTCTTTTGTAATGTGAGGACAATTACAAGTATTATCTATTGTGTCTAATATATCGTTATGATATTGGTTAGATATCACTTTTTGAATTGTCTCATACAACCATCTAAAACTTTCCTTTCCTGACGAAAATGTTCTTGATTCTACCATTGAAAAATTATTATTTGCATTATCAGAATAGACAGTACATGTATACTCAGAATCTTTATTTTTTTCAATTTGTGCTTTAGCAATAAGACCATTTTTAGTTTTGAAATTTATGTGTTGATGGATTGTTGGCATTTCTATTCCTTTTATGTATATTTTATATCTAAATATATAATTAAAGCTTAATTCACTCCATATTACTACTAACTCATTTTGAAAGGCTATACCTGACCAAATAATAAAATCACTAAGTGAATCAAGGTAATTACCTACTATAACATTAAGAGTCAGAGAATATTTCTTTAATTTTCTGATTAATTAATTCATCTTTTTCAGATTGTATAACAGTAGTCATTGTTAAATTATTAAATCTTGGAGCTTCATCTGTAATGTCTGTTTTTATTCTAGAATCTATAAAAACTGATTGTAGACGACCGTCATTCAAGTATTTATTAAATTCCTTCTTTTGTTCAAAATAAAGATTTTTGTTTCTTTTATGAATAAAATCTAAAGCATCTTTTCTAGTTCTTTTTACTAGTAAATGCCCAATAGGATGATAATTATCTATGTTTAAAGCAACAATAGCATAATCAACTTTCTGCTCTATATTTTGCTTTGTTCCTTTACTAAGCGCTTGTTGAATTCTTTTAATAGAATTTATTTTTTTACATGCTATACCAATTTTTTTTCCTAATAATTCTACAATCAGATCAGGTTCATCAAATTTTACAGAAATCCCTTTTTTTAAGAAAGATGCTGCTATCTCTAATTCAAATAAAATATTTTTACCATCATCATTTGAAGAATTATTAAAATCTAATTTACCTTTTCTAATTCTATTTAAAATAGTTTCTTCAATTCCTATTGTTTCAAATACTACCAAAGCTTCATATACTCTACTTATGTCAAGAATATCAAATAGTTCTAGCGATTTTCCTTTTTCACTATTTTCAACTGTTTTAAGTAATTTCCCTAAATGAGATAATTCATTTAATTTAAGTTTATTTTGTGCAAATAATTCTTTTATATAGTTAGCTCTTTTTTTTGATTCTTCTAACTTTATATTTTCAAAAGTCATTGTAGATTTTCCTATCTAATTATTTTAGTATTATCAAACTAAAAGTTTTTTATCCCAAATAAATTTAGAATTTTCTCTTTAATATATATACATGATAATTATACTTTTTCATAAATTAATATCCTATTCAAAAAAAGTTTTAGAATATTTTCTTTTAATACATTTTCAAACTTTCTTCATATTTTGTAACATTAACTTTTTTAATTCTTTTTTTCATTTATATTATCAAATAAGATTTATTGTATGATTCAATATAAAGAAAAGAAAGTCTATTTTAAACAAATAAAAAGGAAATAGTAAAATATGATAATTTATTTAGACACTAATATTTTTTATAAAAATTGGTATTTTGATAATCCACATTTCAAATATTTATTTCATTTCATTAATAATGAAGGACATACTTTATTAATATCTAAACTAGTAATTCAAGAAATAGAAAATATTAGAAATAGAGAAATAAAATCTACATTAGAAGATATAAGTAAGAGTATGGAGTTTCTTAATAAAAGGTTGTTAAATAATGTGAAGTTTGATGATACTGCAATAATTAATCAAGAATATGACTTTGAAAAATTATTAAAAGAATTTATAAATTATTCAAATATTAGAATTCTTGATTACATTGATGTAAAACAAGAAGAAGTTGTAGAAAAAGCTTTATATTTTAAAAAACCATTTCAAGAAGAAGAAAAAGGATATAGAGACACTATGATTTGGCTTTCTCTTTTAGATTTTATTAAAACTAATAACATTAAAAAAGACGTCATCTTTATCTCTTCAAATAAAAATGATTTTTTTGAAAAAAAGAAAAAAACAATATCTTTTCATTCTGACTTATTAGAAGATATAAATAAAAAAGAGATAACAACAAAAATAATTCCCTTTGAAACACTCTTTAGTTTTGTCAAAAATACTATTGATGAAGCACTCCATTCTTTTGACCATAGCAATCCAAACTTTGAACATTATTTAGAAGTTCTAGGGGAGGAGTATTTGGGAACACATGATTACAGAGGAGAAGTTTTTAACTTTAGATCAGGTGCCTTTACTATAAAATTTTCTCAAATAATTAATGTTCATGTTGATATGTTTGAAGGTATGGAGGATCCAGAAGTATTAGGAGCTAAAAAATTAGATGAAGATAGTGTTTATGTAAATTTTAAATACAATTTAAGAAGAGTAACTCTTACCTTGGAAATCTCAAAAGAAGAATATTTTAAATATAAAGATGACATTTCAAATAAATTTTATGGTACTGAATTTCAAGAAGAAACAGTTTTAATATCAACTATTATACGACCATATTTTGATGTCAGCTTCATATATGATACTTTGCAAGAAGAAGTAAAAGATTACTCTGTTGATTATCTATATATAGGTTAATCGAGTTCCTAGTCTATTTATATCATCTAAAAAAGCTTCTTTTTTATCTGGAGTATATTTAATTTTTGTAGAAGTATAGTCTTAAAACTGCTTGAGCTTTTTCTTTTGTTGAAACTGATTCTTCTATTGATAATTTTTTATAAAACACTTACCATATTTTTAGTCAGTGTTGATAGCTTCATAAATATTGATACCCCATTACTTTTTGATTCAAAAGGAAAAGAGTTCTTTGCCTTATCTAGATCTTCAATGCATAAAAATAATTTGAATTTACTATATGATGTAAATGAAATCAGTATAATAAGTAATATTTCAAGTATATTTCTTTTTTATAGATATACCCCTATTATCAACTGCAATTTTGTTCTTAATGGTTGATATAGTTTTTGAATAATCAAAAACTATATCAAGAAAGTATCAGTTGTAAGATTTTGTTAAATTCAATTTTTAAGTAAATTAATATTTTACTTATCAAGTCATAATCCAGATATAATCTTTTTACTGAATGGTGACAAATTATCAAAAAGTGCTATTTCCATTAATTTCTTTAACTTTTTTTCAGTTCCAAAAACATCATTATATTTACTTATCTCGTTGGATATAAGAATAATGTCTTCCTGAGGTATACCTAAATCACTTAATATACGCTCATATCCATCTGCTGAATCAAAGTAAGATTCTATCATGTAAATACTTTGAATAAATGCTCTATTTTTTGATTTGTTGAATAAATTCTTGCTATTAAATAATTCATAAATACCAACCATCTTCATCATTTTAAACTTTATAAATTCATCTATTTGAAAAAGAGCATCAATAAAATTATTGATATCACTAACATTAGGATTATATTTTATTACGAATTTATTAATAACAGGTTTTAACTTACCTCCATTAATCATTAATGAATATACTGCATCAAAAATAAATTTATCTTCAGAAGCAAATGAGTAATTACTTGTTAATAAACCTCCTAAATATTTATTATCGCTTCGAAGGAGCTTGTATTTTATATCATTAATAACTTTCCATTCTTTTTCATGGCAGGTTATTTCATCATAAATATTGATAAAATTGTTAAGTAAATTAATTTCAATTTCTGATTCGATAACCTCTGTCATTTTAATTCCAAATTTTGAGTCCAAAATTTCTTTTAAATCATGAATTCTTTTTTCTGGTTCACCATCTATTGAAGATTTATCTAAATATAAAATCTCGTCCTCAGGACTATTAGTTTCTATTGTATCTACTTCATACAAAATCTTAAGGTCTATCCACTGCTCTGGATTATAAAGGTCAAGTATTTTCTCATCAAATATTTGGATATTTCCTATTTGGGGATTCTGTGGATTTAAACGACCAACTCTGCCAATAAGATTATTCAATTCAAATGTTCCACGTGGCGAATCATAAATTATTAGTTTATTTGTAGGCGTATTGATACCCTCCATTAATGTACTTGTACATAATATTGTATGGATACAACCATCAGGATTAGAATATTCATTTTCAATATATTTTCTTAGAAATAAGGGTGTTTTCCCATGATGAATGCCTATCCCCTTTTTTAAATAAATAGAATAGTACCATTCAGGATGAATATTTTCAGATATCCATTGAATTATATCTTCATCATATTTGTATTGTTCATCTTCAGTATTTAATTCGTTTTTATCGAGGAATTTTTTTATATTATTAGGAGAATTGAAGTATACGAATTGTTTATCTTTTAAAAATTCTAAATTATCAATAGTTTTAACAGGCTGTTTTTCAATGTTATTATAAACAAGATTTAAATTTGTAATGAACTGCTCAATTTTTATATTACTCTTACCAAAATTTACACTCCTAATAAATGGTCCAAGTAACAATATCTTGCGTGATTTATTTATTAAGTATTTATAGATATAATTCATTTTAATTATTCTGTCATTCGTATCTCTTGAAGATATTTCATACTTAAGTTTATAGATTTCGTCATATACTAGGAAATCGATATTATTGCTATTTATATATTCCTTAAATCTTTTTGTACTAATTCGTTCAGGTACTACAATCATGATTTTTTTAGCGACATGATTATATTGATCAAGTTCAGCTTCGGATGTAATTATAATAAATTCATCATTGAATAAATTAAAACACTTTCTACGTAACTCATTCATAAGAGATATTGTGGGAACAACAAATATAATATTTTCCAATAAAATACGATTTCGTGCTATAAACTCTAAAGCAATAAATGTTTTCCCAAAACTTGTTGGGGCACTTAAGAATAAATTATTCTCTTCTAATATATTTAAGCATTCAACTTGTTCATTTGTTAGAGTTATGCTATCATCTAATACAGACCTTTTTATCACATTACTCAATTTTGAAAAAAAAGTGTTGTTTCTTGAGTATATTGATAGATCGGTAAGATTCAACTCAGCCTCTGATATGTCATTACCACTATAAATATTCTTGAGGATATCATTCCTTAAAACATTCATATTTGAATCAAATTTATTATGCATTTAATTCCTTCCATATATTATTGCTTTTTACAGAAAAGGAATTGAGATAATCTTGTTTGCTAATTATTGGCAAAACAAATAAGAGGATATTATAATCCTTTTTTAACTTTGTTAATTTTTTATTCTTTCTAATAACATCTAAAATGTCTTCATAGTCTGTATAATCATCACAAATTAAAAATAGAACCAAATTTTCTGTTACATTTTCATCTATTTCAATTATTTCATTTAGTTCATCAGTCTTAATATTTCTGAATAATTCAATTTTATGTGTAATGTTTTCCTCACAAACTTCATTATGGGCTTTAAGTGATTTAACAGCCCGATTAACTGCACTATCCAAATCACTGAAAAACTTTGCTTCCAAATAATATATTTCTTTTGTATCTTCAATGTATATAGTACCATCATTGCCATATACTGGCATTTTTGGAGATGTTTTAAATACTAGTTTTGGATAAATGTACTTTTTAACTGATTTGTCAGATAAAAATTTACTTAGCATAATATGCATAAGAAATTCTCCAATGTCTCCATGTAAAGTAGTATGGGATGTATCAACACCTGTATTAGATATAAATCCAATGCTTTTCAATGCATCGAAATATTTTTGCTTCTTTTGCTTATCAGTGTATTTTGTTTTTGGTGTATAGGTACTAGCCACTTTAAGTACATTTTCAGTATTGAAAATTTTGTTATTGATTTCATTAAATAATAGTTCGTTCATATCAAATAGTTCTTCCCAACTGAAAAACTTCATTCTTATTTTATTTAAATCATCCTCTTTTTTATTATTAATAAAATCTTTCTCATAACCTTCTATCGTCAGCACTCTATAAAATGATTTTTTATCATATGTGTTATTTGACTTTAAGCCCAATTCTTCACAGATAGTATTTATTGTGTATTCAGATACAGATGAATACTGATAATTACTTGTAGTTTCATTATATGAAATATTACATACAGCATACTCAGTTTGCTGTGCATCTCCATCGAAGTAACTAACAACAAAAAAAAGATGATTTTGTGTTCTATTATATCTATTATAAAAATCAGATACATTTTTAATTCTTTCTTCAATAGTGAAATTATAGGTTCCTCTTCTGGAAAATAATTTAAATACTGTATGCTGTATTGTGTAATGTATTAAGACTTTCATCATATACCTTTAATTTATAAACTTGTATCAAATATTATCTTTGTAAATTTAACGTTAAATGAATTGCCACAGGGTAATTATCTGCTCCACTGTTTTTTATGTCAAACATCATATACTTTTGTTATCTAGATACTTAACAAACAATTATAATACTATTTTAAAATAAATATATATGTTCTGAATCTAAATACAGTTGATAATCATATAAAATTGCTTCTTAATTTTAAAATAAATAAGACACTAATATGCCAAAAATTGAACAACCTATATATATTAAAAATCAAAAAAATGACCTATTATGTTGAAAACTAATACTTTTAAATAATAGTTTGAATGATAGAAATAATAATATATATATTTTAGAAATATTTCAGAAATTTACATACTATTATTTAATTTTTTCACAAAATTGAATATATCTTACTATAAAGAGGTTTTAGAATCTTTACCTTTTAAATTAGCAAAAATATCAATAGGCTTTTTCTCAGTATTTTCTTTTACTGCATTTTTTAATTTTTCTTTATTAATACTTTTTGGTTCAATAGTGATTTTATTTTTTGATTTTCTCAAATAAAAAGAAAGGTTTTGTTCGCTTAATCCAGTTTTATTTTTACACTTAGCTTTTAAATATTCTATTACTTGTTTTTGAGAATAATTTAGTTCAAGAAGTTTATTTATATCTTCAATATGTTCATCAAAAATAGATTTTTTACTTCTTGGTTTATTACTTGATATAAAATCATCAATATTCATTAATTCACCTTTTATAAATTATTATCATATATAATCAATCTTATATAAAATATACTCTAGTATTATATAGTATTATTAAAATAAAATCAATCAATATAAAGTATAATATAGTATTAATAAAAAATATTTAATCAGGTAATGACATAAAATATTTAAGCAATAAATTGCTACAATATTTTAATGTCTAAGCTATATGCTTAACTATCGTCAAGCTTTTTTTTAAAGGAGTATTATGAGTAAGAATGAATCATCATATAGAGTTGATTTACATATTTTAGACCATGCAAAAGCTATTTACAATAGTATTAAAATTTATAACCCTTTAATACATAAAGCTCACTTTAAATGTTCTATTGATACAAGCCAATTAATTGCAAATGGATTTAATTCAAAAGATAAAATAAACAATGTAATGAATCTGATTTTAGAAGAGATAATAAATAGCAAATATACATTTAGAGTAAAAACAAGAGAATATATTGATAAAAACGGAAATAAAAAAGAGTATTTTTCTAATAAGAGCTTTGATTTAAGTAGTGATACATTAAGTGCTTATCACAATAGAGCTTTTAACAGTGATATAGATTTTGATAATATTGAGCCACACTTTCACTTTTTATTTAACTCTACAAAACATACTGGATTAAACTATTACCATTTAAAAAAGCATTTATCAAATGTTGCAAGTAAATATAACTTAGTATTTCACTTTGATGAAGAAAAAGATAGAAGTGTAAATAAGTTTCAAGGATTAATGGAAAAGTGTAGTAGGTTTTCTTGGTTCACTCAAAAGATGACAGATAAACAAGTAGTAAACTATGTTAATTCAAAAGGTGATGATTTAACAAAGAACTTAGAGCTTTTATATGATTATGCAACTGCAACTGGCAATTTACAATTTTATATTAAAGCTATGAATAATATAAAAAATAGATTTCAAAGATTAGATTTAGACTTTGAGTTTAGAGGTAATACTATAAAAGATATCTACCCTATTCCAATTGATGAAATAACTAATGAAACTTTAATTGCAATAGCAAATAAAGATAAAACTAAATTAAAAGAACTTATGACTAGAGATAATTTTATAGCAAGAGATTACATCAAATATACAAATGGTTTTCAATCTACAATAATTGAAGAGCTAAAGCAAAGAGATTATATCTTTCCTTTGATTTTATCAAATGATTTAGTATTAGATAATATGAAAGGTAGAAGTAAATCATCTAATGTAAAAAGTGATGATAAATATCTATCTTTTAACAATGCTGTTAAAAATGATATTTTAGAAGCTTTAAAATATGCAAAAAATGAGATAGATTTAAAAGATATACTTTCAAATTTTGGATATAAAGATTTAGGATTTAGAAATCAAAATATACAGGGGAAAAGAAAAAAGACTGGTTTAAAATTTAACTATGAAGATAAAAGCTACACAGTATATTTTAATCAAATTGGACTAGATGATAGCACTATATTATTTCACTTACAAAACAATTCAAAAGCTAATATAGAAAACAGTTTAGATTATAGTAAAAAATCAAATATTGCAAATCTAAAGTTCTTTAACTCATTTCAAAATAAAATGTATAAAGATATTTATAATCTTGAAAGTGATGTTGATTTATCAAGATATTATATTTCTCAAGAAAATTATAATATTAAATTTACAAGTAAAGATAAAAATATTACTATTGAAGATAGAATTGAAGAGATATTATCAACTGAAAATATCACAGATGAAGATGCTAAATTAATTGCTCAATTAATGCTTCAAAAAGGATGGACTGATATTAAGAAAGTTAATTTTAATGAATCTAGTAAAGAGTTTATTAAGAAAATTAAAGATGAGTTTGAGAATGAGAAAAATAAATAATTAAATTTTAATTATTAAAAAATTTATTATTTATGTTGTGTGTAATATAATTTACATAACACAAGGAGTAGTAATGGCAAAAATTGATGAAGAACTAATAAAAACTAAATTAAAAGAAATAGAAAAATTTTATAATCAAATTAAAGATTATTATTCTATAAAAATAGATTTACTTAAATCTAATGAAAATGAAGCTTTAAGAAATATCTTTGAAAATGAAATAGAATTACTAAAAGAAAATTCAGAACAAGCCTTAAATATATTAAGTAATGCAAAACAATTGGAAAATTTTTTAAATGAAAATAATAAATTACAAAATATAAAAAATCTTTTATCAAATGAAAATATTAATGAGATTGAAAATAGAAAGAATGAGATTTTATCTGCATATTCAAAAATATTTGAAACAAAAGATGGTAATTTAAGTCAAATTTTCAATGATATGTATGAACAAATAAAAAATTCATATAATGATTTATTTGTTAATAAAACGGGAGAAAAAGTAAAAATTGAAATATTAAATGCACATATTGATAAATTTGAAGATAAATATGCATCAATAATTTCTGATGAAAAATCAATAAGTAATGAAATAGAAACTTTGCATAAAGATTTAAAAATTAAGCAACAAAATTTAGATACATTCCATAAAAAAATATTTGGAGATGATGAAGAGCCAGAAGAGGGAGAAGATAAAAGTAAGTCATTAAAAGATGAACTAGAATTAAGATTAGAACAATTAAAGGAAACAGAAAAGGAAGCAAAAAAAATAATAAATTTATCAAGTGATGCTGGATTAGGAGGAGGTTTTAATCAAAAGGCTAAAGAAGCAAAGAATAATAAATATTGGAGTTTAGCTGTTTTTGTTCTTGTACTAATTATAATGGGATATTTTAACTTTAAAACAATAGATTTTAATAATTTAAAAGATATTGATTTAGTTTCTATTACTGTAAGATTTATGATAAATGCCCCTTTTATTTGGATAGCAACTGTTGCAAACCTAAACTTAAATAAATATGCAAGACTAGAACAAGAATATTCTCATAAAGAATCATTGGCAAAATCTTTTGAAAGATATAAAACAGAAATAGAAAAACTTGATGATACTGAAACAATAAAATCTAAAGAATTGCTGG
Source organism: Aliarcobacter butzleri (assembly GCF_900187115.1). Taxonomy (NCBI): domain Bacteria; kingdom Pseudomonadati; phylum Campylobacterota; class Epsilonproteobacteria; order Campylobacterales; family Arcobacteraceae; genus Aliarcobacter; species Aliarcobacter butzleri. The sequence goes on from NZ_LT906455.1 coordinate 1,337,757, forward strand.
TTCAATTGATGAGTTTAAATTTAGAAGCTTTCAAAATCAATCCATCTTCAACTATGGATGGAGCAAAAAGTGATATTGATTACTTTGAAAAAATAAAAAATCTTATTTTGACAAATAAAACTTCATCTTAAAAAATTAAAATGTTAAGGTTTTAAATCTTAACATTTTGTAGTTAGAATTATAATAATTTTATAAACTCTATTTAATAGATTCCATATTTAAATATCGTTAAGAACTTATAAATAAGAATTTACTTTTGTTAAAATCTTTAACCAAAATCTTCTTGTTTTTTTTATATCTTGTGAATCATCTTTTAACTCAATGTCTAAATATTGAATTGCTTCATCTAAATTATTTTTTATTTTTTCTCTCATTTTAGCTCCTTTTTAAAATGTCGAAGCAAGAATTAAATTCTTGCTCCACCTAATGATTGAACTCTTTCACCTAATTGATGTAATAATCCACTCTCTGTCTCATCTTTATATTTGATTTTAGCCAATATCATATCATCACCTTTTAGGATAATAAAATAAGCTAAAATCATTCCTATAAAATATATGAATACATCAGAGAAACCAGTTATAACACTTTGTGTTACAAAAGATAAAGAAATACTTGAATCTTCATATAATGAATTCGATAAATTTAATGTAGAAAAATTTATATCAAATATTAATGAGTAAATGCCAGTAATAATCTCGAAACTAATAATAAACATGAAAAAAGAACTAACTATTAGGGTAGGCTTAATCACATAAAGTATGAAACCATCCAGAAAATAAGAATTTACCCTATCTGTTTTTTCTTTGATTGTCATTTGCCAAAGTACTATAAATGGTGACACAAAAAAGTACATAAAACAATCCCAAAAATATAAACCTATTTTTAATATAGCTAATAGTGTCACAACAGCTGCAAAGATAGCCTGTATCATAAGTTTATATAGAATAACTGCTAATGAAAATGACGTAACATAAATCATAAATGACTTGAAACCAGTACTTAAAAAATCTATGCTTCGAGAAACTTTACTGTTATCTTTTAGATTTTTTTTAGATTTTTGTTCATTTGCTTCTTTTATGAATTTATCCAACGATGACTTAGCGAAAGATAACAGTTTACTTTGTGGCATAAATATACCTGCAACTTCAAATAAAGATTCTCCTGCACCTTCAACTGCTTTTTCAAAAAATTGTCTAATTTCACCAAAGAATGGCAACATATTATATATTTGATATGAAGTCAATGTAGAGAAAGTATTTGTAATCCAGTTGCTCGTAACTGAGCTTAAAACTTCAGTATCAAGTGTTTGTTTAGATAAATTTTCATCTTCTTTTACATACAAATCATTAGCTTTATTTACTAACATTGTAGTTACTGCTTCACCATTTGTTGTTCTTGATAATCCATCATAAGCATTATTTATAATATTTGAGTTTAGCATAAATATATGACTTACAGGAAGTGTTGAAGCCATAAACCAACCAACGTTTTTAACACCTAAAAGCTGAGTATCTACATATAATTGACTCATTGAAGTATATGAACTATTATTAGTTGTAACATTAAAATTTGAATTCCTAGATAAATTAGTAATAGTTTTTTCTGATGTAACTTTACTTCTTTTTAAATACTCTCTACCTATCATTAAACTAATTTCTAAATTTTTACACATCAAAGGAGAAATTGTACCTTTGTTATCAAAAATTTTACTGCTTCCAGTATCTACATTCCAAAGGAAATCAATGTGAGAATCAGCCATTTGAAAGCCATTATATTTTTTATAACTTGCTTCATGAGAAGATATACAATTATCTTTAAAGAATGATTGAAGTACAGCTTGTTCTACAATTTCTCTTCTAGTTTGATTAAGAATATTTAATGTGTCTTGATAGCTTTGTGTATACGTTGCATTAAATAAATATCTCATGTAAATAACTGTTGCATTTGTAGCAGTAGTATCAGCTATCATTGCTCCCATATTAGCAAAAAATCCAATTCCAGTTTTAAATATGGTTGTTTGAGATTCTACTTGTGTAGCTTGATTATTATTAGAGGTAGTTATTTCAAATATTTTATCACTTTGATTATTATTTGAAACCACTGATTCTGAATTCCCATTTGGAAAATGGATAAAAAATACTACTAACATAATTACAATAGCAGTTAATCTATTTGCAAAAGGAAAATCCCATTCTTTACCTTCATTGTTACTATTCATTCTAAACATAAAAAATTTATATCCAACAACAACACCACTATATAAAAAAACCATAGCAAGAATTAATAGCCCTGCATAATCAAAAACAGCTTGCCAACCAAGAGACATAAATTCATAATATAATCCAAAAATCTTTTTATCAAAATATTGTTCAAAACTAAATACTCTAGTATAATTTACATTATCAACTTGACCACCAGTCATATTATTATAAACTTTTGATACTTTATCCCTAAAGGTTTCCCATACTCCTTTACTATATTCAACAGAATCAAGAATTGTCATATTTTTTTCAACTTCAGTATTTATGATAATATCTCCAGTTTCACTTATTCCTGATACAACATTACCATCTAAAGCTACTAAACCAGTTACAAATTGCGATACTGTAAAATTTTCTTTATCTTTATTTTCATTCAAATATTGTAAGCCCAAATCTTTTGCTCTTTTTTGTATATTGTAAGGGTTTGTAATTAAACTATGTGTATCATCTGTATTATTTCCTAATGTAAATATCTTTTTACCCAATCTTTTAGTTAATTCCCAAGGTGTTTCATAGTGATTATAATCTGGTAGTACACTAAGATTTGAAGGCTTATACTCACCATTAAATAAATTATATATATCATCTATTTGGAAAGGAATATTAACAAGGCTTGAACCTGATTTTGTGCTATCAATATAACCTAACAACAAAGTCCAATTTGGTATTGAAAGAGTTATTGATTTACTAGCATCAGCACCAAATTCTTTTTCATTTATATAAGAACAAGTAAAAGTCCCCTCTTTATAGTTAAAGTCAATTAGATATTTTTGAGCTTCAACTCTTGTTTCTGATTTTATATTTTCATTTTCATCGTAAACAAATTTATATAAATCTTTACATATTGGAGTGCTAGTATTAAAATTTAAGGATTCTGAAGTTGCTCCTTTAATTATAGTAACTCCCATTTTATCATCTAGTAAAGAGCTTCTATTTTCTGTTTGATATCTTATTATCTCTGCACCCATACCATTTTCTAAAAATAAAATAGTAAATAAAAATATATGTAATATATACTTTTTCATTTTAGCTCTTTTGGTAGTCGCTAAGAAGATTCATAAACAATAAATCATTTATAGCAAAATTTTTATTTTTGATATTTTTAAATTTCAAAGCTTCTGAAAAAAATATCAAATCATTCAAACCAATATTGAGCTTTTTAGCAACTAAACCTAGCATAACTACTTCATACTTGGTTGGATTTGCTATTTTTAAGTTATTCAAACTTGAAGCTGAAAGATTCTTTACATCGTTTGTTAAATCAGTAGTTTTTTTTGCTCCAATTTTTTTAGCAATTTCTGGAGCACTTAATAAAGATAAATCATCCATTTTTTACATCCTTTATTTTATATCACTTAAAGAATAATGCAAAAAGTAAAAAGGTAATAACTATCATCAGATAGACAACTTTATTATTGTTTTTTGTTTTTTGATTATTCAACATTTTTTCAAACTCTATTTCAAACTCTTCCATTGATTTTGAGATACGAGCATTAATTTCAAGTTCACTTTGAGAGTTTAATTTTGCTTTTTGTTCACTTGCTTGTAAGAGAATTATCTCTTGAAGCTCTTCCATAATCTCAAATATATCTTTGATTTTTGATTCATAAATATCAAGCTTTGAGACAACTTGTTTAATTATCTCATCGCCTAAAGCTTCATGTAAAACTTCTAAGTTATCTCTCTTTTTCTCTTGAGTACTCATGCTCATTTCCTTTTATATTTTCTGATATATCTTGAGAATTTAAATATCTTTCAAATTTCTTATCATCAAAAATATCGTAAATATTATTACTATCTAAAAACTCTCTTAAATCAAGATTTTCAGCCTGTTCGATAATATTAATTCTTTCTTGCATTTGCTCAAAGAAATCATTAAGTAACTTATCCTTTTGAGTTGTTATTTCATTTTGGTTTTCTAATTTTTCTAGTTCTTTTTTACTTATTTGTTTTTTTGTCAAATAATAGATATCAACTAAAGCCATCAACCCAAAAATATCATGGTTAGAATTTTGAATCTCTTTTAATTTAGATGAGAAAGTTTTATAATCTTCATCTTTTTTATCTATCTCTTTTAAAAGTTGTTTTTTTGATTCTCTTGTTCGTTCTTGCATATCTTTGATTTTTTGTATAAAATCTATTTTTTTCGCATTTGTTATCATTTTACAATCCTTTCTCTCTCCATCTTTGTCGTCTGACTCGTTCTTTTTCATCTTCTATTTCTGTATAAGTTCTATAGCTTTGTAATTTCTCTTCTTTTTGAACTTCTAAATCATTTCCGTTAATAAAACTTTTAATGGTTGCTATTTCTCTTTTTAGTTTTGCTAGTTCATCAACCTTACGGTCTAAAGCTTCAAGTTTTTCCCTATGTAAAGCTAGAAAATTTAAACCTTTTTGTTCATTAACTCCTAAGAATTCACCTTTAGCATATTTTTCTTCAAATTCTTTATACTCCTGTTTTAAATTATATTGAGTACCATAAACAGCTTTTTTTAGTCCATCTTCTTTGAATTCTTTTGTAAGAATTAAAAAATCTAAATCTACACCTCTTTGTTGTAATTTATGTAGGTCTAAAAATTCCCTTGCTGTTCCATATTGACCCTTTCCAAACCATCTTTTAACTTTTTCTTTAATTTGCTCCCAAGGGCTTAGTTTAAGCATTTCTTTTGACATTTTAAACTCCTAGTTCAATTTGTTTTTTTCTGATAACATCAACATCTACATATCTACTTAACACAACATCATCTTTTGCAGTTTTATATAAACTTTTTTGCATCATATACTTAGCCATAAATGGTGTTGCCGTAGAGTTTCTAATTATGTAACCCTCTCCATTTTTAATATTACTTAGCATTTCAGGTTTAAAAAAATCCTCTTCACTTTTAGTTAGTTTTGAATCTTCATTGTTATGAAATTTTTTGAGATTCTTTTCTCTTTTCATACTCTCTTCAAGTGTGATTTTTTCTACTTTTTGCACTTTAGAGTTAAGAAGTTTTATAAGTTCTACATCTTCTAATTTTAAACTTATTATTGTTTTTACATTAGCAATGATTTGACTATTATCAACAGAACCCATAGTTTCTTTTAAATCACTTTGAAAACTTAAAACTGCTCCCATATGTAAACCTCTAATAACTGATAATAAATCTCCAATTTGATAGCTTTGATTTTTTTTCGTTTTTAGCCAACTATTAATCTCATCAAGTATTACAAGTGTTGTAGTATCAGGAATAAAATCTTTTCCTCTTCTTTCAGCTAATAAATTTAAAGTTGAAACTAAAAGTTCAGCTAAAATTGGGCTATATATTTTATTTTGTCCAGGAAGATTTACAATAACTATTTTATTGCTATCTATAGCATCTAAGATATTTAAATCACTATTTATATTTTTTAAAATGGGTGCAAAAGAATCAAAAAAATTAACTATCTTGTCCATTAAACCTTGAGCTACTGATAAATCATAAAATGTACCACTTCTTTGTGGATATTTTAGACCTACTGCTTCAATACCTGTAATAGTAGTTCCATTTTCTGTTACTACTCCATTTAAATATGTTTCTTTTAATTTTTCCCAATCTGGTACATTTGAAAGCATAATTACAACATTCTTTAACTCATTATGAAATTGGTTTTTTACACTATTATCTAAATGAGATAATGAGCTATTATTCTTACTTTCATCCTCAATTATTTTTATGAAATTTTCATATAATTTTGAATTAATTTCATTTCTATTTGTCTCGTAAATTTCATCAAAAACTAGTAAAAATTTTAAGAGTAAATCTGTTTCGCTCATTAGTCTATTAAATGAGAAATAATCAAGTTTTATTAAATATTTTTGATACTCTTTAAACTTATTAGTTGAATTAAATACTTTGTCAATTTTTGAGATATCTAAAAAGAAATTTGCATCTCTAAGAGTTAAGATAACCTTTAGTAGTGAAGACAAATAAAGCTTTGCTTTTCCATTCCATCCACCCTCATCATTTCCATCTAAATCAGCAATACTAGTTAGCATGGTAATAATATCTTTTGAAGCACCTAGCTCAAATAGGTTTATTGTATTTGAATTAAATTTTCCTCTTTTATCCGCATTAAAATCAAAAATTAATAAATCAGACAATCTATTGTAAGTTGCACAAATGGACTGCACTCTTTGAAGCATAACATTATCTGCTTTTCCAAAAATTGCAAATACTCCTGCACCTCTTGATATACTTGATTCTATATATGCATTTAAAAGTAATTCAGTTTTTCCACCACCTGATGTTGCCATTAAAGCACAATGTTCTCTTAGAATTACATCATCAATTAAAACTGGAGTAATTGCATTACTTTTACTTGAAGTTCTTTTTTGTGATGGAATTATTTTTTGAACTTCATAATCAAGTGAGAAAAATTTTCTAACTTGATTGTAAAAAGTTAAAACATCGACATCTTTTTTATGTCTTTTTACAAGTGTTCCTAAATGTACACTATACTTATTTTTTAAATTATCATTATTTAAGAGGGATAACTCCTTTATCTTTTTATTTTTATTTCTTAATAAGTTTTTTTGAAATTTAAAAGAGAAAAAATAGATAAAAAGTGCAAATGCAAAAAAATGTATTTTTAAACTTATTGAAAAAACAAAAAATAAAATTAACCAAATATAACTTGACCAAAAAACATCATCAATTAATTTTTCTTCATTATCGTCAAGCTTTGTGTAAGTGTTGATTCTTATTTTATCGTTTATATTATTTTCCATTTTATACCTCTTTAATATAATAAAGTGCGTGTTTAAGGCTTAGACTAGAATACTTATCATGAGAGAAATCTCTCAAGAAATTTAAAAACTCTGTTTCATCTGGCGTTGCTATTTGAAAAAGTTGTGAAATACCTGAAAAATATTGGTTTTCCTTGAAAATTTCAAACTTTGAAAGAATTAAAAGCTTTAGAGTTTTTATACTTGTTATCTCTTCTAAATCTTCATCTGAAATTTTTTGATAATCAAAAATATCAGCTTTTTCATTAATATAATCAATTAATTTTGAGTAAAACTGTGTTATTTCAACTGATTTATTTTGAAGTTCTTCAAACTCTTGTATATCGGCTTTTGAGATATTTATTACAACATTTTGGATAGTAAAATCTTTTGGGCTATAATCATAAGTTATTCCACTATAAAAATGTGCATAATCTTTTATCTTTTTTACAACTCTTTGAATCGGGGAAAGATTAAAAGGAGTATCTTGATTAAGTTTTACTACTCTTTCATCTACTAACTCTAATTTTTTGTTATAGAAAAAGTTAATTATTAAAAAAACCAATCCAATGATTGCAAAAACTTGAAATTTAAAAACACTCTCTGTTCTATCAATACTATCTCGGAATTCTTCAAAAGTAAGAGTTAAAATGTGATTCAAGCCCATAGAAATAGCAATTAAAACAACTAATATAACCCCTTGTTTTACAACAAAATTATTTCTATTTGAACGTTGAAAGTTAGTTAGCTTTTTATATTTTGTGAGTCCCCAAAGCATAGTAACTAGTATAATCATTGAAGCGAAAAAAATGTAATAAAAAATTACTCTATCAGTCATAAGTTCCATTTATCTCTCCTTCATATTGTTATCGTATGTAATTTTATTTTTAACACTTACCATTTTTTGAGCTTTTTCAACTTCTTTTTGTAAAAAATTATCAAAATCTTGAGCATAACTAACAATAGTCTTCAAGTCGAATTGAGTAGCTTTAAATGCTTTTAGGTTTCCTATATTTTTTGAAAAATCATCCAGCGTTTTTCCTTCAACATCTTTCATACTCAAGTCTCGAAGAAACTTAATATCATCTCTTATTGATTTATTTTCTTTTTGCTTTTCTACTACATTTTTATCTTGAATTTTTGAATTCTTTGTATCTGATTCAAACTCTTTTTTTGTATTTTGAGTCTTGTTTTTTAAGGCTTCTATCTTGTCTTTTACTGTTTTATTCTCTTTTTCAAGTCCTGATTTTTCGGCAGTTAATTTTTCTTTTTCCAAAATTAACTCTAACTCTTTTTTAAGCTCAAGATTCTCTTTTTTTAAGTTTTCTACTGCTGATTTTAGATTTAAAATATCTTTCTCAAGTTCATCAAATAGTTTTTCTTTGTCGCTTTGATTCAAGTTAGAATTAGAAGATAAATCATCAATTTTTATTTCAATCTTTTCTGTTTCTTCTTTAACTTTTGATTTTTCAGTTTCAATTCTTTCTACTTTTTGAGCTTGAGTAGAAAAAACATCCTGAGACTGAGAAAAACTAGAGTTTAATTTTGAGCTTTGGTTGTAAATTTTTTGTAAAAAATCATCATTCTCTTTTTTCTCTTTTTCTTCAATTTTCAAATCTTTTTCATTGATTTTTTTTAATTCTTCATTTTTTAAGAATTCACCAGTTTTTAAAGTTAGGATTTTAAATTTTTGGAGATTTATCTTTTTTTGGAGTTTGTTTAGCTCATCCTCATTTTCTATTATTTTTTTCGCAATATCATTGTAACTCATTGTTTAGTCCTTTGTTCTAAAATTATTATATTTCGATTTTATCTTTATAAGTTTTTTTTGCTATGAATTTTCATTTTTTTATATTTTTTTAAAAAAATTAATTTAAATTAATAATAGTATTTCAATTGTGAAGTACTATTTCCTTATTTTTTTTCAAATTCATATTCATATCTGAATGTGAAATTTAGTTGTCTCACATTAAGATATAATCCTAATTGGAACATATCCCGATAAGTACCAGATTTTATGAATTTTCTAATTGCAATAGAGTTTAAATCGAAAAATGCAGGATTATTTTTTGAAATAAAAATAAATTTATAATCTTCAAATTCATCATCTATATCTGTTTTATCTATTATTTTTCTTGCGATTCTCTCCTTATTCGTAGTATCAAGAAAGGTTTTTAGACTTTGAAAAAAATCATCAATTACGATGATTTTTGCATTTTTATCTATGAGAAAACAAATAACATCCTCTTCCTTTGTTTCTGGAACAAAAACTTTTACAATATCCTTTTTTAAATTTACATCTTTATCTATTTCATTTTTTAGAAATTCATTAAAAAACTCTTCTATCTTTTTATCTTTTTTTTTCATTATTTAGTCCTTTATTTCAAAATTATAAAATTGATTCCAGTTGTTATAACTGCAACAATTGCTGTAACTTTCACAACCGATAAACTAACTAGCTTATTGCTTATATTTATAATTCTTTCTATTTTCTTTAAATCTTGATTTTTATTTAAATCTTCTATTTTTTGGGCTAAAAACGATAAATAAACAGAGTAGTTTTTTATCATTTCATTTTCATCTTGAAATTGAAATTTTTGGATTATTTCAAGGTAAACTTCCATTTTTTCGGCTAGTTGCTTTTGCTTATCTTGTATCTCTTGCAATTTTTCAATTTTATTTGTGATTTTTTCGAGTTTTTGCAAATAGATTGATTTTTGAAAATCAAAAGAATCCATCAGTTCATTTACTTCTTTTTCATCTAAAACAATTTTGCTCATAAAAAAACCTTACAGTGCTTTTTTAAGTGGTTCTAGTTGAGTGATTAACTCCACTACCATTTTTGCAAATCGATATCTTTTATTGTTTGTTTTAAATACCTCTTGCCCTTCTTTAATCCACTCTTGACGATAAGTATCAATATTTTGGATTAAATCAAGTGAAGATATATAGCTATCAAGTAGACTTACTTTGTAATGAGATTTTAAGATTGAGAATATATTTGAGTTAGGAACAAAAAAGATATTATCTACTTTTAAATTATCAAGTTGATTTGCTATATCCAAATCATCTGAGCCAAAGATATTTATAAATTGTTTTTGAATCTCATCTTTATCAAGTGAAAAACATCTATTAATAACTAGATTTATTGTTGCAGATTTATCAAAATCTAAAATTAAAGAAATCGTATCTCTTACATTATCAACTTGCTCCATATCATCATTTACGGGGATATAATAGTTTAATCCTGATAAGTCTATTTCTTTTAGTTTATGCAGTACTATTTTTGTGTCATTACCACCACCTGCATCTATTATATTAACTACACTACCATCTGACAAACTAGAAAATTGTATATCATCAATCACAACCTCACTATCTTTAAGTTTTAAGCTTTGATGATTTATGTAGTTTGAATTTACCTTACTGTTATTGTTGTCATCAATCTCAAAAAGATTTATTTTTTGATTTTGATTTTGCAAATATAACAATGTAGCAGTTACTCCTGCTATTGTTGTTTTACCTGCACCACCTTTAGTTTGTACAATTACGTGTATATTTGGCTTATTTTCTTTTTTCATTTTAATCCTTTTTTACCCTCTCGGGGATTTAAATTTTGTCTTGACTGAAACTTTCAACTGTTCTTGCGTTGTTATTGCTCTGCTCCAGTGGCTGACGCCTTTCGTTCGTTCCTACGTCGCTCTCTACAGTTGTCTCTAGTACGAGTAATTTAATACTTATTCGGTTAACTATATTTTTTTTAAATCAAAATTTCATTTTCTTTTATTGAAGATGCAAGATTTTCCAATTTCTTAATTTTTAAATCTTTTGATATTTGTTTATTCAAAAGCTGTTGATTTAATTGCTCAAATTTTTCTGCCTCATTTTCAGAAAAAGATTTTATTTCTTTTTCTTTATTTTTCTTTTCTTTTATTTGCTTAGCATTTGTTGAACATTCGCTTAGCATTTGCTCACTTGAGTCATTAATACTCAAGTTTATTTGAAGTTGTTTCAATTGCTCTAGTTGTTTTTGTTTACGCTTTTGAGCTCCAATTTTTGCAGATAGAACTCTTTGTTCTCGCACTTCTTCCATTTTTTGCATACGACGATTTAAACTACTTGAGTAGAAAAAGCAATCATCTTCAATTACAAATAGATGATAATTTCTTACAACAACTTCAAGTTTTGCTAATGTTGTATTATATTTTCTAGCTAATACTGACAATAGTTTGAGTGGATATTTATAGTTTTGTTGTTCCCGTAAAGTTTCAATCAATACCCAAAATATTCCGTAGCCTTCTAGTCCAAGTTCTTCAATTAAAAGCATTACTTTAAAGTCATCTTTTGCATTTGCATCATGACTAAAGTAACAAGTTTCTTTTTTTGCATTTGCACTCATTTAAATTATCCTTAAATATTTACAATGAGTTAAATAATCGTTGGTTATAATATAAACGATTAAAACCTTAAGCCGTTTTAATTCTCTCTCTTTTGACTGTTTGGCGACATAAAAGAGGGAGTTTTATTTCTTACTTCTTTTTGTTTTTGAATCCAATCTTGTAACTCATTATTACTATATAGGTCTATTTGAGTATTTGGAAGCCTCACAGGTTTGATAAAATCACCACTATTGATTATGTCATATAGTTTATTTCTCCCTATTTTGAGTATTTTAAGAATATCTGGTTTTTTTAATAACGTATCACTCATTTTTCAGTCCTTTAATTTTGAGCTAAAAATTGAGCTACATCTCTTTTAGTGTAAAGATATGATTTTCCTATTTTTTTACATTTTGGACCAATATTTTCTTTTGCCCAATTTACAATAGTCCTAGTTTCAACTCTAAATATTTTTGCAACATCATGACTATCAAGGGTCAATGTTTTTTCAAACCCTAACTCATTAATATCTGATAAATATTTATCAATTAATTGTTCATTCATTTTTGCTCCTTAATTTCTCTCCAATTTAGACAAAAGTCAATAAACCCTTGAGCATCATTATCTATTTTTTGAGATTCTTCAATTGCGAGTTTCATCACTTCCTCTAAAGCTTTAATAAATTCTGTAAAATTAATTCTTACAATATTTGTATCTTCATCATCTATTGAAAAATAATCAATATATCGTGATTCTTTAACTTCATATTTTTCACCATTTTCATCTTTCTTTGTTCTTGAAAATATATCTTTTATAGTTATTTTCCCATTAAGTATACATAATGAGAAATTATCATCTGATTGAAGCCAACTACCCAAAAAATAATCTTCTGCTTTAATATTTACTTTACAACTTGTATTTGAAGTAGTTATATCTTTATCAAGATTTTTTTCAAGTTCCAGAATCAGTTTAAAAAGTTCTTCAAGGGCTTTTCCTGTTATTTTTTTTCTATTTTTTAATTTTTCAATTAATGTTTTCATTTGTATTTCCTTTTTTTAAATTTATTGAGGCTTAAAAATTAAGCCTCACCACTTTCTGATTTCAGAATTGTCGCAAATTCAACGAATGTTTTTTGATATTCTTCATTTTCAAGGAGAAGCATCATATAAGTCCTACACATCGCACTTGTATTAGGATAATTTAACTTATGAGCTAATTCTTCAAATCTATCAGCTACTTCTTCTTTTACATTGCAACCTATTTTTTTGAAACTTTTTTGAGCTTCACGTAATTTCTCTTTTCTTATTTCTTCTTGGTCTGCTAGCTCTTGTTTTTCAGACCCAATTCTTACTATTTCTGCATCTTTTTTAAGCATTTTCTGCTTTATTTCCTCGGTGTTAGCGATAATTGTATCTATCTTCTTTTCCATATTATTTTCCATATTATTTTCCATATTTTTCTCCTCGTTTTGGAAGTTAGTCCTAAATTAGGACTAACTCAAAGTAAATTAAGAAATTTTCTTTTCTTGGTATTCCTTCTTTTACCTCATACATTTTTTCCTCTTGGCAATGTCTCTCCTCACATGTTTACGACTTGCTGTAACACGAACCTGAGTCAACCATAGACTCTTTTATCATTTTTTAAAGAACGTAAAAGACAATTTATGTTATATTTTATTATATATTGCTTTTATATGACATATTATGACAATAAATACCTTTATTTCAACTTAATTATGTCATAAATTATCACTTTTTATTCAAAATATTCATAAAAAGGTATTAAATGGAAATAAATGACATAATTGATAAATTATTTGATTATTTTAAGGTTACTTCAATTCAAGATTTAGCAGAAAAAATGAATGTCTCTCAACCGACCATATCAAAATGGAAAACACGAAATGCTATGAGTGCGATTAAAAAAAGATGCCGTGAACTAGGTATCTATAATGAAATATTTGGAGATTTGAATAGTAATACTATTATTAATATTGCTTCAGAAGTAAATCAGGCGATAAAAGAAAAAAATGAAGTAGATATCGATGAAACAACGCTATTTTTGTTTAAAGAAGCGTATCAAAAAGCAAAAAATAGCGATAACATTAAAGGATTAAGAATTTATTTAATGGAATTTGAAGCAAAAACAGAGCCTTTTGAAATAGTAGAAAAAATAACATTGAAAGATTTAGAAAATATAGTAGAAAATATGATAGAAAAAAAGAAAAGTATACATTAAACAAATATAACGGTACTAGAAACGGTACTAAATATTTCAAATCCTTATTTTATGGGCTTAATGTAATATTTTGGAGTCCGACTAGCGGTACCACTTCTAATTATAGGTCTATACCTACATTAAGATAACTACCAATTAAACTTTTTTATCTTTATTTTTTAATTCACCAAGAGTTACTTCTAAAAGGCTTTTTTGGATTGTTTGTTTTGATTCATCCCAAGTATCATGAAGTTCACATTTATTTTTTTGATTGCAAACCCCACCACCCAAAACACACTGCTTAAAACTTTCATCTTCTAAAGCAACAAGTATATCTTTTAGTTTAATCTCTTCTTTTGGTTTTGAAAGTTTAAATCCTCCATATCTTCCTTGAATTGCTAAAATCAATTCTTTTTTTGAAAGATTAGTCATAACTTTAGAGAGGTATTTATATGGTATTTCAAGAATTTTTGAAAGTTCTTTTACAGAATAAAGCTTTGAATTATCTTCTGCCATATATATCAAAACTTTAATAGCATACTGTGAAGTAGTAGAAAGTATCATAAGTATCCATTTTTCCTTGAAATTTCTTTGATTTTATCAGATTCAAATTTAAACATAGATAAATACTACTTTTAAGTAGTATTTAAAAGATAAAAGTTTATTATTTTACAAATACTACTTAAAAGTAGAATTTAAAGGAGAAAAAATGAGTCTATCTCTAATGGAGAAAGTTATGAGTAAAAAGAGTCTATATGCCTCTTTCTGGATTGTTTCTATTTTTATGGTAACGATATTAATTTATTTTACTGCAAATCTTGCAAAAGAAGTACCACCTCTTCCTAAACAAGTAGTTTCAGTAGAGGGTGAAGTACTATACACTTATGATGATATAGTAAATGGTAAAGCAATGTTTCAACAATTTGACCTTATGGATTATGGTTCACTTCTAGGAATGGGAGCATATTTGGGTCCAGATTTTACTACTGAATTTTTACATAAAAGAGCAGAATTTTTAAATAATTATTATGCAAATGAAATTTATGGAACAAATTTCACATCACTTGATGATATGAAAAAAGCTTCAATAAAAGCTAGAGTAATTCAAGATGTAAAAAAACAAACTTCTTTAAAAGAAGAAGGTGTATCTTATACAAAAGCTTCTGCTTTAGCATATAAAGCAAATAAAGAATATTTAATTAATTTTTTAACAAAAGGTGATGAAAAAAGAGCATGGAGAGGCAATATTATAAGAACAGATGAAGCTGCTCTTATTGCTGCATTTTTTGACTGGTCGCAGCTTGTTTCTTCAAGTGTTAGACCAACAGCACATGATGGAAGAAGTTGGTCAAACAACTGGCCACCAGAACCTTTAATAGACCAAGATGTGACATTTACAAGCCATTTAGTTTCACTTATTGAATTTTTATTACTTTGGGCTTTAACTATTGTTATAGTTTTCATGGCATATGAATATATCTTTAATAAAGAACACCAAGATGGTGAATTATCAGAACCACTTAAAATTACAAAAATTTTTCCTTCACAAGAAAAGTTACTTAAGTATATTCCAATTGTAGCACTTTTTGTACTTATTCAAATGGTTTTAGGTGGTTATTTAGCTCACATTTATGCAGATCCAACTGATCATTTCATTATATCTCAAGATATTTTACCTTTTAATGTAACAAGAGCTTTACACACAAATATAGCAATTATCTGGGTAGCAATCGGTTGGCTTGTTGGAGGATTGTTAATCGCTCCAATTGTTGCTGGGAAAGATTTAAGATTTCCAAGACTTGTTGATTTACTTTGGACAGCACTAATTGTTGTTGGTGTTGGTGGACTTGTTGGTATTTATATGGGTGCACAAGGATATATGAGAGATACTTGGTTTTGGCTTGGAAATGAAGGTAGAGAACTTTTAAATCTTGCTAGAGTTTGGGATATTGGATTAGTTATAGGTTTAGTTCTTTGGTTTGGTATGGTTTATAGCACTATACGAAATGCAAAAGGAAACAAACTTCTTATAGGAACAATTATTTGGTCAGCTTTTGGTATCGCAACTCTTTATCTAGCAGGTATGTATCCATTACACAAAATTGCACCTAATTATACTGTAGATGATTATTATAGATGGTGGGTTGTTCATCTTTGGGTTGAATTAACATTTGAACTTTTTGCTGCTGGGGTTATTGCATATCTTTCAGTTGCGCTTGGACTTGTAAGAGAAAAAACAGCAGAAAAAGTTATGTTACTAGAACTTGGTCTTATTATGTTTAGTGGAACATTAGGTGTAGGACATCACTACTGGTGGCAAGGTCTTGATGAATATTGGATAGCAATTGGTGGGATTTTTTCTGCATTAGAACCGCTTCCTTTAGCTTTACTTATGATTGAAGCAATAAAAGAGCAAAATCATATTAAATCAGAAAGAAAAAATTTTGATTTTGGAATACCATTTATGTGGCTTGCAGGAAGTGCCTTTTTAAACTGGTTTGGAGCAGGATTCTTAGGAATGGTTATAAATACTCCAACAATTAGTTATTACTCACATGGAACATATTTAATTATGCCTCATGCTCACGTTGCACTTCTAGGAGCTTTTGGATATATTTCTATTGCTTTTATTTATATGACTGCAAGAACAAACTCTCTTGCAAAAGGATTAGAATGGAATGAAACTATGAGTAAATGGGCTTTTTGGCTTATAACAATTGGAGTTATAGTTTACGTACTTCCTACTATGATAATCGGTATAGAACAAACTTCTACTGCTCATACATTTGGCTATTTTGCAGCTAGAAGTAGAGAACTTCTTGAAGCTATGAGTGGATGGATGTGGTTTAGAATCTTACCTGATAGTATGATGATATTAGGATCACTACTGTTATTTATAGATACTTTCAAAAAAGTTTATTTAGCAAGAAAAATCATAAAATAAACAGTAATACAAAGGATAATATCCTTTGTATTTATTTAAAAACTTTTATTATTTCATCCAAATCTTTTTCTATTTCATCCTCATTTATACCATTTTGCATAGCATTTTCTTTAACATCACCTTGTGATATTTTTTCAATAGTTCCATTAACTAAAAGCTTATAAACAAAATATCTGTTTTGTTTATTGTCATTTAATCCAAAAGAATTAATAAAGCTTCCATTAGAATCAGTTATTAAAGGTATTTTAGAGTCTTTATACATCTTTTCTAATTCATCATTAACTGCAATTTTTTTAACTAACCAAGGAGCTTCAGATATATTCGCAACTAAAACGATATTATTTTTATCAACTTTTTTGTATAAATCCTTAAATACAATCAAAGAATCGTGATTTAAAACTACAATATATTTTTCTTCTCCAAGTTTAAATAATGTATCAATTTTTGAATAAGATTTATTTCCAACAATATCAAAATATTGTGGTATAGAATCTATTGTCAAATTTTCATTTTTACTTACTTTTTTTTCTGGAATAGTTAAATATACTAAAAATCCAAAACCAACTATTCCTAAAAATATAACTTTTAATGTATTTCTCATACTTTTTCCTTTTGTTTCTTAGCCCATCTTGAAAATAGCCTATAATTTGTAATATTTTTATCTAAATCTTCTTGATTTACTACATTTTCAACCAAACAATTTGCAAGATATAAAGATAAAACAAACCCTCTTCCTCCTACTCCATTTAAAGTGTAGAGATTTTCAAACATGATTAAATTTTCATCTTTTATATGCGTTCCATTTTTTATATGAGGATATTTTTTTATACTATTTTTAGAATCTACAAGTCTTCCAACCATTGGAAAATAATCAATACTTGAAGCTCTTGCACCAATCTTAACATCTACAACTTCAACATTTTCCAATATCTTTATATCATTTGCTTTTTTTAACAGTTTTTTTATATCAGATTCTATAATTTCTTTAGTTTTTATATTGTGTTCTAATTTATTTATATTTGCTAATTTTAAATTATAACTTGTTTCACTCATATCTTGCGTAAATCTATTATGTGTTGCACCAATTGAAACCAAATATTTATCATTTCCAAGTTCTTTGCTTTTAGATAGAGAACACTCTTTATGGTAGTTTATTTCCACTTTTGTAGAAGTTAGAACATCAATCTTTTGTCCCCAAACTGCTCTTATATCAAAGTAATCTTCATTTACTAAAGAGATATCTGCACCAGTTGCTAAAAAAAGTTTTTTTGCTTTTATTTCATCATTTATAAACCAATCTTTTTCAATTTGTTCTATTTTTTTTACTTCATAATTAAAAAGCTTTTCTATATTATTTGTCAATTTTTTACAAATTCCATAAGAGTTTATAACACTTCCTATAGCGAAAAAATATCCACTTTCAAACTTTTCAAACTCAAAATCAATATAAGGAATATAACTTTGAAATTTCTTTTCATCTTCTTCATTTTTTGGAATCCTACAAGTTCCAAAATTTTGTAACTCTTCACTAAAATTCTTTTTATAATAATCTATGGAAAAATTTAAAGCTTTTGTCACTAAATCTTTGAAATCATTAGGTTTTCCTAAAAGTGGAGATAAAAATGCACCAGCAGCTCCACTTGCTCCATAAGCTACATCCTCATTTTTATCTATAAGTAAAATTGAATTTGAGTATTTTTTCAAAAAATGAACTACTGAACAACCTGCAATTCCAGCACCAACAACTACATAATCAAACTCTTTCATTCATCATCACTTAATTGAAAATTTGGTCTAAAATATGCTCGTCCACCTTTTAAACTTACACATTTATAATTTGGAAACTTTTTTCTATAATACCCTATTCTCTCTTTTGTCGTTTTCCCAGTATCACAATAAAAAACAAAAACTGTATTTTTAGGATAATTGTTCATTTCATAAGGGTTATAAGTTATCGTTTCAATAGTTTCAAGAGGTTTTAAAATTGTATCAATAACCACAACTTTTATTCCCTCTTTTTCTAATATTTTCTTATTTCGGAATAACTCTTCTTGAGTCCATTCGTCTTTTAAAAACATCTTCCATTATCCTTTTTTTTGGCTATGGTATTATATTCCTTATTAAAAAAAAGTAATTTTTATAAAAATTAAGATAAAATATATACTTATATTAAAAATTAGGAAATATTTATAATGAAAGTTTTGGTTACAGATGATTCTAAAATGGCAAGAAAAATGGTCGTTAGAAGTTTAGAAGAATCTACTATTAAAGATTTAGAAATTTTCGAAGCTCAAAATGGACAAGAAGCAATCGACTTATACAAAGAGATTTCTCCGAAAATTGTTTTTCTTGACTTAACAATGCCTATAATGGATGGATTTGAAGCTCTTAAAAAAATAAAAGAGATTGATGAAAATGCAAAAGTTGTAATTATCTCAGCAGATATCCAAAAACTTTCTATGGATAGAGTAAGAGAACTTGGGGCTTTTAACTTTATCAAAAAACCTATTGATGCATTAAAAATGCAACAAATTTTAGAAAAAATAGACGAAGTAATATAATGGAAAATAAAATATTTTTAACAGAAGATGAAAAAGATTGTTTGCAAGAACTTATGAATGTTGCTTATGGTAGTGCAACAGCTGCAATTACAGAAATTTTAGATGCTTTTGCAAAACTATCAATACCAAAAATTCAAATAATAAACGCAAATGAATTTCAACCTTATTTGTCAAAAGAGTTAGATTTAGAAGAAGAACATTTAGTATCTTTACAACAAATAAATGGAACAATTTCTGGTGAAAATATGTTTGTAATAGATAAAAAATCTGCTAAAAATATTGCTTATAAATTTGGGCTAGAAGAAGATGAAATAAATGAAGAAGAAGTATGTGATATTGTTCTAGAAATTACAAATATATTATCTTCTTCAACTATTAGTAAATTAGCAGAAGATATAGATACAGATGTATCTTTTTCAGCTCCAACAATAAATAATTTAACTTCAATAAGCCAATTAAATAATCTTTTTATTAGTAAGTATGAAAAAATAATAATAATTTCTACTCAACTAAATTTTGATGATTTAAATATTTCTGCAGAATTATTTATCCTAACAACAGATAATTCGATTTTGTACATAAAAGAAAAACTAAAAAAAATATTGGATGAATTTTGAAACTAGATTCTAATAAATTTGATGTAATTTGTAATACTGTAGATAATGGTATCATTCTTATTAATAAAAATTTGGAAGTTCTATTTTGGAACAAATGGTTAGAAATTAGAACAGGAATTAGTGCTTTAGATATAAAAAATAAAAATATAGTAGATTTCTATCCAAATGTTGATGAAAAAAAGTTAAAAAGAAAAATAACAACTGCTTTAAAGCTAAACTCTTCTACATTTTATACTCCACAAATTAGTAAATTTCTTATTGATATAGAATTAGGAAAAGTTGCAGACAGTGTTTTTGATAATATGCAACAAAGTATTACAATTACGCCATTAGATATAGAAAACGAGTTAGTAATTATATATATTTACGACATTACAATCTTATCTGAAATAAATTTTAAATTAAAAGAAGTAAAAGATAAAGTTGAAGAAAAAAATGAAGAGTTAGAACTTTTATTTGATACAACAATGGAAGCTATAATATTATTTAAAGATAATAAAATAGTCGATTGTAATAAAATTGCTATCGACCTTTTCAAACACTCTTCAAAAAACGATTTAATCGGAAAACACTTTGAAGAATTGATTTTTAACAAAAAAATTTTAGATGAAATAAATGAAAAGCCTATTGAAACTACTATTTTTAGAGAAAACAAAAGTTCATTCAAAGCCTTAATAAATATAAAAGATACTATTTTAAATAATCAAACTTTTAAAATTTTAACTATTATTGATATAAGTGAAATAAAAAGAAAAGAAACTTTACTAGCTGAACAATCAAAACTTGCTGCAATGGGAGAAATGATAGGAAATATTGCTCATCAATGGAGACAACCTTTAAATATTATCTCTATTGCAGCAACAAATGCAAAATTAAAAAAAGAGATGAATCTATTAACAGATGAAATATTACTTGATTCATTGAAACTAATCTCAAATACAACAGAGCATTTATCAAATACAATTGATGTTTTTACAGATTTTTTAAAAGAAGACAAAGAAAAATCACTATTTAATTTGAGCCAAAATATAAAAAATAATATTTCATTAATTCAAACTATATTAAATGAAAATAAAATAAGAATTGAGTTAGATTTAGATGATGATATCTATATTTATAATTTCTCAAATGAGTTTAGCCAAGCTTTAATAAATATTTTGCACAATGCAAAAGATGCACTAAATTCAACTAAAGATATAGATGAACTTAGATTAATAAAAGTTTCAACAAGACAATCTATAAATAATGTAGAAATTTCTATTATTGATAATGCAGGCGGAATAGATAAAGAGATCAGTGATAAGATTTTCGAACCTTATTTCACTACAAAACACAAATTCCAAGGTACAGGACTTGGTCTTTATATGACTCGAAAGATTATAAAATCTAGCATGAAAGGTGAAATAATCGCCTTTAATGAAAAATTCACTTATAACGATAAAAATTATGAAGGCGCTCATTTTAGAATTCTTCTACCAAACAATAGTTGATTGACATTGACTCAACCTTTTGATATAATTATCCTTTAAAAATTAAATATTTATATAATAATTATAGGATAATAAAATGGCAAAAAGTTTATATGAAACATTAGAAGTAAATGAAAATGCTAGTGCTGAAGAGATAAAAAAAGCTTATAGAAAACTAGCAAGAAAATATCATCCTGACGTAAATAAAGAAGCAGGAGCAGAAGACAAATTTAAAGAAATCAACGCAGCTTATGAAGTTTTAAGTAATCCAGAGAAAAAACAACAATATGACCAATATGGTGATTCAATGTTTGGAGGTCAACACTTCCAAGATTTTGCAAGATCACAAGGTTCAAATGTAGATTTAGATGAAATTTTAAGACAAATGTTTGGTCAATCTGGTGGATTTGGAGGTTCAGGATTTTCAAGAGGAGGATTTGGTGGATTTGGAGGGTTTAGTGAACCTGACTTAGATACTAATGCTCAAATAACTATTCCTTTTGATGTTTCAATCCTTGGTGGAAAACAACATATCTCTTTAAATAGCGATTCATTTGATGTAAAAATTCCAGAAGGAATTGAAGATGGACAAAAAATTAGAGCAAAAGGAAAAGGAAAATCTTATCAAGGACAAAAAGGTGATTTAATTTTAAAAATTAATGTTGCAAAAAGTCCTGAATATACAAGAGAAGGTGATACTTTATCTAAATATTTTGATGTTCCTTTAAAAACAGCTCTATTTGGTGGAAAAATTGAGATAAAAACAATTCATAAAGATATTACATTAAAAGTTCCACAAAATACAAAACAAAACCAAAAATTTAGAGTAAAAGAACTTGGTGTTTTAAATAGAAAAACTGGAACAAGAGGCGATTTATACTTAAAAGCAAATATTGTTTTACCAAAACTTGAAGATTTAGATTCTGAATTGGTAAAAATGTTAGAAGCAAAGCTTCCTGAAAAATAAAAGGTTTTTTTATGGAAACAAATAGCTATATAGAACCAGTTTATTTAATCTCTGCTGTTGCAGAGATTTTAAATATTCATCCTCAAACTTTAAGACAATACGAAAGAGAAGGTTTAATAAAGCCTTCAAGAACAAATGGCAAAATAAGACTATATTCTCAAAAAGACATCGATCATATTAGATATGTTTTAACTTTAACAAGAGATTTGGGTGTAAATTTAGCTGGTGTTGATATCATCTTACAATTAAATAAAAGAATTGAAGAGTTAGAAAAAGATATGTACATTTATAAAAATAAAATTAAAAGTATAAATTCTCTTTCTGTAGTTCCAGATACAAAAGCTTTAGTTGTACAAAAATCATCTTTAAATATGGTTATTGTAAAAAAATAAAGTATCTTTCTAGCAAGATATTTTAAGAAGAGTTGAGTTACAATTCTTCTATTATGATAGAAGGATTTTAAAGTGAAGAAAAAACTAACTATTGCACTAATTATTCTACTGATAAGTTTTATTTCTTATAAAATCTACTCAAATATATTTTTAAAAAATGAAAATAACCTCACATTCTATGGAAATATAGATACAAGAACTGTAAATGTTGGATTTAGATTTTTAGGAAAAATTGAAAATATAACAAAAGATGAAGGTCAAATTGTCAAAAAAGACGAAGTTTTAGTAAAACTTGATACAGCTAGTTTAGAAAAATCACTAGAAGAGTTGAATGAAAAGGTTTTTGCATCAAAACTTGAACTATCAAAGTTACAAACAGGTTATAGACAAGAAGAGATTTTAGAAGCAAAAGCAGCAATGGAAGAAGCTATAGAAAATCTTAATAAAACAAAAGATACCTATAATAGACAAGCAAATTTATTTAAAACTAAATCAACTTCTGAAGAAAATTTTACAATTTCTCAACTAAACTATAAACAAGCCTTAGCAACTTTAGATAAAGCAAAAGCTCTTTATGAATTAAGAAAAAATGGTTATAGAGACGAAGATATAAAAATTCAAGAATCAAATTTAAAATCATTAGAAATTCAAGCTGAAAAACTAAAAATTGATTTAAATGATTCAATTATAAAAGCTCCAGTTAATGGAGTTATTCTTACAAGATTTAAAGAAATTGGCGCTATTACAAATGCTGGTGAAAGTATTTTAGAAATTGCAAAAACTGATGAATTTTGGGTAAGAGCATATATTGATGAAAAAAATCTAGGCAATATAAAACCTGGTTTGAAAATGTCTATTCAAACTGATTCGAGAAGTGAAAATTATGAGGGAGTTATTGGATTTATTTCTCCAGTAGCTGAATTTACTCCTAAAAACATTGAAACTCAAGAATTAAGAGCTGATTTAGTTTATAGCTTTAGAGTTATAGTAAAAAATCCTGATGATAAAATAAGACAAGGTATGCCTGTAACTTTAAAAATAGCGCAAAATAATGCAAATAATTAGTGCTTCAAATTTAGAAAAAACCTTTACAGATAATACAAATGCTATAAAAAAAATAAACTTTTCTATTTTTAGTGGAAAAATAACAGGAATTGTAGGACCTGATGGAGCAGGAAAAACAACTCTAATTAGAATGCTTACAGGTTTATTAGCCCCTACTTTTGGTGAACTAAAAGTTTTAAATTATAATATGCCAAATACTTCTAGTGATTTTTTACAACAAATTGGATATATGCCTCAAAAATTTGGTTTATATGAAGATTTAACTGTTTATGAAAATTTAAAACTTTATAGTGATTTACAAAATATTGAAAATTCAAATAATAGAATTGATGAGCTTTTAACTTTTACTTCTTTAAAAAAATTTCAAGATAGATTAGCAGGAAAACTTTCTGGTGGAATGAAACAAAAACTTGGTCTTGCTTGTGCTTTGATAAAAAAACCAAAACTTCTTTTACTTGATGAACCAGGAGTTGGAGTTGATCCAATTTCTAGAATTGAACTGTGGGAAATAGTACAAAAACTTTTAGAAGATGATATTGCAGTTGTTTGGAGTACTTCATATTTGGATGAAGCTCAAAATTGTGATGAAGTAATTTTATTAAATGAAGGAAATTGTCTTTATCAAGGAACTCCTCAAAATTTAAAAAAAAATATGAAAGATAGAGTTTTTTTAATAAATGGAATATTCTTACAAAAAAGAGAAACTCTTACAAAAATTTTGGAACAAGATGAAATTTTAGATGCTGTTTTAGTTGGTTCAAAAATAAGAATTAATCTAAAAAAGAATACAACTTTATCAAAAGAATTTATCTATAAACTTGGAGAAGATGTAAAAATAGAAGCAATTGAGCCAATATTTGAAGATTGTTTTGTTGATATTTTAAATATGAAAACAAAAGCTCATTCACAACTTGTAGAAAATATGAAAAATATTGAAAAAAGTAGTTTAAAATTGATAGAAGCAAAAAGTTTAACTAAAAAATTTGGTAATTTTATTGCAACTGATAATATAGATTTTGAGATAGGAAATGGTGAAATATTTGGATTTTTAGGTCCAAATGGTGCAGGAAAATCTACAACATTTAAAATGCTTTGTGGTTTATTAACCCCTACTTTTGGAACAGCTAAAGTATTAGGAGAAGATTTATATAAATCAAATTCAAATATAAAAAACTCTATTGGTTATATGGCACAAAAATTCTCTTTATATGGAAATTTAAAAATAAAAGATAATTTAGATTTTTTCTCAGGAATATATGGACTAAAAAACAAAAAAAGAGAAGAAAAAATAGAAGAGATGATAGAAATCTTTGATTTTAAAAACTATTTGCATCTAAATGCAAATTCTTTACCTTTAGGAATAAAACAAAGACTCTCACTTGCATGTTCTGTTATGCATGAACCAAAAGTTTTATTTTTAGATGAACCAACTTCAGGAGTTGATCCAATCACTAGAAAAGAGTTTTGGACACATATAAATGGAATGGTTAAAAAAGGAGTTTCAATCATGGTAACAACTCATTTTATGGATGAAGCTGAGTATTGTGATAAGATAATGCTTATTTATAAAGGTAAAAATATAGCTAGTGGAACGCCTGATGAATTAAAAGGTCTTGTTGGACCTAATGCTTCTATGCAAGATGCTTTTATCACTTTAGTTAAAAAATATGATAAAGAAGATTTATAAATGAATTTAAAAAGATTAAAGGCTTTAACTTATAAAGAGAGTTTACAAGTTTTTAGAGATCCTAGCTCTATTTTAATAGCTTTTATTTTACCTTTGATTTTACTATTTTTAATGGGTTATGCGGTATCTCTTGATGCTAGAAAAATTCCAATAGCTATTATTTCTAAAAGTAATAGTGAATTATCTCAAAAATTAATTTCTTCATTTATTAGTTCAAACTTTTTTGAAGTTGATTTAAGTAAAGATAAAAATATCTATTTAGAACAAATGCAAAAAAGTAAAATAAAAGCCATTTTAACTTTAAATAATGATTTTGGTAAAAATTCTAAATACGATATTCAAATAATTACAGATGGAACAGAACCAAATGGTGCAGGATTAGCTCAAAATTATATTAGTGCAGTAATAAAACTTTGGGCAAAAGCAAATAATATTTATAATAAAGAAAATATCATTTTAGAATCAAGATATTGGTTCAACCCTCCTCTTTCAAGTAGATACTTTTTGCTTCCTGGTTCTATTGCTATAATCATGACTTTAATAGGTACACTTTTGACTGCACTTGTAATAGCAAGGGAATGGGAAAGAGGAACAATGGAAGCACTTATGGCAACTCCTGCAACTATGAGTGAAATACTTATAGGAAAACTCATTCCTTACTTTATTTTAGGAATGTTTTCTATGCTTTTGTGTTTCATCGTTGCATATTTTTGGTATAAGATACCATTTATGGGAAGTTTTTTTATTTTAATAATATTAAGTTCTATTTATCTTTTTTCATCTTTAAGTATCGGTTTACTCATTTCTACATTAGCAAAGAATCAATTTGTTGCTGCACAAATGTCATTGATTGTTGGATTTCTACCTGCATTTATACTTTCTGGTTTTTTATTTGAAATAGGAAATATGCCACAATGGCTACAATATATAACTTCAATAATTCCTGCTAGATATTTTGTTGAATCACTTCAAACAATATTTTTAGCAGGAAATATTTATGAAATTTTTATTTTTGATGCTTTTGTAATGATTTTAATATCAGCTTTACTTTTTGCATTTGTTTTAAAAAAATCAAAAAAGGCTTTATAATGTTTGAAAGACTATTTGCTTTAATAAAAAAAGAATTTCTAGCAATCAAAAATGATAAAAAAAGTCTAATGGTAGTTGTTCTTCCTCCAATTGTTCAAGTAATACTATTCTCTTTTGCTGCAACACTTGAAGTAAAAAACATAAATTTAGCTCTTTTAAATCAAGATGATAGTTATAAAAGTAAAGAGTTAATAAAAGATTTGGGAAGTTCAAGTTATATAAAATCCCTAAATATTGTAAAAAGTTATGAAGATGGGAAATATGAAATAGATAGACAAAAAGTTATTGCTTTTATAGTTATTCCGTCAGATTTTTCAAAAGATTTAGAAAAAGGAAGCTCAAAAATTCAAGTTATTTTTGATGGAAGACGCTCAAATACTTCTCAAATTGTTGAAGGATATTTAAATCAAATAATTTTAAATCATTATAAAAAAGAGCAACTCAATAGTAAAATAAATATTATTTCAAGAAATTTTTATAATCCAAATTTAGAAAACTTTTGGTGGATTGTTCCATCATTATTTGCCTCAATTTCAATGGTTGTTGCTATGCTTTTAACTTCATTATCAATAGCAAGAGAGAAAGAATTAGGAACTTTTGAACAAATACTTGTATCTCCACTTAGTTCTATTGAAATCTTACTAGGAAAACTTCTTCCTGCTTTATTTATAAGTGTTTTAGAATCAACATTTATACTTTTTGTAGCAATCTATTTTTTTGGAGTACCTTTAAATGGCTCAATTTGGTTATTATATTTAAGTGCAACTGTTTTTTTATTTTCTATGTCAGGAATTGGACTTTTTATATCATCAATTTCAAATACTCAACAACAAGCAATTTTAGGAAGTTTTGTGGTTATGTTACCATCTTTTTTACTTTCAGGTTTTGCAACTCCAGTATCAAATATGCCTCAATGGTTGCAACCATTTACAGATTTTATACCTTTAAAATATTATTTGGAATTGATAAAAGGGATATTTTTAAAAGATATTAGTTTTTCTATTGCACTAACATACTTAACTCCAATGTTTTTATTTGGAGTTATATCTTTATTTGGGACAGTAATCTACTTTAAAAGAAAAAGAGCTTGATTATTGCTCATTTTCTTTTGAATCTAAAATAAACTCTTTATTTTTATAAATAGAATGAATAAATGCTAAAGTTATTGGAACAATAGCAAAAGTTGTTACAAGCATTGGTGGTAAGTGGTGAAATATCTGAACTAACATTGATAAAGATAAAAGTCCAATTGACCACATTGCTCCATGTTCTAAATAGATATATTTTGATACAACAT
Source organism: Aliarcobacter butzleri (assembly GCF_900187115.1). NCBI lineage: Bacteria > Pseudomonadati > Campylobacterota > Epsilonproteobacteria > Campylobacterales > Arcobacteraceae > Aliarcobacter > Aliarcobacter butzleri. The sequence continues at coordinate 1,365,452 of NZ_LT906455.1, forward strand.
CTCTTTCAACCATATAAATTGTTAAAGACCTAACAGCCATAGCTCCAATACCAAGTCCTAACATAATAATCACTATATTTTGAGTAATTGCAAATGCACCTAAAACTCCATCTAAAGAGAAACTCATATCAATAAGTTCAAGATACATAAAAGATATAAAACCACCACTTACTTGAGTTATTTTAGAATCTGATTCTTCTTCATTTTTATGTTCAATAAAACCTTTTAAAAACTCTATCATATAAAAAGCAATCACACCAATAATCATAGGCGCAAGAATTTCTATTTTATTTACATTAACCATATTATCACCCATCACAACTTGATTTGGTGCTATATATGTAATCCCTAACATTAAAAATAAAATAAATAAAATCTTTACATCACCTATTTTAGATATTTTTGTAGCAAAATTTTCAATTGATTTTATCCAGTGTAAATCTTTATTCTCATCAAAAATAAATTTTAAAAATAACATCAACAAAAACATTCCACCAAAAGACATAATAACGTGGTGAGAACTCTCTATAATTCTTTCATATTCATCTGGATTTGTAACAGCAAGATTAAATGAATCTATAAATCCCATAGGTGTAGAAAAATATACAATCAATATAGGAAATACGAATCTTACTCCAAATACAGCAATAATCATACCCCAAATTAAAAATCTTTTTCTCCAAACAAGAGCCATTGTTGCTAAAATAGTTGCATTAACAACTGCATTATCAAAAGATAAAGATAATTCAAGAACAGAAAGAATTGTTCCTTGATAAACAGCAAAAAAACCACCATAAAGAAAAAGTAATATAGTAGCGATAAACCAAACGGCAAAAAAACCGTAAAAATATGAAATAATTGGTTTTTGTATCAAAATAAATCCTTTTTATTGATATCTTATTAGCAAAAGTTTCGCCATTTTATCTAATTTTGCTTAGTAAAAGATTATGGTTACAATTTGGTTACAAATTATCTTTTTGAGGAATAAAAGCTCCAATAATTCCAAAAATAATTGAAACTAATATCCAAGAAAAACCATATTCAAATAGAGGTAATTTTGATAAAAATTCTATATGTAGAGTTTTTTCAGAGATAACCTCTAAAAGAGAGAATCCCATTGCTCCAAAACTCGCAAATTTATAAATGTTATCATTTTTGATACTTTTTTCAAAAAATATTAGAATAACTAAAACTATTGCACCAGGATAAACAACAGCTAAAATAGGAGATGCAAAAGAGATAATAAACTCTAACCCAATATTTGTAATTATTATGCTAAATATTGTAACAACAAAAATCAAAGTCGTATAAGAAATTCTTCTATGAGAAAGTTTTGAAAAATACTCAGCAGTTAAACTTGTAAGCGCAGAACCAGTTGTAAAACAAGCTAAAAAAACAATTATTCCTAAAAGTAAATTTCCAGCGCTTCCAAATAGATGAAAAATTATATTATTTAATAAAGAAGCTCTTTCTATATCTACTGTATAAGTTGTAGAAGTTGTAGCTCCTAAATATGTCAATCCAAAATATATTATAAATATAAATATCGCTGCAACAATAGAAGCATATCCTATTAATTTATATCTTAAGATAGGAGATTCATATTCTCCTTTATCTGAAACTGCTTTTATTATAATAATTCCAAAAGCTAATGCAGCTAAAACATCTAAAGTTTGATAACCTGCTAACATTCCTTCGAGAATAACATTTTTAGACGATTGTACAGAAGAAACATCTCCAAAAGGAGTTATTATTCCTTTGATTATTACAATAATTAAACCAATAAAAAGAGTTGGTGTTAAAAATTTCCCTAAAATTTCTATCATTGTTGTTGGTTTTAATGTAAAAATCAATATTAAACCATAATAAATAACAGATGTTATTATAGAATTTGTTAGATTATCACCAAAAAATGGAACAACTAACATTTCATAAGTTGTAGCACCTGTTCTTGGAAGTGCAATTAATGGACCAATAGATAAAATTATCGAAGAAGTTAATAATATTCCAGCAATAGTTCCTATCTTGTGAGTTAAATATTCAATATGTCCACCAACTTTAAGTAGTGCAAACATTGCTAAAGTAGCAAAACCAATATCAGCAATAAAATATGATACAAATGCAATTTCCCAATCATTTGTAGAACTAAGTCCTAAATATGGAGGAAATATAATATTTCCTGCACCAAAATACATAGAAAATATAGCAAAACCTAAAATTAGAATATCTTTTGTAAGTTTGTTTTGTTTGAGCATTTTGTTCCTATTGCTAATTTCAATTTACTATAATATCAAATATTATCTTTTTACCATATTTTTAATTGTATTAAAGCTAATAAAATTATAGAAGAAATAGCAAGGAATATACCATAAATTGTACTTTTATAAAGTTTTTCTTTGAAATAAAATCTTCCAATTAAAGTCCCACCAATAATAACTCCTAAATTCATTGTGATAAAAACTAAAGTAGGACTTTGAGCAAAAGCTTTGTGTGCTTTTATATAAAAATAGATATTTGAAAAGTTTAAAATTCCAAAAAATATTCCTAAAAAGAAATATTTGAAATTGGTTTTACCTTTAAAAATAAATATATAAAATAGAGAAACTATCGCACTACAAATAAAAATTAAAAATAATGTTGTGATAAAATCTGCTGATTTATTTATAGCTATTTGTTTAAATAAAGTATCGACGATTCCATATCCTAAAAATACAGCAAATAAATAATATATATTTTTAAAACTACTATTTGCACTTTTATTTCCTAAAATAAGAAAAATGCTTATGAAAGTTAAAACAATTACTATTGCTTTATTATATGAAAAATGTTCACCAAAAAGTACAAAACTTAGAATTATTGGTATTATCAAAGATAATCTTTGAAAAATATCTGTTCTTGCAAGTCCTGAAGTTTCTAAAGATTTATTTAAAAAATATAAAATTGTTGGTAATAAAAAACCAGTAATAGCTATAAGTTTATAATTATAAAGTTCAAAATTTATTTTTTGTATTTGGATATGAAATAAAAAATAAGATAAAAATATTGCAGTAAGATAGTTTGAGAAAATAAATATAAAAAGATCTTTTTTGAAGCCAATTTTTAAGGATTTTATATAAAAACCTACTAATAAAGATGATAATAAACTAATAGCTAAAGAACTCATATTTTGTAGATTTTAAATTTTCCTAACATATAGATGGCGACCCCAGCAAGATTCGAACTTGCGTGTTTAGGAGGAAATCCTAACGTCCTTGGCCACTAGACGACAGGGTCAAAAAAAGAAATAGATTATAGTTTAGTTTGAGTTTGTTTTTGCTTAAAAGAGAAGTATCAAATAATGATATTATCGTAATTTCTTAAATCTATTTTTAGAAAGTTTTATTATAGAAGAAGCAGTTGTTTCATAAAAACCATCGCCATTTTCTACTATTACATCGGCATTTTTTGAAGCATAATTTATCTCAAAATTTTTTGTTGTTTCATTTGCAGAAGTAGAATAAAGTACAGAAAATTTTGAGATAAAATCATAAAATTTACAATCTTTACTTACAACTCTAAAAGAGTTTAAATTTGGATATATAAAAGTAGTTTTTTTACTATTTCTAACAAGTTTTCTAAAATTTTTTGGAACTCTTGCATTTTTATTTAAAGTAAAAAAAGTATCAACTGTATTTAAAATCTTTTTTGAATTTGGTCTTTTTTTGATAGCTGAGAGTTTTTCATCATTTGATGATGAAAAACCCACTGTTGTATCTGTTTGAACTAGATAAACTAGAGCTGAGTCCATTAGTTTTCTAAAAACTCTTGGATTGATTTTGGAGTTGAAACATCATTTGTTTTTAAAACTTTGATAGCTTCAACTGCAGCAAATGCAGCTGCAACAGTAGTAAAGTATGGAACATTCATTCTTAAAACTGCTCTTCTTATCTCTTTTCCATCATCTTTTGATGATTCTTGATCTCCACTTGTATTTATTGCCATTGCAATATCACCATTTGTAAGTAAATCAGTAATATTTGGTCTTCCTTCACTTACTTTTAATACTTTTTCGCAATCAATTCCAGCTTCTTCAATAATCTTATGTGTTCCACCTGTTGCAACAACTGTAAAACCATTTTCAGTCAAACCTTTTGCAATACTTGGAGCAAATTCTTTGTCTAAATCACATAAAGAGATAAATACTTTTCCTTTTTTAGGAAGTTTATTTTTAGCAGCACTTTGAGATTTTGCAAATGCCATTCCAAAATTATCAGAAATTCCCATAACTTCACCAGTTGATTTCATCTCTGGACTTAAAAGTAAATCAGCTCCATTTAATTTATTAAATGGGAAAACAGCTTCTTTTACAGCAACATGATTTTTAAGTCTTGGTTTTAATACATTATTATCTTCAAAAACAATATTTTTATCATAAACAGCAAGTGCATTTCTTAAACTTTCACCCCACATAACTCTAGTTGCTACTTTTGCTAATGGCATTCCAGTTGCTTTAGATACAAATGGAACTGTTCTAGAAGCTCTTGGATTTACTTCAATTAAATATATTTGACCTTTATGAATTGCATATTGTGTATTCATAAGTCCAACTACACCAAGACCTAAAGCCATCTCTTTTGTTTTAGTCTCTAACTCTTTTATTAAATCATCACTAATAGAAACAGGAGGTAATGAACAAGCAGAGTCACCTGAGTGAATTCCAGCTTCTTCAATATGTTGCATAATTCCACCAATATAAACTTCTTTTCCATCACTTATACAATCAACATCAAGTTCAATTGCTCTATCAAGGAATTTATCTATTAAAACTGGTGCATCATTTGAAACAGAAACTGCTTCATCCATATATTGTTTTAATTCATCAGTTGAATAAACTATTTTCATACCTCTTCCACCAAGTACAAATGATGGTCTAACTAATACTGGATAACCGATTTTTTCAGCAATTTCTATCGCTTCAGTAACTTCAACAGCTGTTCCATTTTCTGGTTGTAATAAACCGATTTTTTCAACAAATGCAGAGAATTTTTTTCTATCTTCAGCTAAATCAATAACTTCAGCTGTTGTTCCAATAATTTTTGCTCCAGCTTTTGTTAAAGCATTTGCAAGTTTTAATGGAGTTTGTCCACCAAAATGTACGATAACACCATCTGGATTCTCTTTTTCAACTACACTTCTTACATGTTCAAAATCAATTGGTTCAAAATATAAAATATCAGAAGTATCATAATCTGTTGAAACAGTTTCAGGATTGCAGTTATACATTATAGTTTTTACACCCATTTCATTTAAAGCAAATGAAGCGTGAACACAACAATAGTCAAACTCAATACCTTGCCCTATTCTATTTGGTCCTCCACCAATAATCATAACTTTTTTATCAGTTGATTCAGTTTTATCTATTTTTGGAAGTTTTGTTACATTTGTAGTTGAATATAAATATGGAGTTAAAGCTTTAAATTCAGCAGCACAAGTATCAACTTCATTATATTCAAAATCAACATCTAAAGTTTTTCTTGCAAGATAGATATCTTCTTCAGTTTTACCTATTAAATTAGCAATCATTTTGTCACTAAAACCGTTTGATTTTACTTTTCTCATAAAATCAGCATTTGTTAAAATTGATGAATCTATTGATTTTTCTAAATCATGGATTTCTCTAAATTTAGTTAAAAACCAAGGGTCAATTTTTGATAATTCAAAAATTTCTTCATTTGATAAACCTTGTCTCATACCTTCCATTAGATATAAAAGTCTTTTATCATTTGGTCTTCTAATCTCTTTTTTAATAAAGTCTAAATCTTTATCTAAAATTCTATCAAATCCAACAAGACCAGTTTCCATTGAGCAAAGTGCTTTTTGAATAGATTCATTAAATGTTCTTCCAATTGCCATTGCTTCACCAACAGATTTCATAGAAGTTGTTAAAGTTGAATCAGCTTTAGGGAATTTTTCAAAAGTAAATCTTGGAACTTTTGTAACTATATAATCAATTACAGGTTCAAACGAAGCAGCAGTTCCTGTAATATCATTTGTGATTTCATCAAGTGTAAATCCAACAGCTAAAAGTGTTGCTACTTTTGCAATTGGATAACCTGTTGCTTTAGATGCAAGAGCAGAAGATCTTGAAACTCTTGGATTCATCTCAATTACAATCATTCTTCCTGTTTTTGGGCAGATAGAAAATTGTACATTTGATCCACCTGTATCAACTCCAATTTCTCTTAAAATTGCAAAAGATGCATTTCTCATATCTTGATACTCTTTATCTGTAAGAGTAAGAGCTGGAGCAACAGTTATAGAATCTCCTGTATGAACTCCCATTGGATCTAAGTTTTCAATAGAACATACGATAATACAGTTATCATTTCTATCTCTGATAACTTCCATTTCATACTCTTTCCATCCAAGCATAGATTCCATAATTTCAATTTCATTTATTGGAGATGCTTCAATTCCAGATGCAGCAAGAACCTTAAACTCTTCCATATTATAAGCAACTCCACTTCCTCCACCAGCAAGGGTAAATGAAGCTCTTGAAATCACAGGGAATCCAATCTCTTTTGCCACTTTTATAGCTTCTTCTAAAGTATAAGCATTCGCACTTTTTGGTAAATCCATACCAATTTTTTTCATAGCTTCATTAAAAAGATGTCTATCTTCACCTTTTTTAATAGAATCAGGATGTGCCCCCAAAAACTTGATACCTTCAAGCATCCCTTTTTCGTACATAGAAGTAGCAACGTTTAATGCTGTTTGTCCTCCCATAGTAGGTAAAATAGCATCAATATTCTCTTTTTCAATTATTTTTGCAACAACTTCTTCTGTAATTGGTTCAATATATGTTTTATCAGCAAATTCTGGATCAGTCATGATTGTAGCTGGATTTGAATTAATTAAAACAACTCTATATCCAAGTTCTTTTAGCGTTTTTGTAGCTTGAGTTCCTGAGTAGTCAAACTCACACGCTTGACCAATAACAATTGGTCCAGAACCAATAAGTAAAATAGATTTTATATCTTCTCTTTTTGGCATAAAAAATTCCCCATATATATTATAAAATTTGGATATTGTATCGAAAAAGCTCTTAAGATTGTGTTATGCAATGTTTTCATAATATTTGTTATTAATTAAAAAAGGAAAATATAAATGATAAAACAAAATAAAACTTATTTGAAAAATAGAGGATTTATTTTCTTTGTATTATTCTTTTTATTTACAAATTTATATTCTGATTCTACAAATTATAATGAATATGAAGAGTTAAAAAAATCTATAAATATAAAATATAAAAATCAAATTCCAAAAGAGTGGAAAGAAAATGTAACAGGAGTTAAAACAAAATTAAAAACAAAAGAAAAAGTTTTAGCAATAACAATGGATGCTTGTGGAAGTTTATATGGAATGCAATACGATAAAGATTTGATATTATTTTTGGAAAAAGAGCAAATTCCTGCAACACTTTTCGTAAATGCAAGATGGATAAATAAAAATTTAGAAGATTTTAAAGTTTTAGCAAATAATCCTCTTTTTGAAATAGCAAATCATGGATTACTTCATAAACCAGCTTCAGTAAATGGAAAATCTATTTATAAGATTTCTGGAACAAAAAATATTGATGAATTAATTGATGAAATTGAATTAAATGCCAGAAAAATTGAATCAATTACACAAAAAAGACCCAAATATTTTCGTTCAGGAACTGCTTATTATGATGAAATAGCTGTAAAAATAGCAAATGATTTAGACCATGAAGTTATTGGTTTTTCAATTTTAGGAGATGCTGGAGCAACATTTAGTGCAAAAAAAGTTGAAGAAACATTTTTAAAAGCAAAAGGTGGAGAAATAATAATTGTACATTTTAATCATCCAAATTCAGGAACAAGAACTGGTATGATAAGTGCAATAAAAGAGTTAAAAAATAAAGGTTTTAAATTTGTTAAGTTATCAGATTACTCTTTAGAGTAATCTAATATGTTTTGTTATGCTTTAGATATTTTAAATTTATAATTTATAGAAATTAATATCATTCCTATAACTGTTGCCATAAATGAAGCTGTAAATATTCCTATTTTTATAGCAGAGATAGTATCTTCATCAATAAATGCTAAATTCGCAATAAATATAGACATTGTAAATCCAATACCAGCAATAAATCCAACAGATATTATTTCAAACCAAGAGATATTTTTTGGTTTTTTTATGATATTTAACTTTGTTGCAGCATATGTAAATCCAAAAATTCCCAAAGGTTTTCCTACTAATAATCCTAGTGCTACACCTAAAACTATCATCCAATTTGTCCAAACAGTAGAAAAATCCAATAAAACTCCTGCATTTGAAAATGCAAATATTGGCATAATAAAAAATGCTGAAAAACCGTGTAAATCGTGTTCTAATCTGATAAGTGGATTTTGAACTCTATCATATCCATATGCAATTCCTTCTAAAGCATTTATCTGTCTATGATTTAATATTGGTTTATCATCCATACATCTTTCAAACTCTTCTAAATCAGCTTTAGTTTTTTCTATAAATTTTTTTTCATTCATTCTTGAACTAATAGGAATAGCAAAAGCTAATAAAACTCCCGCAATTGTCGCGTGAACTCCTGTTTCATGGATAAATATCCATAAAAAAATACCTAAAAATAAATAAAAAGAGAGTTTTTTTACATCAAAATAGTTCAAAAGCCAAATTAAACCATAAACAAAAGCAGCATGTAAAAAATATTCTAATTTTAATTCACTTGTATAAACTGTTGCAACGACAATAATAGCTCCTAAATCATCTATAACAGCAAGAGCAACAAGGAATAATTTAAGTGCAGTATTTACTCTTTTTCCAAGTAATATAAGCATAGCAATCGCAAAAGCAGTATCAGTTCCCATTGGGATTCCAAAACCAATAAAATTATCTGGATTTAAAGCAATATAAATTGAAGCTGGAACTATCATTCCACCTAAAGAAGCAACAAAAGGAAACATCGCTCTTGAAACACTTGCAAGTTCTCCTATTAGTAACTCTCTTTTTATTTCAAGACTCACCATAAGGAAAAATAGTGCCATTAAACCATCATTTATCCAAAGGCGAAGAGGCATTGATATAATAAAATCGCCAATAGCAACACCTAAAGGTTTATCCCATAAATTAAAGTAAAAATCACCAAAGTTAGAATTGGCAACAATTATGGCAAATAAGGTTACAAATAAAAGTAATATACCACTTAAAGCTTCTTTGGAAATAAAATTGTCTATTACTTTATATTTTTTTACCATAATTGTCTCCTTAAAAATCTATCTAATCTTTACTCTCTATTGAAAAAACAAGTTTTGCTTCATCAAGAAGTTTTTGTGCAACTTCTAATTCTTTTATACCATCTTTATAAAGTTTTATAGAATCACTAAGTGTAATTTCAGGATTTGAAAGTTTTTCTAAAAACTCTTTTGCATTTGAGATTTTATCTTCAAAATTTACTTTTTCTAAATTTTCTTTCATTCATTATCCTTTAAAATATCTTTTACATAATCTTGAAATTTTTCAACTTCAACTAAAAAAGAGTCATGTCCAGAGTTACTATTTATAAGTTTATACGTAACTTGATCTTTCCGTCCAAGTTTCATCATAATATCTCTTATTTCTTCCATCTCTTCAGGGAAAAATAACATATCATCACTAAAAGCTATTAGATGCAGTTTTGCTTGAATTTTATCAAATGAATCTTCTAGCTTATCTTTATTTCTTCCAGCATCAAAAATATTTATCGTTTTACAAATATATAAATATGAAAGTGGATCAAAAAATTTTGGAAAACTATAAGAGTTATATTCAAGATATTTTTCCACTTCAAATCTTCCAAAAAGCTCATATAATCCATCAGTTGTTACATAATCTCTACCAAATTTATTTTTAAATAAGTTTGGACTTAGATACATCATAAGTCCTGCCATTCGTCCAACTGCAAGTCCAGGAAGTCCTAAAGCTTTTAAATCTTCTTTTTTATAGTTTCCATTATTAAAAATTTTATCGTGTCTTATAGCCTCTATTGCTATTTTATTTATTCCAATAACCCAAGGTCTTGTATATGCAGTTGTTGCTAATGCGATTATATGTTTTGCAAAATTTGGATATTCTATTGAATAACAAAGAGCTTGCATTCCTCCCATACTTCCACCAACAACTGCAACGGCATTTTTTATACCTAATCTTTCATATAATTTCATTTGAGCTTTTACAATATCAGATATTGTAATAACTGGAAATTTTAATCTATACTCTGTTTTTGTACTTGGATTAATACTCAAAGGATTTGTCGAACCATACGAACTTCCTATTGTATTTGAGCAAATTACAAAATACTTTGTAGTATCTATTGCTTTTCCATCACCTATAAATTTATCCCACCAACCTGGCTTTGCTTCATCAGCATATCGACCAGCTGCATGATGACTTCCTGAAAGTGCGTGACAAACAATAATTACATTTGATTTATCTTTATTTAATTCACCATAAGTTTCATATATTAATTCAAAAGATTCTAAAAGTCTTCCACTTTCAAGATATAAAGGTTCATTAAATTTTTCTACTTTTGTCTCTATTTTCAAAATTTATTCCAACCATAAGAGTTTTAAGAATTTAGTGTATCTAAACTATCCTAAGAAAGATTTTAGCTGTAAAGTTGAAGATTCAAAGAGGAAAAAGTCCTCTTTGTAGATTAAAATTTATATTTTAAACTAAGAATTCCATTAACAGGATCACCATAATTATAGCTAGATGTACCATATCCAATATAATATGTTTTATCAAATAAATTATTGATATTTAATTGTGTTGATAAATTCTTATTAAATTTATAAGAAGCCATCAAATCAACAACTGCATAAGCATCTTGAGTAATTTCTCTTGTATCAGATTTTTCATATCCTTTACTTTTCCAGTTTACTCCAGCTCCAAAACTAAAATCATTTATTGTATATTTTGTAAATATATTTATATTATTTCTTGGTGTTGTAGTATTTACTTTATCTTTATTGGCATCTTTTGCTTCAAAATGAGTAAATCCTACACTAATATCCCAATTATCAGTAATTTCTCCACCAATTTCAAGTTCAATTCCTTTAGAAGTTACACCTTTCATACTTTTATAAGCTTGTTCAGTTCCATTTGAACCATCGACAAAAACGCCATTAATCGATTCAGCAACATTATCTTGTTCTAATCTAAATAAAGTTAATCCAGCATTTAATTTTTTATCAAAATATTCACCTTTGATACCAGCTTCATAATTACTTCCTTCTTTTGGGTCTAAGATATTTCCACTTTTATCTTTAACATTACCTTGCGGTAGAAATATATCTGTATAACTCGTATAAATAGAGTGATTTTCATCTAAATCATAAACTAAACCAACAAAAGGTGTAAATATATTATCATGGTCATATTTAGTTCTACTATTTGTATCCCAACTATAACTATCATATTCCCAAGTTGTAAGTCTTGAACCAATAATTAGTTTTAAATCATCCACTAATTCAAATTTTCCAGTAAGATAAATCGATTTTTGTTCTGTATCTGCATCTTGTCTTAAAATAGAACTTCCAGTATTTGGTTCAGATGTAAATTCACTACCATTTTGAGTGAAGTAATTAGTAATATTGTATTTTCCTGAAAATTCTGGTTTATATTTTTTATCATTTTCTTTATTATATTGTGTTCCTACAATTATTTCATGCTCTTTTTTTGCTAATTCAAATGGAATAGAAGCATAAATATCTATACTATCTTTTTTTATTTTTTCTGGATTTTTACCCCAACCAGCTGTTAAACCTGAACCATCTTTATTTAAACTACCTTGAATATTTGTATCCATTCTATCTTTTGTATGAATTTCATTATGTGAATAAGAAGCATTTAATAAAATATCATTATCAAAATAGTGTTTTACATCTGTAAAATATGAAGTTATACTTGTATCCCATTTACTCCAATCAAACATATAACTTTTTGAACGACTAAAATTAGTTTTCGTTCCATCACTATAAAAACTAGGTAAAGAAGCTCCTCCTCCCATAACTCCATCTTTATTGTTTTCTTCATAACTAGCACCTACTGATATTGTAGTATTATCCGTAATATCAGAATCAACAATACCATAAATTAAACTATTTTCTTGACTTTTTTTATCAATAAAAGAGTTTTTGTCTTTGTAACTTGCTACTAATCTTGCTCTAACACTTCCATCTTCATTTAAAGGAGTTTGAATATCTGTTTTTAGTTTATACATATCCCAAGAACCACCACTTGCTTCTATATCACCTTTAAATACTTTTGAATTTGCATGTTTTCTTACCATATTTATAGAAACTGCTGGATTTCCTGCACCTACCATGAGCCCATTTGCACCTTTTACAATTTCTACTCTATCATAAGCATCCATATTATAATTATTTATTGTGTACCAATTCTGTGTTACAGGAAGACCATCAAGTAAGTAATAGTCAAGATCAAAACCTCTTGAATAATAAGTTGCTCTTCCATCAAAAGCTTCAGTTACTGATACACCAGTTACTTTTTTTATCAAAGTATAAAATTCATCTGTTTTTCTATCTTCTAACATTTGTTGGCTTATTACCATAACAGATTGTGGAGTTTCTCTAATAGATAAATCAAGTTTTGTTGCTGTTTTCATACTTCCTGTTGTATATGAATCACTATTTTCTGTTGTACTTCCTAAATATTTATCATTTACAGAAATCTCTTCTAAAATAGTAGTTTTAGAGTTTGTTGTTTTTTTTGGTTTTTCTATTATATATATTACGCCATCTTCTTCTATTGCTTTTAAATCATTTGATTCTAAAATATTGTTTAAACTATTTAGAGCATTTTCTTTATAATTGATTTTCTTTTCATCAATTTTTTTATCTTTTAAACTATTTGACTTTGATATATACGTTACTTTATACTCTTTTACTATGCTGTCCACTGCTTCTTGTAAACTTATCTCTTTTGCATTAACAACATTGTTACTTAATATTAATGATGTTACCACAGAGATAAAAAATCTATTTTTCATATTTCCAATCCTTTATATTAATTCTGAGAATTATATTCTCTAAGCAATAAGACGATTGAACTATATAAAAATGGATATAAATTTTATATAAATTTCGAAATTTATATGAAAGATACGATTTTATGGTGTTTGTAAAATTTTATATTTTTTAAATATCTTTCATTTTTTTAATTATTCTGCTTATAAAAGCCTTAAATCTAAAGAATTAAGTTTTAATTAAGAATTTATATAAATATTATAAACTCAATCTTTCTTCATCATAAGTAAATTTATATATAATTAGTCAAACAGATCTTATAAAAAAGGAATTTTATGAATAAAATTAAAGAACTTGAGAAAATATTAAAAACTGATGTTTTAATAGAAGTTCAAGCTGAAATAGATGCTTTAGAAAAATTAATTGCAAAAAAAACAAGTACAGATTTAGAAAATGAATTAGAATATATGCTTGATATAAAAAAGTTTTATAATGAAGCTTTAGCTTTAATTGAAAAAGGGAAATTAACACAAGAAGAAGCAACAAATATATTGTTAGATTTAGAAGACATGAGAGCTGATGACGAAGATGATATATAAAAAAGAGATTTAAACTTTAAAGTTTAAACTCTTAATTTAATGGATACTCAATAGTATAACCTCTCATCAAAGGTGGTGTATCTAAAGATGTTTCAGCATTTTCTATTTTGATTGATTCAATATCTTCTGTTTGATCTTGAGAATCTGATTTTTCTTCATTTTTTGACTCGAATCCAGTTGCAATAATAGTTATTTTCACTTCATCTCTATCAAAAGTTGCGTCTGTTGTTGTACCAAAAATAATTTGTGCATTTTGGTCAACTTTTTCATGAACTGTTTCCATAATATCACTAATTGCTAAAAGTGAAATTTCTGGATTTACTGTAAAGTGAATTAAAATACCTTTTGCTCCATCAAGAGGAACTTTCTCTAATAATGGAGAGTTTATAGCATTTTCTAAAGCTCTTTGAGTTGCCTCTTCACCTTTTGCTTTTCCAATTCCCATTAATGCTATACCTTTATGTTTCATAATAGTTTTAACATCAGCAAAATCGGCATTAATATCTGCACCACTTCCAGGATTTAAAATAACTTCACTCATACCATTTACAGCTTGATAAAGGATATTATCTACTATTTTGAAAGCATTTTTTATACCTAAACTTGCATCAACAATCTCTGTTAATTTATCATTTGATATAACAATTAAAGAATCACTTACTTTTTTTAACTCTTCTAATCCAAGATTAGCTAAACCTGCTCTCATTTTTCCTTCAAATGAAAATGGTTTTGTAACAACTGAAACAGTTAAAGCTCCTACTTCTCTAGCAGCTTTTGCAATAATAGCAGCAGCACCTGTTCCAGTTCCTCCACCAAGACCAGCAGCAACAAATACTATATCTGAACCTTTTAAAGTCTCTTTTATCTCTTCATAACTTTCAAGTGCTGAATTTCTTCCAACTTCAGGATCCATTCCTGCACCAAAACCATTATTTAGTTTATGACCTAACTCTATTTTTTTTGGAGCTTTTGATACATGAAGAACTTTTAAATCTGTATTTGCAACAATTAAATCGATTTTATGTGAACCTTCATCTATCATGTGGTTAATCATATTACAACCACCTCCACCAACTCCAATTACGGCAATTTTTGGAAGGTTGTTAGATAAAACCTTACTTGGCATATCTACTCTAATATCATCTTCTCTAAATAAATTTTCCATTAAAACCACTCCGATAATTTATTCCAAAGTCCAGAAACACCTTTTTTCTTATCTTTCACTAAAGGTTCTAAAACTGTTCCATTATTTTGTTTTGTTTGAATATACTCTCTATTTGTTGTATTCATTGTATTATTCATATTTGGTATAGTTACTTTCTCAACAACTCTCTCTTTTCTAACAGGACGAATAAGTTTTTTACCTGAATCTAACTGATAACTTCTATTTATTCCTAAAGAATACATTAATAAACCAACTACTGTTGACATATTTGTTTCATCAAAACTAATTTTAAAATTATTTGGTAAATTTTTTGGAGTTGAAACACTAACAGGAATCCCTTCAAAAATCTTTTTAGTTAATTCTTTTATTCCTCCAAGACAGCTCATACCACCAGTTAGAACTATTCCTGAACCAATATTATCAAGTAAAGCACTTTTTTTCAATCTATTTTTTACTAAAACTAATATCTCTTCAACTCTAGCATGAATTATTGTTTGGATATAATCAAGTGCAACTTCTGTATAACTATCTTCATCATCAGTTCTTGGAAGTGTTACTTTTGTAGCGCCAACTTCATTATTTGCTGAATAATCTCTTGTTAATGAACCATATTCAATTTTTATCTTTTCTGCAGATAAATTTGGAGTATGAAGCATAACAGATAAATCATTTGTAATATTTTTTGAACCAGCAGGAATAAATCCATTATAAACAATAGAATTCCCTTTAAAATATACAAATTCTGTTGTTGTTGAACCAACATTTATAACAACTGCTCCAAATTTTCTTTGTTGTTCATCAAGCACTGCTAATGATGAAACATACGAATCTAAAGCAAATTTAACATCATCAATCCCTGATATTTTTAGTGCTGATTTGATATTAATCAAAGCATTTCTTTTTGCTGTAACTATATAAACTGCTACTTCAAGTCTGTTACCATTCATATTTAAAGGATTATCAACTTCTTCTTCATCAATTCTAAAATATTGTGGAATTACATGAACAACTTCATATTCTGGAAGAATTATTGCATTTGATAAAGCCATTTGCATAGCTTGGTTTATATCTGCTTCACTTACTAAACCATTTGGAACATTAACTGCACCACTTCCTTTTATCCCTTTTGTATAATTTCCAGAAATTGATACAACTGTTGTTCCTATTGCTTCTGCTACGCTCTCTTTTGCTTTTAAAATAGCATCTTTTATAGTTTTTGAAGCATCTTCAATGTTAATAATCAAACCTTTATTAACACCTTTACTTTCACTAATACCAACTCCTAAAATATCTATATTATTATCTGCATCATATTTTGGTCTTGCAATAACTGCTGTTATTGCAGATGAACCAATATTTATTGTTAAAAAAGTATCATTCATATTATTCAATTTATTACTCCTTTGTCTGGATTGAAGATTTGATATTAAAAATATTTTCTAATTTTTGTAATAAATTTGTCATCAATTCTGTTTCTTGAAGTTGCATTATTGCATTTTTTACTGCTTGATCTTTTGTTTTATCATAATCTTTTATTTTTGAACTATTTATTCTATATAAAACTATTTTATCCCCTATTCCAATCACTCCTTCTTTAGTTGTAGCAAAAAATAGTTGGTTTAAAAAGTTTGTTGATTCTTCTTGAGATAATCCTGCAATTTTTGAAGTTCTAGTAACTCCTGCAATATCAGTACCTTTAAAATCTTTTAGTTCAGCTTTTGCTTGTTCTTGAAGTTTTTGTGCTCTTAAAACTTTCTCATAATCTTGTGTTGCTTTTGCTTTTGCTTGTTCAAAATCTAAAACTTTTGAAGGATTTAATTTTACAACTTTTACTATAATATATTTTCCATTTTCCATAAATGGTTTTACAACTTCACCATTTTTCACTTCTTTTATTTTTGCAATATTTTCTTGTGAATATGGAAGTTTTGATTCTAAAATATTTAAAGTTTTATCAAATTTTTCTTCATCTTTTTTAAGTTTTAAATAAATTTTTAAAGCTTCAGTTTTTGTAAATTTATCATCTAAATCTGTTTTGATTTGTGGTGTCGCTTCTTCTAAAGATTTGATTTTTCCATCTTCATGTTTATAATCAATTTTAAATTTTTCGTATTGTTCTTTTATTTCAGCTTCTGTTGAATTTGAGTTTATAAATGGAATCTCTTTTATCTCTAAATCATAAGTAACTTCTGACATATAAGAGTTTTTATTGTCTTCCCAATATTTTTTTAAACCTTCTTCATCAACAGTAACTTTTACATCGTTTGAAGATAAAATTTTTATTGTTATATCATCTTCTAAAAATAATAATTTACTTATATTTTCAACTTCCCAAGAAGTTGGATTTACTTCAAATAAAGATTGAACTTTTTGTAATAAAAGTGTTCTTTTTAGAGATTCTTCAAAATGTTTTGGTGTTAATCTATTTTGATTTAAAACTTTTAAATACGTATCTTTATCAAATTTTCCATCTTTAAAGAAAGCTTCATATTTTAATAACTCACGAGCTATTTCTTCATCTGTAACATCTAATCCTAAAGAATCACCATAAGCCATAAATAGATTTTTTTGTAAAACTTGATTATAAGCTATATCTTTAAGTCCTAATTGCTCAGCTATTTGGTTGTTAAACATATCACCAAACATTCTTGAATATTGTGAATAAAGATTTGAATACTCTTGTTGATACTCTTCAACAGTAACTTCTCTATCTCCAATTTTAGCTACTACTCCACCTTGTTTTCCATAATCGTAAGAACCCCAACCAACGAATCCAGCTCCAACGAATGCAATTGTACTTATCCATATTGTAATTACTAACCACTTTTTGTGTCTTTGCATCCAAGTTATCATAAAATCTAACCTCTTTAAAAATTTTTAGAAGAGATAATACAAAAAAGTTGCTTTTATGTTCGTTAAATAGTAATCATTTCAACATTTGATAAATCAATTTTTGGCTCTTTTTTACTTAATAAATCGTTTATTACTGATTCTCTAATTGTAATCTCTAATTTTTTACAAGCACTTTTAAAAGCCTCTTCTTCTCCTACAATAAAACACATTTTTTTTGCTCTTGTAATTGCTGTATAAAGTAGTTTTGTATTGTGCATAATATAGTGAGAAAAACTCATAGGAATAAGTGCATTATCATACTCCATTCCTTGAGTTTTATGAATAGTTAAACAGTAAGCCAAAGATAAAAGATGATGAACATTTTCAAAGTCATAAAATACTACCATATCATCATTTGGATATAAAACGATACATTTTTCTTCTTCAAAATCAAGTTTTATTATAAGACCTAATTGACCGTTATAAACCCTTCTTTCTAAAAAATCTGTTGAGCCACTTTTATACATACTCATAGTTTGAGCTTTCATATTCTCATTTTTTATATGAATTACTTTATCTGTAAGTTTATATTCATAGATTTTTGAAGCAAAAGCTTTTCCTTTTGTGTGATTAAAAAGTTTTTGAAGTTGAATATTTAGATTATCAACTCCTAAAACTCCTCCTTTCATTGGAGTAATTACTTGAAAAAGTGTCAAAGCTTTTGATATTTTTTTCTTTTTTATAAAATCATAATAATCTTGGATATAAGTTGAAGAGATATTTAAAATATTATTTAAAATATATTCGCTATTTTCACCTCTTAAATCTGCAAAGTCATTTGATGAAACAGAGTTTTTCATTGCATAATAGTTTGCTATTGAAACATCAATAAACCTAAAATCTTCATAATCTTCTTTATAAGAAGGAATTTCACCTCGTCTTATATCATTTGCAATAACTGCTATTGCTTGATTTTCATTTTGTCTATAAATTTTTGTAAGTTTACAAATAGGTGCTAGTTCATATTTTATTGCATCTGCTAAAATATTTCCAGCTCCAATAGCAGGAAGCTGTCCATCATCTCCAACGATTATAAAAATAGTATCATCATCAATCTTTGAAATAATTTGATAAAAAGTAACTGAATTTACCATAGAAGCTTCATCAAGTAAAATAGCTTTATAAGGGAAAAAATCCTTCTCTTTATGTTTTACAAGTAAACTTTGAATAGTTGAAGAGTTATAACCTGTTGTATCACTTATTCTTTGACTTGCTATTCCACTTAAAGCAATAGTCATAATATCATCATAACTCATTATCTCTTCAAGAAGTTCTAATATCGCCCTACTTGAGGTTGACTTTCCAGTACCAGCGTAACCAATCAAAAATAGAGTTTTTTCACCACTATTTATAAGTTCCACTGCTTTTTTTTGCTCAACACTAAGTTCAAAACCTAAAGTTTCTTGTTTTTTAACTAAATATTCATCAAAAGAAGCAATAATTTTCTTATTTTTTTCATCTTTTCTTCTACTAAAAAACTCTAAAATTCTCTTTTCTGCATAATAAAGCATAGAAAGTGCAACTCTATTTTCACTTGTAACAAAAAGCTCTTCATCTACTAACATTTTTGAAATTGCTGATTCATATAAAAGTTCTTGATTTGAAAATCTCAAACTTTCATCTAAAAGTTTATATAGATGAAATTTGTCTATTGAAGAGTTTCCGTTGTTATCGCAAAACTCTCTTAAAGTATAGTTTAGACAAGCCATTATTCTAAACTCTGATTTTGGGTCAATTCCAAGAGATTTTGCTATTTCATCAGCTCTTTTAAAACCTATTCCTTTTATATTTATCAAAATATATGGATTTTGTTTAATTTTTTCTATTAAGTTTTCAACTTCACCAAAAGTTGAATATATTTTTGTAATTAAGTTTGAAGTTACTCCAAATTTTCCTAAAAATGAACCTAGTTCTCTTAAATGTTTAAACTTATGCCAAGATGCAACAATAGTTTCTAGTTTTTTATCTTTTATACCTTTGAAATTTAAAAGTTCATTTGGTCTATCATTTAAAATTTCAATTAGTTCATTTTCACTATATTTTTCTAAAAGTTCACTAGCAAATTTTTTTCCTACACCTTTTACAATCTTTGTAAGAAAAAAGAACATTTCTGCTTCTTTTAGTTCTAAAGTATCAAACTCAAATTGAACTCCATACTTTTTATGAGTAGTCCAATTTCCAGTTAAAACAACCTCTTCTCCAACTATTTTTTCAATATCAGTATCAAAATATGTTCCACAAACTTTTTGATTATTTTCTAAAACAGCAATTATGTATTTTGTTTCATCATTTTTATATAAAACTTTTTTTATAACTCCTGATAATTTGAAACTTTTATACTCTTCTTGCATTAATATCCATCATTGAAAGTTTGTTTTTTATGTTTATCTTTTTTGTAGTTTGTTTTATTTTTTTCTTTTTGAAGTAGATTTGCATCTTTTAATAAATTTGCTCTTTCTTCCTCAAAAGTTTCACTATGATTTTGTGTATAGCTTATCGTTTTAGAAATAAATGCTTTTAAATTTGTATAATATTCAGAATACAGCTCAACTTCTTTAGTTTTATTCATATCTTCTAAATTTTTTTTAGTTCTAGTTTTAAATAACTCTTTATCAAAATTTTCTAATTTTAATAATGAAATAGTTCTTGTAAAAAATTTTTCTAAAACTCGAATATATTTTATTCTTTGTTGTTTTTCGTTTACTTCAAAACTCATTTAAGTAGTTCTTCCAAATTTTCAATTGGTCGTGCAATAACTGCAACATCACCTTTTATGATAATTGGTCTTTCAATTAAAATAGGATTTTGTACCATAATTTCTATAAGTTTTTCTTCGCTACTTTCATCTTTTAGATTTAAAGTCGTATATAAATCTTCATTTTTTCTTAAAAGTTCCTGTGCGCTTATGTTTAACTTTTTTAAAACTTCTTTTAATTCTTCTTTTGAAGGTGGATTTTCTAAATAATTTCTAACATCTGCTCTAATTTTTTTATCTTCTAAAAGAGTCATAGCATTTCTTGATTTTGAACAGCTTTGATTGTGCCAAATTTGAATATCTTGCATAAAATACCTCTGCTTATTAAGTTTTTTATTATATCTAAAACTTTTTTATAGAAGATAAAAGCTTACAATTTGTAATGTTTTAATATTCTTTATAAAACAGTATTCAACTAATATTTATTTTCTTTTTCCTGTCAAATTTGCAATGATAGCTTGTAAAACTTTCCAACTAATTTCTGCAGTATGTTTATCTGGATTAAAATTTTGTAAAGCCTGTTGCCTTGGATGAATATAATTTCTAAAATCTTTTAATGTATGACTAAATTTTTTAATATCTAATTTAATAAAATCTTGTTCATAAGCAACATTTATCAAATTATCTAATGTCCACTCATGTAATTGTTTCACTTTTCCATCATTATTCTTTGGAGCAGATTTTGAACTATTAAATTTTTGTGGATTTTGAATAGCAAGATGAAGTAATAATCCTTCTAATGTACTACCACATAAAAAAATTACAGAAAGAGAAGCTTCGCTATTTAAAGATTTTTTTATTTCTTGAAGTCGTTGATTAATAACTTCTTCAAATTGAAAATCTAATCTTAAAGGAGATAAATTAATTTCTGAAAATTCTATTTTCAAAAGATCATTTTCGGTTAGTTCTTTATCTTTTTTTATATCACTACTTTTAATTCCTAATAAAGTATTAATATAAGATATAGCTAATTTATAATCTTTATCCTCTATATCATCAATTTGCTTTGATAATTCCAATAATCCATTTAAGACATTTCCTACAAGTTCATTCTCTTCTATTTCCCAAAAAGCCCTTAATCTTTTCATTTTTGAAGAACCATTTTTATGATATTTTTGAGCATCAATATTTATGCCAAAGTCTTTAAAAAATTCACTAAATGTCCTATCTGAGAAATTTAAAACGTAACCACCTCTATCAAAAAGTTTTTCAAAAATTTGCTTTTGATTAAAAGTTAAATTTGCCAAATTACATATCCTTTTTATTAATGATCAGCCTACAAATTCAATGACAACATAATATTTTATAAATAAACATCTTTTCTATGAGATACTCTTAAAACTAAGATAATAAGCTTATCTCCTTGTTTTTCATAGATAACTCTATATGTTCTTAATTTTAATCTATATAAGCCTTTAAACTCACCTTTTAAAGCTTTTATTTTAGTAAGTTTCATTAACTCTTTTTCATAATCTTCATCAAAATTATTTATAAAAGTTTCAAGTTCATTTAAAATGAAATTTCTTACTGATTTATCTAAAGCTAAAATATCTTTTGAAGCTTTTTTATCAAACTCTAAATTATAACGATTCATCAGATAATTTTCTCATATCTTTTAAGCTTATTGTTTCATTTTTTTCTAAACTTCTTTTTTTTGCAATTTGCAAATCAAGATGATCAAAATAAAACTCTAATGCTTGAGAAACCAAAGTACTTTTATTTTGATTTAACTCTTTTGCAAATTCTGTAACTTCATCTGATAAATTTTGTGGCATTGAAATCAATAACTTTGTATTTTTAGTTGCTATCATAATTCTAATCCTAAATTTTAAATATATATAAAAGTATATCTGTATAGATATAAATAAATATTTAATTTTTATATATTCTTTGATTTATTTTAAGAATAATTTTTAAAAACAGACCATTTTAACGAATTTTTAGAATAACATTTTTTCAAATTTTTGTGTTATAATCTTCTATGTTAGTTTCAAATGGAAGTTTATTAAATATACTATTACCAAACAACAATAAAGTTTTAAATGATGTACTAAAAGAAGCTGATTCAAAAAATTTAGAACAAATGGTGAAAAGTTCAACTTCTTCAACTTCAGCAAGTACTATTTTAAAAGAGCTTTTTACAAGCCTAAAAGATGGAACAAAATCAAATTCAACTATAGAAAATATGTTAAAAAACTCTGCTACTTTTAAAGAGTTAGGAAATGTATCTACAAATTTATCGTCTTTAGTTGATGAACTTTCAACTGATGAAAACTTACAAAAGTTTAAACCTGTACTTGAAAACTTTTTAAAAGATGTCAAAAATATAGATGCAAATGCTTTGAAAGAACAGATAAAAAATTCTGGTATATTTTTAGAATCAAAACTTTCACAAACTCCCAATTCTAAACTTGAAAATGTGTTAACTCAACTTCAAAATTTGCTAAAAGATATAAACACACCTCAAGCAAAACAAGTAAATGAACTAATAGACAAGCTTTTGCAAAATATAAAAACTCAAACGAATACAAATACACAAATAACACAAAATCAAACAGCAACAAATGAATTTACAAACAATCTAAAAACTTTAACTTCATCTTTACAAAATCTAAATAACTCTTTAAATCCAACTCAAACTCAAAACCTTTCAAACTTAGCAAACCAACTAAAAAGCTTAATAAATGAAGGAACTTTGGTTGAATCTAAAATAGAAAATAGTACAAATTTAACTGATAAAATGACTAATTTAGCAAATAATACAACTTTAAAAGATAGTATAAATTTACAAACGAAAGAGCTTTTAACACAAATAAAAAATGACATTATCCAAAATCCAAATATGATACAAAATAAAAATATTTTACCAATGATTGATAATCTTTTGAAAATGGATAATTTATTTTCAAAAAATGATACTATTCAAAACTTTTTAGCAAATAGTAATTCATCAGGAAATTTAAGCACTTTTACGAATAATTTTGCTTCAAATTTATCTCCACTTTTAACAACTTTAAAAGAGAGTTTAGAAACACTCAATCCAAATAATACTCATCTACAAAATCACTTAACAAAACTTGTAGATAAAGTAGAACACATCATCCAAGATTTAGCGACAACTCCAAATGGAAAGCTTGATACAAAAGTAAGTGAAGATATGAAAACTGTTCTACTTCAAATGCAAGATGAATTAGCTTCAAAAACTGACCCAAAATCACTTGAAATAGCAAAACAAGTTGATAGACTTTTAACTCAAATTGATTTACACCAATTAACTTCTCTTGTATCAAACTCAAATTATGTATATTTACCATTTTTTTGGGAAATGCTTGAAGATGGTTCGATTGAAATGAAACAAAAAGATGAAGAGAAGTTTTTTTGTCAGATAAATCTTACTTTAAAAGACTTTGGAAAAGTTGATTTGATGCTTGGTTTATATGATAAAAACAAACTTGATTTGACTATTTATGCACAAAGAGAACATTTTAAAACTGCAATCAGAGAAAATATGCAACAGTTAAAAATTGCATTAAATAGTGTTGAGTTAATTCCTGTAAATGTAAAACTTCTTGATATGAAAGAAGATAATAAAGAAAGTAGCAAACCAGCACAAACTTATATAAATAACTATAATAACCAAGATTTATCTTCTGGAATTGATATAAGGGCTTAAAAATGCAAGAAGATATAAACAAAAACTTTATACAAAAAGCCGTTGCTTTAAAATATCAAATGGAAAAGGACAATGCTCCAAAAGTTACTGCAAAAGGAAAAGGTGTAACTGCTTCAAATATCATAAAAATTGCAAAAGAGAATAAAATTCCTATTCAAAAAGATGAAGATTTGATAGAACTTTTATCTCAAATTGATATAGATAAAGAGATTCCAACTTCTATGTATAGAGCAGTTGCTGAGATATTTTCTTTTATTTATGATTTATCAAATAAGGCTAAGAAGTAAACTTTAAATATTAAAGTTCACTCATTTTTTCTTCAAAATCTTTATTTATCTGCTCTATTTTCTCCATAACTTCTAAAATAGAGTTTTCAACTTTTGTTTTTTCTATTCCAAAAAGTGTAGAAGCTTTATTTTCTAACTCTTCAAGTTGTGCTTTTAAAGGTTTTAAATCTTGGCTTTTTTTTGCAACTAATTCTGCTCTTAATTTTTTGCTCTCTTTTTTATTTACTTTTGGTTTTTCAACTTTTTTCTTTGGTTCTTCTAAATCATCTTCCCAACCAATTTTCTCTAAAAACTCATCATAAGTTCCATTGAAATAATCAGCTCCATCATTTGTAAATACAATCAATCTATCACAAACAGCTCTAAGTAAATCTTCACTGTGAGTTACAATAATACAAGAACCTTCAAAAGCTTTTATAGCATTTGTAAGTGCTTCAATAGAATCCATATCAAGGTGGTTTGTAGGCTCATCAAGAAATAGTAAATTTACATCTTGAGCGATAATTTTCCCAAGCATTACTCTACTTTTTTCACCTCCACTTAAAAGTGAGATTTTTTTCTTTGCATTATCACCACTAAACATCATCAATCCACAAATATTTCTTATAGTTGATTCAGCTAGTTTTACATTTACAGAGTGAATTTCATCCATTATTGTATTATTTTGGTTTAGATGAGAAATATTTGTTTGCCCAAAGTGTCCAAATACACAACTTGGATGATAATCTACACTTCCAGTTAGTTGTTTTAGTTCACCTGCAAGAACATTTAAAAGTGTTGATTTTCCTTTTCCATTTTTTCCTATAATTCCAATCGTTTCACCTTTGTTTAATGCAAAAGTTATATCTTTAAATAAAATATTTTCTTTTGTATATCCAAAACTTACATCTTTAACTTCAAGTAAAAATTTAGCACTTGTATCTTTGTAATTAAAATCAAATTTTAGATTTCTATCGTATTCAATATCTTCTAAAATATCCATTTTTTCTAAAATTTTTACTTTTGATTGAGCTAAATTTGCAGTTGCTGCTCTTGCTTTATTTTTTGCAATAAACTCTTCAAGTTCTTTGATTTTTTTCTCTTGTGCTATTTTTTGCTTTTCGTAGTGTTCATCATTTTGTTCTAATAATTCATAAAACTTTTTCGTCCCACCTTGTACCATAAAAGCATTTTTTCTTATAATTCCCATAGTATGAGTACAAACACTATCCATAAAATCTCTATCGTGAGTGATAAGTATAACTTCACCATCAAAAGATTTTAAAAAAGCTTTTAGCCATCGAATAGATAAAATATCAAGGTAGTTTGTAGGCTCATCAAGTAAAAGCATATTCGGTTCAGTTAAAAGAAGTTTTGCTAAATTTATCCGTATTTGATAACCACCTGAAAAGCTTTTTGGCTCTTTTTGTAAATCGCTTTCACTAAATCCTAATCCAAATAAAATCTTTTCAGCTTTATAGATGTTGTATTTATCATCTTCTCCTAAAGCTAAAGCTGTTTCGTCTAAAAGTGTTTTTTCTGTAAAATCAAAATATTGTTTTAATGCTCCAATTTTATAGTTTTTTGGTATTGCAATTTCACCACTTTCAGCATGTTCTTCACCTAATACAAGCTTAAAAAGTGTCGATTTTCCTGTACCGTTTCTCCCAACTAATCCAACTTTATCACCTTTATTTAATCGTAGGTTTAAATCACTATAAAGCTGGTTTGTAGGATAACTTTTTGATATGTTTATTAGTTCTATCATCTATGTCTCTTTTATGTAAATTCTATTTTTAAAGGTGGGATTATATGATATTGTCAGTTATATTATCATAAACTCATTTTTTTAATATTTTAAAAAGGAGTTTTTATGGCTGTTCCAGTAAATAAAGAAGAGTTAATTCTTGCAATAAATACAAACTACATAAAACTCAAAAAAGAGTTAGAAAATATTCCTATCGAACTTACAACTTTAAAAGATTTAGAAGGACATTCAAAAGGTACTTTAATGTCTATTAATAATCTTTTATCATATCTTCTTGGTTGGCAAGAATTAGTCTTAAAATGGAATGTAAAAAAACAAAATAAAGAAGAAGTTGATTTTCCAGAAACAGGTTATAAATGGAATCAATTAGGAAAACTAGCACAAAAATTTTATGATGATTATAAAAATGATGATTTTAATACTTTGCTTTTCAAACTAGATAAAAGAGTTGAAGAAATTTTAAAACTTATAGAAAATAAATCAAATAAAGAACTTTATGAAATTAGTTGGTATGAAAAATGGACTTTAGGAAGAATGATACAATTTAATACTTCATCACCATACACTAATGCTAAAGCAAGAATAAGAAAATGGAAAAAAAGTCATAATATTTAAAATAAAAAACAAGAAAAATTCTTGTTTTTTATTAAATTAGTGTAAATCAGCGTTTAATTTGATTTCTCTTGTACTTCTCATAGCAATTGTTTGACCAGTTGAAGAATTTACTCTAAAGTGAACTCCATTTACTCCGATAAAATCGCTACCTTTCATAACATTAGAGATTTCTTTTCCAGGATTTATAGCTTTTAGTTGTTCTACTGCTTTATCTGAAAGTGCTATTTTAGTTCCAGGAAGGATTGTAACTCCAGCATCTAAAATACAACCATCACCAATAGTTGTTCCTGTACAAGAGTTTGCTCCTAAAAGAGTGTTTTCTCCAATAGTAACAGGTACACCATCTGTTCCACTTAATACTCCAAGAATTGAAGCTCCTCCACCAACATCACTTCCAGCTCCAACAACAGCACTTGAAGATATTCTTCCTTCAACCATAACGCTACCTAAAGTTCCCGCATTGAAGTTAATATATGCAGCTCCTGGCATAACTGTTGTTCCAGCTGCTAATTGTGCTCCCATTCTAACTTTTGAAGTTTCTAAAATTCTTGTGTTATCAGCAGGAATAACATGTTGTAAGAATCTTGGGAATTTATCTACAAAATCAATATTTGGATATTTTGCACCAATTTTTAAAACGATTTCATTTGCTCTTAGCCAATCAAGTTCAATTGGTTGATTTCCTATCCAAGCGCAATTGTGTAATTTTCCAAATGCACCATTTAAATTAAGGCTTCTTAATTTCGCTTTTCCAGTTGAAAGTGCATAAAGTTTTAAATAAACAGATTCTGTACTCTCAGGTGCAGTATCTTCAAAAATAAATACAACTCTATAATCATCTGCTGTTAAACCAGAATCTATTGGAAGAGATGCTAAAGTTGAGATAACTTGAACATTTTTATGTGCTTCACCTTTTGCTTCAGGGATAAAAGGTCTAAAAGCTTCAATACAAGAAGTTAGAAATTCATCTGAAATTTTACATACTAATTCAGATTTTGATGTATCAACATTTTCTCCAGCTACTTTTAAAGCATTTAAAAAAATTGCTGCACTTCCAAAGTTCTCATTCCAGTTAATTACTGGAAAAGTTGCTTGAAGTATTTTATCTTTATTTAATTGTCCTCTATCAACTCTTGCAATACCAAATCCAATTGGATTTTTGTACCAAGATTGTGCTTGAATATCTTCTACTAATTGTTTAAATTCATCTTTTGTATAAGCCATTAGTTCTTAATCTCCTATAAAATTTTCGTATATTGTACTATAAATAAGACTAATATTAGGTTAATTAAAAGGTAGTACAAAAATACTATCTTGCAAAAGCTTTAATTTTCTTCTATTTTTAAAGATGTTTTTATTTTCTCTAATTTATTTTCAATTCTTTTTATAAGCTTTGCATCTATTTTTTTATCTAAACCTTTATATGGTTTAAAATTGTATTCTCCATCATAACATAAAATATCCTCTACTTTGTTTCTTTTTGCATAAAGTTCTTTTATTTTTGTTGCTTCTTTATCTTTAGAAGGTGCAACTAAAAGAGAATAAAGTATTGCACAAGCAACACCAAATTCCAGATTTTGAGTTTTTAAATCCATATTTTGTGCTGAAAAAATATTACCTAAAACTCTTTCATCTTTTTGAAGTTTTCTTAAAGGATCTCGTCCAACTCTATGACAACTATCTTTAAATGAGACTCTACATCGTTTTATAAAATTATTTATAAACTCTAAAATATAACTTTTTAATTCTGGTGTTTCATTTATCAAAAAAGGCTTTATCTCATTTTCCATAATTCTTTTTGCTAAAGAATATACTCTTTTATCTCCAATTCCTTGTCCTATTGTTTTATATCCTAGAAGGGAAGAGTACCAAGCTATAATTGCGTGTGTTCCATTTGAAAGTTTATTTTTAATATTTTGCATAATATCTATATTTGATACCGTTTTAACTTGTCTTAATGTATTTAAAATTGGACTATTATTATCAGCATAAATCAAAATATCTGGTTCACTGGAAAATAAATCTATATTTAGTTCATCTATTTCAGATAAATTTTCTTTAAATTGTTTCAAAGCATTTGATAGTGGAATATTTGAAACCATACGATTAACTACTGTTTCGCAAAAATGAGTATTATTGATGATTTGTGTTGCTTCTTTATCTTCAATTATTGTTTTAAGAGATTTTAATATATGTCTTTTTACATATTTTTTTGCGCCTATTTTATTCATTACAATTAAAATAGTGAGTTTTTTATCATGCTTTTTATATCTTGCTTTTAATCCTAAAGCTATATTTATCGCTTGGGTTTTTATTGCAGATTCGGGAAGAGTTAAAGCTATAATATCGCTTTCAATATACATTTTATCTATAGCTTCACGGTCATTTAAATCAATAATATTGATTCCTCTAATAGTTTGATGATATGCAATACTTTCATATTTTATAGTATATTTTCCAGATGAATTTATCAAATCTCTTAAAAGAACATTTTTTGAAGCACCTGTTATTTTTTCTGGACGTGTATACCCATCCCAATGAAGAAAAATTTGAGACAAATAACCTCCACCAATTGCACCAAAACCGTGAATTCCTGCTTTAAAAGAATCTGTACTTTGAGGAAAATGTTCATTTATAAGTGGTGGTTTCATCTTTGAAGTGTATAAAGCTAAATCTAAAACGAAATCTTTCATATTTTGATATCTTTTAAAAACTTTTTGTAAAATTTCTTCATTTGGATCTTTTATATCTTTGATATAAATTGGTAGTGTATTTGCATCTAAAGCAGATATTAGACCATTTTGCGAATCTTCAAAAACTAAACATTTATTTGGTTGACAGTTTAGTTCTTTTGCAGCTTTTATAAAAATATCAGGGTTGGGTTTTCCTTTTTTTATTTCATCTCCACAAACTGTAATATCAAAAAAATGCATTACTCCTGCGTTTAAAAGATATTGTTCTGCTATTTCTCTTCTACTTGAAGTTGCAAGCGCTATTAAAATACCATTCTTTTTTAATCTTTCTAAAACATTAAATAAACCTTCTTTTATTGGTACTCCATTTTGTTTTGTCCAATTAATTTCAAGTTCATCTGCGAGTTTCCTTATCTCAATATAAGGATAATTTTCATCATATTGTTTTTTAATCAGTTCTTCCGAAGCTTTTGCACTCAAGCCCAAACATTGCGTTAAAATCTCTTCAGATAAACTCTCACCAAAAATCTGTTTTGAAGCTTGCTGAATCATTCTCATTCTTAACTTTTCAGTATCAAACATCGTACCATCCATATCAAAAATGGCAGCTTCTATCTCTTTATTATCAAATATCATATTGCTTTTACCTCCTGTGCTGTTTTGATTCCTTTTATGTTGATATTTTTGTTATTTTTCTTTCGAAAACCCTTCGATTTTAGCAGTTTTAAATAAATGTTTACTTTATCGATAAATGAAAAGAAGCCTTTTTTATTTATGAAAGTATCATTCATTTCCTATATATTGGTAAAGTTAAAAAAATTATGAAATTTTAGATATTTTCAATTTTATACCAAATTTTTCGGAATTTGCTGTATATTTTTTGTATATATAATTTTCTTTATGCTATTATTTAACCAAAGTTTTTAAGAGGGAAAGTGAAATGTCTTCAGCCGATAATATAATAAATGATTTTAATATTGGTTTTCTTAAAACAGCTGATAGCCTTAGAAGTCGTATTAATTTTCAAGAAAATTCTGAATATTCAAGTTATGAAGAAACTTTAAATCAAGTAAGTTCTTCACCTATTGACCCATCAAATAACTATCTTCAAGTAAATAATTTTGCACTTGATAGACAAGATATGGTAATTCCTGAAAAAGTTGATATTGACACTGCTTCTGTTCAAGAAACAAATGTAAATACACAAGAAGAAGAACAACTAAGTTATAAAAATGATTTTTTAAAAAATATGGGTGTTGATTTACAAAATAAGGCAGAATTAATGAGAGCATTATTAAGTAGCGCCGAATAATTTTTGCTAAATTAAACAAGGCTTTTATAAAATTGGCTTTGTTTTTTATATTAGTAAATTGTATCCATATCTATTGAAGCATTTGCTGAGTTTATTGAGTGTAAAGTTTGAAGTAATGCTTTTACATTATTTGAACGAAGAATGATTTCATATCTATATTTGTTTGCTATTTTAAATATAGGACTTTGTCCAAAACCTACAACCTCTACATTTTTATTTTGTTTAAAAAGTTTTACATAAAAATCCATTTCATCTTTCACTTTTAGTCCATTTGTATGAGAAAATGTAACTTTTGCCATTTTTAAATATGGTGGATATAAATCTTTTCTAAACTCTAGTTCACTTTGTAAAAACTCTTCATAATTTGACTCATTTAAGTAATAATCAAAAAACTCTTGATTTTTTGTTTGAATTATCACTTCTCCAAAACCACTTCTTCCACTTCGTCCTGATATTTGAATAAGTAGTGAGAGTGCTTTTTCTCTTGCTTTATATGAATTCATATTTAAAACCGAATCAATTCCAAGAACAACAGCAAGCTTCACATTATGATAATCATGTCCTTTTGAAAGCATCTGAGTTCCAACTAAAATGTCTATTTTCCCACTATTAAAATCATTTAAAATAGTTTTTAGTTGATTTTCTGTTTTTATCTCGTCTCTATCAAATCTTTTGATATTTTTTTGTGGAAAGATAGCTTTTAATTCCTCTTCAATCTGCGCAGTTCCAACTCTTAAATTATGAATAATTCCAGTTTTACAGCTAGGACAAGAGTTTGGAATTTGTTGAGTATAACCGCAATAGTGGCATTTTAAAGCCAAATCATTTTTATGTAAACTCATAGAAACACTACAATATGGACATTCAACTGATTTTCCACAAGTTGTACAAATTTGATATTTAAAATTTGCTCGTGTTGGCAAAAAAACTATAACTTGATTTTGGCTATTTATCGTAGTTTCTATTTTATTTAAAATCTTTGGAGATAAATTCATATCACTATCTTCAAAACTATAAGCTTTATTTGTTTTATGGTAAGTTTCATCAAGCCTAAAAAAAGGTATTTTTAAAAATGAACTAGAAGATGGTGTTGCACTTCCAAGAATAAGTTGTAAATTATACTTTTTAGCTATATAAATACTCAAATCTTTTGTATGAAATCGCGGTTTTGAATCACTTTTATAAGAATCATCATTTTCTTCATCTACAACAATCACGCCCAAATCTGAATATGGTAAAAAAAGTGCAGATCTTGCTCCTGCAATAAGTTTTATACTTCCTTCTTGTAAACCTTGTAAAATTTGTGCTTTTTTCTTTTTTGTAATTTTAGAATGCCAAATAGCTACACTTTTAGCAAAAACTTTTTCCAATCTTTTTTGCATTTGAGGAGTTAAAGAGATCTCTGGCATAAGTAAAACTGCTTGTTTACCACTATTTAAGCACTCTTCAATAATTTTTATATAAATTTCTGTTTTTCCAGCACCTGTATTTGCAAATAAAAGTGCTTGTTTTTTTTGTTTTAAAAACTCTTTGGCTTTTTCTTGTAAACTTGATAAAACTATTTTACTATCAAATATTTCTTCATTTAAAAGTTGTTTTATATTTTTATCAAAAGGGTTATAAATACTAAGAGCTTCACCTAAAGAACAAACATAATATGTAGAGATAAAACTTGCAATTTCAAGCATCTTTTCATCATAAAATTCATTTGTAATTTCACTAATATCTGTACATTTAAAATCTGGTTTTTCAACTATTTTTACAATAACTGCTTCATCTAAAGCTTTTCTTTGTTTTAATTTTATTAAAACTTTTGTTCCAATTTTTATTTCTTCTTCACTTTGAAAAGTAAGATTTTCTAAAGGTGATTTTAATAAAGCAAGTTCATAAAAATACATTAATTAAGCTCTTTGCAGATATCTTCTTGGCTTTTACAAACAAAAGAGTTATTTTCCAAAACAAAATTTATAGGATTTGATTCTAAATAAAAAATATAACTATTTTGCGAAACTTTTGCCCAACTTCCTAATTTTCTATCACTTGTATTTGTAGAAAGAATAGAAAAATCAATAACTTTTTTGAATAACTCTTGATTATTTACATTTGTTGAAGCATCATCTAAAGATGAAATATTTGGAAGATTACTTAAAAGTATATTTTTGTTTTTCTGTTTTGAAATTCCTGATTGAATAAGTGCTAATTGTGATTTTAAAGTTACAAGATGAGTTTTATTGGTAACTTGATTAAATTTAGTCATTGCAAAAGTTGTTATTATAGCTACAATTAAAAGCACTACAATAATCTCAATTAAAGAAAAAGCTTTTATATCAAAGCCCTATAAGTTTATTTGTTATATCTTCAACTTCTTTTTGAAATTGTCTATATTCATAAGTTAGTTCAAGATAAGCTTTTAGTAAATCTTTTGTATCGTTATTATTATTCAAATCCAAATATTTTGTTAATACACCTTTTACTTCTTCATCAATATTTAAAGTATAAGCCATATTATTTATATGGAATGTAACCTCTTTTTTTGTCACTTTTGTACCTTCAATAACGTCAATGTACTATCTATTTTTAGAAACATATCTTGATTATTTCTAATTAATTGATCATTTTCATTTTTTAATTTCTCAATTTCTTGCTGTAACGCAATATTCTCAAGTTTTAATTTTTCATAATCATAAAGTAAATTATCAATTCTATTGTTTAATATTTCTAAAATTTCCATAACGAAATTCTATCCAAAATTTCTTGTTAATTAAATTTTAATTAATAATTTAACTAACTTTTTCTTCATTTATAAATATTTTTGCAACCTCATAAAGCATAGCAACTGATTTTCCCCATTGAGAATAGTCATTTACATCTTTTATATCAATACCAAAACTTTTTGAAATTTTTTCTATTAAAATTTGTTCATTTATATTAAAGTTGTGGTCAATATGTATTAAAATCATTAATTCCAAAATTACAATTCTTTTACTTGCTTCTGATTTAAAATCTTTTAAGATATTTTCTAAACTGAAATTTTCCATATCAAAAGAGTCTAAATTCTCAATTCCCATTTCTGTACAATATTCTAAGATTATTTCTTCTTCTCGTTTACCAAAATTATTATCTATTCTTGCTAGATAATGAGCTAATTGTAAAAAAGAGAATTTTTCTTTTGATTGTAACTTCATTAATAACATTGCAGTTCCTATTTTATGATTTTAGATTAACATTATTATAATATAAATTGATTAATATTTAGTAAATAATCATTCACTCCATCTCTAAACTCATCAAATACATATCTTCTCCATCAGTTACAGTCAAGTTTGTGCTTTGACATTTTGGACATGAAAATTCATGTTTTTCTAAAGTTGATTTAGTGTTACAATCCTGACATAAAATCTCTATTTTTTGATGATTTATCAAAAATTGCGCATCGTGGCAGACTGTTTGTTCTTTAAAAGTATCAAAAGCCGTTTGAAGAAGTTCTGGCTCAACTCCACTTAAAACTCCAATCTTTACTACTACTTTTGTAACTTTTTTTGCATCATTTGACTTTGCGTGTTCTTCACAACTTTCTAATAAAGATTGAACAATACTATATTCGTGCATAATAGTCTCCTTTTTAAATGTCCCATTCAAAAAGGGACCTTTTCAATATTAAGTATTCTTTTTTAACACAGAAATAAATTCTGTTAAAAAGAAGCAAAAACTCTAAAGAGTGCAAAAAGTTGCACTTAGTTTATCAACATATTCTGGGAAGCAGTTCACCGCTTGGTGTATCTAAAAATCTTTTTGTTCCCCAAGAACTATTTAAAATAACTTTTTGTGGATATTGAGCAGTTACTTTTCCAATAATAGAAGCATTTTTTGCCTCTTCAAATTTATGTAAAACTTCTATTGCTTTGGCTGCATCATCTTTTGATATAGCAAGTACAAATGTTCCTTCATTTGCTAAGTTTGTAGCTTCAAAACCAAGCATTTCACAAATTCCTTTTACCTCATCACTTACTGGAATTTGTTCTTCTTCTACTTCTATACAAATATTTGATTGTTTTGCCCACTCATTTAATACAGCACTTACTCCACCTCTTGTAGCATCTCTTAAAGCTGTTATCTTAACACCAGCATCTATCAAAGCTTTTACTTGAGGATATAAAGAGTTACAATCACTTTTTAAATTTGAGTGCATATCCATACCCTCACGTGCAGTAAATATTGTAGCTCCATGTGCTCCAATATCCCTGCTTACAAGTATCAAGTCATCTTCACTAATATTGTTTGAACTTATTCCACTATAAAGTATTTCTCCAATACCAGTTGTATTTATAAAGATTTTATCAACTGCACCACGTGGTACTACTTTTGTATCACCACTTACTATTATTGCTTCATTTTTTGCTAACTCTTCTTTCATAGAGTTTACTATGATTTCAAGCTGTTCTACTTCAAAGCCTTCTTCAATTATAACTGAACAAGTAAGATATTTTGGCTTTGCTCCCATCATGCTCAAGTCATTGCAAGTTCCACAAATGGCAAGTTTTCCTATATTTGCTCCATTAAAAAAAAGAGGACTAACTGTAAAAGAATCTGTACTAAAAGCAAGCTTTCCATTTTCTATAACTGCTGCATCTTCACTTTTTTCTAAAATGTCATTTTTAAAAGCATTATAAAATACCTTTGTTATAAGCTCATTGTTCTCTGCACCTCCGTTACCGTGTGCTAATGTTATTGTTTTTGTCATTTATCTATTTTCCCTACTCTTACTATATTTTTTACTTCCACCTTGTGATGTTTCTGCTGGATATTTAGCTTCATTTTTTGTCATCTTATTTAATATCGCCTTTTCTAGGTCTATATCAAGCTTCATACAAATTCTTATAAGATAAATAGCAATATCAGCAACCTCTTCTTTTGTATGTTCTTTTACATCCTCTGGTAAGTTCATACACTCTTCAAAGTTTAGCCATTGGAAAATCTCATTTAGTTCACCTACTTCGCCATTTAATGCCATAACTAGATTTTTTGGATTATGAAAACTTTCCCAATTTCTATCATCACTAAACTTTTGAATTCTTTGTTTTATTTTTTCTATATCCATAAAAAACCTTTATTCATAATATTTACAAATAGCTTGAGTTCCTAAATCGCCATCACCATTTTTTTCAAGTGTTTCATATATCTCTAACACATCTTTTAATACTTTTAGGTTTGGCATCTCTTGATTTGCTATTTTTAAATCTTTTACCATATGTTTTATATAAAAGCCTGGTTCAAACTCTCTTTTATACATCTTTGGAGCATTATTTGTAAGATGAAAACTTTGAGCTGCTCCATTACTAATACTTGCTAACATAGTTGGTATATCAAGTCCCATTTTTTTGCCATAGGCAATAGCTTCACTAACTCCTGCCATAACACCAGCAATTGCTATTTGATTTGCCATTTTTGTATGTTGTCCACTACCTGCATTTCCAGCATAAACGATAGTTTTCCCCATCGCTTCAAATAGTTTTTTACAAGCTTCAAAATCTTCTTTTTCTCCTCCAACCATAATAGATAAAGTTGCATTTTTAGCTCCTATATCTCCACCTGAAACGGGAGCATCTAAAGCTTTTAGATTTTTCTTTTTAGCCTCTTCGTGGATTTTTACAGATAATGTTGGAGTTGTAGTTGTCATATCTATCAAATATGAATTTTGTGAAGCAGAGTTTATAATTCCCTCTTGTGAAAGATAAACTTCTTCTACATCTTTTGGATAACCAACTATTGTGATAATCGCATCTTTATTTTGTACACACTCTTTGATAGTCTCACAAAAAATAGCACCCTCTTTTATACTATCTTCTACTTTAGCTTTATTTCTTGCATAAATACTTACTTCAAATCCATTTTTTAGTAAATTTGAAACCATAAATTTGCCCATAACTCCAACACCAATAAATGCTACTTTTTTCACTCATTATCCTTTCTATTTAAAATCTCTATTGCTTTGTTGTAATTTGTTTCATCACCGTAAAAATACTCTTCTAAAAGTGGTTTGATTTTATACTCTTTTACAAACTCTAAATTATCTTCGTTTTCTATTTTCATAAAATAACTATGTCCTAGTTGATAATCTTTGCCTATTGTTTTTTTTATATATTCGTTTAATTCTTTCATTAAAGCTTTTGCATTTTCATTTTTAACTAACTCTTCTTTTGGTTTCATTTTCAAAAATGTAAATCTTCTTCTTAATGCTATATCAATAGTTGCAATTGATTTATCTGTACTATTCATAGTAGCTATAATATATAAATTAGATGGAATTTTAAACTTCTCTTTTGAATATGGAAGTGTAACTTCATAAGCATCTCTTTTATCTTCTTCTATAAGAGTTATTAGTTCACCAAAGATTTTAGAGATATTTCCTCTATTTATTTCATCTATTACTATATAGAAGTTTTTTTCTTTTTCTTCAATACTTTTTTTATTATCATTAATTATTTCAACTATCTTTTTAGCAATTGGATAATATAACCCACCTAAAGAAATAGTATCTTTTTTAACATCTAAATTTTTTATATCACTTGGTTTTTGAACTTCATTATTAAGTATTGATTGAACAACAGTTTCTAAATCTGATTTTTTAACATATTGTGTATCTTTAGCATTAGAAGATTGAACTTTTATAGTCTTTTCTTTAAATTCATGAATAACTATTTCAACATTAGAAACACTATATATTTTATCTAATTCATTTTCTATGTATTGAGTTCTTAATATATCAAAAGCTTCATCAAAAGAAATATGTTGGAACTTTGTTTCTTTTACTTGATTTTTTGCTTTATTACAAATTAATTTAAATATCCCATCTTCTAGTTCTATATGAGTATTTTCACTAGGTCTAAATCCTTCAATAAAATCTTCATAAGAATAACTTTGATGGAAAGTTACAAACTCTACTCTATTATCTTTTTTTGCTTCGTCGAATTTAGAATAATTAAAATCATTTGTAGTCTCATTTTTTGAGATTGTATCAAAGATAGTTTTTTCACTTTCATCATTTTCAATCATAGTAATCAATCTTTTATAATTATGAGTTTTACCAACACCAGGAGCACCATAAAGCATAATATTTTTTGTTTTTATATTTATTTTTTCTAACATATTACTTTCTCCATTATTTTTATATTCTAAAAATTTTATATATTGATATAAAGAACTACTTGAACTATTACCATCATTAAGTTCAAAAATTTTATTTTTTCCTTTAAATTTATCTTGAATTTCTTTCACTTCATTTAAATCAGTTATTAAAAATAAATTTTTGTAACTATCAGTCTTATAATATTTATTCAATTTTTTAGGTATTTCTTCAGACAAAATTTTTATTTGGTCTTTTATAGTAT
Source organism: Aliarcobacter butzleri (assembly GCF_900187115.1). Lineage (NCBI taxonomy): Bacteria > Pseudomonadati > Campylobacterota > Epsilonproteobacteria > Campylobacterales > Arcobacteraceae > Aliarcobacter > Aliarcobacter butzleri. The sequence continues at coordinate 1,403,624 of NZ_LT906455.1, forward strand.
TCTCAGAGAAATCATTATTATATATTGTTTTAGAATTTTCTAAAAATTTTCTATACTCATTATAAATATTATCCATCTAAATGCCCTAACCTTTCCATTATTTCATCAATATACTCTTTATAATTATTCCCACTAAAATTTAAATCAATAGTTCGTATTTTTAATTTTACTTTTTTATCATCTTTTCCTAAAACTAAATCATATTTTATATTATCTAAATGTTTTGGATATAAAAGCATCACATTATCAACTTTATAATTTATACCATAACTAAAAGCTTGAAGTTTATCACTTTGTTTTATATCTTCTATTGATTTGATTTTTTTATATTTTGTATCTATTATTTGATTTTCTAGTATTATATCTGGCTTTAAAGTTAAATTTCCAAAATTATCTTGATTTTGTATTTTTGCATTATTATCTAATTCTTTTACCATTCTAGCTATAAACTTCTCAAACAATACATTCATATCAAATAAAAAAGCAAATGATTTTTTATCTTGACTAAATAAAAGAATAGATTGTTTCAAAAGTAAAATTGCTATTTCAAAACTTGTTTTAAATCGTAGATTTAATCTATCAAAATTAATAGTTTCAAGTCTATTTATATCTATTTGTTTATATTCAACCTCATCAAAAATGAGTTCACATTGTTTTAGAAGTTTTTTATCTTTGACAAACTTTTGTAGATATTTTACAGTATATAAAAAAAATTGATTTAAACTATTATTTTCACTAAATTCATCATATTCACAATAGATTTTATTTTTTGTGAAATTATATTTTAGATTTTCATTGATTAAATATTTCCCTTTTAAAACTGGAAGATTATCTTGTTTAGTTAAATACTCTTTATATAAACCTTTTTTAAGTTCCTGTAAAAGTCCATTTGCAAACATTTGAATAAATACTTCTAAAATTGTATGTTTTTGATTTGCACAACTTGCTATTTGTTCATTCGATAGTTTTACATCATAGGCATACATCAACATATAAATAAATATATTTAGATTTTGTTCATCATCTGGTTTACTATTGCGATTTGCAATTTTTGGCAAGATATAAAAATCTTGATTGTCAAAATTTAAAATCCCACAATATTGTCTAGCTTTTAGAGTTTTCCAATCAAGTTTAAAATATTGATGAAGAGAAGAATTATCTATAATATGTGTTTTTAATTCTCTATTATTTTCTTCTTTTATCTCTTCATATTCATATATTGTATTTTGCATTTACTATTTTACAACAAATTCCCATATTTATAATAAGCACTACAAGCACCTTCACTGCTTACCATACAAGAACCAATAGGATTTGTTGGAGTACATACATTTCCAAAGATTTTACAATCAGTTGGTTTTGCAACTCCTTTTAAAATCTCAGGACATTTACAAGCTTTATTCTCTTTTACTTCTTGTGTAGGCAATATATCTTTATAAACTATTTTTGCATTATATTTATCAAACTCATCTTTTAGTTCATAACCACTATTTTCTACTTCTCCAATTCCTCTAAATTTAAAAGGAACTTTTTTGAAGTATTTATTTATAAATTCTTGAGCCTTTAGATTTCCCTCATAAGATACCAGTCTTTTATACTCGATTTCCAAATTGGCTCTTTTTTCTTTGAACTGTTTTACTATCATTGAGATACTTTGCATCACATCTACTGGTTCAAATCCACTTACAACAACTGGTTTATTATAATCTCGTGGAAATTCTTCATATATTTTACTTCCACTAATAACACTTACATGTGATGGTCCTAAAAAAGCATCGATTTTACAATTCTCATCTTGAACTAATACTTGCATTACTTCAGGAACTGTTATATGATTTATATGAAACAGAATATTTTTTATATCTTGTTTTATTACTTGCTCCATTAAAGCACAAGTCATTGGAGTTGTTGTTTCAAATCCTATTGCAAAAAATACTACTATTTTATCTTTATTCTCATCTGCTATTTTTAAACAATCCATAGGAGAATAGACAAATCTTACATCAGCACCTTCACTTCTTGCTTTTTGTAAACTTCCTTTACTTCCAGGAACTTTTATCATATCTCCAAGTGTTACAAGTATTACATCTTTTTGTAAACTTAACTCATAAGCACTATCTATTCTATCTTTTGGCATAACACAAACAGGACAGCCAGGTCCATGAATAAAGTTTATTTTTTTATTCAAAAGTTGTGGTATTCCATACTTCATAATAGTATGAGTATGTCCTCCACAAACTTCCATAATATTTATAGTTTTATCATAATCTTTTAAATCTTCATCTATTAATTTTTTATATGCTTTTATAACTTTTGAATCTCTAAAGCCATCATATAAATCTTTTAGTTGTAACTCTTTTTCCATAATATTTTACACTTTATCTATTTGGACAGTTTTGTGATTCTTCAATAGCTGCTAAGCGGTCATCTTCTTCCATTTTATCTATGATTTCTTGATAAACTTTTAGAGATTCTAAGGCATATTCTTCATCTATTTTATTCATAGCAAAACCTATATGAATTAAAACATAATCTCCTACTTTTACCTCTTGATCTATCAAATCTAAACTAGCACTTCTTTCAACTCCCATAGTATCAACTACGCAAGTGTTCATTTGCGTATCTATACTTTTAATTTTCGATGGTATTGATAAACACATATAATTTTTTCCTTTTTCTTATTTATAAAACAATTTTATGAATGATTCTGCAACGGATGGGTAAAAATCTTTGATTTTTGGGTACCCACCGTGAAGCCTAAATGAATAAAATTCGTTTTAGAAATTTATCGCATCTTTCTTTTGAAATTTATCCAATCAATTACATTTTGTAAAGATTGTTTATCTTTGATATTTACTTCTAAAATATCTACATTTGGTTTTAGTTTTCTAGCTTCTACTTTCTCTTTTTCAATATCATAATCAAAATATGGAAGTAAATCTGTTTTTGTAATAAGAATTAAATCAGCGCATCTAAACATAACTGGATATTTTGCTATTTTGTCTTCTCCTTCAGGAACTGAAACTAAAACAATATTTAAGTGAGTTCCCACATCATAAGATGCTGGACAAACTAAATTTCCTACATTTTCCACAAAACAAACATCAATACTATCTAAAGAGATGTCATGTAAACCTTTATGAACCATAAATGCATCTAAGTGACAAGCACTTCCTGTTTGTATCTGAACTGCATTTATTCCTTTTGCTTTAAGTCTATCTGCATCTCTTGAAGTTTCCAAATCACCTTCAACAACTGCAAATTTAAAATCAACCATATCAGCAATATTTTCTAAAAATGTAGTTTTTCCACTTCCTGGACTTGACATTAAGTTTATTCCTAAAACTTTGTGATTATCAAAATGAGCTCTATTATGAGCTGCTTCGTGATCATTTTTATCTAAAATTTTTTGAATAACTGAAATTGTTTTTGCATCATTTAATTGTGGATTATGATGTAGTGTTTCGTGTGCTGCTTGATGAGATGCACTATCATGTGAATGATGATGAGAATGTCCATGATTATGGTCATGGTCGTGATGATGATGATCATCATGATGATGTTGATGTTCGCTTCCTGCTATTGTACAACCGCAATCTTTACACATATTTCTTCCTTTTAACTCTATTTTGATGAAGTTTAACCCAAAAACTCTAAATTTTGTATAATAACTTTTGAGCACTTATATATTTTTAGAACAAATTTGATAAAATATTTTATGAATTGTCCAAATTGTGAAAATAATACCTTTTATATACTAGCAAATGACTATATTAAGTGCAAAAAATGCGCAAAAAAACTATCTTTGAAAAAACTTGAAAAAGATAAATTAATCATTGAAAAATTTTGCGAAGATAAAAATGCACTTGAAACTGCAAAAGAGTTAGATTTAAATTACAAAACTGTAAAAGATAGATTTGATTTACTTAGAAGAAAAATAGCCATTTTTCTTGAAGAAGAGTACCAAAATTCTATAAAAGATTACAGTGAATATGAAGAGTTTTATTATATAAAAGAGAGAGAAAAACATAAAAAGAAAAAATCTCTAAGTGAAGCTATAAATATAATAGGATTTTACTCAAATGGAAAAGTTTATACTCTACTTATGCCAAAAATTGGAAATCGCGCTTTTGATATAGAAGATGGATTTATTCAATATCTTAATTGGTATAAAATTCACTCACAAAATTCCCACCAAACAAAACTAAATGAGTTTTGGAAATACATTGAATTAAACTTAAAAAAATACAAAGGAATTGAAGAAAATAATTTTTTCTATTACCTAAAAGAGTATGAATTTAAGTTCAACTATAAAAAATGTAACCAAATTACCATTCTAAATAATATTTTCTTATCTTAATTATAATCTTTTCTTTTTTTTAATCTTTTTATAAGCAATTTATTTATATTTTAAGTATAATTTTGAATATCATAAAAGGGGGAGTTTATGCTAAAAGATGTTTCTACTAGAAAAAAGTTATTTTTATTACCAATAGTATTTATTGTTGTAATTATTGCCTGTGCTTCGATATTTTTATATTTTGAAAGTAATGCAAATGCAAGACAAAATGTTGTTAAACAAACAGATATACTTATACAACAAATGTTAAAAGGAAGAATTTCTGTTTATCAATTTTTACAAAATCCAAATGAACAAACTGCTTTAAAAGTAAGAAATGATTTTTCTGATTTACAAGCAAATCTTAGAGATTTAAAAACTAAATTAGCTGAAAAAGAAAATATTGATTTAGTTGGCGAACTTTTAGATTTATCTGGAAGATATCTATATTTATTTGATAGAATGTATCCTATAAAAATTGCGCAATTTAATGGAACTTTAGAAAATAGTGAACAACTTACAAGTATTATCAAAGAGATTGCAAATACTGGTCTTACTTTAGAAGATAAATTAAATCTTATTAGCAAAAACTCTGCTGAACTTAAAGATAAAACTTTAAAAAATATGGATATTATATTAGTTATAACTATCATCCTTGCGATTATTTTCTTCGTATCATTCTCACTTTTCTTAGCAAATAGTTTGATAAAATCTTTAGCTAATTTTGAAAATGGATTATTAAGCTTTTTTGACTTTATAAACAATGATAATAACGGCAAAATAGAGTTTTTAGACGATAGTTCAAAAGATGAATTTGGTACTATGGCAAAAGCTGTAAATGAAAATATTGAAAAAACGAAAAGAACTTTAGAATCTGATAAAAAGTTTTTAGGTGAAATTGATGCTATTGCAGAAGATATAAAAAATGGATTTTTAAATAAAAGGCTAAACAATAAAGCTGAATCTAGAAATTTAGAATCTTTAAGAGAGCATCTAAATGATATGTTCCATAGTTTACAAATAAAAATTTGTACAAATATAAATCATGTAACAGAAGCTCTTGAAAAATATGCAAAACTTGATTTTACATATAGGATTCCTAATTGTAAAAGTGGTGTAACAACTGGTTTAAATAATCTTGCAGATATTATAAATGAAATGCTTGTTGAAAATAAATCAAATGGTTTAACTTTAGGTGGAAGTAGTGAAATTTTACTTAAAAATGTTGATTTGCTAAATAGAAACTCAAATGAAGCTGCTGCTGCTTTAGAAGAAACTGCAGCTGCTGTTGAAGAGATTTCAAGTAATATTTCAAGCAATACAGATAATATTATTCAAATGTCAAGACTTGCTTCAAGTGTTACAAGTTCTGTAACAAATGGACAAACACTAGCAAGCCAAACAACAAGTGCAATGAATGAAATAGACAAAGAAGTAAATGCTATAAATGAAGCAATTACAGTAATTGACCAAATTGCCTTCCAAACAAATATTCTTTCTCTTAATGCTGCTGTTGAGGCTGCAACTGCTGGAGAAGCTGGAAAAGGATTTGCTGTTGTTGCACAAGAAGTACGAAACCTAGCAAGTAGAAGTGCTGAAGCTGCACGCGAAATAAAAAATCTAGTTGAAAGTGCGACACAAAAAGCAGATCAAGGTAAAAAAATATCAGAAGATATGATAAGTGGATATAAAGCACTAAATGAAAATATAATACAAACTATTGAGCTTATAAAAGGTGTTGAATCTTCAAGTAAAGAACAACTTGCAGGAATTGAACAAATAAATCACGCAATCAACTCTTTAGACCAACAAACTCAACAAAATGCACAAATTGCATCTCAAACTTATGGTGTTGCTGTTCAAACTGATACAATTGCTAAATTAGTTCTTTCAAATGCAAATGCAAAAGAATTTATTGGTAAAGATGAAGTTAAAGCAAAAAATCTAGAAGAGACAACAAAAAATATAGGAGTTGTAAATATCAAAAAATCAACGCCAAAAAAACAAGAAACACAAATCAAAAAGTCTCAAAATGAAATAAAACCAACAACAAAAGATGATGATGAATGGACAAGTTTTTAAAACTTGTCTATTTTAGATTATTTTGAACCTCTGCCTAAAAACTCTGAAGCTTCTGTTATTATCATAAAAGCATCTGGGTCATATTTTGTTATCAAATTCTTTAATAAATCAATTTTACTAGCTTCAACTGTAACATAAATAATAGTTTTATTTTGTCCTTGATGAAGTCCAATTCCTGTTAAAATTGTACCGTGTTCTTCAATTCTTTCTCTTATTTGCTCTTTTAAAACTTCTACATTATTTGAAACAATATTTACTATTTTTTTAGAAGGACGACCTGTTAAAATCATATCAATAACTCTAATTCCAACATAAACACTAATCATACTATAAAGGGATTTATTTATATCGTTATAAACAAAAACCGATGCAAACATAATTGTTGCATCAATAGCAAGTAAAACTTCTGCTGCTTTATATTTTGTTTTTTTAGCAACTATCTCTCCAACAACCGAAGTACTTCCTGTCGATGCTCTTCCTTTTATTACAAAACCAACACCTAAACCTATAAAAATCCCACCAAAAATTGCAGCTAATAAAATATCATTTGTCATCGGTTTTATATGTAAAACTTCTTTTAAAACATCTGTAAAAGTCGATAAAAGAATAACTACAATAAATGTTTTAAATAAATAGTATTTTCCAAAATATATGTATGACATAATCAAAAATGGAATACTAACTATCGCCATAAAAATACCTAAAGTAATTTGAGGGAAAAGTGCATGTAAAAGTAAAGAAATTCCTACTCCTCCACCTGTAATTATCTGATTTGGAGATAAAAAACATACTGTTCCAAATGCCATTGCTAATGAACCTAATACTATATATATATAATGTTTTAAATTTATTTTTTTCATATTTTTCCTAATTCTTATTTATTTAATTTTCCAGCTAAAAAACCACTTGAAAAAGACCATTGGAGATTATATCCGCCACAAGGTCCATCTATATTTACAACTTCTCCACAAAAGTATAAACCATCTACTATTTTACTTTGCATAGTTTTCGAATCAATCTCTTTTAGTTCAACTCCACCTCTTGTAATCATGGCATTTTTAAATCCCTCATGACCTATAATTGTAAAAGGTGTCCAAGCTAATGTTTTAACCAATTTTTCTCTTTTTATTCCTTCAATTTGTTTAAATCGTAAACTTGTATCAATCTGGCAAATATTTAAAATCTCAGTTGCAACACTTGTTGCAAGTAGAGTTTCTAAATTTTCTAAAATAGTATGTGTTGGATTTTTTGCTATCTCATTTTTTAGATGAGAAAAAATCTCTTCTTCATTTTTTCCTTTTAAAAAATTTATCAAAAGTGGAACTTCACTGTGTTTTGCTAAAATAGGAGTAATTTCTCTTGCAAAATCCAAAATAACTGGACCTCTTAAACCCTCTTTTGTAAAAATCAAATCTCCAACAAGTTTTAAGTTTTTGTATTTAGGAATATTTACTTTTAAAATAGCTTTTGCAATCGTATCAGCTTTACAAGAAGCAAAGTTTTTCTCTTTTGTCATTAGTGGCATCATAGCGGGATGAGTTGATGTGATACTATGACCAAAATCTTTTGCATAGATATATCCATCACCAGTTGCTCCAAGAATTGGATAACCCAAACCTCCAGTTGCTATGATGATATTTTTTGATTTATAGATTTTATCTTTTGAAGTTATGATAAAAATATCATCTTCTTTTTTTATAGTTTGTATTGCAACTGAACACTCAACTTCCACTCCAACTCTTTTTAGTTCTTCATCTAAAGCACTTAAAATTATACTTGAACTATGATTTACAGGAAATACTCTAAAACCATCTCTAGCTATTGTTTCAACCCCAATTTTGGCAAAAAAATTTCTTAAATCACTTGCATTAAAAATTTCCAAAGCATGGCTCATAAAACGACCATTTTTACCAAACTTTGCCATAAACTCTTCAGTTGATAAAGTATTTGTAAGATTACACTTTCCTCCACCTGTTGCTTTTAGTTTAGCTGCGATTTTTGGAAGTTTTTCAAGAAGTAAGACACTATTTTTTTCGCTAGCACAACTAATACTAGCTAGGATTCCAGCAGGTCCCCCACCAATAACTATACAATCATAAATATTTTTCAAAATAAACCTTTTTATTATCGCTATATTAACTAAAATTAAATAATATTCTATTTTAAAAATTATAAAAAGGATTTTAATGGCTGGAATATTGGGCTATTTATCTATTTTAGCTGATGATATTGGATCACTTGCTGGAAAAACTATGGCAACAACTGCAAAATCTCTTGCTACTTCACTAGATGATATTGGGCTACTTTTTGATGATATTGCAACTTATACAAAACTTGCAAGTATAAAATCAAGTGGTCTTTTAGTTGATGACCTTGCAGCAATTGCAAATTTTACAAATGAAACAACTTCAGAAATCCTAAAAAAAGAGCTAGAAAAAGCAAAATCAGTTGAAGAATTTCAAGAAAATATAAAAAAACTAGATACTAAAACTCAACAAGAAATTATTTTAGAGTTAGAACATATAAGAAATGTAGCAATGCTTGAAGCAAAAAGAAAAGCAGCACTTAGAGAGCTTCCAATTGTTTATAAAATTGCAAAAGGAAGTTTTATAAATAAATTTATCATCATTCCTATTGTTTTACTTTTAAGTTATCTAGCACCTTGGGCAATAGCTCCTATTTTAATCATCGGAGGAGCATATTTAGCTTATGAAGGAGTTGAGAGTATCTTAGAAAAGTTTTTTCACCATGAAGAACATAATGAAGATAACAATAAAAAAGAGATTTCAAATGAAAACTTTGAAGATGAGAAAGTAAAAAGTGCTGTAAAAACAGACTTTATTTTATCTTTTGAGATTATTGTAATTAGTTTAAGTTTACTTGATAATAGTGATTTTTTAACTAAACTTTTTGTTCTAATTAGTGTTGGAATTTTGACAACTATTTTTGTATATGGAATAGTTGCATTTATCATAAAACTTGATGATATAGGTTTTTATTTACAAGAAAAAAGAAGTGAAATCTTACAAAAAATTGGAGATGGTTTTGTAAAAGCTATGCCATATATTATAAAAGTTATTGGTGTTTTAGGAACTATTGCTATGCTTGCTGTTGGTGGAGGAATAATAGCACACGAAACACATATTTTAAGCTCATTTAGTGAAACTTTAAAAGCTGTTCCTCTTGGTGGATTTTTTAGTGAGATACTATTGGGAGCAATAGTAGGATATATTGTTGTTTTAGTAGTACCAATATTTTCAAAAGTAGCAAAAAAAGTAAAATTAAGTAAGTAAAATTACTTACTTAATAAAATATGTATTTGCCATATCTGCTAAAATATAAAGCACTAAAAGTGCAAAAATAATCTTGCTGTAATTCATAAAATCATTTCTAGCAAATATAATTTTTCTATTTTTGCCATACTCTTCTCCCTTTGTTAATGTTTGCTACTATATCTATTTATTCCAAATCTTATATTAGTAGTACCATTTGGTAATTCTACATCTTCTAAACTCTCTACTTTTATATGATACCTACTAAGCCTTTGTAAATCTGCTAACATAATATATTTGATTCCTGACTGAGTAAAACTACCATAAAGGGGAATAGTTACTATCTCTTCTATTTTTTCTATATTTTTTAACTCTTTTTTTATCCATCCAGTAGGCTTTAAAATTCTTATTTTTATATCATCACTAGCCCAACCAAGAGGGGTAAGAGTAACTTTAAGTTTAAAAAAGACATTATCGTCTTCCGATATTTTCTTACCATCAGCTCCATCTCCATAAGTAATCATTCTTTCTATTTGATAGTTTTCATCATCTACTTTATCATAAGGATGCCTAACTAATAAATAAAATTCTACCCAAGACCCCCAAATATTCCAAGGAGCTTGAAAGTCTGTTTCATAAACCGTTCCTTTTTTAGAAAAATCAACTGTTACATAAAATGGAGCTTTTTTTTCATCTGCATTTAAACTAAGTGATAATAATATCAAAAAACAAAACCAATTTCTCACATATTTCCTTCATAAGTATTTATTAAAATCTACTACTCTATTTCATTTTCTAAAGATTTTTTATCATTTTCCTCTTTTATATAAGAATATGTAACTGATAAACAACTAATAGTCAATACTGTAATAAAAACATTTAAGAATACATATAACAATTCAAAATGAGGAGATACAACTCCTGAAAGAAACTTAATGATTAGTCCATAAACAAATGCAATTAAAACTGATATTATAATAGGAAATATAACAACCATAAATAAAGATAAAAATTTATAGTTTTTTGTCATATTTAAAGCTTCAGAAAAACCCATTTTTTCATTTATTGCAATAGCTGGAAAAACCATAGAAAATCTACTTGCTAGTAAAGATACAACTATGAAAGCTAAAATAGCAGCCAAAATCATAGCAATATTTCTATCAACAAAAAGCATAAACAACATCATTCCAAAAGCAGAAATCAAAAAAGCAACTAACAGCGTTAAAATAAAAAATAGTAATATTTTAAGAAAAAAATTCAGCTCTGTACTTGAAGGAAGAATACTTCTAAGCAAAGGAATATTGTCTTTTATCAATATAATTCTATGAACAGACACAGCTATAACAATGTTTATATAAAAAGATATAACAACTATAACTCCAAATATATGTTGAATATTTTTATCTAAAACTGGTTTTCCATCTTGAATAACCATTATATTAGGAAAAAACAAATTTATACCAAGTAAAAACAATATAGGAATAAACAAAGCTTTAAATAAAGCCTTTTTATTTTCAATCAATGCTTTTAAAGACTCATTCATCAATCTACCATACATAAAACAATCCTTTTTTAATTTTAAATAAATAGATTATAACTTTTTTGCGTCACAATTAGCGTCACAGTTTTATATTTTAAATAAAATTAATTATAATTCTTAGGATTTAAAAATCTATAATCAATGAAGTTAAAAACTTTCTATCAGTATTTTCTTTTTCTGTTTGATTTACATAATCTATTCTATAACTAATTCCTAAAGAGATATTTTCTATCATTTTTAGATTTAGACTAGATTCACTCGTAAAGAAGTATTTTTCACTATCTTCTGAAGATATTAAGAAGCTTAACATTTGTTTGAACTGCATATTGTCATTTATTCTATATCTATAATTTGTCTCTGTTCTTGGAGCGACATATTCATCTTTTTTCCCATTTTCATACTTATCAAAAGCATAATCCAATCCAGCTTGAATATCTAAAGTTTGAATATCATCATTTATAAATTTGTATCCAAATCCAGGACCTATATTTAATCTATAATCATAATCTGATAATTCATCATTTATATAATTTATTCCCATATAAGAATAGAGTTTTTCATTTATCATATGATTATAATCAACTTCAATATCATATTTATTTGCTGATGTTTCATCATTATCTTTACTATATAAAACTGTTGCTTTTGCTTTTAGTTCTTCACCTTCAGCAAGTTTTGTAAGAGTTTCAAGTTTTGCTGAAAAAGTACTTGTATTCGTATTTCCACTTGTATCGACATAAGATAATTCTAAATGTTTAGTAAAATCTAAAGAGTAAGAAAATGTAGTTATAGTAGATATAATAAAAATTTTATTTATAATTTTATTCATATATTTAATCCTTAATTATTTTGCAATTTGATTCATTATTTATAAATAAACCACCAAAAATTGTACAAAAAAACTCTTATATTAACCTTTTATAAACCAAACTGGAATATACTTCAAGTTCAAAAAAGGAGTATTTATGAACAATATAAATTTTGACAGATTTAAAACTATCTCGTTTATTGAAGGATTATCATTTTTAATTTTATTATTTATTGCAATGCCATTAAAATATTTTGTAGGATTGCCAATAGCTGTTAAGATAGTAGGAATGGCTCATGGTGTTTTATTTATTCTATTTTGTATTTTTTTATATAAAGCGATGAAAGAGAATAACTGGAAAATAGGAACTGGAATTTTACTTTTTATATATTCTGTGATTCCTTTTGGATTTATTCCAATCGAAAAAACTATTATGAAAATTCACAATAAAGAGATTTAATATTAAGGTTTTTTAAACCTTAATATTTTTATTTTTTATCAAGTTTTAAATCTAGTAGATAAATATCTGCTATATTTACTGGATAACTTTGTTGGTCAGTTGTGAAACTTTGACTCTCATTTGGAACAATTTCTGAATATTTAGGTGAAGTAGTTTCTACATTTTCATTTAAAGAACCACCTCTTAAATTTATTTCTAAATAACTATAATCTTTTTTAAGTTCTGAAATATCGATATCTAAACTAAACTCTTTTTCTTGTTTTGTATCAGTCCAGTTTTTATCCCAACCTTCAACCATTAAATATTCTGCTTTTACATTTTTACCTAACATTCCACTGTAAATTTCTTGACCACCTTTATAATAATCAATTTTGTCAAAAGATTTTGTATTATGTGCTTTTATTTTTGAAGCATCTTTAAGTTGAGGGAAAGATACCGCTAATCCACCTGCTGTAACATTTTCTAACTTAGTAGTATATTTAAAAGTCACTCTTAAAAGATTTTTATCTATTAGTTCATAAGAACTTACTACTTTCCCATTTTCAGCTAAAACTGAAGTACCTAAAGTGTTTAGTGATGAAAATTCTAAATCTTTTTGGTCTAAGAATTTTTTACTATTAAAGTATAAACCATCATCTTTTAGTTCTATTTCAAATCTTTTTTGGTTATTCTCAATATCTATTGCTTTGAACTCTTCATCTTTTAATAAACTGCTTAAAGACTTAACAGAATCAGCATCTATATCTAAAGTTGCTTTTACAACTTCAAAAATATCTTTTATACTTTTTATTTTATTCACTGAATCAAAATTTTGATTCATTTTAAATGTTGAGTTAACTTTTAAAGTATTAAAATATTTATTTTCATCGATTTTAAAATTGTTTGATGCTCCATTTATAGTCATTTGGAAACCATTTTGTGAAACTGCTTTCATAAAATCATCATATTTTTGTAAGAAATCTTTATCTGATATAGAACTTAACATCTCTTCATATTTTTTATATGGAATTTTATCAAAAGCGATATCTAATGATGTTTTGTTTAATCCAATATTTTTTGAACTGCTTGTAAGATATAGTTTATTATCTTTTACGATATTTAATTCATCAAAAGAGATTTTACTATTTCCAGAAATATTATCTTTATCTTGTAAAGATTGAGAATCTAAAATTAGATTTTTGATACTAACAACATTTGTATAATCCATAAATTCTAAGTTTTCAATATCTAGTTTAGAACTTTTTTTCTCTTTTTGACTGCTATAATCAAAAGCTAAATTATCTATTAATAAACTTCCTTTTGTATAACTATCATCATAAACATCTGCTATTTTAAATAAAGCAACTTTAATATTGTTTTGTGTTCCATGAACTCCTCTTATAGTAATAAAAGAGTCATTTGGAATAGTGATGTTTATATCATCTAATTTGAAATTTTTATTTTCATCTATATTTAAATGAATCTTTTTATTTTCTAAAAGAGGTTTTAACCAGTTAGTTTGTGGAGCATAAGAGTATGTTTGCTCTAATTTGTACATAGTTCTTTGAGATAGATTTGTTAAGTATAAATCTAAATCAAGTTTTGAAGATATATTATTCATAACAAAGTTATAATCAAAAGTAATACCTTCAAAAACTCTATCTTTTGTAGCTCTATCAAGTAAGTTATATTGTTTTTCTAAAGATTTTTTTGTATCTTCATCTTCAATTTTACTAAATAAATAAGAAGCAACTTTATCAGGATAGATAATTTCTATTTTACCTTTTCCTATCGTTTGATAATGGTCAAAAGAGTGTTCGTGACTTACAAGAAATCCATTTTTATTTAACTCTTCTACTTTTGATTGAATTTTACTATTTACAGTAGATCTCAATCCTAAACATATAGCACCAATAACTATTATTACAATAGCTAGTCCTAAAAATATTTTTTTCATTTTACTTTTCCTTTACTATTTTTTAAATTGTCTTAAATAAACTATACAGTTGTTCATTATATCTACATCTATTTGAAAATCCTTTTAGGGTCTATAAACTTTTATATTTGTATACCCTTCACTATCTCTTAAATATTGTGCGTGAAGTTGGCTCATAATTCCTTTATCACAGTAAAATAGATATGTTTTATCTTGAGGAAGTTTTTTAAACTCTTTTTTCAAATCATAAAAAGGAATTTTTATAGTTTCAACAGAAGTTTTTACACAATCAGGTGTTTGTCTAATATCAATAACAGTATATTCTGCATTACTCAAATCAGAAATTATTTCCATTTGCCCTATTTCACCTACATTTTCATCTATTTCATCAACATTTACAAAAGATGCTTTTTTAACTGCTTCATCTAAAATAGAATAATCAAAACCTCGTGCTTCTTTTTCCATTCTTTCATAACTTCCGTGAGTTACTGGATTTTTTGAAATTACTCCACAATATTCTGGCATTGCTTCAGCAAATCTTCTTGTACCTATTTTTTGTGCAATTTCTATAATATCAGGTTTACTCATCATAGAAAGTGGTCTTAAAACTAATTTATTTGTACATTGGTCAATCAAAGCAAGATTTCTTAATGTTTGACTAGAAACTTGTGCAACACTCTCTCCTGTTACTAAAGCATCTATTCCTAAACTATCAGCTATTTTTTCACTAGCAAGTAACATAAGTCTTTTTAGCATAACACCCATATAAGGCTGACTTACATCTTTAAAAATTTGAGAAACAACATCTTCAAAAGGAACACTTATAAATGAAACTCTATGAGAACTTCCAAATTTATTCCATAAATAATATGCAACTTGTTTTACACCTATTTCATGTGCTAATCCACCAAGATTAAAGAAAATAAAGTGAGTTTTTATTCCTCTTTTCATAGTTAAATATGAAGCAACTGTTGAGTCAAATCCACCAGACATCAAAGATATAACACTTCCTTGAGTTCCTATTGGAAATCCACCTAGTCCCATATATTTTTTTGTAATAATATTTAACTGTGCATGTTCAAGTTCAATATTTATAGTAACTTCAGCATTTTTTAGTGTTACACCTTTAGTATCTTTACTATTCATAGCTAACATATATCCACCAACAGTTTTTTCAATATCAGTTGATTTGAACTCTTGGGCACCTGTTCTTTTAGCTCTTACGACAAAAGTTTTATCTTTTATCTCATGGCTCATCATCTCATTTACTTTTACTTTAATATCATCAAGTGTATGCATATTATCAAACTGTAAAGCTTCTAAAACTTGTTCAATTCCAGGAGTTTCAAGAAGTTTAGCTCTTACACTATCAACTACTTCAACTGGGCAAACAACTTCGATTTTATCGAAGAATCTTTTTATCTTAATTTCAGGTGATATTTTTGATAAGATTGATACAAGATTGTTATAAACTTGTGCGATCATTTGTCTTTTTGCTGTTTGACCTTTTATCATTATTTCTGTGAAATATTTGATTATAAATTTTTGTGTTTTGATTTGAGAATTATTCATTATTTTTTAAAACCCTATATTTTTTTAAGTCGCGATTATATCATTTTTTGACATAATATATCTTTTATTAAATTCAAAGGTAAAAAGATGGAAATAGATACTTTAGAAGATTTAGCAAAAGAGTTAAAATCTGGCAAAACAACAAATGCTATGAAACTTTTTGAAGATTATGCTAAAGCTAATAATATGGACGAAGAAGAATTAGAACAGATACTTTCTAAAAAACATGACTGTTTCAAATGTGAAAGCTGTGAGAGTTTTTATTGTTATGATGAATATTCATTTTTTGATGAAGAGTGTATCTATTGTTGTGATACAGAAGCAGAAGATGAAGAGGAGTATTAATACTCCTTCTTAAAAATTAGCTTCCAAATCCTCTTTTATAATCTCTTCATCAATTTTTCTTGCTTTTATATTTAAATCTTTTGCTTCACCAGAACAAGTAATATTTATACGACCATTTTCATTTTTAAATAAAACTTCACCTGCACCTTGAATTATAAAACCATTAAACAATCTATTTGCAACTCTTTTAAAACTAAATTTCGTAGGAAAAATAACAAACCTTGATGAAGTTAAAATATATCTTGCATGATTTGTACAAGAGTGTAATAAACTATCTCTTATAAGTTCATTTTTTTTACCATTTACTAAATCACAATAAAGACTCTCTTCTATTAAGTTTATTTTGTCTTTATCTATTTTTATATAACCAAACTCTTTTGGTTTTACTCTTATGTTATAAAATTTTTTAAATGCCTCTACATGATTGAAAGCATTTGAGAAAACAATAAGACTCTTATTTGTTCTTGCATATTTTGCTAAATTAGATGCCATATAAATTTTTTCCTTTTAAATAATCTTACAAAAATAAAAAACATAAAGCTGAAATTATTGTAGGAACTAACGCTCCTAAAAATAAATACCAAGGATCTATTGTACTATCTTCAAAATGACTTTTCAAAATAGTAACTCCAGCTGGATTTGGTGCATTTGCAATAACAGTTAATCCTCCACCACAAACAGCACCAGCAACTAAAGCATATTTGAACTCATCAGTTAATCCTTCAACTAAAGAACCTAAATATGTAATTGCTGCATTATCTGTAACAGAACCAACCGTAATTGCAGCGAAAAATGCTTGTAAATCACTCATTTTCATAATTAAATCTTGAAGCCACCACTGCTGTTGTCCTCCTAAGATAACTAATCCTCCTAAGAAAAATGCAACTAACAATCCTTCTCTTAACATCAATCTATCTTGATATTGTTGATAAGCATGAGTAATTCCTAAAAAAAGTAAAAATATACTCATAAATATAGCTGGATAGTGTCCAAAGAAAACAACTAAAAATAAAAATAAATAGTGAGTCAAGATAATACCAAAAGGGATATTTTCTCTATCTGAAACTGTTGTTCTAATTTTGATATTTATTAACTCTTTATAAAAAATAAGAATCATTAAATTTGTACTTATAAAAATAGCAATCATTGATTTCCAACCAAAAGTTGTAAACATAAAAGTTGTACTCCAATCCCAAGTTCCTGCAACCATTAAAATTGGAGGTGCTGCAAAGTTAGTTAATGTTCCACCTATTGAAACATTTACAAATAAAGTACCCAACGTTGCATATCTAAATTTTTTACTTATCTCTTGAGAGAATAATTTATCTGATAAAATAAGAGCAGCTAAAGTCATCGAAGCTGGTTCTGTTATAATTGAACCTAAAATTGGAACAAAAAACATAACAACAAAATAAAATCCAGTAGCACCTTTAGTTGGAATAATAGTAGATAGTTTTTTTACAAATAAAACTACTGTTTGTAAAATAGGTCTTGTCGCAGCTATTATCATAATAACAAAAACAAACATTGCTTCAATATAACTTCTTGAATTCATATAATCAACAGTTGCTTGTTTTCCTGATAATATAAACATAAATAGAATTAAAATTAAAGCCCAAGCACCAAAAACAACTTCAATTTCACCCAATAAATGAAAAAGCCCAGAATGTTTTGTACTTCTATGAGCAAGATGCTCAAAATATTTTACAGAAAAGATATGGATAATTGCTAAAGCAAAAATAACTGCAGCAATTATTTGTAAAGTAGTAGGAGGCATTGCGAATCCTTTTTATTAAATTTTATTTTGTAAACATTTACATATTTAAGATTGAGATATTTAAAAAAACATATGTGAGTGTTTTTTCATTTTACATTATAAAAACTTAATTTTTAAAAAATATCCATCTTTTTTATTTTATTTGTATAAATATAATGATATATAATTTTATACAAAATATATAATCATAATATGAAAATTTTGATTAGTATTTTGATATAAAATTTAGAAAAAATTATTTTTTGAATAAATGTCTATTTTATAGCAATTTATAAATATTTTTATAACATTATTTATAAGTCTTATATTATATTAATAGATATATTTTGTATAATAAATATTCTTTATATAAAGTTGATATTTTTTAGGATTATTGTAAATTTTGTAATTTATTGATATTGATAATAAAGTTGCCCAATACTAATACCCTCATCATTAGTTGGAACATCAATATTGAAATAGAAAACTCTACCCTGCTCTTTGAATTTTTTTATCAAAAGTTCGAGTAAAGTTTTATTTTGAAAAACTCCACCACTAAAAACAACTGGTAAATTTTTATCTTTATTTGAGATTTCAATGATGATATTTACTAAAGTATTTATGAACTTTGAAGAGATGACTTTTTTATCTTTATCTTCGATAATTTGGCTTATCATAGGAGTTATATCTATATTTTCATCTAATATTTTATATTCATAGTTATCTTTTATAGAATTATCATAATTTTCTTCTATTAAAAGCCCTGTTTCTCCCTCAAAAGTTTGAGTATGTAAAATGTTTGCAAATGAAGAAATAGCATCAAATAAACGTCCAATAGAGCTACAAAATGGTGCATTTAGGCCTTTTTGCCACATTGTATATAAAGTCTTTATCTCTTCTTTACTAAAAGCTTTTACTACAAAACTATCTAAAGCTAGGATTTCATCTAAAGTAAAAATATCAAATAATAAGCTTAAAGCAACTCTTTTGGGCTCTTTTATAGCCATTTCACCACCTAAAAGCCTAAAATATTTTATATGATTTATTCGTTTATACTCTTTTCTTGAAGCAATAAAAACTTCTCCACCCCAGATATTTCCATCATCTCCATATCCAGTTCCATCAAAAGCAAAACCTAAAACTTCATCTTCTAAGCCATTTTCAGCCATCACAGAAAGAATATGAGCATAATGGTGTTGAACTTGAATAAGCTTTATATTTGGGTTATCTTGAAGCAATTTAAAAGCATATTTTGTACTTTCATATTTTGGATGAAGATCACAAACAACAGTATCAGGAACAAAATCATAAAAGTTTTTAAAACTATTTATAGTTCTATTAAAATATTCCATAGAAGAAATAGAGTTTAAATCACCAATATAAGGTGATAAAATAAAATTATTTTTAAAGCCTAAAGCTATTGTTGATTTTTGATTTGCACCAAGACAAAGAACTTTATTTTTTAAATCTTTTTCTATTTTTATATGTGTAGGAGCATATCCTCTAGCATTTCTTAGTTTGATTTTATAATTTTCTACATTTTGTATAATACTATCATCACTTGAGTTTACAATATCTCTATTATAATCTAGTACAAAATCTACAATATTTCCCAATTTTCCGATGATTTCATCTTTTGACCTTATAATTGGCTCATCTTTTAAATTTGCACTTGTTGCTACGATAGGATTTTGTAGATATTTAAACAATAGATGATGAATTCCGCAATTTGCTATAAAACAACCTAATTTTGAGATATTTGGTGCAATATATGAAGATAGATTTGTATTAGGTCTTTTCTTTACTAAAACTATTGGTTTCTCTTTTGAAGTTAGTATCTCTTCTTCTTGATAATTCATATTTGTATATTGTTTAATACTATTTATATTATTAAACATAACTGCAAAAGGTTTATTTGGTCTATTTTTAATCTCTCTTAATTTATTAACAACTTTATCATTTGTTGCATCACAAACTATATGAAATCCACCAATACCTTTTACTGCAATTACATATCCATCTTTGATTAAATTAGCTGTTTGTTCTATTGCTTTTATATTGTAAGATAATATACTATTATTTATATTATACAAAGTCATATTTGGACCACAATCTTCGCAAGCAACAGGTTGTGCATGATATCTTCTATTTAAAGGATTTTTATATTCATCTTCACATTTTTTACATAATTTGAACTCATTCATAGAAGTATTTGCTCTATCATAAGGAACTGTTTTAATAATTGAGTATCTTGGGCCACAATTTGTACAATTTGTTAAACTATAATTGTATCTAAAGTTACCAATATCATTTACATCTTTGATACAATCATCACAAATTGCTATATCAGGAGAGATAATAGTTGTTTTATCTTTTGAGCTTGAACTTTGAATAATTTCAAAGTTTTTATACTCTTTTATTTGGTTATTTTTTTCGATTTTTATGTTAGTGATTTTTGCTAGAACTGGAGGATTTGATTTGATTTCATTTATAAAATTTTCTATATTTTCTTGTGTAGAATAAGCTTCTATTTCTACTCCATTTTCATCATTTTTAACCCAACCTTTTATATCATATTTGATAGCTAGATTATAAATAAATGGACGAAAACCAACACCTTGAACAATTCCAAAAATAGATATTTTTTTGTTTATCATCACTCTTCTTTTTATATAAGTTTAAAACTATATCTATTTTTGGATGACAAACTCTTTATTGTAATAGATTTTGAAGTTTTTTGTTATGCTTTTTTCAACAAGCTGATTAAACCTAATATTTGCAAACATATCTCCACATAAACTAACTCCTTCTAGTTCATAGGTATTGTGCAAAATATCAATCTCATTTGCTATAAAATGAGCAAAACTTTCTATAAATCCTAAACTAATAGTCTCTTCATCAACACCAGCAAGTTTAAAACTCATAGCAGTTTTTATAAGTGGTAAATAGTCAAATTTTCTATTAAATACTTTTTTATTATCAAAAATTTTATAGTCAATTCTAGGTCCTTTTTCAAGTAAGGAATTTGAAGCATTTAAAACTATATCTTCTTTAAAATTTAACACTATTTTTGCTATTTGCCAATAAGTAAAAAATGACTTTTTTGAAAAATCTATTTTTGTATTTAATGCAATTTCATAATCATCTTTGAATTTTTCTTGATAATTTTTTAGAAGTTTTTCTCCATTTGTATCTTTTTTTATACTTTCAAAAACTTCTTTTATTGAAGTTGGAAGATATAAATCTTCTAAAATATCAACTAAACCATTTTTAGAATAATAAGAGATTTTATCATCGTTTAAAGAGCTAATATAGAAGTTAATAATAGATTTATCAAAGAGTTCATTTTCAGCTAAAACAGTCATAAATTGAGCTTTATCTTTTTGTTTAAACTTACTAAAAACAGTATCTAGTTTTTTTGGATAAGAAATCGAATTTAAAATCAGTTTTTTATTATCAAAACATACTACTTTTGGAATATCTAAAAAGATATTATTAGAACTTTTTATATCTAAAAAGTAATCAAATTTAACATTTTCATCTTCAATATTTAAAAAATCAATTTTTAATTTTTTAAGCTCTATTGATAAAAGATGTAAAGTCAAATCATTTGCAAATCGCAAATCTATTTTTTCTTTTTTGATACTATGTTTTAGTTTATAAATCTCATTTATTTTAAACTCAATTTGTGGCTTTTCTATACTTGCAAGTGCTACAATAGATGTTGCATTTTCTACAATCAAAGTATTGATATTTTCTAAATTTGTAACTAATAACTCTTTATGATTTTCTATATCTTTGATTTTAGAAAAAACAAAAGTTCCACTTAAAGTTTTTATTTTCAGTTTTTTATCTTCATTTATAAGTTGGCTTAACTTCTCAAAAAGTTTTTTATGTAATTTTATCTCTTCATTTTCAAAAATAAAAGTTGCATTCTCAAAACTTTTACAAACTTCACAAGATTTAAAGGCATTATAAAAATCTAAACTATTTTCATCTTCAACTTCTTTTAGACAAGTTGGACAAAAAGATATCATCTTATCATCACAAATAGAAGTTGAATCTTCTTTTGGTAAGTTTTCAATTACATCAACTTCAACACCATAATAAAAAATTGACATAGGAACATAAAAAGATAGTTTAGAAGAAAACTCTTCTAAAGTCTTTTCATCTGCTTGTATAAATAAAAAAACAAAATCAAGTTCTTGATATATTTTATAACTACAATCAAACTGCTTTGAAGCAAAATCCAAAAATTTTACTAAAGTTTTATCACTTGATTTGTAGGTAAATTTAAACTTTAGGACCATTTTTTATATCTCTTTTAAATGAAACCAAAGCTATCTCTTTTATATCAACTTCTTTTATCTGATTTACTGTAATTTGATGTTTTGTAAGATAATCAACAACAACCATCTGCATAGTTTTTGAAGCTTGTATAATTTCACTGCTTAACTCAAAAGTAGTATCATCTGCAACTCTTTTAGGAATTACTCCTAAAATATGTGTTGTAGGCAAATCTTTGTTCATATCAATCATATTTAGTGTTTGAAGCATCTCAACTTCGTGAGCACTTCCTTGCCAGTTTATATTTGAAGGAACTTTTTTAAAATCAAAGAAAAAAACATCACCTGCTTTTGAATTTATTGCATCAATACAATCAATAATCAAAACTTCATCATACTTTATGATTTCAGGAATTAATCTTTGAGCTAAAGTTCCACCATCAACTAAACTTACACTATTTTCTTGTGATATAAACTCATACTTTTCATCTAAATAGTGAATAAAATGTGCACCTATTCCTTCATCTTGGAATAGGATATTTCCTATTCCTAAAATTAAAATATTCATTATTTGTGGTCTTCCCATTTATATCCAGAGATAATAGAATCCATATCTCCTTTTTTTCCATAAACTGAGTTGAAAACAACCAAATAGATATGAATAGGCAAAAATATTATGAAAATCCACATACAAATATGATGAATTTCTCTAACCATAGCTAATCCACCCATTAAAACTTCAATTGGTCTTAAAATACCATATAAAAATCCACCTATTCCTTCATGATAAACATGAATATGTAAAATCAACCCTGTTAAAGAAATAAGTATCAAAGATATATAAATTCCAGAATATGCCATAAATTGTAGTGGATTATAAACACCTTTTAAATGAGTATGTTCACCTATTAAAATATAATACTTTATCTGTTTTATCCACATTTTTGGCGAGATAAAATCAAAAAAAGATATCCTCTCTTTTTTACTTTGTCTATCAAAAAAGAATAAATACATTTTTCCAAAAGTTACACAAATCAATAAAAATCCAAAAATTATGTGCCAACTTCTCATCAAAGCATTTAAAAAGTTTGTTGGCTCACCTCCATTTAATGATGGAGATATAAATGGATATGCCAAATAAAAACCTGTAAAAGTTAAAACTGTAATAGCAAGCATTCTAAGCCAGTGAGTAATCCTCAACCATAAAGAGTATTCATAATGTTTTTTTATCATAATTGTATGCTCCAATTTATATTAGCAAGAAAAACCATATAATGGATCCACTTTGTATGTTCCTAAGTCATTACCTTTTTTATCCATAACATGAACAGCACAGGCAATACAAGGGTCAAAACTATGAATAATTCTAATAATTTCAAGAGGTTGAGAAATATCTTGCACTTTTAAACCAACTAGATTTGCTTCATAAGGTCCCATTTGTCCTGTTGCATCTATTGGTCCTGCATTCCAAGTTGAAGGAACAACAGCTTGATAGTTTTCAACAACTCCATTTTTTATTCTAATCCAGTGAGATAACATTCCTCTTGGAACATCTCCTATGAATCTTCCTTTATACTCTTTATCTTTATCAATATTATAAGAAGTAAAAGTTGTTTCATCTACTTTTAGATTTTCAATTAAAGTATTAAAAGCTTCTAATCCATGTTTAGCAACAGCTTTTACTTGTAACATTCTAGCTGCTGTTCTTCCTAAAGTAGTAAATAATGCACTTTTTGGTAAACCAGTTTTTTGTAAAAACTCATCTACTATTGGAACTATTTTTTTATTTCCTTTTGCATAAGATATTAAAATACATGCAAGTGGTCCAACTTCCATAGCTTTTCCATCATATCTTGGAGATTTAATCCAAGTATATTTCCCTTTTTCATCTACAACTTTAGAATGAACTACTTCGTTATTCATTCCAATAGTATCCATATCTCTTAACCCTGTATATAAAGGATTTGTTTTACCATCATAAGGATGAAGTGCTTCATTATTTTGATACCAAGAGTGAGTTGCTTCTTCTGTTATCAAATTTTCATTTATATCGTAAACTTTTGATAAATCTCCATCAAAAATAATTCCAGAATCAAATAAAAATTCCGTTTTATTTAATCTCATCTCTTGATGAGCCATAAAATTCATAACTCCAGCTGGTCTTGTAACAGATAACTCATCTTTAAATACACTTGCTGCCATTATGATATCTGCTTGATAAGCATTTTCTATAAACTCTGCACTAACTTTAAATAAAGTTAAATATTCTCCCATTCTTGAAGGATCTAATAAATCCATAACACAAGTTACTCCACCAACTGTTAAACTTTGTGGATGTGGTTGTTTTCCTCCAAAAATAGCCATAAGTTTTGCTAAATCTCTTTGAACTTCTAAAGCTTTTAAATAGTGACTTAATAAAATTAAGTTTTGTTCAGAACTTAATCTATAAGTTTTATGTCCCCAATAAGCATTTGCAAACGGTCCTAATTGTCCTTTTTCTACAAACTCTTTAACTCTTGTTTTTACTTTTTTTAAGTCATTTTCTCCAGTTGCTATTGGGAAATCACTATATTTAAATGCCTCTTTTGAAGCTTTTTGTTCATCTGCATCAAGAGCAGATACAACATCAACCCAATCAAGACCATGTAAATGGTAAAAATGTACTATATGGTCATGCATAAACAAAGCCATATTCATCAAACTTCTTGTAAGTTTTGCATTTATTGGTGGAACTATTCCTAAAGCATCTTCAACTGCTTCAATTCCTGCTCTATAATGAGAAAATGTACAAACACCACAAATTCTTTGCATTAAAAACCCAGCATCTCTTGGGTCTCTATTTTTTACTATTGTTTCTAAACCTCTCCATAATGTTGAAGATGAATATGCTTTTTGAATTACATTATTTTCATCTACTTCAACTTCTATTCGCAAGTGCCCTTCAATTCTTGTAATTGGGTCTATTATTACTCTTTTATTCGGCATCATGTTCTCCTTCTTGCGAATCTTTTGGATTTTTAAATTTTGAAATAGCGGCATGTGCTGCAATACCAATTCCTGTAAGAGTTAGTAATCCAACTCCTATTTTATCAGCTGTTGCATCAGCTCCTAAACCTTTGAATACTGTACTATAAAGTCTATTTGCAACTGGTTCTTCAAAAGGTCCCATAGTATCCCAAAAGTTTGGTTCACTACACCCAATACAGCCATGTCCGGCTTGAATAGGCCAAGAAGTATGAGAATTGAATTTATTTTTTGAACAGTTATTAAAAGTATATGGTCCTTTACAACCTACTTTATATAAACAATATCCTTTTTTTGCACCTTCATCTCCAAATTCTTCTACAAACTCACCTGCATCAAAATGCCCTCTTCTTTCACATAAATCGTGGATTCTTAATCCATAAGCCCATTTTGGTCTATTGTAAACATCAAGAGATGGTAAAGTTCCATAAAGAATATAATGAAGTAAAGTTCCAACTATATTTTTTTCACTTGGAGGACAGCCAGGAACATTTATTACTAATTTATCTGTAACTTTTGATAAAGCTTTTGCTCCAGTTGGATTTGGAATTGCTGCTTGAACTCCACCAAAAGAGGAACACGTTCCTATTGCAAATATTGCTAAAGCATTATTTGAAGCATCAATAGCTGATTGTTCTCCTGTTTTCCCATGTCCACCAATAGTTAAAAAAGTAGCATTTTCTCCTGTTGGAATACCACCTTCAACCATTAAAATATATCTTCCCTTATATTTTTCAATAGCTGACTCAAGGTTATGTTCAGCTTGCCAACCAGCTGCTGCCATCAAAGTTTCATGATATTCTAATGAAATATAATCAAAAATTAAAGAATCAATAGTTGGAGCATCTGTTCTAAGTAGTGATTCACTACATCCTGTACACTCTGCCATATGAAGCCAAACAATTGGTAATCTATCACTTAAAGTTGCTGCTTTTGCAACTAAAGGAGTAAATGTTGCAGGAAGTGCTAACATAGCAGTCATAGCTGTAGCCCATTTCATAAAATCTCTTCTTGAGATACCTTTTTCTTCTAAATGTGAAGTTATTGATTTTTCTTCTTTGAATTTTGGTAGTTTTTCTAAATCTAATAGCCTATTGGCCAATCTATCATAAAGTTTTTTATCTTTCAAAACTTATCCTTCAATTTTTATGAATAATCATTCATTTTTTTAGTTTTTGTATTCTATACTCTTTACCTTTAAATTTTCTTATATTTTTTAGCATTATTTGTAATTTAATATAAAAATTATCTTATATTTAATAAAATTATTATTTTTTAATATAAGATATATATACAGCTTATTAAATAAATTATTATTAAAATAAAAAGAAAAATTTATTCTATTTATAATAAGAAAAGATAATACTTATGATTTTTTATAAATATATATGTAATTATCTTTTCTATCGATTTTTAAGGAATAGATTTTTGATAAAGCAAAGAGAAACTTATCAAATTCATCTATTTTAAATGAGCCACTTATCATATATTTTTTGATATTATTATCAATAAAAATATTTATATCTTTGTATTTTCTAAACTCATTTATAGATTTTTCCAAAGAGTAATCTTGGAAAAATAATATTCCATCTTTCCAAGAAGCAATATTTTTTATATCTATATCTTTTAATATTATTTTGTTGTTTTCTTTATCAAAAGATATACATTTACCAGATGTTAGAATAGCCAATTCTTCAAACTTATTATCTTTATTTTCTTCAACTTTTACTTTTCCACTTATAACATCAATAGATATTTTATCTTCTTCATTTTTTACTTCGAAATTTGTACCTAAAACTTCTACTTTTATCATATTAGCATTTACAATAAATGGTTTATTTGGATTCTTTGCTACATCAAAAAGAACTTTCCCACTGATGATATTTACTTCTCTTTTATTTTCAAAATATTTTATATCAACTTTTGTTTTAGCATCTAATATTACTCTTGAACCATCAGGTAAAACTATATTTTTTATCTCTTTATTTGTAGTAAAACTATGTTTTATACCAAAATTCAAATACTCTATTCCAAAAAAACTTACTACTATTACAAAAAGAATTGAAGCTGCAATTTTCAAAAATTGTGTTTTTCTAAAAATTCTTTCTCTTTTTATTCCTTGATGAACCTCTTGTGAAATTTTCTCTTTTGTATCTTTTGATAAAGATAAAAACATTTGTTGAACTCTTTGTACATTTTCATAAGCTTTTTTATGTTCAATGTTTTCATCTATCCAAGAATTAAATTCTATTTCTTGTTCTTTTGTAAAACCATCTTTTTTACATGTAAAAAAATAAGCTGCTTTTTCTTTTATATTTTCTTTCATTTTTAATTCCACTCTTTTTTTTCTACATATTCTGTTAGTTTAGCAGTTGCTGTTATAATATATTTTTGTACTGTATTCAAATTTAGATTCAAAATTTTTGCAATTTGTTTTTTGTCATAACCATCAAAAATATGCAGTACAAAAACTTGTTTCAAATGATGAGGCAAATCATTAAGCGCTTCTAAAAGTAACTCTTCTTTTTTATTTTCTAACAAAATTCCATCTGGTTGATCATCAATCTCACAAAAATATCTATCTTCTTCAAATTCAATAAATTCTTTGATTTTTCCTTTTTTTGAATAATCAAAAGTTAGATTTCTTGCGACTTTATATAAAAATGCTCTTTCATTTTCAATAATTGTCTCTTTTTGTTTTTCTAAAGTTTTAGCGTAAGTTTCTTGTATTATTTCCAAAGCTAATTGTTTATCATTTGTCATTTTTTGAACATAATAAACTAACTCATCATAATATTTAAGCATTTATATTTCTTCTTGTATTTTTGATAAATATTATCAAAACTAGTTTTAATTTTTACTTATTAAACTAGTTTTATAATAATTGAAGTTTTTAAAATATGATTAGTAGTCTAAAGGATATTCTATTGGAAGAATAATATTATAGTTTTTACTCAAAGTTTTAAGTGTTTTTGATAACAAAATAGAATTTGCAAACATATTTCCACATAAAACAATATCTTTTGCTTTTATCTCTTTTGCAATTTCATCTGAATAATTGCAGATAAATTCACTCAAACTCTCATAAAATGAATATGCCAAAGTTTGATTATCAACATTTGCCATTTTATAAGACATCATAGATTGAATTGTTTTTCTATAATCTAAAACATTTAATTTATTAACTTTTATAAGTTTCATATCTATTTGAATACCACTTTTTAAGTTTGTATCAAGAGCTAAATCTTCAAACTCTTTTGCATTATTTAAACCTAAAACTTTTGCACAAATATTTACAATAGATTCAAAACCTTTTGCATTTGTAGGTACAATTGCTGATACAACTTCTGGATATTTTCTAATAAAATTAGTAATCAATCTTGAACAATGTTCATCAATAGTTGAAATTTCATCAAAACAATTTGTAATGCTATTTCGAATATTTGGAATAACAATAACTTCTTTTTGTCCTTTTGTAGGAATATTTAAACTAATCGAACTACTTTTAGTAGTTGAAGAAAAATATACACCAACGCTAGGTTCTAATCTTTTTGCACTTTGAGCTAAAGTTGCTTTGTAAACTCCGCCAAATTCATTAAAATACTCTTTTGAAGAGTTGAATTTTTTTCTTGAAACAAAATCATATTTAGGGAAAAGTCCTTTATTTCCTGAGATGATGATATTTTGTTCTTTATTATATGTAACTTTTAGTCCATCTTGATATACATCATCATTTACATATAAAAGATAATTAAATCCATTTTCTTTTAGTGCTTTTGCAAATAAAACTGTCTCTTTATCATCAGGAATTTTTGCATAAATAAATTTTGTTGAGCTAAACTCTTTATTTGCATTTTTTAAAGGTTTGAATTTTAACTTTATCAATGGTCTTTCAATAGAACATAAAAGCTGAAAATCTCTCATATTTAAATCAAAAAGTTCATCAAGTTTTGTTACATCATTTATTAAAAGTTTTACTTCATAACCTTTATTTTCAAACTCTTCTCTTTTTATTTTATTTGGTAAAAATAACCTTTTTAGACCATTATGAGTTTCAAATCGAGAAACTCCACCATTTTTGATTTTTTCAATATCATTAAAAAAATCTATTTGATTTTCTCTTATGATTTTTACAATTGAATCATTTGTAAGTAAAGTAAGATTTTGTTTGATATTAAAGTTTTCTATCTCTTCTAAAGTTTCATCATAACTATCAACTACATAAGAGTTTGATATAAAAATTGACATTGGAAGCTTTTTTTCTAAAAGTAAAAAAAAATTTTCTATATTTTTTTCTTCATCATTAAAAATGATTAGAATAAAATCTTTATACTGTTTACATGAAGCACTTATTTGTGCTTCATTTATCAAAGTTTCTATTATATATTTAAAATATAAATTTGTAGTGTTGAACTCTATTTTATATATTAATTGCATGCGTGAAATCTTCCTCATTTGGAATTCTATTTAAATGTTCGCCATTATAGCTACCTATTATATTTTTTACAATATCTTTTATAGCTATATTATTGATTTTTTTTGATTTTATTCCTAAAGATTCGATTTCTTTTATAATATTTAAAATATATTCCTCAAATTTTTCTTCCATTTTTTTTGTAAGACCTATTTCTACACTTATTATATCTTCAGGGATTATTCCCATAATTGTAACATTTGCATGAGAGTCTAAAACAGAAACTATTTCCAACATTTCAACTATTTCAACTTCATGAGCTGTTTTTCTATAATTTCCAAGTCCTAAAAGAACTTCACTTGGAAGTCTATAAATACTTCCAGCTGTATCTTCAATCGAAACAGTATCTAAAATAATAACATTATCATACTCTTGAAAATATGCCATTAATTTAAAACCTAAAGTTCCACCATCAATTATTTCTAAATTTTCATCATCAAATTCATAGTTTTGTCTTATATATTCACTAGCATAAATTCCTATACCTTCATCTTTAAAGAGCATATTCCCTACACCAACTATAATATTTTTTTTCATAAACACACCCTTTTAAAAACTTTTTTATAAGTTAAATTAAAAAACTCATAAAGAAGTTTTTAAAATTAGGCAAAAGCCTAATTTTAAACTATTTTTCTTCTTTTTTATCTTCTTCTTTTACGTATTTGTAACCACCAAATACGATTGCGATATCACTTTCTTGCCAGAAAATTGTTCTCCAAATTTGATAATAGATATGACACATTACCCAAACTAAGATTAAATACATAGATGTATGATGAGCAATTCTAACTCCCATATTTCCACCAAATAAAACATTTGTCCAATCAGTAGCAAAGTGTAACATCCAAGGCCACCAAGATCCAATAGAACTATTTCCTGATGCTAATCCATGAACATATAATTGAAGCCCTGTAAACAACATAAATACCAATAATAAGTGAAAAACTGTAAAAAACATAATGTTATAACTATCACTATGTTCTGAACTAAATTTTTTTCTTCTATTAAATGTCATTAAGTT
The DNA here is from genome assembly GCF_900187115.1 of Aliarcobacter butzleri. NCBI lineage: Bacteria > Pseudomonadati > Campylobacterota > Epsilonproteobacteria > Campylobacterales > Arcobacteraceae > Aliarcobacter > Aliarcobacter butzleri. The sequence continues at coordinate 1,434,518 of NZ_LT906455.1, forward strand.
AAAGAAAACTTCACAAAATTCAATAAAGTTCTTTTTTGTAGGAAGTACCTTTTTATATGGTTTATCAAATTTTGAAAATAGATATAAATAACCAATTAAAATTGCTGTAACATCAAAAATAATTGCAGCAATAAAATGCCCCCATCGATTCCATGCCATCACATATTTGTCCACTGCTGGGTCAGCGATAAAGCTTTGATAATATGGATGACCTATATATAAACCAGTTATGACTGCAACAACCATACAAATCGCATTCCCCCAGTGAATCGTTCGCATGATTGGAGTCATTCTCTCAACCTTTTTCATTTTAGGCACGGCTTGTTCCTCCAATTGGATCTACTTTATAAACACCTAACTCTTTTCCATTTGTATCAATAATATGTACCGCACAAGCAATACAAGGGTCAAAACTATGAATAGTTCTTAAAATTTCTAGTGGCTGATCTGGATTTGCTACTTTTGTGCCTATTAAAGATGACTCATAAGCACCAAGTCTTCCTTTATAATCTCTTGGAGCAGCATTCCAAGTTGAAGGAACAACAGCTTGATAATTAGCTACTTTTCCATCTTTTATTTTTACCCAATGTCCTAAACCTCCTCTTGGAGCTTCAGCCATACCAAATCCTTGAGCATCTTTTGAAACTGTATCAAAATTAAATTCTGTCCAAGTTGATAAATCCCCATGAGCAACATTTGAAGCTAACTCATCAACCCATTCCATCATAACATCAGCCATAAGTTCAGTTTCAATTGCCCTTGCAGCTGTTCTTCCAACTGTTGAGAATAAAACTTGAACTGGTAAGTTTCCATTTTTTAAGAATGTTGTTACATATTTAGAGATTCTTTCATCTTTAGAAGCAACACCAACTATCATCCTTGCAAGTGGTCCAACTTCCATTCTTTCATCATCATAAAGTGGTGATTTAATCCAAGAGTATTTCTTATCTGTATCTAAATATGCAATATTATTCTCTTTTTTTCCAAACCCTGTATAATTTGGTTTTGTAACACCATCAAATGGGTGAAGATTTGTATTTCCTTCATACCAAGCATGAGTTACATCTTCAGTTATTTTTGTTTGGTCAATTTCAAAAACTTTTGATAAATCTTTGTTTTTTACAATTCCTGAAGGGAAAAGTTTAGCTGATTCATAAAATGGAGTATCATCAAGTCTAAAATCACCATAAGACATATAGTTTCCTATACCTCCTCCAATTCCTTCTAAAGCTTCACCAGCATACATTGTTCCTGCCATATAAACATCACTTAAATATGCTTCTTTTGTAAACTTTCTTCCTTTTTTAAGGATTTGTTTAAATTCAGCAATTCTTGCAGGATTTTTAATATCTTGAACACATGTAACTCCACCAACAACAAAAGATTGTGGATGTGGATTTTTACCACCAAAAATAGCCATCATTTTTGCTAAATCTCTTTGTAATTCAAGTGCATCTAAATAGTGAGAAAGTCCTATTAAATTTTGTTCAGGAGTAAGTTTAAAACCTTTACTTCCCCAATAAGCATTTCCAAATACTCCAAGTCTTCCTTGTTTTACATATTTTGTAACTCTTTCTTGAACAGCTGCATAAACATCTTCACTTGCATTCCAAGCTCTTTGACCAGAAACACTTGCCCATTTTTGAGCTTCAGCTACTGTTTTTTTAGGGTCTGCTTTTAAGGCTTCAGTGATATCAACCCAATCAAGTGCATGTAAATGATAGAAGTGAACGATATGATCATGTAAATATAAAGCACCTTGAATAAGATTTCTTACTAATCTTGCATTTTTAGGAATTGTAATTTTAAACGCATGTTCAACTGCTTCGATACTTCTTTGATAGTGAGTCCCTGTACAAACTCCACAAATTCTCATTGCAAGTAAACCACAGTCTCTTGGATCTCTTCCTTTTAATATCTCTTCGATTCCTCTAAACATAGTAGAAGAAGAATAAGCATCAGTTACAACATTGTTTTCATCTATGATTGCTTCAATTCTAAGATGTCCCTCAATTCTTGTAATTGGATCTATTACTAAATGTTTTTTTGCCATTATTTTTCTTCTCCCTCATTTGATTTTTTACCAGCAATAACACTTGCCACAGCATGAACACCAATACCAACAGCTGTTGCTGTTAATAATCCTAGACCAAACTCATCAACAGTTTTTTCAACTCCACCAGTTGGTGCTTTGATTTTTGCATTTGCCATTGGTCTTTCATAAGCATATTTATCCCAGAAATCTGGTTCAGAACATCCAATACATCCTCTTCCAACACCAACTGGCCAGTTTGTACCTTCGTTATATCTAATAATTGAACAGTTATTAAATGTCATTGGTCCTTTACAACCAACTTTATATAAACACCAGTTGTTTTTAGCACCTTCATCTCCCCACTCTTCTACAAACTCTCCAGCATCAAAGTGAGCTCTTCTTTCACAGTTATCATGAATTCTATATCCAAATGCAAATTTAGGTCTTAATAAAGAATCAAGTTCAGGAACTTGACCAGTTAAAACATAATGAAGTACAACTCCAACCATATTTGCTGGGTTTGCAGGACAGGCAGGAATATTAATAACAGGTTTTCCTTTTACTAAATCCATAACTCCAACTGCACCAGTTGGATTTGGAGCAGCTGCTGGAACTCCTCCGAAAGTAGCACATGTTCCAACTGCAACAACAGCTGCTGCATCTTTTGACATTCTCATTAAATGTTCGTGGAAAGTTTCTCCCATTGCACCAATTGTTCCATATTGACCATTCATTTTCATAGGAATTGCACCTTCAACAAAAAGTAAATATTTACCTTTAAAGTGTTCAACTGCTTCTTCAAGTTGTTTATCAGCATCATGTCCTGCTGCTGCTTGAAGTGTTTCGTGGAACTCTAAACTTAAAACATCAAATAATAAATCATCAACTGTTGGAGCACTACTTCTTAAAAGTGCTTCAGAGTTTCCAGCACAGTCTTGTAACTCAATCCAGATAACAGGAACTCTATTCATAAGTTCAGTCGCTTCTGCAACAAGTGGAGCAAACATAGGAGGAAGCATAAGTGTAGCAGTTGTTGCACTAACCCACTTCATAAAATCTCTTCTATTTACACCTTCACTCTCAATGATATCCATCATATCGATATCTTTAAGTGGTTCTTGCTCTCTTAAAGCTTTTAACCTTTGTTTTGCTTTTTCAAATAAAGAGTTGTAATAAACTTCTCCTTTATTTGTTTCAACTCTGCCTGATTTTTGGGTAAAAACTTTTTTTACCATATCTATTGAGTCATTCATTCTTTTATTCCTTAAATAAATATTCATTCACTAATTGTAAATTATCAACTAGAAACTTAAGTTTTACTTAACTTTTTTTGCTAAAAAATAGCAGAAAAATAGCATTAATTTTTTTATAAGCTTAGATAGATGATTTTTTAGGATTAGTAATATTGTTTTGTTCTATTTTTATATAAGAGTTCAGTTGATTAAGTTTTTTTTAACTTTGTTACAAATATACACTTTTTTATATTTTAGTGAGTGGTACAAACAGAACAGACATCAAAACTTCTAAGAATAATTTTTGCAATATCTATTGATGATGTTCCAATAATTGCTTTTTGAGCAATACCTTGTTCTTTTTTATTAGAAGGACCTAAATTCCAAACAGTTGGAGTAATTACATCATAAAGTTTGATTTTTCCTTTTTCAATATCTATTTTATGATACAAAGAACCTCTTGTAGCCTCAACAGCACTCACTGCTTCAACTTTATCTATTTTATTTAAAGAAATTTTAGGTTTTATAAAAGAAGCCTCTTTTGTATTAACTTTTGATATAAGATTTTTTGTATCTTCTAATAAAAAAGCTAATTCATCAAGTCTTGCTAAAACTCTAGTAAATGCGCTATCATCAAAATTTTTATGAATATCTTTTATAAATTTTCTATTACTTATAATTGCTCTAGCAAGCGGTCCTGTTTCAAAAAAAGCATCATCATAAGTAACGTTTTTACTCCAAGTGTGTTTTTGAGTATTATCTCCACTTAAAGTAAAAGTAGAATCACTATTTTCTAAAATTTTTGATAAATCAATTTTATTTATAACTTTTGATGAAAATCTTCCTTTTTTAAATAAATTCGTTTCAGATAAAGATATAAATCTATTATAAGACTTCCCATAATTTTGTAACTCATATTTAAATGCAAGATCTTTAAAAAGTTTCAAATCTCCACCAATTTTTTCAAAATTATCAACACTTGTAAAAGAAAGATAATTATCCAAAGAAGTATTAACAATACTATCTTCAAAAAAATTTATTGCTATTTGAAGATAGTTTTGCATATTTATTAAATCCATTTTTGTTGGATCACTCATTACTCCACCAGGAATCATATATGAACTATGAGGCCATTGCCCTGCAATAATTGCTAAAGCTTTTATTGTTTCACTTGCAACTTTACAAGCTTCAAGCCATTTTTTACCTTTTAGTGGTTCATAAATATTTAAATCATTTGAATTTAGTTTTATAATATCAGGTAAAATAAACATATAAAACCATTTTATATGAGAATCAATCATCTCAATATTTAAACCTATTTGTCTTAAAAGTTTTGCTTTAGGAGTTATTTCTAATTTTTCATCTATATTTTCATAAGCTTTTTCTAAAACTTCAACAGCAGCATTTAAATGAGCTTGTCCACAAATACCACAAATCCTAGGTGTGTAAACTAAAGCATCTAAAGGTGATTTATCTTCTAAAATATATTCAAATCCTCTAAAATTTAAAAAATCAATTCTTGAATCTATAATTATTCCATTTTTCCAAGAGCAATTTAGTTTTGCTTCACCTTCAATTCTTTCAACTAAGTTTACTGTTTTCATCTTTATTCCATTAACTTTTTATGAAGTCTATCTATTTTAAAAGTTTTTGCAACTCCACTAATACTTAGATATGCTCTTTTTGAAATACCAACAGGTATATCTTGCGGAATTCCTATGTTTTTTTTAGTTTCTAACATATCTGTTCTTGGAAAATCATTTTCAGTACACCCTACACAAGGAACACCTGCTCTTGTTTTAGAACTAACTTCATTCCATAAAATTTTATTACAAGAACTGTGAGTCATAGGAGCACGACACCCTTGATTATAGAACAAACAGCCCTCTTTTTGTCCAAATTCACCTTCAACTTTCCATTCAAAATACTCATTTCTTGTACAGCCATGATGAGCCAAAGTGCTATATAATTCTTTTGGTCTTCCAAATTCATCTAAAGATATTTTTTTATACACCTTTAAAGAATTAAGTGTTTGAAATATCCATTCAGGGTGAACAGGACAACCTGAAAGATTTATAATTTGATGTCTTAAATTTGGTAATTCTTTAATATCAAGAGCTTCTTCAACACTACAAATATCACTATTTTGAGTAAATTTTTTATGAATACCTCCAAAAGAAGCACAAGAACCAACTGAAATAATATATTTTGCTTTAAAAGAAAGCTTTTCTAAAATATTTTTAGTTGAAGTATCTGATATTGAGAAAATAAAATCATTAGAAGAAATAGAACCTTCAATTAGTAAAAAATCTATCTCTTTATCTTCATTTAAAATATCTTCTAAAGATTTGTCGATTGTAAGACTTGGATGATAAATAAAATTAAAATTATTTAAAAAAAGTTCAAATTTAGTTGTATTTGAACTTAATAAAGAGTGAGTATTGCCATTACAAGTAATGGCTTGAAACCAAACAATAGTTGGATTTTTTTCACTCTTCATATTTTAGTGCTCGATAGATATTATCAGCAACAGCATCTGAATAACTTAATATATCTTTATCAAGTACATTTTCTCCACTTAAAAAAGCAAAGCCACCCAAACATCCCATAATCATAGCAAAAGCAGGAAAAAATTCTTGCTCTCTAAACTCTTTTTTTTGAGCTCCATCATCAAGTAATATCATAACTTCCGTTACAAATTCTCCAACACATAAAAAACCTTCACAACCTTGTTTAAAAACTTCTCTATTTGATAAATAAACTCTTAAAAAATACTCAATTACCTCTGGAGATTTCTGAACATTTTCTAAATACTTTTTTACAAAAATATAAATCTTTTCTTTTGAAGATATATCTAAATTATTAATCTTTCTTAATTCATCAGCTAGAATATTTGTTGAATATTTTATTGCAAATTTTGCAAGTTCTTCCTTTGAAGCAAAATAATTGTACATATTTCCTACGCTCATTTGCATAGCTTTTGCAATATCAGGAATAGTTGTATTATAAAAACCTTTTTGAGAAAAAAGCTTTAACGCATTTTCTATTATTGTATTTTTTTTATTTTCTTTAGAACTAGAAATGTTTTTTCCTTAATAAAAATTTGTCTAGCTTATATGTTACATTAGATTAGATTAAAAGTGAATAATAATATGAAGAAAAAAGCTTAGGAAAATTCCTAAGCTTTAAAATTATCTTGAAGATACTAAAGTAGTTAAATAATCTGAAGAAACTTGGTGGAAGTTTAAGTATTTATAAACACCATCTTTGTTTGATTCATTTATTTTTTTAGAAACGATTTCCATATATTCAGCAACAGATGGTAATCTTCCTAAAAGTGCAGCAACAGCAGCAACTTCAGCAGAACCTAAATAAACTTTAGAATCTTTTCCTAATCTGTTATCAAAGTTTCTTGTACTTGTAGAGAATACGATAGAACCTTGTCCAACTTGAGCTTGGTTACCCATACATAATGAACAACCTGGAATTTCTATTCTAGCACCAGCAGCTGCAAATGTAGCATAGTATCCCTCTTCAGTTAATTGAGCTTCATCCATTTTAGTTGGAGGTGCAACCCATAGTTTTGCTTTAGCAACACCCTCACCTTTTAATACTTCTCCTAAAGCTCTAAATAATCCAATATTTGTCATACAAGAACCAACAAATACTTCTTCAATTTTTTTAGGTCTGTTATCATCAGCTAAAATTTCAGATAAAGTAGCAACATCATCTGGATCGTTTGGACAAGCTAAGATTGGCTCTTTAATTTCATCTAAGTTAATTTCAATTGTAGCTAAATATTCAGCATCAGCGTCTGGCTCTAATAATTGAGGGTTTTTAATCCACTCTTTCATTTTATCAGCTCTTCTTTGTAAAGTTTTAGCGTCTTCGTAACCTTCTTCAATCATTTTTTCAATTAAAGCAATGTTTGAAGATAAATATTCAATAATTGGTTCTTTATTTAATTGAACAGAACAAGCCGCAGCTGATCTTTCAGCAGATGCATCAGATAATTCGAATGCTTGCTCAACTTTTAAGTCTGGTAAACCTTGAATTTCAATGATTGTTCCAGCAAAAATATTCTTTTTATTTTTCTTAGGAACTGTTAATAATCCTTGTTTAATTGCATAATATGGAATTGCATTTACTAAATCTCTTAAAGTAATACCTGGTTGCATTTTTCCAGAGAATTTAACTAATACAGATTCTGGCATAGTTAAAGGCATCATACCTGTAACACCTGCGAATGCTATAAGACCTGAACCAGCTGGGAATGAGATACCAATTGGGAATCTTGTATGAGAATCTCCACCAGTTCCTACTGTATCTGGTAAACATAATCTATTTAACCATGAGTGAATAACACCATCACCTGGCTTAAGTGTAACTCCACCTCTTGAGTTGATGAAATCTGGTAAAGTGTGTCTTAATTTAATGTCTGCTGGTTTTGGATAAGCAGCTGTATGACAGAATGATTGCATAACCATATCAGCACCAAAAGATAATGCTGCAAGTTCTTTAATCTCATCTCTTGTCATTGGTCCAGTTGTATCTTGTGATCCAACAGTAGTTGCAATTGGTTCAACATACATACCAGGTTTAACACCTTCAACACCACAAGCTTTTCCAACCATTTTTTGTGCTTGAGTATAACCTTTACCGTTGTTAGCTGGTTGTTCAGGAGCAATAAATGCAGTTGAAGCACCTAATCCTAATGCTGCTCTAGCTTTTGCAGTTAAACCTTTTCCAATAATTAAAGGAATTCTTCCACCTGCTCTCATTTCATCTGTTAATGTATTTGGAGCTAATTTAAATTCAGAAACAACTTTTCCATCTTTTTCAATAACACCAGCATATGGTTTTAATGTAATAACATCACCAGTATCAATAGAATCAACATTTGCTTGAATTGGTAAACATCCTGAATCTTCTGCAGTATTAAAGAAAATTGGAGCAATAATAGAACCAATTACAACACCACCTGTTCTTTTATTTGGAACACCTGGAATATCTCTTCCCATATGCCATTGAACTGAGTTAATACCTGATTTTCTTGATGAACCTGTTCCAACAACATCACCAACGTATGCTAAAGGATGTCCTTTTGCTTTTAATTCAGCCATTTTTTCTAATGGTTTTTCCATTCTTGATTGTAACATTGCAGTTGCATGTAATGGAATATCTGCTCTTGTAAACGCAACAGTTGCAGGAGATAAATCATCTGTATTTGTTTCACCAGGAATTTTATATACAGTTAATGTAATTGCTTCTTCAAGTGCAGGTTTATTTGTAAACCACTCAGCATTTGCCCAAGATTCGATAACTTCTTTAGCTTTTGCGTTACCTTTGTCCATTAACTCTTTAACATCATTAAATGAGTTATAAACTAAAATTGTATTTTTTAATTGCTCTGCAGCGGCATCAGCAACATCAGCAATTTTTAAAGCTTCAACTAATGGTGGTACGTTATATCCTCCCATCATTGTTCCTAAAATTTGAATAGCTTCAACTTTTGAAATAACAGAACAAGAAACTTTACCTTGAACAATATCATTTAAAAATGCAGCTTTTACATAAGCAGCATCATCAACACCTGGATTAATTTTATTTTTAAATAAATCTAAAGCATACTCAGCATCTACAACTTTATCTGCTTTTAATAACTCTACTAATTCTGCAGTTTGAGCAGCTGTTAAAGGTAAAGCTGGTAATCCACCTTCATTTAATCTTTCTTGTGAATGTGCTTTATAGTTTTCCAATAAACTCATTTAATATCTCCTCTTTAATATATTTTTTAGAAAGTTGGATTTATTATATCACAAAGAAAAGAATAATTATGTACAATTTTTGTAAAGAATTGTACAAGTTTTTATTAGTGTAAATAAAAGTTACAACCCTATATAAGCTTTTTGCTGATTTTAAATTTCAAAATTAATGAGTTCAAAAATTGTACATAATTTTTAATTTTTACTTAACTACATTTTTGTACATTTAAAATCTTAAAATCTATAAAAAAAGAGAAAATAATGATAAAAATATTAGAAAATAAACTACACAATGAGATTCCTTTAACAAAATTTATGGATTTAAAAATCACAAAATATGATGAAAAAGAGTTAATCACAATAGCACCTTTAAATAAAAATATAAATGATAAAGGTACAGCTTTTGGAGGAAGTTTAGCAACATTGACTATTATTTCAGGATGGAGCATTTGTTGCTTAATTTCAAAAGAGTTAGAGATTAATAGTGAAAATATCGTAGTTATAAAAAATGAACACTCATATAGAAAACCAGTAACAAAAGAGCTAATTTGCCATACAAAAAGACCAACAAAAGATGAAATTGAAAATTTAAAAAATAAATTGCTTTTGAAAAAAAGTGCTTCGATAAAAATAAGTTCACAAATTATAGAAGATGGTGAAGTTTGTGTAGATTTTACAGGATATTATGTAATTAAAATATAATATCCTTTACTGTTACCCTATTTTTATCATCTTTTTTTGATTTATATAAAAGTTTATCAACTTCATGGTAAATTATTGAAGGATTTGTATTTATATCTAGTTTTAAAATATTTCCTAAACCAATCGATACAGTTAAATATTTGTAGTTTGATTTTGGTGAAGCTTCAATTTTTAAATCTTCTATCTTTTTTCTAACTCTTTCCATTATTATAGAAGCATCTTTAAAATCATTTACATCAAATAAAACTGCAAACTCTTCTCCACCTATTCTAAAAGCATAATCTGTTGAACGTAAAAAACTATTTTTTAAAGTTTTTCCGATTTCTTCAAGAACTAAATCGCCTTTTTGATGTCCATAATAATCGTTATAATCTTTAAAAAAATCCACATCTATTATTGCAAAAGAGAATTGATGTTTAAATCGTATTAATTGATTTACTTTTTTTTCTAAAATATCTTGAAAATAACGTCTATTATATAAAGATGTTAAAGAATCTGTAATTGATAAATCATTTAATAGTTTATTCTTTTCATCTAAGTCTAAAAGTGCTTTTTTATAATCACTTACGTCTAACATCAAACCAACAAGTCCAATAATTTCACCATCAATAACAAAAGATGATTTATAAAAATGATAATCTCTTGTAACTCCATCAGAACACTTTACTTTTCCCTCATAAAACTGCTCTTTTGCAGTTAAAAAAAGACTTTTATCTTTTTCATAATAAACATCTGCATTCTCTTTTGGTATAACATGCCCTAAATCATAAAGCGTTTTTCCTAAAATTTCCTCTTTTGGAATACCTAAAATTAGTCTAGAAAAAGTATCATTACAATGTTCATAAACTCCATTTTTGTTTTTATAAAACATTGGACTAGGCATTATGTCAAACATCTTTTTTAGAAAAAAGTTGTTAAATTTCACTTCCTTTTCGAGAGAATTCACTTTTAATGTTAATTCTTCACAACTTAACATTTCATCCATATTCTTCCTTCAAAAAATCTTGTATAGTATGATTTTTCTATATTTTAATCTTTATGTACTATATAACATACCAAATTAAATTATATTTAATATTATTATTTTAAATTATTTATTTGAGAATAAGTTTAGGATTAGTGATAAAAAAATATAAAATGAGAAATTTAAAAAAGAATAAATCAATAAGATATAGATTTTACTATATCTTATGAAATTAGAAATTATGCTATATTTGTATAAACAGCTTGAACATCATCATCATCCTCAAGCTTTTCGATTAATTTTCCAATATCTTCTTGTTGAGCTTCAGTAAACTCTTGAGGATTATTTGGAATTCTTTTTAACTCAGCTTTTGTTAAAGCGATACCAAGTTCTTCAAACTTACTATTCATATTTCCAAAATCTGTATAATTTGCATAAGCTAAACATAAACCATCTTCTTCTTCAAGTTCTTCAAGTCCAGCATCTATTAATTCCATTTCTAAATCTTCAAGTTCATAATTACTTGGTTTATTAAATTCAAAAATAGCTTTTCTATCAAAGAAAAATTCTAAAGAACCAGTTGGAACAACTTGTCCATTTGTTTTGTTAAAATACATTTTTATGTTTGCAACTGTTCTTGTATTGTTATCTGTTGCAGTTTCAACAAATATCAAAACTCCGTGAGGTCCTTTTCCTTCAAAATTTACTTCACTAAAATTTGCAGAATCTTTTCCTGTTGCTCTTTTTATAGCCGCATCAATATTTGCTTTTGGCATATTTTCAGCTTTTGCATTTAATATAGCAGTTCTTAAAGCTGAATTCATTTCTGGATCAGGAACACCAGTTTTTGCAGCTACTTCAATAGCACGCGCCAATTTTGGGAAAACTCTTGACATATTTCCCCATCTTTTCATCTTAGCTGCTTTTCTATATTCAAAGGCTCTACCCATTAAATCACTCCAAACTATTTTTAAAATTTTTGGCAATTATACCAATTTTGTAATAATATATTTATAAAAAACCTTTTTAAAGTTTCTCTGTACAATATTTGAATATAATATAGCTTTATTTTTAAGGATTCTAATTTGAAAAAGATTATTTTTATACTACTATTTACACTTGTTAGTTTTGCAAATGAGGCTAATACAAATGATATTTCAGATGAATTTGATTCAGAGTTTGCTTCAAAAACAAAAGAAGTTTTTGATCCGCTTAGTGGATACAACAGAGTTATGACATCATTTAATGATAAATTTTATATATATGTTTTAACACCAACTGCAAAAGGTTATGCTTATGTAGTTCCAGAAACTGCAAGAATAGGAATAGATAACTTTTTTACAAACTTATTCTTTCCAATTAGATTTACAAATAATTTATTACAATTAAAATTTCAAAATGCAAGTGAAGAGTTAGGACGATTTTTGATGAATACTATCTGGGGACTTGGAGGATTTATGGATCCTGCAACAAATGAACTTGATATGAAAATTCATAAAGAAGATTTTGGGCAAACTTTAGGATTTTACGGAGTTGGTGAAGGTTTTCATATAGTTTTACCATTTTTAGGACCATCAAATTTAAGAGATTTAACTGGATTAGTTGCTGGAGAAATTATCTCACCTACTAGTACAATGGGAGAACATACATTTAAATATAAAATTCCAAATAATGCTTTAGAAGAGTTTGGTCTTGTATCTTTATATAAAGTTAATGAGTTCTCATTTAATCCAAATCAATATGAAATCATAAAAAAAGATGCTCTAGATTTATATCCATTTTTAAGAGATATTTATACTCAATCTAGACAAAAACAAATAGAGGAATAAAAGATGATTAAATATAATTTTTCAAAAATTTTATTATTAATTACATTAATATTATCAAATGCTTTTGCTTTAAAAGAAGATGAAATACAAAGTGAAATGACAAAAAAGATTGATAATGTTTTAGAAATTTTACAGCAAAAAGATAAATCAAATACACAAAAAGGTGATGATATCATAAAAATTGTTGATGATGTTTTTGATTATGAATTAATGGCAAAAATAGCTTTAGGAAAAGAGGCTTGGGCTTCAATAACGCCTGAAAAACAAAAAGAATTTTCAAAAGTTTTTGAAGATAAATTAAAAAAATCATATATTGAAAAACTTGAACTTTACAATGACCAAAAAGTAAAAATCATCGGTCTAAAACCTTATAATAACACAAGATTACAACTTGAAACTGAACTTTTAGGAAAAGATGGAACTTATCAAATAAATTACAACTTTTATAATAAATCAAAAGATTCTAATGAATGGTTAATTTACGATGTTGATTTAGTTGGAGTAAGTATTATTCAAACTTATAGACAACAATTCGCTGGTATTTTAAAAGAAAAAACATTTGATGAGATGTTTGAACAATTTAAGAACCAATAATGTTTAAAAAACTCTACGATACTTTTATATTTAAGTATCCTCTCCTTGTTTTACTTCTTTCAACTTTATTTGTCTCTATTTTAGGCTATTATGCAACTAAAGTAGAGATTGATGCAAGTGCAGAAACTTTACTTTTAGATGATGATAAAGATTTAATGTTTTTTAGAGAAGTAAATAAAAGATATGAAAATTCAAACTTCTTAATTGTAACTTTTTCACCAAATAAAGATTTACTTTCAGAAGAAAGTTTAGACACTATAAAAGAGATTTCAAAAGAGTTTGAAAATGTTTCAAACATCAAAAAAGTCGATTCAATATTGACTGTTCCACTTTTACAATCTCCTATTCGCCCAATATCAGATTTAGTTTCTGGAATAGACTCTTTAGAAACAAAAGAGTTTGATAAATCTTTAGTTAAAAATGAATTTTTAACTTCACCAATTTATTCAAATGCTTTGGTAAGTAGTGATTTTAAAACAACAGCTTTAATTTTAGATTTAAAAGATGATAAACGATATTTTGAACTTTTAGAAAAAAGAAATGCTCTTTTAGCAAAAGAAAAAAATAACACTATTTCTAATCTTGAAAAGCAAGAGTTAGAAAATACTATTTTAGAGTTTAAAGCTTATAGAGATTTAACAAGACATAATGATAGTAAAAATATCCAAGAAATTAGAGATATTATAAAAAAATATGAAAGCCAGGGAAAAATATTTCTTGGTGGTGTAAATATGATAGCATCAGATGCCGTAAGTTTTGTAAAAAAAGATTTGCTAATTTATGGTTTAAGCTTGATTATTATCTTTATTTTTATTTTATGGTTCATTTTTAGAAGAATTAGATGGGTAATTATTCCTTTATTAATCTGTTTTATTTCTATTATTTCAACAGGAGGAGTTTTAGGAATTTTTAATTGGGAAGTTACAGTTATATCCTCAAACTTTGTCGCACTTCAACTAATTATTACAATGTCAATTGTAATTCACTTAATAGAAAGATATAGAGAATTATATTTTAGATATAAAAATGCAAACCAATACAAACTTGTAATGAATACAGTTTTATCAAAATTAATGCCTTGTTTCTTGGCTATTATTACAACAGTTGTTGGATTTGGTTCGTTAGTTTTATCAAAAATTGAACCAGTTATAAACTTAGGTTTAATGATGAGTATAGGTATTGTAATTTCATTAATACTTTCATTTATTGTTTTTCCTATTATTTTATTGCTGATTGGGAAAAAAGATGAATTTGATAATAAATCTAATAGAAAAATTTCATTTATAAATAGATGCTCATATATAGTTGAAAATCATGGAAAAGCTATTATTGTTATAAGTATTTTAGCTACTATTTTTTCAGTAATTGGTGCTTCAAAACTTTTTGTTGAAAATAGTTTTATAAATTATTTTAAACAATCAACAGAGATTTATAAAGGTATGATTGTAATAGATGAAAATCTAGGAGGAACAACTCCTCTTGATATTATCATAAAATTTAAAGATGATGAAAAAACAGATGTAAATAGTCAAACTCAACAAAGTGAAATCGATGATTTTGAAAATGAATTTGCACAAAAAGATGAAGATAAACAATATTGGTTTTCTCAAGATAAAATGCAAACAATTATGGCTGTTCATGACTATTTAGAAACTATTCCAGAAATTGGAAAAGTTCAATCACTTGCAACTTTATTAAAAGTAGGACAACTTCTAAATAATGGAAAAGATTTAGATGGTATAACTTTAGCTTTATTTTATACTCAGTTACCAGATGATTATAAAAAGCTAATTTTATCTCCATTTATAAATATTGAAGCAAATGAAGCTAGAATAACAATGAGGATAGTGGATTCAAATCCAAAATTAAGAAGAAATGAACTTTTAACTAAAATTGAAACAGATTTAAGAGAGATTATAAAAAACAAAGAAACAACTTATAAATTATCAAACTTAATGGTTTTATATAATAATATGCTTCAATCGCTATTTAATTCACAAATAGCAACAGCAGGAACATCTATTTTAGTATTATCAATAATGTTTTTTTTAATATTTAGATTATCAAAAATTGTTTTTATAGCAATAGTTTCAAATTTAATTCCTATTTCTTTAGTTTTTGGAATTATGGGATGGCTTGGAATCCCACTTGATATTATGACTATTACAATTGCAGCTATTGCTTTAGGAATTGCTGTTGATGATACAATTCACTTTATTCATAGATTTGAAGTAGAATATAAATTTGACCATAACTACATGAATGCAATAAAAAGAGCGCACGAAGGTATAGGTCATGCGATGTATTATACAACTATCATAATAGTTATTGGTTTTTCTATTTTGATGCTGTCAAATTTAGTTCCAACTATCTATTTTGGACTATTAACAGGTGTTGTTATGATTAGTGTTTTAGCAGCAGATTTATTACTATTGCCAAAAATGATTTTAATGTTAAAACCATATAATAAAAAGGAGAGATTATAATGAATATAGCAATTTATTGTGGTTCAGCATTTGGAAATGATGAGATTTATGAAAATGCCACTAAAAAATTAGCGCAGAAATTAGCACAAAAAGATATTAATATCGTATATGGAGGTTCAAAACAAGGACTTATGGGAATAATGTCAAATGAATCTTTAAAGCTAAAAAATACTGTAACAGGTGTTATCACTTATGATTTATCTTCAAAAGAATTAGAAAATGAAAATATATCAAAAATATACAAAGTTGATACAGTAAACCAAAGAAAAGAAAAGATGGCTGAACTATCAGATGCATTTATTGCTATGCCAGGAGGTTATGGAACTTTTGATGAAATATTTGATGTTATTACATCTGCACAAATAGGTTATCATAAAAAACCATGTGCTTTTTATAATATAAATGGCTATTATGACAAATTAATTGAATTTTTAAGAAATTGTGTAAAAGAAGGTTTTATTAAAGAAAGTTTTGTTGAAATGCTGATAGTTTCGGATGATGTAGATGAATTAATAGAAAAAATATTAAGCTATAAAGCACCTAAAAATAAGTGGGAGATATAAAAAATATTTATATTTACTCTTTATTAATTATTTATTTAATAAGGATTAACTGATGTTTTTTATAATTTCTTTATGAGTTAATAGACTTAATTAACTTTCTCCTAACTATATACAAGTCGAAAGGGAAGCTTTTTAAAGCTTCCCTTTTTTTATTTTAAATTATTACTAGGAATAAAATGGAAAAAAAATATATACTTTTTGATAATGATGGAGTTTTAGTAGAAACTGAGAACTGGTATTATGAAGCAAATAAAAAAGCCTTAAAAAAACTTGGATTAGATTTAGATTTTGATTTTTACCAAAGTATAATGATAAAAGGCGGTAGCGCTTTTGAATTAGCTGAAATAAATCAAATTGAAAATGATGTTATAGAAAAACATAGAAAAATTCGAGATGAATATTATCAAGAATTTTTACTAACAAAAGACCTTGCTATTCCAAATGTAAAAAAAGTTCTAAATAACCTTTCAAAAAAATATAAAATGGCAATAGTTACAACTTCAAGAAGAGTTGATTTTGAGTTAATTCATAAAAATAGAGGAATAAGTGACTTTATGGAGTTTATTCTTTGTGTAGAAGATTATGCAAAAGCTAAACCAAATCCTGAACCATATTTAAAAGGATTAGAAAAGTTTGGTGCAAAAAATGAAGAAACTATTGTAGTTGAAGATTCACAAAGAGGTCTTATTTCAGCAGTAAATGCAAAAATAGATTGCGCTATTGTAAAAAATAAATTTACAATAACACAAGATTTCTCAAAAGCTAAATATTTTTTAGAAACAATCGAAGAGTTAGAAGCTATTTTGAATTAATTCTCAATAGCTACTTTTATATATTTTTCTAACTCTTCTTGAGATACTTTACCTATAAATTTTTTTACAAATTTCCCATCTTTTGAGAATAAAAACATTTCAGGAATTTTTTTTACATTAAATTCATCTGCTAATTTTTGATTATCTCCACCCATAGTAATTGTATAATTGATTTTATACTCTTCTATGAATTTTTTCATCTCTTCAGCTGTTTTATCATCTTGAAATAAAACTGAAACTATTTCAAAGTTATCTTTGTATTTCTCTTTTACATCTCTTAATTTAGGTATTGATTCAATACAAGGTGGACACCAAGTAGCAAAAATATCAACTAATACAGCTTTTTTACCTTTAAACTCATCAAAATCTAAACCATTTGGAGTACTTTGAACACTAATAAACTTTTCATTTGTTGAAATCAGAGTAAAAGGTTGCGACTCAAATTTTATATTTGTTTCTTCTTTTTTTGTTTTAGAAATAGCACTTTTGTCTATCGTTTCAGAACCACAACCACTAAATAATAAACCTAATAATACAAAACTAATTAAAAAAATATTCTTCATCTTTTTATCTTTCTATTTATAAATTTCTGCTTCTACTAAATCAAATAAAGCTTTAGTAGATAATGTTTTTAATTCAACCCCATTTACAAAAATAGTTGGAGTTCCTCTAACTCCTAACTTTCTAGCATCTGAAGTATCTGTATTTATAATTTCATCATATTTAGGATTATTCATATCATTTTTTAACTTTGTAATATCAAGATTTGGAATTGCAGTTAAAAGTTCCCATAATAATTCTGGTTTTTCATTATTGTGTTGCGCCCATAAAGGTTGTTTTTCAAATATTACATCTAAAACTTCATCATATTTATTTTGCTCTCTTGAAGCTTCTAAAAGTTTAATAGCAAATTCTGAATTTTTATGATTTGCTAAATATTTTATAACTATTTGAATATCTTCGTGATACTCTTTATATAATTTTCTAACAACAGGACTGAATAAAGCACAAGATTCACATTCAGGGTCAAGAAATTCTACAACATATATATTTTTTTTATTTTCACCATGTTTCATAGAGTAATCTCTTACTAACAATTCATTTATATTTGAAACAGATGATACTATTTCAGTTTGTTTTTCACTTTTATATAAAAAAGTCAAACTAACAAATATGGCTATAATAACAACCAATGAACCTAAAATCAGCTTTTTATTTTGCATCTATACTTTTCCTTTTAAATAAAATTAATAAAATAAGAATGGCAGTATAACTAAGAAAAGATAACAAAGGAATTGTTATAAATCCGAACCAATTTAGATAATCAACAGAACAAGGAACACCTTGAATACAAGGAGAAAGTGTTTCTGGAATTATTTTTAATATTAATAAATTGTGATAAATAGCTATTGCTAGCCCCACAACAACCAATGGTAAACTATACTTAAAAACTTTATTATCAGGATATAAAAGATTCATCAAAAAGATAAAAACTAGTGGATACATAAATATTCTTTGATACCAACACAAAGAACAAGGTATGAAGTACATAACTTCAGAAAAAAACAAACTTCCAAACGTTGCAACTAAAGAAGTTAAAAATGCCACAAAAATAAAATTCAAATTCAGTCCTTTTTATGCTATTTAATAAGTTTTATTGTAACTAAAAAATGTTAATATTACCGACTATTTATATAAAAAGGAAAATGAGTTGAGATACATTGTCTTAGGTCTTATCATGGCAGGATTATTTCAGGTGTTTTTTTGGTTAACACAAGATAATCTTATTACTTTAAAAGAAGATTCATTTGAAAAAATAGAATCGCTTTCTTACTCTCCATACGAAGGGTATAACAAAAATTTGTTATCTAAACAACAAATTTATGATGATGTGACTATGTTGGAAAACTTCACAAATAAACTTAGAACATATGCTACATTAGAAGCAAATGCAGTTTTAGAAGCAACTCCTGATAGCAATATGCCTATTGATTTAGGACTTTGGATAAGTGGTGATCACGAGCAAAATCATTTAGAAATAAAACGAGCTATTAAATTACTTGAAAAATACCCAAATAGAATAAATAGCGTTATAGTAGGAAATGAGGTTCTTCTAAGAGCTGATTTAGATGAAGTTGAATTGTTTGCCTATGTTGATTTTATGAGACAATTCACAAAAAAACCAATAACAGTAGCTGAAACTTGGGACGTTTGGGAAAGAGTTCCAGATTTAGCAAAACATGTTGATTTTTTAACTATACACATCTTACCTTATTGGGAAAAAATACCAATAGACAGATTTAATGAGTTTATTATTGAAAAATACTCTTTAGTAGAAAAAATTCATCCAAATAGAAAGATAGTGATTGGGGAAACTGGTTGGCCAAGTCATGGATATAATAATAGAAGTGCAGTACCAAGTTTGAAAAACCAAGCTATGGCGATTAGAGGGTTTGTAAATCTTGCAAATGAGCATGGTTGGCACTATAATATAATCGAAGCTTTCGACCAACAATGGAAAGGTTACGATGAAGGAAATGTAGGACAATATTGGGGAATATTTACTTCTGATAGAGCGTTAAAATTCCAATTAAATGGAGATATTGAATTAAATCAATATTGGTTGTATCAAATGATTGTAGCAACAATCCTTGGAGCAATCATAACTTTATTAGGACTTAGAAATCAAAGAGTAAATATAAGTCATGCATTAGCTTATGCTGTAACTGCACAAGGTATGGCATTTGGTATAGTTATGGCTGCAATTTATCCATTTATTAACTATATGAACTTTGGTATGTGGGTAATGTGGGGAATGGGAACTTTCCTTATGATACCACTTGTAATTATAACTTTAGCAAAAGCAAATGAGTTATTTAGATCTTCTATTGGAGTACCTCCTTCAAGACTTGTTCCTCTTGATCTAAAATCACAAAATGCACCGCTTGTTTCAATACATGTTCCAGCATATAAAGAAGAGCCACATGTTTTAGAAGAAACATTAAGAAGTTTATCACAACTAAAATATCCAAACTATGAAGTTTTAGTTATCATTAACAATACTCCTGAAGAGTATTACTGGAAGCCTATTGAAAAACTATGTGAAGAGTTAGGTGATAAATTTGTATTTATGAATATTACTTGTACTGGATTTAAAGCTGGTGCACTTAATGCTGCATTAGAAAGAACAAGCAAAGATGCTGAAATTGTAGCTGTTATTGATGCAGATTATAAAGTTGAATCACCATGGCTTGTTGATTTAGTTCCTTTATTTGACGATCCAAAAGTTGCTATTGTTCAAGCACCACAAGATCATAGAGATGGAAAAGAATCTATCATGAAAGCTGCTATGAATGCAGAATATGCAGGATTCTTCGATATTGGTATGGTTGATAGAAATGAAGAAAATGCAATTGTTGTTCATGGAACTATGGTTATGGTAAGACTTAGCGCTATGATGGAAGTTGGTGGTTGGGGAACTGACACTATCGTTGAAGATAGTGAGTTAGGATTAAGACTATTTGAAGCAGGATATATAGCTCACTATACAAATAGAAGATATGGTTATGGTTTACTTCCTGATACTTTAGAAGCATTTAAAACTCAAAGACACAGATGGGCTTATGGTGCTATTCAAATTCTAAAAAAACACTGGAGAGAGTTTAAACCAAGTGCAAATAGACTTACACCTAGACAAAAAAATAAATTTGTTACAGGTTGGTTCTTCTGGTTAAGTGATGCAATGGGTCCAATAATGGCAGTTATGAATATTATTTGGGTTCCTGTTATTATTTTTGTAGGTGTTACTATTCCTACAATTCCACTTACTATTCCAATTATTACAGCATTTTTAGTAAATATTTTACATACATTTATTTTGTATAGAACAAAAGTAAAAGCAACTTTTAAAGAGATACTTTTAAGTTCAATTGCTTCTATGAGTTTACAGTTAATTATTTTCAAAGCTGTATTTGATGGGTTTATAAAAGATGGTTTACCATTTAAAAGAACTCAAAAAGGTGGAAAAGCTAAAAAAAGTGCAAACCCTATAAAATATGAATCAATCTTAGCTGTATTATTATTGATTGCATTTTTTGCACTAATTTTCACAAATAAAACTGGAATTACAGAAATTTATGTATTTGCAGTAACTATATTTATTCAAAGTATTCCTTATTTATCAGCAATTATCATGAGAATGCTAGAGGTTTACTCTATAAAACATCAGAAATCTTAAAAGATTTCTGATCAACACTCTTATTTAAGTTTTTACTCACTATTTTTTGATTACAATTATCAATTATATAAAAATAAGAAAGAGAAATACTTAAATAAATCATGCTGAAATATTATAAAGAACTATTTTTATACATAAAAGATAAAATCCCAAACAAAGATAATGCACAAGATATAGTTCAAGAGACTTATGAAAAAGTAATATCTATCAAAAATAGCAAAGAAATAGAAAATGAAAGAGCCCTACTTTACAAAGTAGCAAAAAATATTATTATTGATAGACTAAGAAAAAACAAAAATTACAAAGAAATTTCTTATGAAGAAGAAAATTTTATATCACAATCTAAAGCACCTGAAGATTTGGCAATAGAACAAAATCAACAAGATATTTTGATGAAAGAACTAAAAAAACTACCACCAAAAAGAAAAGAAGCTTTTGTATTGCATATATTAGAAGGTTATACAAAAGAAGAAATAGCAAATATAATGAATATCTCATATTTAGCAGTAGAAAAACATATCTCAAGAGCAACTATTGAGTTGCGAGAAAAACTAAGAAAAAAAGAGGAAATCTAATGTCAAATCAAGATATCCAAGATGAAGAATTAATAACTCAAATAAAAGCCTTACCAAAAGATTTTTTGGAAGAATTAAAAAATGAAGTAAGACTAAATAGACAAAAAGAAAATAGAAAAAGAAGATTTTTAAGACGAATTGTTCCTCTTGTTGCTGCATGTATTTTAAGTGTTGTATCTGTTTCACTTTTTGTAGATTTTCCAACATATTCAAAAGAGTATTTAGCTTCAAATAAAATACAAAATGATATTTTATTACCTGATAATTCAAAAATATATTTAGATGCGAATACAACTATAAATGTTAAATATTATAAAAATAAAAGAGTAATAAATCTATCAAATGGAAAAGCAATATTTGAAGTAACTTCAAATGAAACTCAGCCTTTTATAGTAAATACAAAAAGAATAAATGTAAAAGTTTTAGGTACAAAGTTTGAAGTTGTAAATCTTGAAGATAAATTACAAGTAAATGTTTTAGAAGGAAAAGTTCAAGTTTCAAAAGCACAAAATGACAAAGAGTTAGCAATAGTTACAAAAGGGCAATCTTTACAACTTGATAAAAATGCAAATTTAATAAGTCAAAATAGCGTGAATATCGAAAGAATGTTTCAATGGAAAGATGGAAAATATAGTTTTCAACAAACAAGTTTAGATGAAGTATTAAATGAGTTCTCAAAACATTTAGATATAAATATAGTTTTTGAAAAGGAAAAAGCAAAACTATATCCAATAAGTGGGAATTTTGAAGTCAAACATTTTGATAACTTTTTAAAAGTTTTACCTATGATACATCCAGTTAAAGTTGAAAATAAAGATAATATTATTGTTATAAAATAAAAATTTCAAAATTTGATGTCAGAGATAGTAAACTTTTTCGTCTTCTTTTATAGAGAGTAATTCTCATAATTATATTTATAAGTCAAAGGAGATAGAAAATGAGTCTATTAAAAAAATCATTAATAGCACCAAGCTTAGCCATACTTCTGGCTACAAACTTATATTCAGCAAATTATACTGTTGATACTACGAATGCAACAAAAGCTATTGAAAAAATATCAGAGCTTTCAAATATACCTTTTATTGTAGATACAAATATTTTAAATGGTAAAAATACAAATAAAATACAAAATGTGCAAAATTTAGATGAAGCTTTAAAACTAATGTTTGAAGGAACAGGACTTGAGGCAGTAGTAAAAAACAATACAATTGTTATAAAAAAGATTGAAGGGAAAGGTACAGTTTTAGAGCCAATTTCAGTTAACGAAAGTTATAAAAATGGAACAGCTGAAAATGGATATCTAAGTGAAGATATAACAGGTATTGGACTTTGGGGAAAAAGAAGTTTACAAGATACACCTTATTCTATGACTGTAATTCCAAAAGATTTAATTGAAAACACTCAAGCAAATGATATGGCACAAATCTTTAAGATGAACCCTTTAACTCAAGATGGAGGAGATCAAATGTCAGGAAATTATTACAATGTAATAAGAGGATTTTCTTCAAATAATGCGATTGTAAATGGAATACCATTGGCAGATTGGTACAGTTTTACAACTATGGAAGATTTAGAAAGAATCGAAACTATCAGTGGAGCAACTGGGTTTTTATATGGTGGTGGAAGAGTTGGTGGTGCAGTTAATTATGTAACAAAGAAACCAACATTAGAAGATAAAAGAAGTATTACTTTAGGAAACTATGGTGGAGAGCAATATTATACTCATATTGATTTAAGTGGACAAATAGATGAAAAGAAAGTATTTGGATATAGAATAAATGCTTTGTATCAAGATGGTGATAGTGTAGCAAATGTAGGAAAAGAACAAAAATTTGTAAGTTTAGCCTTTGATTTTAAACCAACAGATAACTTTACTATGGATTTAAATTATGCACATAGAGAATTAGATAGAAAGAATCAAAAACCATTTTTTAATATAGGAGCAAATACTTTTCGTCCAATACTAGATATAAGTAAAGGTTACACATCTGATTTAAATAGCATAGAAGAAAAAAATGACAGGGTAACAAGTAGTTTAAAATGGAATTTAAATGATATTTTCACACTTAGAAGTTCATTTCTTTATGAAGAAACAGATAGAGAAGTTGTTGGAGAAACACTTATTTATACAAGAAATGATGGTTTATATGATGCTTTACTTTATCGTTATCCTAAAGGTGGACAAGGTCATAAAAGTTATGCAGGGAATTTATATTTAGACAGTAAATTTGAAACTTTTAATATTGACCACCTTTTGACAATAGGTTATTCACAAAATTATCAAAACTACAAAAGAGATAAAAATTGGTGGCAACCTAGGTATTGGTTAGATGGAGTAACTTTAGAACAGATAAAAAATACTGTTATTCCAAGAAATCCAAATGAACATGGAGGAAGAATTCCTCTTTCTAAAACAGAGTACAAAAATACACTAATAGGAGATGATATAGTATTTAATGACCAATGGAGTGCTTTAGTTGGATTTAACTATGCAACAGTAGAAAATTGGTCTTCTTGGGGTGGTAGTTATGATAAATCAGAGTTAACTCCAACTTTGTCTTTGATGTATAAACCTTTTGAAGATTTAACAACTTATGTAACTTATATGGAAAGTTTAGAAACAGGAGAAATTGTAGCAGATACATATTCAAATGCAGGTGAAATCTTAGACCCACTTGTAAGTAAACAATATGAGATTGGAGCAAAATATTCAGTAAATGAAAGTATTTTATTAACTAGTGCATTATTTAGAATAGAAAAAGCAAATCAATACTCAAACAATGAAACACCAATGCCAAAATATGTTCAAGATGGAGAACAAGTTCATCAAGGAATTGAATTAACTTTTACAGGAAAAGTAACAGATGATTTAACACTATTTGGTGGAGGAACTTTAATGGATTTGAGTATTGAAGAATCAAATGATAAAAATTTAGAAGGAAAAAAACCAACAAATGCAGCAACAAAAATGGCAAAACTTTATGCAGAGTATAATATTCCACAAATTAATGGATTAACATTAACAGGAGGAGCGTATTATACTGGAGAAAAATATGGAGATGACTTAAATACAGATAAAATCCCAAGTTACACTTTATATGATGCAGGTTTGAGATATAAAACTAAATTAGACAAATATCCAACAACATTTTTATTAAATGTAGCAAATCTAACTGGAAAAGATTATTGGGCTAGTAGTTCATATTTAGGAGATCCTAGAAGTGTTGCATTTTCTATGAAAATGGAATTTTAATATTTAAAATAAAAATATCTTGCGATTATCTTTCAAATATAATCGCAAGTTTTTTGATAATCAAATTTTTCAAAGAATGAATAAAATCTATACATTTATTAAAAAAAGTTCTATTTTAATTAAGTTTTTTTTATAAAATAAGAGTGTATTCTAACCTATCTAATTTAAAAGAAAATATATGCTGTTAAAATCAAAATATAAAGTTGTTGTTCTAATAACTATTTTATTAATCTTCTTTTCGATATTACTTTCAGTTGTAAATTATATTGTTTCATTAAATAATGCACAAAATCAGCTAAAAGAGCAAGCTTTACCACTATCTTTAGACAATATTTATACAGATATACAAAAAAATATAATTCAACCATACTTAGTTTCTTCGATGATGGCAAATGATACTTTCGTTCAAGAATGGCTTACAAATGATGAAGAAAATAATCAAAGAATAGAAAGATACCTAGAAGCTATCAAAAATAAATATGATATGTTTAACACATTTTTAGTGTCAGATAAAACAAAAAATTACTATACTCAAAGCGGTTTTGTAGAAAAAGTAGATGAAAATAATCCAACGGATAAGTGGTATTTTAATTTTAAAAATACTCAAAGTAAACATGAAATAAATTTAGATTTCAATGAACATTTATCAAATAATCTAATTATGTTTATAAATTACAAAATTTTCAACAAAGACTATCACTTTTTAGGAACTACTGGAGTTGCTATCAAAATCTCATATATTGATGATTTACTAAAATCTTTTAGATCAAAACATAAGTTTATTGTTACTTTCTTTAATGAAGATGGAAAAGTTGTTCTATCTGAAAGACAAATAAATAATAAAACTAATTTAGATGAATATGAAGGTCTAAAAGAGTATAAAGACCTTATATTATCAAAAAAAGCAAATGCAATTGAATATTCAAATAAGGGAAATAGCTATATTTTAAATACAAAATATATTCCTGAATTAGATTTATATTTAACTATTCAAGCAAATTTGAGCGACTTTACAAAAAATGCACATCATGTATTTTATTTAAATCTAGTATGTTCAGTTCTTATTACTTTTATTATTTCAATTTTTATTTTTTTAATAATAAAAAATTACAGCAAAAAAATAGAATATCTTTTAGCTTATGATACTTTGACAAATATTCCAAATAGAAGAGATTTTGAAGAAAGATTTAAAAATCAAGTACTATTAAAAAGAAGAAAAGAAGCTGAAATAAGCGTAATATTCTTAGATGTAGATAACTTCAAAAGAATAAATGATGAATTAGGTCATCAAAAAGGAGATTTAGTATTAAAAAGAGTTGCTAATATTTTATCTTCTGGTATTAGAGAGACTGATTTACTAGCAAGATGGGGTGGAGAAGAATTTATCATAGCCTTAATCGATTCACCACTTGAAAATTCTAAGATAGTTTGTGAAAATTTAAGAAAAGCTATTGAAGAAGATATCGAACTAATGGAAATTTGTTCTTTTAATGTTACTGCTAGTTTTGGTTTAACAATGGTAAAACAACTAGAAACTAAAGAGAGTGTACTAATAAGAGTAGATGAAGCAATGTATAAATCAAAAAATAACGGAAGAAATACAATTACAGTATTGTAAAGGAAAAAAAATGGATTTTATTTCATCAGATAAAGAAAATCTAAAAAAAGCACTAAAACAACAACAAAACGAGATAAATGATTATACTATTTATAAAGCTTTATCTCTTTTTCAAAAAAATGAAGAGAATAAAAAAATATTTGAAAAAATTGCAAATGAAGAAAAAAGTCATTACGATTTTTGGGTAAAAATCACAAATAAACAGCTGAAAGCACAAAATATAATAGTATTTTGGTATCTTTTTCTTGTAAAAGTTTTTGGTACATCTTTTGCTTTAAAATCTTTAGAAAAAAGAGAAGCTGGAGCAGAAGAGTTTTATAAAGAACTTTTTGAAATATATCCAGAATCACAAAAGATTTATAAACAAGAAACTGAACATGAATTTGCTCTTATTGATATGTTGCACGATAAAAAACTTATTTACGCAGGTGCAATAGTTTTAGGTATGAATGATGCTTTAGTTGAGTTAACAGGAACTTTAAGTGGTATTGCTTTTGCATTTGATAAAAGTTTAGTTGTTGGACTTACTGGACTTATCATGGGAATAGCAGCTTCATTATCAATGGCTGGTTCAGCATATCTTGAAGCAAAAGAAAATCCAAGTGAACTTATAAAACCTTTTACATATTCACTTTATACTGGAGTTTCATATATTCTTACAACTGCTATTTTAGTGATTCCATTTTTTATATTTGATTCTATTATAGAATCTTTAATTTTGATGTTTATTTGTGCATTTATTGCTATTGTTTCATATAACTTTTATATAAGTGTTGCAAAAGATTTGAGTTTTACAAAAAGAGTTTTACAAATGTCAGCCATAACTTTTGGTGTTGCAATAATCTCATTTTTGATTGGATATTTAGTAAAATATTACTTTGGAATAGATATTTAAAAGAGAGGAAAACTCTCTTTTAGTCAACAGGAACAGCTGGATTTAAACTAGAAGTATTATTTAAAAAATATTTATGTTTTTCAAATTGATCTATTATATCCGTTATTATGGCATCTACATCATATCCATAAATATCATAAGTTTTATTCCCATCTTGTAAAAATACTTCTGCTCTTGCATATTTATTTTGCTCATTTGTAGAATTCTCATTTTCTGGATAAGCATAATCTGGCATATCATAATTTCTTGCTCGAACTTCATATATAAAATCAAAATCATTTGAGTGTTCAACTCTTAGTTTTGAAATGGCTTTTTTCTTATCATTTAAAACTTGAACTATCCAAGAGTGTTTCTCAAGCTCATTTTTAACCGTATTCATAGCTTCAATTATATCTTCGTTTATAAATTTCTTTGCCTCTTTAACTTTTGGGAATTCTATAATTCTATTAAGTCTTGAACTCCAATTTCCAATTATACTTCCATGTCTTCCTGCATTCATATGATGTTTTAAGCTTTCACTTCTAATATACTCTAAATTTAAAGCTTTATAAACTCCCCAACAAGCAACAAGCATAACAATAGCAAAAGGTAAAGCTACCACAATAGCAGCTGATTGTAAAGCTTCAAGTCCACCTGCAACAAGCATAGCAATAGCCACAACACCTTGAGAAAGCGCCCAAAAAACTCTTTGCCAAACGGGGTTATCTATCTTTCCACCACTTGATATTGTATCAACTACAAGAGCCCCACTATCTGAGGATGTTATGAAAAATATACTAACTAAAATTATTGCAAAAAATGAAGTTATTGTAGAAAAAGGATAGTGTTCTAAAAACTTAAAAAGTGCAATAGTTACATCACTTGAAACAGCTGATGCTAAAACGGTATATCCTTCATTTATTATAGAATATAAAGCACTATTTCCAAATACAGTCATCCAAAGAAAAGAAAACCCCACAGGTACAAATAAAACTCCAACAACAAACTCTCTTATAGTTCTTCCTCTTGAAATTCGAGAGATAAACATTCCTACAAATGGAGCCCAAGAAATCCACCAAGCCCAATAAAATAGTGTCCAAGAACTAATCCAAGATGATTTTCCTTCATAAGCATATAAATTAAAAGTTTTTTCTACAACACTTGATAAATATGTTCCAACATTTTGAACAAAAGCATTTAAAATATGAAATGTTGGACCAGCAATAAATACAAATAAAAGTAAAAAAAAAGCCAAATATACATTTAGAATAGATAACTTTTTAACTCCACCATCAAGACCTAATACAGCCGAAGCTAAAGCTATTGCACAAATAAGAACAATTAAAATAATTTGTGTATTAAGCCCAACTTCTATGTTAAAAACATAGTTTAATCCAGAATTTATTTGTAAAACTCCAAATCCTAAAGTTGTAGCAACACCAAATATTGTTCCTAAAACTGCAATAATATCAACACTATGTCCAATTTTTCCATATATTTTATCACCAATTAAAGGATAAAGTGCCGAACGAATAGTCAAAGGAAGTCCATGTCTAAATGAAAAATAAGCTAAAACCAAACCAACTATTGCATAAATAGCCCAAGCATTTAATCCCCAGTGAAAAAATACTATTCCCATAGCATCTTTTGCAGATTCAATACTTTGTTCACCTACGGGTGGATTTGTATAGTGAACTATTGGTTCAGCAACTCCCCAGAACATTATTCCTATACCCATTCCAGCAGAAAAAAGCATAGAAAACCAAGAAAAATTAGAGTAATCGGGTTTTGATTGATCAGGACCTAGTTTGAATTTACCAAATGGTGAGAAAGCTAAAAATAGAGCGAAAATAGTAAAAATTGCAACACTTAACATATAAAGCCAACCAAATTTATCAGCTATGAAATTTTTGGTGGTGGTAAAAATATCCTTGGATAAAGCAGGATTGATAAAAGTAAATACTACCAATAAGGTAATAAAGACGACTGCGGGTATAAAAACAGGTTTTAAAACTGTTGATTTCATAATTCTCCTTTTTATGTAATGGCTTCTAAAATAACAAAGCTTTTCTTAAGATAGAGTTACAAGAGAGAATAAAATAGGGCTTTGAGATAGTTCAAAGCCCTATTTTATAGAGAGTTTTAAAAGATTCTAAATTTTACTTCTTACAATTTTCATAATCTATTGCTGCTTCTTCAACCAACAATCGCCCTACTTCAGTGTGAGCATGAACAAATCTTTTTATATTCAAATCTTTTAATTGAAGTTTTTCTTCCACTGATTCAATTTTTAATAAAATACTAGCTTCTTTATGAAAATTCAAAACAGCTTCACAAATCAATCTTTTTTTAGGAGTATCACTAACTGTTACAATAACACTAGAAGCTTCATCTACTTTTAAAGATTCTAAAACTTGTCGTTTATTTAAGTGACCAAAATATGAACGATAACCTAGTTTTCTAGCTGTCAAAACTTGTCTTAAGTCGTTTGTAATAATTACAAAAGGAATATTTCTTTGCGTTAAATCCATAGCTATTACTTTTCCTAAGATTGAAAATCCACAAACTACAACGTGATTTTTATCTTTTAGAGGTGTAATATTATCTGATTCAAAATAGTCTTCAGCTATAAATGCTGATAATTTATAGATATTATTTACGATAAATGGCGTTAAAATCATAGATAAAACTGAAATCAACATCAAAAAGTCTGCTGTTTGAGCAGGTATTATATTTTTGCTTGAAGCAAGTGTAAATATAACGAAAGAAAACTCTCCAACTTGACAAAGAGAAATTGCAGTTTTTACAGAGATACTCTTATCTGATTTTCTTCTAATTATCACATAAACAACTAAAGCTTTTATTATCATAATTCCTACAAAAATAGCCAAAATTAAATGTAAATTATGGAAAAAATACAAAATATCTATTTTTGAACCAACACTGAAAAAGAAAGTACCTAAAAGTAAATCTTTAAAACTTGCTATTTCTGATTCAACTTTTATACTAAAATCTGTATCAGCAATTATCATTCCTGCAATAAATGCACCTAAAGAGTAAGTAAAACCTAACTCTTCAGCTAAAAGTGAAGCACCAACCACAATAGATAAAACTGCTCCTAAAAATATCTCATCCATACTACTATTTGAAGCAAATTTTAAAAGCCAATTTATAACTTTTTTACCAATTACAAACATATATAAAATAATCAAAATAGCAGAAATCAAAGTCTTTGTAATAACTTCTTCTATTGCTAAAGTATCATTTGATAAAAAAGAGATTAAAAGTAAAATTGGAATTACAGCTAAATCTTGAAATATCAAAATTGCTGTTGCTTTTTCCCCATAAGGTGTGTGAATATCTTTTGATTGTTTTAAATATGTTAAAACAATAGCAGTTGAAGATAAAGAAAATGCTAAAGCTACAATTACTGCAACTTCAACTTCTAACTCGAAGATATAATATCCAACTAAATAAATTAATATAGCACTAATAGAAACTTGTAAAAAACCATTTAATAAAAGTATTTCTTTCATTCTTTTGATTTTATCAACACTTATTTCAAGCCCAATAGTAAACATCAAAAACACTATTCCAAATTCTGCAATAGCTTCTAAAGAATGAATATTTACTCCATTAAAATGAAACCAATAACTAATTAAAGTCCCAGTTAAAATATATCCAATTATTTGTGAAATCCCAAATCTTTTAAAGATAATATTTAGAACCGTAGAAACAAAAATGGCAAGAAATAGTGTGATTAAAAAATGATCCATTGTGTTGTGCTTTCATTGAAATTGGGCGATTATATCAAATTTTTTCTTAGTTATTTTATTTTGCTTAAAATTTTGACATTTACTTTCTGCTATAATTCCAGCCATAAAGGATAAATTATGAAAAAAACATTTCAATTAAAAGTTACAAACAAAAATGTAGCAAGACAAGTAGATTCAATCAAGAATGAAGTTAGAAAATACATAAAAAGAGAAAAAAGCAAAAAACTTCCAGAAGAGTTTAATATTTGGAAATTTAATTGCAAATTTGGAAAGACTTTAGAAGAAGCAAAAGAGATAGCATTTACAGATATTATTAAATCTATTGATTTTGCAGCAGCTCAAGATTTTGATAGTTTCTATTTAGAAATCATAGCTTTTGCTGATGTAAAACCAGTAAAAAATAATGAAGAGAATGAAGAATAAAAAAATAGCAATTTTTGGATTGTATTCTCTTAGTGGTTTAAGTTAATATTCTAAAAATAAAAAGGAGAAAGAGATGAGATATATAACAGAAGCGAAGTTAAAAGAGGCAGATGTAGAAGTATATAATATCATAGAAGAGGAGTTGAAAAGACAAACAACTCACTTAGAGATGATAGCAAGTGAGAATTTCACATCTCCAGCAGTAATGGAAGCAATGGGAAGTGTATTTACAAATAAATATGCAGAAGGTTATCCATATAAAAGATATTATGGAGGATGTGAACAAGCAGATAAAGTAGAACAATTAGCAATTGATAGAGCTTGTGAAATATTTGGATGTAAATATGCAAATGTTCAACCACACTCAGGAAGCCAAGCAAATGGAGCAGTATATGCAGCATTAATAAAAGCTGGTGATAAAATCTTAGGTATGGATTTATCTCATGGTGGACATTTAACTCATGGTTCTAAACCATCATTCTCTGGACAAAATTATCAAGCATTCTATTATGGAGTTGAACTTGATGGAAGAATTAATTATGATAAAGTTGAAGAAATAGCAAAAATAGTTCAACCAAAAATAATCGTTTGTGGTGCTTCTGCATACGCAAGAGAAATTGATTTTAAAAGATTTAGAGAAATAGCTGATTTAGTTGGAGCTATTTTATTTGCAGATATTGCACATATTGCAGGTCTTGTAGCAGCTAATGAACATCCAAGTCCATTTCCTCATTCACATATAGTTACAACTACTACTCATAAGACTTTAAGAGGTCCAAGAGGTGGTATGATAATGACAAATGATGAAGATATTGCTAAAAAAATAAACTCAGCTATTTTCCCAGGACTTCAAGGTGGACCATTAGTTCATGTAATAGCAGCAAAAGCAGTAGCATTTAAAGAGATACTTGATCCAAAATGGAAAGATTATGCAAAACAAGTAAAAGCAAATGCAAAAGTGTTAGGAGAAGTTCTAACAAAAAGAGGATATGATATAGTAAGTGGTGGAACAGATAATCACTTAGTATTAGTAAGTTTTTTAAATAAACCATTTTCAGGGAAAGATGCAGATGCAGCTTTAGGAAACGCAGGGATAACTGTAAATAAGAATACAGTACCAGGAGAAACAAGAAGTCCATTTATAACATCAGGGATTAGAATAGGATCTCCAGCATTAACAGCAAGAGGGATGAAAGAAAAAGAGTTTGAATTAATAGCAAACAAAATATGTGATGTATTAGATGACATAAATAACACTAGTTTACAAGCTAAAATTAGCAAAGAGTTAGAGGAATTATCTAGCAATTTTGTTATTTACAACAACGGTACATACTAAATAAATACAAGATTAGGAGTATTTACATGACAACATTGGATACAACTTATAAACAAATAGAAAAAGCTATAAGATTTATTGATGAAAATTTCAAAGAACATCCATCAATCGATGAAATAGCAAAAAATATAGGTATGAGTAAATACCATTTTATAAGAGTATTCAAAGAGTATGTAGGTGTTACTCCTCAGCAGTTTTTACACTGCGTTACTTTAAACTATGCAAAAGAGCATATAAAAGAGTCCAAATCCATTCTTGATAGTAGTTTGGATATTGGACTATCTAGCACTAGCCGACTTCATGAACTTTTTGTAAACTTAATAGGTGTTACTCCAAAAGAGTGGAGAGAAAAAGGAAAAGATGTTCAAATAACTTATGGTTTTGGGCAAACTCCTTTTGGTGAAGCTTTGATAGGATTTACTGATAAAGGTATTTGTTATTTAGGATTTATTGATAATAATAAAAAAGAGATTTTCCAAAGATTTAATGAACTATGGGAAAATGCTAATTTAGTTTTTGATGAGAAATTAGCAAATGAGTATTTAGAAAATATCTTTATAAAAAATAAAAAATATCCTTTATTAGTAAAAGGTACTAACTTACAAATAAATGTTTGGAAAGCACTTTTAAATCTACCAAATGGAATAGTTGCAACATATAGTGATATTGCCAATTATCTTGACAAACCAAAAGCTGTAAGAGCAGTTGCAAGTGCAATAGGACAAAATCATATAGGTTATTTAATTCCTTGTCATAGAGTTATTGCAAAAAGTGGAGCAATGAGTGGTTATAGATGGGGCATTGAAAGAAAAAAAATATTAATAGCATACGAATCAGTAAGAGAAAATAACTAAATGAATAAAGTTTTTGCAATATATCAAAAACTTTATCAAACTTATGGTGCTCAAGGTTGGTGGCCTTTTATAAACTATGAAGGTAAAAATAGTGAAAAAAAAGGAAACAATGATGGTTATCATATCTTAGATTATAATTTTCCAAGAGATGAAAATGAAGTTTTTGAAGTATGTTTAGGCTCAATTTTGACTCAAAATACAACTTTTACTTCTGTTGTAAAATCTTTAAATAACTTAAATGAAATAGATTGCCTAAACCATAAAAAAATCAAAAACTTACCAATAGAAAAACTAAAAGAACTTATAAGACCATCAGGATATAACAATCAAAAAGCAAACTATATTTTAAATTTTATAGAGTTTTTTGAAAAACTAAATGGCAAAATTCCAACAAGAGAAGAACTTTTAGCTATAAAAGGAATAGGATTTGAAACTGCTGATTCTATACTACTTTATGCTTATAATCAACCAGAACTTAAAGTCGATGCTTATACTAAAAGATTATTAGTACACAATAAACTCTTAGATGAAAAAGCAAAATACAATGATATAAAATATTTTATGGAAGATGAACTAAAAAAAGTAATTTTTGATGAAAAACAGTTAGTCATAACTTATCAAGAATATCATGCTTTGATAGTAAATCACTCAAAATTTTACTACTCAAAACAACCTTATGGAAATGGTTGTTTTTTAAATGAAGTTCTTTCTTAAAACACTTCTTGAAGCTTTATCTACTAAATTAAAAATAGTATCTAATTCATCTTTTAGACTATTTTTTTTGTGTCCTTTTATCTTTATAAAATCAATATTTAACTTTTCTATCTTTTTAAAAAATAGTTTATATAACTCATAATTGTTTATAGTTTTTCCAGTTGAACTTTTGTAATCATTTGCTTCAAGTTTTTCTTTTCTATTTTGTAAACCTACAATATTTTGACAATCAGTATAAACTTCTATTTTAGTATCAGCTAACATCTCAATCTCATCTAAAGCCCAAAGTAAGGATTGAAGTTCTAACTTTGTAGAACTAGTATCATCAAATCTTTTTATTTTTATATTTTTTTTTAAATCATCAATTGATAAATCATCAAAAACTTCTAAAAAAGCGCCAAACCCTACTTTTGCTTGTGGATTTACACTTGAATCAACAAATAGTTTTATTTTTTTCATATTTTAATTTCGTGTAATATATTCATCAATCATAATTTAATTTTCTAATCTTTGATTTAAAAAAATTGGATTTTGTCTACAATCTAAAACTGCATAAATATAAATGAAATTTTGATCAAATTTGTAATAAATAGCAAATGGAAATCGCTTTGAAAGTAGTCTAAAGTAATTTCTTACTCTAAAATGAATTCCATAATAAATATATAAGGATTCAATATCAGACATAATAGAATCCAGAAAATATTTACCTAGATTTTCCTTTTGTTTTTCATAAAAGAATATTGCCTTCGCAATATCATTTTGAGCTTCTGTTAATATTTTTATATTCATTTAAGAAGTTTTTTTAAAGTTTTTTTTGATTCTTCAAGATCGATAAAATCAGTCTGAATTTCTCTTTTTTCTAAAATATCTAAGTGCCAATTTGGTGTAAATTCTCTTAAATCTTGGTCATTTAAACTATCCCAAATCTCTTCCATAACTAAAAACTTTTCTTGTGTATTCATATTTTTTATATCAAAAGAAAAAGGCGACATAACTATCCTTTTTTTCAAATTTTATTTTATTCTATAATATAAGATTAGCAATGTCAATTAAAATCTATAAATTTACAACTAAAAGAGGTTTCTCTCTTTTAGCTCTTTATTTATAATATCTTCCTACACAATTTAAAATATCAATTCTTATCACAGCAGTTCCTTTTATCATCTTTTCTGGTAATTCTTTACCAACAAAATGAGGAGTAAATTTTGCTACTATTTGACTTAAAGCTTGATATTTTTCATCAAATTCACTAACTAAAGAAGCTTTACCTTCTACAATAACACTATTAAATTCAGTATTCACATCACAAGGATTTTCGACTCCTTCATAAAGTAAACCTATCATTTCATCGACTTCAAAACAAACATTTGAATTGAACTTTATATTATCTATTTTTTTACCTTTTGGAAGACCGTGCATATATATTTTATTATCAAAATATGCAAAATGCATAGGTAAAACATAAGGAAATCCATCTTCGCTAATAGTTCCTAATCTTCCAACCTCAGCTTTTAAAAGCAATTCATCTATTTGCTCATTTGTCAATAAATGTGTTTTTGTTCGATGTCGCATTTCTATCTCCTTTTTTAGTAAAAATCATCTTAAGTATAAAGGAAAATAGTATATTTCACAATCCAAAAATTGCTAATTCTAGGGATTCTTAACAAAATTAAATATTAGCAATAAACAGATTGTAAAACCTATTTAATACACTTATACTTTCATAACATTTTTTAATTAAGGAGTATAAAATGAACAGTAAAATATCAGCTATTCCTCCAATAATTGCTGGGTTAATCTCAGTTATTGTTAATTACGGTGGAACTTTTATTTTAATATTTCAAGCAGCACAAATGGCAGGTCTTAGTCCTGAACAAACTGCTTCTTGGGTTTGGTCTATTTCTATTGGTGTTGGAATTACTGGAATAATGTTAAGTTGGTACACAAAAGAACCAATAATTACAGCTTGGAGTACACCTGCTGCTGCATTTTTAATAACTGCTCTTGTAACAGTTTCATATTCTGAAGCAATTGGAGCGTATATACTTTCTGCAGTTGCATTTGTCATTCTAGGACTTACTGGTTATTTTGAAAAATTAATTCGTTTAATCCCTTCAGGAATTGCTTCTGGATTATTGGCTGGAATATTGTTACAATTTGGTATTTCTGCTTTTTTAAATATGACAATTAACCCTATTTTAGCAATTTCACTATTTTTTATATATCTTATTACAAAGAGGTTTTCTCCAAGATATGCTATTGTTAGTGTTTTAATATTTGGATTTATTTTTTTATTACTACAATCACAAATTGATTTTTCTACTATTGAACTAAAACTAGCTTATCCTATATTTACAGAACCTACTTTTTCACTCAATGCAATACTTAGTGTTGCTCTACCACTATTTTTGATTACTTTAACAGGACAATATATGCCAGGATTGCTAATACTTAAAAACGATGGTTTCAAAACTGGTGCTAAACCTATTTTAGCAATTACTGGATTGGGTTCAATTTTAATGGCACCTTTTGGTTCACATGCTTTCAATTTATCGGCTATAACTTCTGCAATTTGTACTGGTAAAGAATCTCATGAAGATCCATCAAAAAGATGGATTGCTGGTGTTGCAGCAGGAATATTTTATATTTTGGTTGGTGTTTTTGGAGTTACACTTGCAGCTTTATTTGCTGCTTTTCCTGCTGTATTTATTAGTACTCTTGCTGGACTTGCACTATTAAGTACTATTGCAGGAAGCCTTGCAAATGCAATGAATGATGTTGACACTAGAGAAGCCGCTATTATTACTTTTATAGCAACAGCAGCAAATATAAATTTATTTGGAATTGGTGGAGCATTTTGGGGTCTTGTTTTAGGTTTACTTTCTTATTTTATTTTAAATAAGAAGTTTAAAAAAGATTAAAGATTTTTATTCCCAAGTTTATCTTGGGAATAAAATATCTCTTATTTATTAATAAATTCTATAAGAACTTCTTCAAATCTTTTAAAACCTTCTTTTATCTCTTTTTTTGAAATAATTATTGGTGGTAAAAATCTGATGATATTTTTTCCTGATTTTAAAACTAAAACACCATTTTTAAGTGCAAGATTTACTATATTACTTAAATCATTTTCATTTTTTAAAACAAGACCTTGCATAAATCCCCAACCATTTTTTTGTAAAAAGATATTTGGATATTTATCTGTAAAATATTGTAAACAACTGTTAAAATATTTTATATTTTCGCTAAGTTTTCCACTATTTGAATATTTTTCTAAAATCTTTAGAACTTTATTACAAACTGTTGTTGAAAGATGATTCCCACCAAAAGTTGAACCGTGATCACCAAAAGTAAAAATATCTTTCAAACTTGTCATCATAACACCTATTGGAATACCACTTGCTAAGCCTTTTGCTAAAGTTACAATATCAGGTTTTATTCCAAAATATTGAGAAATCAGAAAATTCCCACTTCTATAAACTCCTGTTTGAACTTCATCTATTATCAAAAGTAACTTCTTCTCTTTTAAAATTCTTTCAAGTCTTTGTACTTGAAAAATATCTTGCATAAAAATACCACCCTCACCTTGAATCAACTCTAACATAACACCAACTGTTGTATCATCAATCATTGAAATAGCTTCATTTATATCATTTGCATAAACAAATCCATCGGGATATGGAGCAAAATACTTATGTTTATCTTCTTGTGCTGTTGCTTTTAAAGTTGCTATTGTTCTTCCATGAAAAGAGTTTTTTATAGTAATAATCTTATATTTAGGTGTTTTAAATGTCACATTTCCATATTTTCTAGCAAGTTTTATAGCAGTTTCATTTGCTTCTGCTCCACTATTACAAAAAAAACATTGCATATCATAAGTACTTAATTCTACTATTTTTTTTGCACACTCTTCTTGCGGTTTTATTCGATATATATTTGAAGTATGCAAAACTTTTTTTGCTTGTTTTTCTATTGTTTTTACTACTTTTTTATTTGCATAACCTAAACTATTTACTCCAACTCCTGAAGCAAAATCTATATAATCTTTTTTATTCTCATCAAATAATACAGATTTTTTACCTTTTATAAATGCAATATCTAATCGATTATATAAAGGTAATATATATTTATTCATAATTTTCCTTTTTTATGTATGATAAAAGCTAAATTGATTATCTTCATCTCCTAACTCATATCTTTTTGTTAAAGAGTTTTTAAATTGATGCCCCAAATCTTCACAAGCTAATGCTTCTTTTGTGAGATTTATATCAATTTTTGGCTCAACAATAATTTGATTTAATTTTTCAATAGTTAAATTAGGGTTTGTCCTCTCCTCTAAAATAACCTCATCATTTTGTGAAATTTGTCCCTCTTTTAAAACTTTTGCATAAAATCCAGTCAAACCTGTTTCAAAAATAAATTTCGTCATATTGTTTTTTAAAGTATTTGCACTAAGTTTCCAACAAGGTTGCCTTGGTTGTGTTATTTGTACTTTTGCTTGACCAATTTTTAAGATATCTCCAACACAAATATCTTTTTCACAAATCTTATCAAGTATTAAGTTTTCTCCAAAAAACGCCATATTTGTCATATCAAAACTATTATCAAAAGAAGAACTTATTTTTTCATAAGTTATACTTGAAAATAAAAATAACGCTTTATTAACTCCACCATGATGGACTAAATCTGCTTGAAAATCATCAGCAAATCCAGTTTTTGTTAAATAAGCTTTTGAAACTGGATATTTTTTGATACCTGAAATTAACTCTTGCCTTTTTTGGTTTTCAAGTTTTGTTACAGTTACATTTCCAACTTTTACATATAATACATTTGATATTCTTGTAGCCATTTTCTATACTCCAATTTTATATATTAAAAGTATAGAAAAATGAAAGAGTTTTTACAATCTGTTAATTGCTAATTTTAAAGTTAAAGTGCAGATGCCATATTTAAATAATGGTGTGCCATATAAGAACTTCTTGCATATGGACTTGCTTTTACAAATTCAAAACCTAAATCATAAGCTAGTTTTTCATATCTTGCAAATTGTTCAGGTTTTACAAACTCTATAACTTTTTCATAATCTCCACTAGGAGCAAGATATTGACCAATACTTAAAAACTTACAACCAACAGCCAATAAATCTTTAAATACTTGTACCATTTCTTCTTCTGTTTCACCAAGTCCTACCATTAAAGCACTTTTTGTTTTAACTTTATCACCACCAAGCTCTTTTAATCTTTTTAAAACTTCTAAAGACCTTTCATAAGTTCCATTTCTTCTAATTCTATATAAACTTGGAACTGTTTCTACATTATGTCCTATGATTGTAGCTCCTGAAGCTATAACTCTTTTAAGACTCTCAACTTTACCTTTAAAATCAGGAATTAATATCTCAACTTTTGTTTGAGGAGATTTTTCTAAAATATCTTGCGTTACTCTAAAAAACTGTTCTGCTCCACCATCAGGTAAGTCATCCCTTGCTGGACTTGTAATAACTACAAATTTAAGTCCAAGTTTTAAAACAGAAGTTGTAACTTTTTGAATTTCACTTAAATCAACTTCTGTTGGTTTTCCTGTTGTTACATTACAATATGTACACCTTCTTGTACAGATATTTCCTAAAATCAAAAATGTTGCATTTTTATTTGCAAAACACTCACTTATATTTGGACATTTTGCCTCTTGACAAATAGTATGAAGTCCACCTACATCTTTTAATAAATTTTCCATCTCTACTTGTGTATGTGGAGTTAGTTTTTTTCTTAACCATTCTGGTTTTTTAAATGTTATCTCTTTAGTCATTTTTATACCTTTTATAATTCATTATATATATTTAATTCATTTTCATTTAATTGTGATTCTAAAAGTTGTGCATTAAAAGTTTTCTCAAATGCCTCTTTTAGTTTATTTATTGCTTCATCAAAATCTAAATTTATAGAAAAATCTTCTAAACTAGCACCATATTTTTCATCATTTTTTATACTTTTTATTGGAATTGAACCATGTTGGAAAATCACATTTTTTGCCCTTTTTTGTGCATTCCCACCAATTTTTCTTCCGTTTACTATTATATCATAAGCTTCAAACCCTACTTGACAAAATGGACTTTTACTCAAAACTATACTTTCAATATCTTTTGCAAAAGAAGCTTTTAGTCCCAAATTACTATAAAATTCAAGTATAAATGAACAGATTAACTCATAAGTTTCTTTTACACTTCTATTATCTATAAAACTTGAAGGAAGTATTAAAGAGTATGAAATATCATGTCCATGAAATAAAACTCCACCACCAGTAATTCTTTTTGAAAAATTGTTTTTATACTCTTTTAATAGATTTCCATAATCACTTGGATTCTGACCTGCACCAAAAGTAACACTTTTTTGCCACGAATAAAGCCGTAATATTGGTAAACTTCCATTTTCAAAAGCTTTAAATAACGCTTTATCTATATTAGTGTTATCGTTTGAGCTAAGATTCTGTGATATAATCAATCTGAATTTATTGTTGAAAATCATTTTGGCCTTAACTTATATTTTGATTTATATATTTATATAATATTTTTATTTAAGAAATATTTAAAAAAATACCAAACATATAAGTTAATTATAATTTAAAATTAATTAAAATTGTTAAATTAATTTTAAGAATTAAGAATTATTTCAAAGGAGATTTATGTCATTGTTAAATTTAGAAGATATTAATCCATTAGAGACTCAAGAATGGATGGAAGCTTTAGAAGCAATTATTGAAGAAGAAGGAGTTGAAAGAGCTCACTTTTTATTAGAAAAATTAATTGATAAATCAAGAAGAAGTGGCGCACATTTACCATATAGTGCAACAACAGCTTATATTAATACTATTCCAACTAGCGAAGAGCCTAAAATGCCAGCTGATATGGATTTAGAAAGAAAAATAAGATCAATTATTAGATGGAATGCTCAAATTATGGTACAAAGAGCTTCAAACAAACACTTAGAACTTGGTGGTCACATTGCATCATTTCAATCATCTGCAACACTTTATGATGTTGCATTTAATCATTTTTTTAGAGCACCAAATGAAAAAGACGGTGGAGATTTAATATTCTTCCAAGGACATATTTCTCCAGGTATATATGCAAGAAGTTTTTTAGAAGGAAGATTTACAGAAGAACAAATGGATAACTTCAGACAAGAAGCTTTTAATGATGGATTATCTTCATACCCTCACCCAAAATTAATGCCTTCTTATTGGCAATTCCCAACTGTTTCAATGGGACTTGGACCATTACAAGCAATCTATCAAGCAAGATTTTTAAAATACCTTACAAATAGAGGAATAAAAGATTGTAGTGCACAAAAAGTATATTGTTTTATGGGAGATGGTGAGTGTGATGAGCCTGAATCACTTGGAGCTATTGGAATGGCGGCACGTGAAGGTTTAGATAACTTAATCTTTGTTATAAATTGTAACTTACAAAGACTAGATGGTCCAGTAAGAGGAAATGGAAAAATTATTCAAGAACTTGAAGGTGAATTTAGAGGAGCTGGATGGGAAGTTCTAAA
Organism: Aliarcobacter butzleri; assembly: GCF_900187115.1. Classification (NCBI taxonomy): domain Bacteria; kingdom Pseudomonadati; phylum Campylobacterota; class Epsilonproteobacteria; order Campylobacterales; family Arcobacteraceae; genus Aliarcobacter; species Aliarcobacter butzleri. The sequence continues at coordinate 1,476,710 of NZ_LT906455.1, forward strand.
AGTTATCTGGGGTGGACTATGGGATAGTTTACTTGAAAAAGATACATCTGGAAAACTTCTTGAATTAATGGAGCAAACGGTTGATGGTGAATACCAAAACTTTAAACAAAAAGGTGGAGCATATACAAGAGAAAACTTCTTTAATAAATTCCCTGAAACTGCAAAATTAGTTGAAAACTTAAGTGACAACGATATTTGGAAATTAAATAGAGGTGGACATGATCCTGTTAAAGTTTATGCTGCATTTAAAAGAGCAACAGAAACTAAAGGAAGACCAACTGTAATCTTAGCAAAAACTGTAAAAGGTTATGGAATGGGAAGTGCTGCTGAGGGTATGAATATCGCTCACCAAGTAAAAAAAGTAGATGTAAATCATCTAAAAGCATTTAGAGATAGATTTGATTTACCAATTAGTGACGAAGCAGTTGAATCATATTCATATTATAAACCAGATGAAAACTCACCAGAAGTTAAATATTTAAAAGAAAAAAGAGCAGCTCTTGGTGGATTTGTACCACAAAGATTAGAGAAATTTACTAATAAATTAGAAATTCCTGCTTTAAGTGATTTTGAAAGTATTCTTGCAGGTAGTGGTGATAGAGAAATTTCTACAACTATGGCATTTGTAAGAGTTTTAAATGTTTTATTAAAAGATAAAAATATTGGTAAAAATATCGTTCCAATAGTACCTGATGAAGCTAGAACTTTCGGTATGGAAGGTATGTTTAGACAATTTGGAATTTATTCAAGTGCTGGACAAAAATATATCCCACAAGATAAAGATCAAGTTGCATTCTATAAAGAAGATATCAAAGGTCAAGTTTTACAAGAAGGAATCAATGAATTAGGAGCTATGAGTTCATGGATGGCAGCAGCTACTTCATACTCAGTAAATGATTATCCTATGATTCCATTTTATATCTTCTACTCAATGTTTGGATTCCAAAGAACTGGAGACTTATGTTGGGCAGCAGGTGATCAAAAAGCAAGAGGATTCTTAGTTGGAGGAACAAGTGGTAGAACAACATTAAATGGTGAAGGTTTACAACACGAAGATGGACACTCTCACATTTTAGCAAATACAGTACCAAATTGTATTACATATGATCCAACTTATGGTTATGAAGTTGCAGTTATCGTAAAAGATGGTGTTGAAAGAATGTATGGTGAAAAACAAGAAGATGTCTTCTACTATATTACTACGTTAAATCAAAACTATGTACAACCAGCAATGCCAGAAGGTGCAGAAGAAGGAATCATCAAAGGTATTTATAAAGTAAAAACTTTTGAAGCAAAAAATGATTTCAAAGTTAAACTTTTAGGTTCAGGTTCTATCTTCCAAGAAGCAATCAGAGCAGCAGAAATTTTATCAAGCGAATATGATATTAAAATAGATATTTATTCAGTTACTTCATACAATGAATTAACAAGAGAAGCACAAGATATTGAAAGAGAAAATCTTTTAAATTTAGATAAAGAAGCAAAAATTCCTTATATAGAAAAAGTTTTAGGAAGCAATAATGATAATATTGTTATTAGTGCAACAGATTATATGAAATCATATTCTGAACAACTAAGACCTTATGTAAAAGGAAGTTTCAAAGCTTTAGGAACTGATGGATTTGGAAGAAGTGATAGTAGAGCAAATTTAAGAAAATTCTTTGAAGTTGATACAAACTTTATCGTTTACACAACTTTAGCAGAACTTGCAAGAAATGGTAAACTAGATAAAAAAGTTGCTCTTGAAGCTATGAAAAAATATGAAATTGATTCAAATAGAATCAATCCAAGAAACGCATAAGGAGTAAAAAATGGCAAAAGTTTATGATATTTTTATTCCTGATTTAGGTGCTGATAAAGATGTTGACTTAATCGATATTATGGTTAAAGTTGGAGATAAAGTAGAAGTTGAAGATGGACTTATAACTTTAGAAACAGAAAAAGCTTCTATGGATGTTCCTACAACTCATGCTGGAATTATCAAAGAAATTTTAGTAAAAGTTGGTGACAAAGCAAATAGTGGTGATTTAATCGCTAGAGTTGAAGCACAAGATGACTCAAGTGCTGATGAACCAAAAGTTGAAGTTGCAACACCTGCAAAAGTTGAAGAACCAAAAGAAGAAGTTGTTGCTGTTCAAACTCCAACACAATTTGTAAAAGAACAAACTATAAAATCTGTTGTTGAAGAAGTAAGAGTACCTGATTTAGGAGCAGAAAAAGATGTTGATTTAATCGATGTTATGATTCATGTTGGTGATGTTATAGTAAAAGACTATAGTATTATCACACTTGAAACAGAAAAAGCTTCTATGGATGTTCCTGCACCATTTGGTGGAGAAGTTATTGAAATTTTTGTAGAAAAAGGACAAAAAATCAATAGTGGAGATTTAATAGCAAAAGTTATAAAAAGTGTTGTTATTGAAGATAAAGTTCCAACTCCTACATTTGCTGCAAATACAACTCCTACAAAAGTAGAAAAAGTAGCAAGTTCTACTCCTACAATCCAAGAAGTAGCAGCTATTAGCATTGAAAAAGAAGATAGTAAAGTTTTATCTAAAAAAGCTACTAAAGTTTATGCTTCACCAAGTGTAAGAAAAATAGCAAGAGAATTTGGTGTTGATTTAGGATTTGTAAAAGGAAGTGGTGAAAAAGGAAGAATCTTAAAAGATGATATTAAAGCTTATGTAAAAGAGCAGTTAAATAAACCTGCTACTGCTTCAAATATTGGTTTTGGATTTAACTTACCTGAATCAAAAGAGATAGACTTTTCTGTATTTGGTAACGTTGAAAGAGTTGAACTAAGTCGTGTTCAAAAAGTTTCTGGACCATTTTTACATAAAAACTATTTATCTATGCCTCACGTTACACAATTTGATGAAGCTGATATTACAGAACTTGAAGAGTTTAGAAAAGCACAAAATAATATCGCTAAAGATTTCAAACTATCTCCTTTAGTATTTATTATAAAAGCTGTTCAAAAAGCTTTACAAATTCATCCAAAATTCAACTCAAGTTTAAGTAGTGATGGACAAGAGTTAATTATGAAAAAATACTTTAATATTGGAGTTGCTGTTGATACACCAAATGGTTTATTAGTTCCAGTAATTAAAGATGTTGATAAAAAAGGTTTCAAAGATATTGCTATTGAATTAGCTGAACTTTCAAAAAAAGCAAGAGATGGAAAATTAACAAGTGCAGATATGAGTGGTGGATGCTTCACTATTTCAAGCCTTGGTGGAATTGGTGGAACATACTTCACGCCAATTATAAATGCTCCAGAAGTTGCAATTTTAGGTGTTTCAAAATCTTCTATTAAACCTGTATTTGATGGTAAAGAATTTAAGCCAAAATTAATTTTACCTCTAAGTTTATCTTATGATCACAAAGTAATTGATGGTGCAGATGGTGCTAGATTTACTACTACTTTATCACAACTTTTAAGTGATATTAGATTACTAAGCTTATAAGGAGTTATTATGAACGAAATAAAAACTCAAGTTTTAGTAATCGGAGCAGGTCCTGGAGGTTATTCAGCTGCTTTTAGATGTGCGGATTTAGGACTAGAAACAACTATAGTTGAGAGATACTCAACTTTAGGTGGAGTTTGTTTAAATGTTGGTTGTATTCCATCAAAAGCTTTACTTCATGTTGCAAAAGTTATTGAAGAAGCAAAACATATAGAAAAAGCTGGTATCTTTTATGAAGAGCCAAAAATTGATATAAAAAAAGTTGCTGAATACAAAAGTGGAGTTGTAAAAAAACTTACTGGTGGATTAGATGCAATGGCTAAAATGAGAAAAGTAAACCATGTACAAGGTTATGCAACATTTTTAGATGAACATAGTGTTGAAGTTGCTCTTACAAACAGTGATGAAAAAACAAAAATCACTTTTGAGTATTGTATTATTGCAGCTGGTAGCCAAAGTTCTAAAATGTCATTTATTCCACATGAAGACCCAAGAATTTGGGATTCAACAGATGCACTTGAAGTAAAAGAAGTACCAAAAAAACTTCTTATTCTTGGTGGTGGAATTATCGGACTTGAAATGGGTACAGTTTACTCAACTTTAGGAAGTCAAGTTGATGTTGCGATTCGAGGAGAGCAACTTATGACTGGAACTGATGCCGATATAATCAAACTTTATACAAAAGCAAATAGTAACAGATTTAATATCATGACAAAAACTCAAACTCAAAGTATTATTCCTAAAAATGAAGGAATTTATGTAGAGTTTAAAGGTGAAAACGCACCAAAAGAAGGTATTTTATATGATGCTGTTTTAGTTGCTCTTGGAAGAAGTGCAAATGGAAATAAACTTGGACTTGAAAATACAAATGTAGAAGTAAATGAACAAGGATTAATCAAAGTTGATAATCAACTACGAACAAAAGTAAATCATATTTTTGCTATTGGAGATATCATCGGTCAACCAATGCTTGCACACAAAGCTGTACATGAAGGTCATGTAGCTGCTGAAGTTATTGCAGGTCATAAAGTATTCTTTGAACCAAAACAAATTCCATCTATTGCATATACATTCCCTGAAATTGCATGGGCTGGTATGACTGAAACTGAAGCTAAAAAAGCTAGTATCAACTATGAAGTTTCAACTTTCCCTTGGAGTGCAAGTGGTAGAGCATTAGCAAGTGATGTTTCTTCTACAGGTATGACAAAACTAATTTTTGATAAAGATACACATCAATTAATTGGTGGAGCACTTGTAGGGGAAAATGCTGGAGAACTTCTTGGAGAAATCTCTTTAGCCCTTGAAATGGATTGTGATGCAGAAGATATAGCTCTTACAATTCACGCTCACCCTACACTTCACGAGTCTATTGGTATGGCTGCTGAGATTTTCGATGGAACAATCACAGATTTACCAAACGCAAAAGCTGTAAAGAGAAAATAATTTCTCTTTACAAATTTTAAAATCTATCTTTTTTATACAGAAATCTACCCTAGTTTTATTTTATTTATTGCTAAAATAAGAAAAAACAAAGGATAAATCTCATGACTATTTGGCAAAACGTACCTTTTGAAGATGAAGCAGCGATAAAAGAATGGGCAAATAAAAATAATATAAAATATAGTGTTATAAAATGTTATGAAAATGAGCCTTTATATGCTGATGATTTACTTATAGTTTTGGGTGGTTCTATGAGCGCTTATGATGATATTGATTTTATAAAAAAAGAAATAGAGTTTTTGGAAAATCATATTAAAGAAGGTAAAAAAGTTTTTGGTATTTGTTTAGGTGCACAACTTATTGCAAAAGCTTTGAAAGCAGAAGTTTATTCTTCAAAAACTAGAGAAATTGGCTGGAGAGAAATCGAGGTTTTCCCTCATATTTTGACATCAAATCTAAAACCAAAACAGATGGTATTTCACTGGCATGGTGATACTTTTGACTTACCAAAAAATACAATAAGACTTGCTTCAAATGATGCTTTTATAAATCAAGCCTTTGCTACAAAAAATGGTTTTGTAGTAGGAACACAATTTCACTTTGAGACAAATGGAGGCTCTTTAAAATCTATACTAAAAGAAGATTCTGAGTATCTTAACTTTGATTCACCATATATTCAAAATATTGAAGAGATAAAAGAAGGTAAAAAATATATAAAAGAGACAAATAGAGCTTTATTTGATTTGCTTGATGTTTGGAAAAATCTATAAAATATAGATTTATTCCAATCTATTTTACATTAACTATTATATTTTAAATAAATCATATTTGAAATTCAATTGAAGTTAAGTTTATAAAGAGAGAAAACTCTCTTTATAAGTTAAAAATCATATTTCATAGTAAGTGTAAAGTTTCTTGGATCACCATAAGAAACTTGGTTATAAAAACCTATATTTGTATAATATTTTTCATCAAATATATTATTAACATTTAATTGAACTGATAAATCTTTATCAATTTTATATTTAGCCATAGCATTTACTAAAACATATGATTCTTGCTCAACTCCATTTTCATAAGTTTTTTCTCTCCAATTTGCTCCAGCACCTAAACTAAATTTATCCCAACTATATTTTGAAAAGACATTAAAAGTTTTTCTAGGAAAAGAAGTGTTTATTTTATTATCATCAGCATCTTTTGCTTCAAATTGAGAATATCCAACGCCTAAATTCCAGTTATCAGTAATTTCTCCATTTATATCAATTTCAAATCCTTTACTAGTAGTTCCTTCAGCTTCTATACTTGCTTGAGTTGTAGTTCCTGGAATCATCGCACCACTTGGATCAGTTTGAGCTAATTTATCTTGTTCTATTCTAAAAACTGAAAAACTTGCATTTAATTTATCTTCAAAAAATGCTGCTTTTATCCCTGCTTCATAATTTTTACCCTCAATTGGATTAAGATATTTTCCATTTTTGTCTCTCTCACTTTGAGGGTTAAAAATATCAGTATAACTTGTAAAAATTGTATAGTTATCATCGATGTTATAAACTAAACCTGCATAAGGTGTTAAGATATTATTATGTTCATAGTTTTGTTTTTCACCATAATTAAATGCATCTCTTTCCCAATTAGTTATTCTACTTCCACCAATAAATTTTAAACTATCAGTTAAAGAAATTTTTCCAACTAGATAACCTGCTGTTTGTTTTGTATTTGTATCTACCACTTGAAAAGATTTTCCCCATTTTGGTTCACTTGTTCCTTTATATGTATAAAAGTTATCTATACTTGAATTAAAGCTCCCAGCAATACTTGGAGTATTATAAGCTTCCAAATCTTGCTCGCTATACATAACTCCAGCAACTATTTCATGGTCCAATTTATTCACTTGAAGAGGAATAGAAGTATAAATATCAACATTATGTTGCTTTTGGAAATTTTCATATCCTTGAACAGCCGCCGCACTTAATCCACTTCCCGTATTTTTATCCAAACTTCCACTAACATAAGAAAGTTTTGAATCTCCGTAATTATCAGAATATGAATATGCTCCATACAATTTTATATCATTATCAAAATAATGTTCAACATTTGTAAAATAGTTTTTATTTTCAGAAGACCAATATGTCCAATCTGAAGCAGTTGATTTTGATCTATCCCAATTTGTAGATGTTCCATCACTAAACTTTGAAGGTAATCCACCCCACATACTTCCTTTTGGGTCATTTTTTTGATAGCTAGTTCCTAAAGAAACTCTTGTATTATCTGTTATATCAGCATCAACAACTCCATATAGAACTGTTTTTTTATTTTCATAATAATCTATAAATGATTTTTTTTCTTCATAACTTGTTGCAATTCTAGCTCTAACATTTCCTTTTTCATCAAGTGGCGTTTGAACGTCTAAAGTACCTTTATATTTATCCCAAGATCCACCTTGTAAAGAAATATCTCCTTTAAATTCTTTTGAATTTGCATGTTTTCTTACCAAATTTATAGCTGCACTTGGATTTCCAGCTCCTGTTAATAATCCTGTTGATCCTCTAACAATTTCAACTCTGTCATATATAGTTAAATCTTGTGAAGTTTCACCTGTCATAAATCCACTTTGATAAGTTGTTGTTACTCCATCAATTTGATAATTATTAATTCCAAATCCTCTAGCAGAATAGCTATTTCTTTCACTATCCATATTATTAGAACTAAGTCCTGTAACACTATTAACTACATCAGTAATATCTTGTAAACCCATATCTTCTATTTGTTGTCGAGTAACAACACTCACTGATTGTGGCGTTTCACGAATAGATAAATCCAATTTTGTTGCAGTATTCATACTTCCCGTTGTATAAGAATTTGAGTTTTCTGTTGTACTTCCTAAATAACTATCATTAACAGAAATTGGCTCTAAAACCGTACCTTGTCCTATTGCTTTTTCTCTTATTAAGATTGTTCCATCTTCTATAGTTGCTTTTAGATTTGTATCTTTTAATATCTCATTTAGAGCATTTTCTACACCTTCTACATTATTTATATTTGGTGCTTTCTTTCCATCAAGTAATTTACCATCTACCATATATGGCATATTTGATTTTTTACTTATCTCTTCTATTGCTTGTTTTAAAGATAAGTTTGAAATTGAAAATTGTTCTGCATTTAAACTTGTATTTAAAAGTATTGCTAATACTGGAGCAACAAGTATTGATTTCCTTTTCATTTTTATTCTCCTTATTTATTATAAGAACAATTATTAAAATTGTTTCCTTTTACAATAAGACGTTTGAGATTAAAAAATCAGACACTTTTTTATAAGGAATTTTGAATTTTATTAAAATTTTTTCACAAAGCACCATTTTATAGTACTTTTAAAAAAGATAAATTTTATGAGATTTTTTAAAGAATTATTTGAAATTTTAATTTTTTCACTTATAAATAGCTTAATATATGAATTTTAAGTTTTGATTAAGGGATTATTTTTGAGAGTTTTTATACTTCTATTGTATAAAAGCAAAAAAACTCTTCTTCTTTTTCTAAAGATAATATTCCTTTTTTATCCTCTATTTTTTGATTTGCATTTTCTTCATCAGCAATTCCAAACCAAGGTTCAATACAAACAAAAGGAGCATCATTTGGTTTTGACCAAATACCTAAATAAGGGAAATTATCAAATTTTATTTTTACCCTACTTTTATTTTCTATGTTTTTTAAAGTAATTTGTTTGATATTAGAGTCATTAAAAACTAAAGCATCTTCTTTAAATAAATCTTTATCTAAATACAACTTACTATTTTCAAGGTTCAAATCTTGATTTTTATAAATCAAACCTTTCTCATCTAAAAAGTATCTTTTTGTAGTTTTTATATTTTCAAACTCCAAAAAATCACCAACTTGAGTATTAAAAGCAGGATGAGCACCTATTGAAAAGTACATCTTTTCATCACTTTTGTTTTTTACTTTATATGAAACTATCAAACTATTTTTATCTAGTTTATAACAAATATTTAACTCAAAAAAGAAAGGATAAAACTCCAAACTTTTTTCATCACTTTTTAGTCTAAACTCTATAAAATCAGCTTCATTTTGCACAATTTCAAACTCTTTATCTCTGGCAATTCCATGTTGAGAAAGAGAATATTTTTTATTTTTATAAAAATAACTATCTTCTTTTAGTCTTCCAACTATTGGGAAAAGAACAGGAGAGTGTCTAGCCCAATATTTACTATTTGCTTGCCAAATATACTCGAAGTTTTCATCACATTTTTTTAGACTATTTAGTTCTGCTCCAAAAGATTTTATTTGTGCTTTTATAAAACTATTTTTTATTTCATAGTTCAATCTATAATACCTTTTGTTTTTAAAGCTTCTAAAGTTAAAGCTTTTCTTTTTGCTAAATCTTCTTTTGTTTTTGTGTCGATATTTAAAGCAAAAAACCAAACATCATTTTTTGTTTCAACATAACCAACATACCAACCATATTTTCCTTCCCAACCTGTTTTTGCTCTAACTACATAATTTTCGCTTTTTTCATCAATCATCAACTCTTTTAGAAGATTTATATCTTCTTCTTTAAAAGCTAAATTGTTTGCTTGTAATTGTTTTAAAAATCTTATCTCTTCAAAAGCTGTAATTCTCAAACTCTCATCCAACCAAAAATCAGTTACATCTTTGCCTATTGTTTTATTCCCATAATTAAGCTCTTTTAGATACTTTTTATATTTTTCAACTCCAATTTTTGAAGCGAACTCTTTATAACACCAAACACAAGAACTTTTAAAAGCTGATTGTAAAGTTTGGTCTTTATTCCAAGCATCAAACTCTCTTACTTTTTTATCCCAAACTATTATAGAATCTTTGTTTACAACACCTTCATTTAAAGCTATCAAAGTATTTGGTATTTTAAATGTTGAAGCAGGAGAAAACGATGTATTTGCTCGCTTTTCATTATAAATATCTACTTTTTTTGTATTTAAAGACTCTAGTACTAAAGTTCCTTCAACTTGGTATTTTTTAAATAAATTTTCAAGTTCCACATCATTTGCGAATAAATTTATTGAAAAAATTAAAATAAAAATTAGTTTTATTTTTTTATTCATTTTATATTTCCTTATTTTTTAATTGTGGTATTTTATAAAATTTTACCTTTTTAAATATTTTTAGAACTTGTATTTGTTCTTCTATTTCTTGAAGCAAACCTTTTTGATTTCGTGCTTGAAGATGAATTTTCATCTTTTGGTTTTACTTTTCTATTTTGATTTGAATTATTAGCTTTATTTCCTCTATTACTTCTATTTCCAATAGGTTCTGCTTTGATATTTGGATTTACTTTAAATCCATTTATCTCTACTTTTTTGATTTTTTGTTTAATTAACTTTTCAATTCCAAATAAATACTCATGTTCATCTACACAAACTAAAGATATAGCAATACCATTATTTCCTGCTCGTCCAGTTCTTCCTATTCTATGAACATAATCTTCTGCAACATTTGGTAATTCAAAATTTACAACATGAGGAAGTTGTTCAATATCAATTCCACGCGCTGCAATATCAGTTGCAACTAAAACTCTTACTTTTCCATTTTTAAAATCATCTAATGCTTTTGTTCTTGCGCCTTGCGATTTATTTCCATGAATTGCTGCTGATGTAATTTTATCTTTTACAAGTGCTTCGCTTAGTTTATTTGCTCCATGTTTTGTTCTTGTGAAAACCAAAACTTGTTGCCAACTATTTTTATTTACTAAATGTAATAAAAGCTCTTTCTTTCTATCTTTATCAACATGATGAACAACCTGCTCAACTTTGAAAGAAGCACTATTTGCTTTTGAAACTTCTACTAAAACAGGTGATTTTAGTAAGCCATCAGCCAACTTTTTTATTTCATTTGAAAAAGTTGCTGAAAAAAGTAGATTTTGTCTTTGTTTTGGCAAAATTGCTAAAATCTTTTTAATATCATTTATAAATCCCATATCAAGCATTCTATCTGCCTCATCCAACACTAAAAACTCTATTTTTGATAAATCAAGACTATCTTGAGAGATTAAATCAAGCAATCTTCCAGGAGTTGCGATGATGATGTCAACACCTTTTTTTAAAAGAGCTTTTTGTGGATTTATTCCAACTCCTCCAAAAATAACTGCTGATTTAAAAGGAAGATATTTCCCATAAGTTTCAACACTTTGTGCAACTTGAGCTGCAAGTTCTCTTGTTGGAGTAAGAATCAAAGCTCTAACTTGAGTTTTTTTATCTTTAAAATTACTATCTTTTAATCTTTGTAAAAGTGGAAGTGTAAATCCAGCTGTTTTTCCAGTTCCTGTTTGAGCAGCTGCTAAAACATCTTTTTTTGATAAAATCACTGGAATTGATTTTGATTGGATTGGAGTTGGTGTTGTATAACCCTCTTCTTTAATTGCACGAAGAATTTCTTTACATAAACCTAAGTTTGAAAATGACATAAGTACCTTGTTTTTTATAAACCTACAGAAGTTGTGAACTAAAGTTCCGATCTAGGTTGAATAATTTGAGTTTAGTTGAGTTGTAATTTGACTACAAAAACGAAGTCAGACATAGACCGATGTACGCTGAAATTATGTGATTATAGCATAAATATCAAATATCTAATATTTTATTTATATTTTAAACTCTATTTTAATAAATTTATACAAAATCTTAAAGTATATTTTAAACTTTTATGTTAATATACAATAAATATTTAAAGGTATTTTATGATTAAATATATTCAAAATAAACAAATACGAAATATTACTGCTGTAAATTTAGACTTTATAAGAGAACAATATCTTTCAAAACTCACTTCAAAAAACCGACTTGTTGGACTTATTGGGCAAAGAGGTGTGGGAAAAACTACACTTTTGCTTCAATACCTAAAACAAAACTTCAAAGCTCTTGAATATCTCTATTTTAGTGCCGATGATGTTTATATCATCAATAGTTCAATTTATGATATAGCCGATGAATTTGTAAGACTTGGTGGGAAAGTAATTGTAATTGATGAAATACATAAATACCAAAATTGGGCGAATGAGATAAAAACCATTTATGACAGTTTCCCTGAACTTATCATCCGATTTAGTGGTTCTTCAATGCTAAATATTTTAAATGAAAAATTTGATTTAAGCAGAAGATGTGTTATAAGTTATGTAAAACCTCTAAGTTTCAGAGAGTTTTTGAAACTCTCTGAAAATATCAATGTTCCACAACTCTCTTTTGAAGAGATTCTAAACAATCACAATGAATTAAGTAGCACTTTAGCCCTAGAAAATCCAACTTTGTATAAAAGTTTTTTTAAATATCTTCAAATAGGTTTTTATCCATTTTTTATAGAAGATGAAATTGAATACAAAAATAAACTTTTTAATGCGTGTGAAAAAATCATCAATGAAGATATTCCCTCTTTAAATAAAATAGAATATACACACCTAAGTATTTTTAAAAAATTTATAGCAAAACTAATTTATGCAAAAGTACCATTTAAAGTAAATATTGCCGAACTTTGCAGAGAATTTGGAGTTTCTCACCCTACTTTAGCAACATATTTAGAGATTTTACAAAACTCAAAACTGATTAAACCCATCAAAAAACAGTCAAATAATATCTCCAAAAAACCAGAAAAACTACTCTTTGGAAATACAAATTTGCTTTACACTTTCGCCGATGAGTTTGGTGTGGAAGTAGATATTGGAACTGTGAGAGAAACATTTTTTACAAGTTGTTTTGACACGATTTATTATAGTGATATTGGAGATTTTAGTGTAGATGGATATATCTTTGAAATTGGTGGGAAAAATAAAAAATTCACCCAAATCAAAGATATAAATAACAGTTATCTAGTCATAGATACAGACTACACCATGGAAAAAAATAAAATTCCACTATGGCTTTTTGGGCTTTTATATTGAATTATTGATAAGAAAAATAAAGGATTAAAATATGGAACTGGTAAACAATCAACAAATAAACTTTAAACAGCTATTTATTACTATTTTAATAGTATATCAATTAAGTATTAAATATTATAAAATAAAATTATATTAATATTTTAGATAATATAAATCGAAAAAAAGGAATATATTTTGACAAACAGAATGAAGCAACCTCGTTTATTTTCAATTAATAATATTGAATCAAAATATAAATTTATAGATTTATTTGCAGGTATTGGTGGAATAAGAACTGGATTTGAAAAGGTTTTTAAAGAAGAATCAGAATTTGTTTTTGCTTCTGAATTAGATAAATATGCACAAATAGCTTATTTTGAAAATTATAATGAAAAGCCTTATGGAGATATAACTAAAATAAAGGAAGAAGATATACCAAATCATGACATTATACTAGCAGGTTTTCCATGTCAAGCTTTTAGTATTGCAGGACATAGAAAAGGTTTTGACGATATTAGAGGAACTTTATTTTTTGATGTAGCAAGAATCGTTAATAAACATAAACCTCAAGTTGTATTTCTTGAAAATGTCAAAGGATTCAAAAATCATGATAAAGGCAATACCTTTAATACTGTAAAATCAACATTAGAAGATATGGGTTATCGTGTATTTGCAGAGGTACTTAATGCCAGAAATTTTGGTGTTCCTCAAAATAGAGAAAGAATTTATATTATTGCTTTTCTTGACCATTCAATAGATTTTAAATATCCCAAATCTTTAAATAAAAAAAATAGATTGGGTGATATTCTTGATAATAATGTAGATGATAAATACACTATTTCTGATAAACTTTGGGCTGGTCATCAAAGAAGAAAAAAAGAACATAAAGAAAAAGGTAATGGATTTGGTTATTCATTATTTACACATGAATCAGAATATACAAGTACTATATCTGCAAGATACTATAAAGATGGTTCTGAAATATTAATCCATCAAGAAAATAAAAACCCTAGAAAACTAACTCCAAGGGAAGCTGCAAGATTACAAGGCTTTCCTGAACAATTTAAAATTGCAGTTAGTGATACACAAGCTTATAAACAATTTGGGAATAGTGTATCTGTTCCAGTTATTGAGGCATTAGCAAAAGAAATATATAAGCATTTAAAAAACAAATAGGAAATTTATGAATAATATACATATAGAAAAGAGTTATTTTAATATTAATTTTACTTTTTATAATTTTTTAAAAATATTGAATTCAAATGATGGTTTAAGTTCATCTCAAATAAATAAAACTTACGAATTAATTAATGATTCTTCTGATTATGAATCTTTTATAAATAGTTTCAAAAGAATTATTTTAATAAAAATAAAATCTGAATCAAAAATAATCATTTTAAATGAATTAGTATTTAATATCAATAGTAAGATTAATTATAATTTATTTGTTTTTGCAATTTATTTATTAAAATTCAAGCCTATATTAATGGAATATTCAAAATTAATTGAAGAAACAACCATACTTCAAAATGTTCCTCTATTATCGCTAGAAAGAGATAATTTTACAAAAAATAAGCCTTTTGCTTTTAGAGTAAATGGAGCATTAATTAGTTTGATTTTTTTTGACTTTATTGAAAAAAAAGAAAAAGAACATTTTCCTACATCAGAATATGGAGATAGTTTTATTGATAATTTATTTAATATCTATGAAATTTTAAAAGCTGAAGGGTTAGAAGCAAATCAAATTTTTATGATTTTATTTCAAGAATCAATAAGTCAATCTATTAAATCAACAGCTGGTTCAGGATTAGAAGATTATGTTGTTACTTTATTATCTAATGAAAAAATTCTAGATGTAAATAAAAAAATTGATTCAAATAATCATGAGATTGAATATGACCATTTCTTTACATTAGAAGGAAGAAATTATGGTATTTCTACAAAAAGAACATTAAGAGAAAGATATAAGCAATTTAAAAAAATTTCAGAAGCTGAAGCTGATGTATTTATACATATTACTTCTGGGTTAGATTTAAATTTTGAAAAAGCTAAAACAATAACAAGTAATTCTTTTGGCTGTTATATATTTGTTTTTCCTGAAATATATGTAAAGTCTCAATTTATGATTGATAATGATAGAATATTTAGTACTCTGGAATTAACTAAAGAAAAACTGTTAACTCTAGTTTAAATTTAGAATTATGGTAATTTTCTTGTAATTTTATTTTTTTGATTAATCCATGAAATAATTTTACTTAATTTATAGTTTTATTTTTTAGTGCTAATTTTCCAACAAAAAGTTTGTTATCAAAATGATTTAAAAATACATTTACTGTTTGTATCATTTTATAGCTCCTCTTTTTTTGATTGGTTTTATTTTTAATAAATCTTCCATAGATTCGTATTGTTCATCTTTTTCATTTGCAATATTTTTAAAATCATCTAAACAATTTAATACCAATGCAACTTTTAGTAAAGATTCAAAAGAAATTTCTCCACTTGATTCAAACCTTTTTATACTTCCAAGACTTACTCCACTTTTGTTGGAAAGTCCTTCTTGTGTTAGATTTAAAGATAATCTTTTTTGTTTGAATTTATCTTTTAAATCTTGCATTATAGATTTTGGAGTTGAGATATTAATAGCTAACATATTAATCCTAAAATAGATATTTTACTTATTATAGCTAAAATATTATCTATTAATACTTTTATTCTAAAACTTTATTCTTATAATATATTTTTTTTGGCTATACTTTGAACTATCTAATCGAAAACTTACAAAGAAAGAACAAAAAATCAATGAATCTATTATCAAAAAATAGCCCCGTAGAAAAATCAATTTTAAAAATGAAAGCTGTATTAAATGATGTTGGTTGTGAAGCCTCATTTTCACAAGAAAAAAATCCTTTAAAAAACTGCTTTTCAGTAAACTTAGCTTCAAATGAAGCACCAAATCATATCTATTCAAATGGAAAAGGTGTTATTTCACAAGCTTCAATAGCAAGTGCTTATGGTGAGTATATCGAAAGATTACAAACGAACAACTTTTTTATAGATTTTCATCTTCCAAATAGAAAATATTATCCAGATGAAGTTGCTTTTGAATTTGGAGGAGATTATTTAAATAAAGAATTAAAAAAGATTTATAACCCAAATAAAGATTTAGAAGATAAAGATTTAGTTGATTTTAACAGTGATTATATGGATAAAATAGTTGCTCTTCCTTTTATAAATCAAACAAATAGTAAAAAAACATATATTCCAATAAATATTTTGAGTAATCTTTTTGCTAGTAATGGTTTAGCAACAGGAAATACAGCAAATGAAGCAAAAGTTCAAGCTTTAAGTGAAATAGTAGAAAGATATGTAAAATTTAAAATTATTAAAAATGGTTTTTCTCTTCCAACTTTTCCTACTGAAGTTATTAAATCTTTTCCAAAAGTTTATGAAGATGTTCAAAGTTTAAAAAAGTTGGGTTACATAGTTGAAGTTTTAGATGCTTCTTTAGGTGGAAATTTTCCAGTAACTGCAATATCTTTAATAAACCCGAAAAATTCAACTCTTTTTGTCTCTTTTGGTAGTCATCCTATTTTAGAAGTTAGCTTAGAGCGAACTATGACAGAACTTATGCAAGGAAGAGATTTAACAAATCTTGATGGATTTGAAATACCAACTTTTGATATGGAATTAGTTAGCAATAATTTTAATTTAGAAGCGCATTTTATTGATTCTAATGGAAAATTAGGATTCCAATTTTTAAATAAAATTAAAGATTTTGAATATTTTCCATGGAAATATGAAGGAAATAGTAGTGAAGAAGAGTATGAGTTTTTATTTGATATTTTAAAATCTCAAGATAGAGATATTTATCTAAGAGAATATACATATTTAGATTTTTATTCTTGTCAAATGATAGTTCCAGATTTTTCAGAAGTTTATCCAATAGATGACATGATTTATAATAATAAAAATCAAGGTAAACTAATAAGAGATATGGTTTTAAATTTTGAAAACTATGATTTAAATGATATTTTAGATTCAATCGATAGTCTTGATGATTCTTTAAATATGCAACTTTTTTTAGGTGTAATTTTCAAAGAAAACTTTATCATGCAAGATTTTAGAGTTCAACTTTTATTACTTTTAAAAGAGTTTGATGAAGCTCTTGAAATATTAGAATTTTCTGATAATAAATTTGGTCATTTAATAGCTCAACTAATTAGAATGGAAAATGAAAACTTAGTTTGGGAAGATTATGAAGAAGCACTTTATAATATTTATGGAGAAGAAAAAATTCAAAAAGCATTAAATATTATTGAAGGAAAAGAGTTTTTCATCAATAGAACTTTACACCAAGATTACCATAATATGCTAAATATGTATGACAAATTGGAAACTAAAAAAATTGCATTTTATAAAAACTAATTTGCTATAATCAACAAAATAAAAAAGGAAAAATATGCAATATATAGAAACATCAACTAAAAGTGTTCAAGAAGTTGTAGATACGATAAAACAAATAGCTCCCAAATATAAATTTGGAGTTTTAAATGTATCAAATATGAAAGAAATTTTAAATTCAAAAGGTTTTGATTTTAAAGAAGAGTGTCAAATAATCGATATTTGTAATCCATCTATTGCAAATGATTTTTTATCTGCTGATATTGCGATTGCTTGTGTTTTACCTTGTAAAATTACTGTTTATACACAAGATAATGAAACAATGATTATATTAAACTCTTTAGTTCAATTAGTAGATGATGTAAATCCAGATTTAGTTGAAGTTGCGCAAAATGCTCAAGAAGAACTTTTAAAAATTATAGATGAAGCTAAATAACTATGATAAACCAAATTGATGTAAATAGCGTAAATAGTGTTTCACAACTTATTCAACTTTCTGTTGCTCCTGTTTTTTTACTTGCTGGACTTGCAGGACTTCTAAATGTTTTTACATCAAGACTTTCAAGAATTATTGATAAAATCGATAGATTAGATAAGTTTGAAAAAGAGAATGAATCTTTAAGTGATGATCTGATATTAAGTGAAAAAATAAAACAAAGAAGAAAATTTCTAACTATGAGAATGAGAAATACAAACTTAGCTATTTTGTTTGGTACAACTACAGGATTGCTTATTGCATTGGTGATTTTAACTATGTTTTTAAGTGCAATTTTTGAGTTTAAAGACTCTTTATTTATAGCAATTTTATTTATCTTAGCAATGATTTGTCTGATTATTTCTTTATTTTTATTTTTAAGAGAGATTTTTTATACAACTATTTTTATAAAAACAAGACAAACTTTTATTCCATAAAATATGTAAATACAAATTAGAGTTATTAAACTCTAATTGTATCTTTTCCATCAAACTCTTTTGCATCTGCTTGCTCAATGATTTTTTTAGATATACTCAAAGTCTCTTGAGCTACTTGATTTGCTTCTGAAGCACTGTGTGCATTTAGTTGTGTTATTTGATCCAGATTATTAACTGCATCATTTATTTGAACCATTCCTGTTGATTGTTCTTTACTTGCAACTGTAACATTACTTATTAACTCTAATGTCATTGAAATATTTTTATTTAATTCGCTATATCCTTCTATCATATTAGAAGCTATATCTTTACCCTCTTCTGTTTTTTTATGAGCATTTTCAACCAATGTTTTTATCTGTCTTGCAGCTTCTGCACTTCTACTTGCAAGTGTTCGCACTTCTCCTGCAACAACTGCAAATCCTTTTCCAGCTTCACCTGCAGTTGCAGCTTCAACTGCTGCATTTAAACTCAAAATATTTGTTTGGAATGCTATTTGGTCAATTACTGTAATTGCTTCACTAATTGCTGTTGTTTGAGTATTTATTTCATCCATTGATATAACTGTTTTATTTGCCAAATCTTGACCTAAAGTAATAGATTCTTTTACTTTATTTCCATAATCTGCCATTTTGATTGTAGTTTGATTATTATTTGTAATATTTGAAGTAATCTCTTCAAGTGAAGCTGCTGTTTCTTCCAATGAAGCTGCTTGTGAATTTGCCGCAGTTGCAATTTTACTCATATTTTGACTTAAAATAGTTGCATTTTTACTTAAAACTAATCCAGTTTTTTTATTTTCAATCAAAGTTTGAGTGATAACTTCTCCTAAAATATTTACATCTTTTTCTAACTCTTTGATAATTCCCTCAAGATCATTTTCTGCTAATTTTGGTCTAAAATCAAGTTTTGAATAAGAAGTTAAAACCTTTAGAATATTTGAAATATTTGTATTTAAAGTCTCTAACATTTGATTAATTATATTTTTTAACTCATTTAAAGATGGGTTATTTGAACCTTTTTCAATTTTTGCATTTACGTGCCCTTTATTGATTAAGTTTGCAACTCTTATTGTATCAGCTATCAAATCTCTATCTTTTTGAATATTTGCTTTAGTCTCTTGAATATTTTTGTTTATTATTTTAGACATCATTCCTAATTCATCATTTGATTTTACTTCGATTAGTTCAATATCATCTTTTTCAAAATTAATAAATGCAAAGAAATTTTCAACTCCTTTTTTTACAGAATCAACATCTATTAAAATAGTAAAAGCAATAGTTCTAGCTAAAATCATAGTTAATGCAATTCCAAAAGTACTCAATAAACTGAAAATTATCATATTTCTTTGTGCTTCACCTAACTCTTTTCTAATAGTTGAAACTAAATTTTCTGATAAATAATCCTCTACTTTTTTTAGTAAGTTTATTTTGTCAGTTATTGTTTTAAACCAATAATTTGCATCTACATTAAAATCTGATTCTTTACCACTATACAATGCAATCTTTCTCATCTTTTCAACTTCTTCTACTGAGTTATCTTGCATTGTTTTATTATAAAAATCAACTGCTTCTTTTGGGCTAACTTTCATAAATGAATCTAAATAAGCAGTTTGCTCTGCAACTAATGTATAAAATTTTGTTTTTAATTCTAAGTCAAAAACATTTTTTGCAAAAGTGTTTGTTCCAACTGCTCTTTCAAGACCAGCTCTCTCTTTTGAAAGTAAAAAGTTCATATATGAAACCAACTCTTGCGATACATTTGAGTTTGTAGATAGTTTTACAATTGTTCCAATAACATTTAACAATAATTTATTTGTCTCTGTATAATATCCTATTGCAACTGGACCATTTATTGATAAAGCATTTACACTACTTCTAATATTTGATAACTCCTCTAATTTTTTAATTCCGCTATCCAAATTTTCTATAAAATCTTGGCTATAAGAGTTTTTATCAAATGTTGATAGATATGTTTTAAATTCAGATAGTTTTTCATCTGTTTTTAATCTTTGATTTGGAAGTTCTGTTTTAAACTTTTCCCCTTTACTTCCTAAAAAACCTGCTGTCATTCCTCTTTCTTTTTGTGTTTCATGAACTAATGCTCCTATTTTTGTAGAAAGTTCAACTACATTATCTAAAGCTTTTAAATTTCTTGAAGCACTAAAAGAATCAACAGCCAATTTTGCATCTAATAATATTACCACTATTAAAGGAATTAACATTATTAGAATTAATTTTTGTTTTATTGATAATTTTGAAAGCATCATAAACTCCTTCTTTTTTTAAATATTATAACCTAAAAAAAAGATTATTTTTTAATTTTAAGGAAAATTTATAAGCAAAACTCATTCTATTTGCCTTAAAAAGTTTCTCCTATATGTTTTTTTTGTATACTTTCAAAAATTTTATAAAGAACAAAAAATGAAAATAGAAAATGACTTTTTAGATTTAATTACATATAAAAACAATTTAAATGAAGCACAATTTAAAATATTTAAAATCAATTCAGATGAAAAAAATTGGAAAAAAATCGCTTTAGAACAAGATATCTCAAAAAATGATATGAATTTACTTATGCTTTTAAGAGGTGATTTTTCTACTAGCATTCAAGAACAAATTATAAAAAACTATCATACAGTTTTAGAACACAACAACATAAAAGCCAAAGTTTATACTCCAAAAGTTGAAGAAAAAACTGAAAATATCGATGAACAAGAAGAACATATAAAAATATATTGTGATGGAGCTTGTAGTGGAAATCCTGGAAATGCTGGAAGTGGAATTGTGATTTATTCAAATAGCAAAAATCCTGTTTTACTTTATGGTGCTTATGTTGAAAATGGAACAAACAATATAGCTGAATTAAATGCTTTATTTCAGGCTTTAACTATTGCTTCTCAAACTCATTCAGAAAATGTAATCTCTATTTTTACAGATTCAAAATATGCAATAGATTGTATTACAACATGGGCATATTCTTGGAAAAAAAATGGCTGGAGTAAAAAAGGTGGCGAGATAAAA
Source organism: Aliarcobacter butzleri (assembly GCF_900187115.1). NCBI lineage: Bacteria > Pseudomonadati > Campylobacterota > Epsilonproteobacteria > Campylobacterales > Arcobacteraceae > Aliarcobacter > Aliarcobacter butzleri. The sequence goes on from NZ_LT906455.1 coordinate 1,497,847, forward strand.
AACCTTGAACTTATCCAAGAAGCACACTATTTATATGAGAAAATTAAAAGTAAAATAGAGATAACTCATGTAAAAGGTCATAGCGGAATAGAAGGAAATGAGCTAGCAGATAGAATGGCTGTAAATGCTATAAAAGAGAAAAATGAAGATTTTGCTTTTTACTCTTACAATAAAATAGAAGAAGTTTTAGCCCTTAAATCTTATTAAGTGGCTTTTAGATAATATATAAGCAATTATTAAAATAATCAAGGAACAGTAATGATTGAAAAAAAAGGTTCAATTCTATCAGTTAGAGAAGATATAAAAGTTTTTGATTGTACTATTAGAGATGGTGGATTGGTAAATAACTATCACTTTAGCGACGAATTTGTAAAAGCACATTATGAAACTTGTCTTGCAGCTGGTGTTGATTATATGGAAATTGGGAAAAATGTATCTCCAACTATTATGAGTGAAGCTGAATATGGTCCTTGGAATTTCTGTAAAGAAGAAGATATAAGAAGAATTGTTGGTGAAAATAAAACAAATATGAAAATCGCTGTTATGAGTGATATTGGAAGAAGTTTAAAAGAAGAACTTAGACCAAAAAGTGAAAGTGTAGTTGATATGATAAGAATAGCAACTTATATTCACCAAATCCCTGCAGCTATTGAACTAATCGAAGATGCACATGCAAAAGGTTATGAAACAACAGTAAATATCATGGCTATTTCAAAATCTTTTGATGATGAACTTGATGAAGTTTTAGAGCAACTATCTAAAACAAATGTTGATGTTATTTATATAGCTGATAGTTTTGGTTCTTTTTATCCTGAACAAATCAAAAAATTAACTGAAAAATATCTAAGTTTTGCACAAAAAACTGGTAAAAAAGTAGGTATTCATGCACATAACAATCTTCAATTAGCTTATGCAAATACTTTAGAAGCTATGATTTATGGTACAAGTTTCCTTGATGTTACAATCTCAGGATTAGGAAGAGGTGCAGGAAATTGTCCACTTGAACTTTTAATTGGTTTTTTAAAAAATCCAAAATATAAACTAACTCCTGTTTTAAAATTTATTGAAGAGTATATCGTACCACTTGAAAAAGAACTTGATTGGGGATATAGTATTCCTTATATGATAACTGGTCAACTAAATGAACATCCAAGAGCTGCTATGAAAGCAAGAGATGAAAAAGATACTAAATATAGAGAATTTTATAAAAGTTTAACTATCGAATAAAAAAGGTTTTAAATCCTTTTTTATTTATTACAAATTTACATTTGTAATTTTACTTAATGACTCATTTACTTTAAAAATCTTTGCATTGATATTTTTATAACCGAATGATTCAAGTCTTTTTGTGTGCTTTTCTAAATATCTTTTTGCATCTGTTTCATTTGAAAAAAGATAGATTCCACCTGCTTCTTTTTTTTCTTCATTTTCAGTCCAAATTTTCCAAATCAAACCAGTTTCATTTGATATATCTTTTGCTAAATCAACAAAAGCTTTTGAAAATTCTTCACCAAAAATACCATCATGTGGAAAATCAACTTGTAAAATATAACTCATTTTATACTCCAATATAGTTTTTAGAAATATACTCTAAAACTACTTGTATCCTCTTTTTGTTTCATTTTGATAAATCATAACTCCAACCAAAATAAATACTATATTTTTTACAATATATTGCCCAACCAAAGTAAAAGCATAAGGTACATGTGTAAAAGATAATTCAGGAAGTATAAATAATGGAGCAAAAGTACATAACATATGACCTAAAAAGATTATAGTTACAAGTTTTGTGTAATAACCACTTAAAAATCCTATTCCTATTGCTACTTCTAAAATAGCTAAAAGTTTGATAGATAAACTTCCATCAATCAGATGAAAAAACATAATATCGATAGTTTTTATAGCCAAATCTTCTGCTGGACTTAGTGTTGGAAAAAACTTCAACATTCCGTACCATACAAAAATTATTCCTAAAGATAATCGCATTAGTTTAATTGTGTTTTGCATATTGTTTCCTTTATAAAAAAAGGAATTTTAAAACAATAATTCTTTAGATAAAATTAATAATAATTATCAACAAAAGATAATATTTTTCTTTTGACTATTTTAACGATTAGATATTTTATTTATTTTTAGATTTCAAAAGCACTTTTTACTATATCAACTCCGTATTTAAGCCTAAGTTTTTGCATCTGATTTGTCAAAGCTTGTTTTTTTATCTCTTCTTCGTAGTCAAAAAGATTGGCTGTAAAATCATTTGATTTTGCAAAATTAAAAACTGTAATATATAATTGGATTACTCCATGAGTTTTATGGCTATCAACGACTTCAAAAAGTTTTATCATCTCAGCTTTAAAATCAACTTCATTAAACAGTCTATTTACATTTATATAATCTCTTACTTTTATTCCGTATTCGTATCTTATAAGTATCGAATAAGAAAGAGGATTTACTTTTTCTTTTTTTATAATAAAAGATAAATATCTACTTAAAATCATAACTCTTCTTCTAACTTCGTTTCTATCAAAAACAACATCAAAACTTCGCCCTATTCCTAAAGATTTTCTCTCTCTTTGAATAGTTAATTTATTATCTCTTATTCCACAAACACGATTATATAAATCTATACCACTTTTTTGCCAAGAGTAAAAAAGCTTTTGATTTTTTCTTATATCGCCTAAAGTATTTATATTATAACCTTTGAGTTTTTCACAAAGAGCTTTTCCTATTCCTGAAAAGTTTTCTATTGGAATATCTTTTGTAAATTCTGGCATATCTTGACTACTTACATATTTTATTCCATTTGGTTTTGCATACTCTGTCATAAGTTTAGATAGATATTTTGTAGAAGCAATACCAATTGAAATAGGTAAATCCAACTCATCTAATATTTTTTTCTTCAAAAAATGTGCAAACTCCAAAATCTCATCTTCTTTTATATATCCACTAACATCACAAAAAAATTCATCTATTGAATATTGTTCTATCAAAGGTACTTCTTTTTCTAATAAATCTTTTAATTTATTAGATAATTCATCGTACAAAGAGTAGTTTGGAGGTATCATTTTGAGTTTTGGGCAAAGTCTTAAAGCCTCATTTACGCTCATTGCAGTTTTTACACCAAACTTTCTAGCTTCATAAGAACAAGTTGTGATGATACCTCTTATTCGACCATTTTCATCTATAAAATACTCTTTAAAACTTTTATGTGTGTCGTTTGATAATATTTTACTTGAAAAAGCTGCTCTATTTGTAGCGATAGTTCTTTGTACTTTTTTACTTGAAAATATATCGTTGCTACTTCTTCCTCCAACAGCAACGGGAATATCAAGTAAACTTTTATTCAAAGTCCTCTCTGCAGAAACAAAAAAACAATCAATATCTAAATGTATAAACATAAGGATATTATATAGTTTTTAAAAAAGTGAGTAAAAATTTATTTCAATTTGTAATATTTTTAGATATTTAAAACTTAGTTTAAAATATCTACTTTTTTATCAAGGAATCTTCCGTTAAACTCTATTATTTTAACTTCTTGATTTTCCAAAATTTCAGAATCATTTCCACTACTTACTAAAATAGCACTACTTGAAGCTAAAACAGTTATCATTCCTGAACCATATTTATTCTCTTTTGTTACTAAAAACTCACCAGCTTCAATAGAGCCTAAAACTGCTTCAACTCTTCCTTGTTTTGTTTTAAATTTTGCTTTATTTGAAGCTTTTATATAGTTATGATAAATAGCAGTTTCACCTTGAAGTTTTTTTAGCATTGGATATACAAATAAATATGTATTTAGTGAAGCTGCTATTGGATTACCAGGAAGACAAATAACTAAAGTTTCATTCATAACTCCTGTCATCATAGCTCGACCTGGTTTTATATTTACTCCATGATACGCTACTTCTAAACCATTGCTTAAAAAAGCTTGTGCCATAAAATCTGCATCTCCCATAGAAATACCACCAGTTGTTATAACAACATCATAACTTTTTAGATTTTTTATAAAATTAGTCGATTTTTCTAAATTATCAGGAATAACTCCACAATAAGTTGCTTCAAAACCCTTTTCTTTTAATAAAGATACTATCAAAGAAGAGTTACAGTTATAAATCTCATCACTACTTGCTTCTTGCCAAGGTTCTTTTAGTTCATTTCCTGTTGAAAGAACAGTTATTGAGATTTTTTTATAAACTTCAACTACAACTATTCCTTGTGAAGCTAAGATTGCTATTTTTGAAGCAGTTAAAATTTCACCTTTTTTTAAGATGATTTCTCCAACTTTTTGCTCTTCACCTTCAAGTCTTAAGTTTGAACCTTTTTTCAAATTTTCTGGTATTTTTACACTATTTTCTGTAACATCAAAACAATTTTCAATAGGAATAATAGTATCAACATCATTTGGAACTTTCGCTCCTGTCATTATCTTATAACACTCATTTTGACTTAAAGAGGCTTCTACTTTATCTCCTGCAAAAATAGTTTGATTTATTTTTAAAGTTTTTCCAGCATCGCTAAATTTTATAGCAAAACCATCCATTGCAGAGTTATTAAAAGCTGGAAGATTTTTTTTACAAATAACATCTTGACTTAAAACTCTTCCCAAAGCTTCGTTTATAAAAATATTTTCTGTTGTTATTTTAGGAGTTACTATTTCTAAACTTTTTTCAAATGCCACTTCAAAATCTAAATAGTTCAATTTTTTCATAATAAATCCTTAGTCTAAAACTCTTATTTGTTTATATTTTTGCTCTATTTTATCAACTATTTTCAAAATAGTTTCTTCATCAAAATCTTGTAAAAAATTTAAAGAGATTGCATTTCTACTTGTAGTTTCATCATATCCCATAGCTTGGATAATTCTTGAAGGTTTTGAAAGTCCTAAACTACAACCTTCACCATTTGATAAAAAGATATTATCAAAAGCTAAAGTTCGTATAATCTCTCTTGCTTTTATATTTTTTAGTGCAAAATGAAGTGTATATGGAAGTGTTTTTTTATTATCAACAAAAAAGTAGATATTATCTTTTAGTTTTTCTTTTAATTTTTCTAAAAATTTCTCTTTTACTTCGTAATTGAACTTTTGATTTTCTAAAGCTTCAAAACAACATTTAACAGCAAGGGTGTCAATAAAAGCCATATTTAAAAGTTCAAAAATATTTTCATCATTAAAAAGAATTACTCCACTCAAACTATAACCACAAAGCTTATAATTATCAAAATATACAATATCACTTAAACTATCGATTTTTGCACTTCCACTTGAAATGATTTTTGCATTTGTGAAATTTTTTACATCATCTAAAGATATTTCAAAAAAAGTATCCATAACATAAGAAGATAAAAATAAAAAATCTATATCTTTATCTTTTAACTCTTGATAATTTACACTTCCATCTTTATTTAAACCTATCCAAGTTAATTCAAATCCTAAACTTTCATATAGTTTTGCTCCTTGAATTAAAGCTTCGCACTCGCCAAAACTTACTGCAATTTTTCCTTTTAATTCTAAAAAAAGTCCTAAAAAACCCTCTTTTGAAAATGAAAAAGTTTTTATTTTTGAAAAACCAAATTTTTCTTTATATTTTTTGCATAAATCATCAAAAGTAAAATTACTAACCAAACTATCTAAAGAGTAGTTTTGGTCTTCTAAAAAATCAAGTTTTATTGGGTTATATTGCAAATTATTCAATTTAATCAATTTTTACTCTTCCACTATGTGTATATACATTCATCCTATGTTCTCTTGCAAAACCTATAAGAGTAACTCCATGTTCATTTGCAGCTTTTATACCTTCGAAAGTAACAGCAGCTTTTGATACAACTATTGGAATTTTATGCATTACACATTTTACAACCATCTCATTTGACAATCTTCCAGTTACATACAAAATAGATTCTTTTAAATTTTTTCTTTGTAAAGTTACAAGACCAATAACTTTATCAATAGCATTGTGTCGTCCTATATCTTCTGCTTCAAAAAAAGTTCCATCTTTTAAAACAATTCGTGCTTTATGCACACAACCTGTATCATCAAAAAGCTTTGAAGATTTGTTAAACTCACTCATGTAACTCAAAATTTCACTTGATTTTAAGCTATATTGCGTTGATATAAATGCACAATCAAAAGTTTTTTCAGCATTTCCTGTAACACCAACACAACAACCAGAAGTTAAAGTTTTTTGTTTAAATAGATTTTCATAAGCTATGTTTGAGATGTCTGCTTCTACAAAAACACTCAAACCATCTTCACTTATTTTTAGTGATTTTATATCATCTAAAGTAGAAATAACTGCTTCACTAAGTAAAAATCCTACAATATGAGCATCTTGATACTCTTTTATTGACATTACTGATATTAGTTTTTCACCATTTAAATAAAAATCTATCTTCTCATCTTTTATAACATAATCTTCAAAACTCTCAAAATTATCTTTATAGAACTTATCTACAATTATTTTTTTTGTATTAATCTTATGAGTTGTTGAAAAAGAGCAGAGGTTTTCACCTCTTGAAAAAGTTGTCATTTAACTTTTCCTTCTCTTTTTTCAATGTCACTTAAGACATCAGGAGCTAATTGTTCTAAATACTCTCTTGGATATTTTCCTGTAATTAATCCTTTTAAATTACCTTTTACAGCAATTAAAGCTGAATACACAAAATCCATCAAGAAAAACATTATTAAAACACTTGACCCAAAATGAACATAAAGCAATGCTCTTTTAAATTGAATATAATGAGCATGAGTAAAAGCATCTGGATGCAAATACCAAATAGTTGCTCCACTTGTCAACAATCCTGCTCCCATTGCAACAAACACGATAAAGATTATTCTTTTCATTGGTTTATATTTCCCTGGAAGAACAAGTTTATTAATCAAGCTATTTTTTGACAATAGTTTTATATCTTTAAAAGCAATAATAGTCATTAGTAACCAAATTGGAAACCAAATTAATCCTGTAACTTCATGAGTTCCTCTTAAGATAAATGGAATATATCCTCCACCACTTCTTAAACTCCAAGTTATATTAAATCCAGTGATTATTAGTACAATAATTATAAATACATTCAACCAAATTATTGATCTATGAAATAGCGAAAATACTTCAACTTCATCATTTGGTCTTGTAATTACTGCACTTTTTCTTCCATAAAATGCGTACATAAAACAAAAAATTGCAATTTCACCAACAAAAACCCACCAAATAAAAAGTTGTCTTTCATTACTAGCTCTTATTATTTCAGGTGCTATTGCTTCATAGTTTGGTCCAAAAGCTGTATTTACCATTGCTTTATAACCTGAATCAGCAGGAGTTAGAACTCCATCCAAGTTTCCACCAGTTAAGACATGAATTGTATATTTTATTAGATATTCCCAATCCATAATCATCAAGAATTTAACAAATACAAATCCTACTAATGATAGCCCTAAAAGAGTAAAGATATATGCTTTATTTCTTTGAAAAAATGAGCTATTTTCCATATTATTTCCTACCATCCATAAGAATCAGTTGCAATACCTTTTCCTTTATGTGTTGCTCTATATGTTTTAATTAAAGCAACTTCATTGGCATCTCCAACAAGTAACGCTTTAGTTGAACACATTGAAGCACACATAGGAACTTTACCTTCACTAATTCTATTTTGTCCATATTTATGGAACTCTTCAGGAGAATTCGTCTCTTCTGGACCTCCTGCACACATTGTACATTTATCCATTTTCCCTTTTGTTCCAAATGCACCATTCTTTGGAAATTGTGGTGCACCAAAAGGACAAGCAAACAGACAATATCCGCAACCTATACACTTATCTTTATCATGTAAAACTATACCATCTGTTCTTATATAAAAACAATCTGTTGGACAAACTTGTTGACAAGGTGCATCTGCACAATGCATACAAGCCATTGATAAAGAAAACTCTTTACCAACTACTCCTTCATTTACAGTAATTACTTTTCTTCTATTAACTCCAACTGGTATCTCATGTGCCTCTTTACAAGCAACTACACAACCATTACAATCAATACAAAGGTTTTCATCACAATAAAATTTCATTCTTGAAAAATCTACATTATTACTCATGATTACTCTCCTATGCTCTTTCTATTCTTACAAGCGAACATTTTGTCTCAGGACAAGCTGTTTGCTGATCAAATCCATAACTTGTAACTTGTGTCGAATTTTCACCAAGTCCGTAAGGTGCTGTTTGAGCTGGATATCTATTTACTAAACTTTCACCACTCCAAATTCCTGAGAAATTTTGAGGTAAAAATACAGAATGTTCATCCACTCTTAAACTATGCTTACACTTAATTTTTATTTTTCCACCACCAGTTCCATAAACCCACATCATATCATTATCATTTAGTCCAAGCTTACCTGCTAATGTTGGATGTAATTCTCCATACATTTCACCTGAAAGTTCAGATAAATATTTAGATGCTCTTGTTTCTGTTCCTGTTCCCATATGTTCAACAATTCTTCCCGAAACAATATTGATTGGATAATCTTTCGTCCAATCTTGTTGCATTTGTTCACTTTCATATCTAACATTAACCCTAAAGTGATTAACTTTATCTTTAACAGCTGGATATTTTGCAACTAAATCTGGTCTAAATGAATGCAATGGTTCCCTATGTTTAGGAATTGGGTCTGTGAATGATGGAACAATTGTCATAGCTTTTGCATTTCCATAAGGACAAAGTCCAGCTGCAAGTGCATATTTTACTAAAATTCCACTATCATCATTTTTCCAATTTTTACCTTCAACAAGAACTTTCTCTTCAGCAGTTAAAGTAACTCCTGCAAGTGCTTCTATATTAGCTCCTGTAATCTCTGCATAACCACCATTAATTTTCGAACCTTTTGGTGCACTTCCTTCAACTGCAAGTAAACTTACACCATTTTTTTCTAAACCAAAGTTTGCTCTAAATCCCATACCACCTTGAGATACAGGTAAACTTGTATTATATAAAACAGGACTTCCTGGATGTGTTTCATCCCAACAAGGCCATGGTAATCCATAATACTCTTTTTCAACTACGCCTCTTCCTTTTAATGAAGAAGAGTTAAATAAGTGCCAATTCTCTTGCTGTTTTTTTAATCTTTCAGCAGTAACACCTTTCATTCCAATAGTTTTTAAAGCTCTTGCAATCTCATTTGTTGCATCTTCTGGCCAAGTAAAGTTATCACCTTTTCCCATACCTGCAATAAACTCATTATAAAATCCCATTCTTTTTGCAAAATCAAACAAAATTTCATGGTCAGTTCTTGATTCATAAAGTGGTTCTACAACTTTACTTCTCCACTGAGCACTTCTTCCTGTATTTACAACTGTTCCTGAAGTTTCAACTTGTGAAGCAGCAGGTAATAAAAATAAATTATCATTTCTTGTTGTAATAACAGCAGCATCATTCACATAAGGATCAATAAATACAACTAAATCAAGTTTATCTAAAGCCTCTTTTGTTTTATGAACCTGAGTAACTGTCGAAATACCATTTCCAATTACAACCAATGCTTTTAATGGAGTTTCACCATTATGCTTATTATTTTCTGCTTCAAGAACATTATGAATCCATAAAGATAAAGTATTACCTTTTGCTTCCATTAGCTCTTTTGATTTAAATCTTCCTTTTAGCCACTCATAATCTACTTTCCACTGTTTTGCAAAGTATTTCCATGAACCCTCAGCTAAACCATAATACCCTGGTAGTGTATCAGATAGACATCCAATATCTGTCGAACCTTGAACATTATCATGTCCTCTTAAGATATTACATCCACCACCTGGTTTTCCAACATTTCCTAAAATTAGTTGCATGATTGAACCAAGTCTTGTATTAGACGAACCAATTGAGTGTTGCGTCCAACCTTGATTCCAGATTAAACATCCAGGATCAGCAGCAGCATACATAGTTGCAGCTTGAATTAATAGATCTTTTGGAAGTCCAGTAATATCTTCAACATGCTCAGGCGTATACTCTTCACACTCTTTAAATATCTCTTCTACTCCATAAACTCTATCGTTTAAAAACTTCTCATCATACCACTTATTTTCTCTTATAAGTCTAATTACCCCATATAAAAAAGCAATATCCGTTCCAGTTCTAATTCTACAATATAAATCTGCTTTAGCAGCAGTTTTTGTAAATCTAGGGTCAACAACTATGATTTTTGCACCATTTTGTTCTTTCCCTTTTAATATATGTTGCATCGCAACTGGATGGTTATCAGCAGGATTTGAACCAATTATTATAATTGCCTTAGAATTATGCATATCACCTAAATGATTTGTCATAGCCCCATATCCAAATGTATTTGCCACACCGGCAACTGTTGGACTATGTCAAATTCTAGCTTGGTGATCTATATTATTTGTTCCAAACATTGAAACAAATTTTCTAATATAATATCCTTGTTCATTACTTACTTTTGCTGATCCTAAAAACATAACTGAATCTGGACCAAATTTCTCTCTTAATTCCACTAATTTTGCCGTGATTTTACTCATAGCATCATCCCATGAAATTCTATTCCATTTTCCAGCTACTTTTTCTATTGGATACTGTAATCTGTTTGTTGCTCTAATTTTATCAATCATATCTGCACCTTTACAACAGTGCCCTCCATGACTAATTGGGTGATCTTGAGCTACTTCTTGTCTTACCCATACACCATTATGAACTTCTGCAATTACTCCACAACCAACTGAACAATGCGTACAGATAGTTTTTATCAATTTTGAACCAGGAAAAGGATTTTTAATCTCTTCTTCTGTTGCATCTCTTAAAACTTTCTCTGTATTAGCAAAGGCAGATGTAGCTGTAACAGCTGTTGCAAGTGAAGCCATCTTTAAAAAACTTCTTCTACCAAAGTTAGATAAAGCTCCCATTGTTTCCTCCCTTATTTAATTTTTATTATTTTGCAGCATCATAAAAAGTATTCCACTGCGGTGTTTTTTTGTAAAGAATCTCTCGTTTTGTAGATGTTCCAACAACAACTCCGTTACCAACATTGCTTCCTGCACCTCTTGCTTTATTTTCACTTGTTGCTGCCGTTGCAACAACAGATCCTGCTAAAACAGAAGCTGCTATCGAAGCTCTTTTGATAAAGTTACGTCTATCGTTTAACTTATCACTCATGATAACTCTCCTCTTTTTTATATTTGGGTAAAAGCCCCTCTAAAAACTCTACTAAGTTTTTAGAGCAACTTTTTTAGGTCTTTTATTTATTTATTTTAGAAACTTCTAAATAACTTCTTTCAAAAGCACAGAAATTTCCTAAAATCAAACCTACATTTGAATAAATTGGACTTTTACAAGCCATTAATTTATAAAATAACTCATCACAATACATATTTGTTACTTCTTTAAATAGTTCTTTTTGCAAATTCTCTTTTATTGTTCCATCTATTTGTTGTTCAATCAAATAAGAACTTAAAGTAAAAATGAATCCAAAATGATCTTCTGGTGCTTTAAAAGATTTTTCATCTCTTCTAATTTTTGTTTTAGCTAAAACTTCTTTCACTTTTAGTTGCATTACACCACCTTCTCTTTCCTCGTGGTACCAAGAACTACTCAAAGATATAAATTCACCAAAAGGTATTAAAAAGAGATTTTGATAATCTAAATATAACTTATCATCACCATTTTTTTCTAAATAATCCAAAATTTCATTACAAGCAAAACTAACACCTTCATCAAAAGAGTTACTTGCAAGAGTTTTTAAACCATTTTTTATCTCTAAAGAGTTGTTTTTTGCGTACTCTTCAACAAATAAAAGTGATAAAAGATTGTATATAAATCCTCTCGCTCTATCTATTTCAACACTATGCATCTAATAATCCTTCTTTTATCATAAGTTTTGCTTTACAATCTTCACAGCAATATAAAGTTCGTTTTTTTGTTTCACTTGATTTTGCAAAAATTGGCGCCATCATAGAAGCAATTTTTTCAATAGCTTTTGTTGTAGCAAACTCTTTACCACATTCAACACAGGCAAATAATTTGTCTTTTGCTAATATATTTTCTTTAAACCAAGAAGGTTGTAGTTCTATCTCATCCTTTGTTATAGTTAAACAGTCAGCTTCAGGACATGATACTTCACAATAACCACATGCTGTACATAAAGATGGATTTATTCTTAATGTAAAATCAGCTTCATTTGCAAATAGTGCATCAACATTACAAGCACCTACACAAGATAAACAAAGTGTACAATTTGCCTCATTTACTAAAACTCTTCCATAATGTATATTCTCACCTGTTTTTACAATACCTAAATTATCATTTCCTACAATTTTTTGTAATCTTTGAGAAAAAATCTCTCTTTTTTTAAGTTCAGTTTGATTGAAATTAAAATATGAATCTTCAATAAAAGAGATTTGATTTAAAGTACCACTTAATTCTATTTCATTTTCAACTAATAAAATCGCTTTTTTTTGATATTTTTTTTCATAAATTTCATTTAAAATTCTTATTGCATCACTTGTACCTTTAGATATATTTTCACTAAAGTATACAATTTGAGAACCAGAAACTTGAAGAAGTGTCAATAAAGTAGCTTCATCTAAAATATCTCCATCAATAATTAAAGGAAATACATCTTCTTTTAGAGGAACCATCAAATTTTCTACATCAATATTTGAAGAGATTACAAAAGGATGTCTAGTTTTATAAAATTGGCTAAGTTCAAACAACGAATCTCTTGATGTTGCAGCACTATCTAAAGAACCACTTGGACAAATACTTACACACTCTCCACATGAATTACAGTCAACATTTGAAAAAACTAAACTTTTTGTAGTTTCATCTTTTGTTATTGCCATTGTAGGACAAACTTCAACACATGAAGAACAAGTTTCACCTAATTTTCTTTCGTGATATTGACAAATATTTGGATTGTATGTTGTAAATTTTTTGTAAGAAAAACTATTAATATTGTTTTTTAAAGTTTGAATCAAATCATCTGTTTCAATTAAACTTCCATCATAAATACCTGTTCTTTTTTTGTTTTGTTTTTCATTAAACCAAACAATCTGAGAGACATTTAAAACAACCTCTTTATCATTACTCATAACTGTAACAGCAAAGTTTCCAATAGTTCCTTCTATTGATTTTAAAACCAATTCATCAACTTTAAAAAGTTCAAAATCGCCATTTTGTAAATTTGATACAAAACCTTCATATTCTTCATTTGTTGAAGAAATAATAAGTAAAGAGTTAGAAATTTCTATTGTTTGAGGAATATCTTGAGAAAAATCATATTTTATTGCTGCAATTTCATAAAGTTCCAAAACATTTTTAATTTTTTTAGATAAATCATCTTGTGAGTTTTTGATATAAAAATCAATTTCTAAAGCACTTAATTCACTATTTATATCTTTTGAGTTTGAAATTAAAAAGTTTTTATTTTTTGTATCTTCGATATTTGTAGTAACAAATATTTTTTCACTTACAGGAAAGTCTAGTCCTGAAGCATTGTAGTATATAAACTCTTGCATAAACTATGCCCTTTATTTTTTAGTAAAAAATATTTTACCATAATTTTATTGATCTGAGATTAAAGAAAGCTTAATTTTCTTTAAATAATTCCCACAAAATAGCGCTATATAGATAAAGTTAGAACGTTTTTAGATATAATAATAAGATGTATAAACTAATCAAAAAATCATTTATTTTTATTTTTATTTTTATGTTTGCTTATTTACTTTTAAAAGATGAAACTTTTGACGAAAAAACTTTAGTTATTGGTTCATCTATTCCATATAGTGGAAGTATAGATTTATGGGGAGAAGCCGTAAATAATGGAGTAAATAGCTACTTTAATTATGCAAATGAATTTAATTTATTAAAAGATAAAAAAATAAAATTTTTGGCTTATGATGATAAGTATGAACCTGAATTAACTTATGAAAATATAGAAAAGCTTATACATAAAAATAACGTATTTGCTCTTTTTGGTTTTGTAGGAACTCCAACGATAAAAAGAGTTTTACCCGTTATTTATGATGAAAATATTCCTTTTTTTGCGCCATTTTCAGGTGCTAGTTTTTTAAGAAATAATAGTGATAATATTATAAATTTTAGAAGTTCATATAAAGAAGAGATAGAGAATTTAGTAAATTATCTTGAAAGTCAAAATAAACTAGAAAGAGTTGCAATTTTTTATCAAAATGACATTTATGGAGAGGAAAATTATATCTCTTTGAAAAATGCTTTAAAAGAAAAAAATAGACAATTATTTGCAGAAGGTTCTTACAATAGAAATACCTTATCTATTTCTCATGCTTTTAATGAAATTAAAGATGTTAAACCACAAGTTATTTTCATAAGTGGTGCATATAAAGCAAATTCGCTATTTATACAAAAAGCAAAAGAAGATGAAGAATTAAAAGATGTGATATTTTGTAATATCTCATTTGGTGATGCAAATTCTATGGTAAAAGAGTTAAAAAATCTAAATACAGATACAAAAAATATAATTTTTTCACAAGTCGTTCCAAACTATGAAAATCAAAATCTAAAAATTGTAAATGAATATCAAATGGTAATGAAAAAATATTTTAGTGATAAACCTTTAGGATTTTTATCTTTTGAAGCATTTTTATCTTCAAAAGTTTTGGTAAATGCAATTTCAAGAATTGATGGAAAAATTACAAGAGATAAACTAATATTTGCTTTAAAAACAACTCCAAGTGATTTATTAGAAGGAATTCATTTGGAATATAAAAATTCACAATTATTAAATCAAACTTATTTATTCAAGTATGAAAATGAGCATTTTATTGAGTTAGAAAGATGAAAAACTTTTTTAATAAACTTCTTTTATATTTTGATAATTTAAAATTCAATTATAAAACATCTTTTTTAATTTTTATTATTGCTGGTGGAATGATTTGTATAATTATTCTATCTCAAATATCTATTTTTACTTTAAAACATGACTTTGATATTTTATTTGATAAAAGAACAAAAACTCTAATCCAACTTGAGCGAATAAAAGACTCTTATAAAGTAAATATTCAAGATACATTAATTGATTTTGAAAAAAAAAGAGTTGATTATGAACAATCTTTAGATGTACTAAATATCGCTTTAGAAATTATTGATAAAAACTGGTATTTTTATAATATTCAAACAAATTTAGAGAATAAAAAGTTTTTAATAACATTAATAAAAAATTTTGTAAAAGAAGATAACTCTTATGAAAATTTCTCTTTAAAAAACTCAATTATTGAGAATATTAATATAAAAAAAGAGTCTATAAAAGAACAAATAAATAATTTAAAAACAACAAATGATAGTAGCTATTTTATGAATCTAAATTTTGAAATAAATGCAATTTCTACATATTTAACTTCACTTATAAACTATGATTTACAAGTTACAATAAATGAAAAAAGAAACACAGATAATGTTTTTAATACTATTATTGTTTTTTCAATAATTTCTATTTTTATAGTATTTTTATTTTCAGTTATTTTATCTTTACTTATTACAGACCACTTCAAAAAACTTCATAACTCGCAAGAACAAAAAGTAAATGAAAAAACAAAAGAGCTAAAAAAACTAAATAATAATCTTGAAGAAAGAATTTCAAAAGAGGTTGCACTAAATAGGAAAAAAGATATTATTATGTTCCAACAAGCAAGATTTGCTTCTTTAGGAGAAATGCTAAATAATATTGCTCACCAATGGAGACAACCTCTTGGTTCTATCACAATGATAATCCAAAGTTTTCAAACAAAAATGCACCTAGGAAAATTAACTTTAGACTTTGTTGATGATAAAGTAAATGATGCACTATTTTTAGCAAATAATATGTCAAATACTCTTGATGATTTCAAAAACTTTTTTTCTCCAAATAAAACAAAAAGTGAATTTTTTATAAAAAATTGTCTCGAACACTCAGTTGAATTATCAAAATACTTTTTAAATAAAGAGCATATTCATGTAATTTTAAAAGTAAAAAAAGATGTAAAATTAAACAGTTATTATAATGAACTTTCTCATGTTTTTTTAAATATTATTTCAAATTCAAAGGACGCTTTAATAAGTAATGTTGATAAAAATGATAGAATTATAAAAATTGTTGTAAATAGTAGAAAGAATCATCTTTTTGTAAATATTATAGATAATGGAGGAGGTATTCCTCTTGAAATTTTACCAAAAATCTTCGAACCATACTACACTACAAAATATAAAAGTGCAGGAACAGGAATTGGACTTTATATGTCAAAACAAATAATTGAAAAACATATAAATGGTGAAATAACTTGTAGAAATATTTTACATAAAATAAAAGATGATAGAGTTTTTAATTGTTCTTCTTTTACAATAAAAATCCCCCTATATGAGAATGAGGTTTAAATAAAAGATGATAGATAATAATTTACATATTTTAAAGAATATTAATATTTTATATCTTGAAGATGATGAGAGTTTGTTAAAACATACAACTGATGTTTTAGAAGATTTTGTAAATAACATTTATGCTGTTAAAACTTCAGTTGAAGCTTATGAAGTTTTACTCAAACATAAAATTGATGTAATAATCTGTGATATTTTACTCAAAGATGAAAATGGTATCAATTTTTTAAAATATATCAAAAGCAAAAATATTTTTATTCCAACTATTTTAACAACAGCACATACAGACACACACTATTTACTTGAAGCAATAAAACTAAAAGTTGAAAATTACATAATAAAACCAATAAATCTAAAAGAACTTTTAAAAAGTTTATATGATGTTATTCTTCCAAAACTACAAGAAAAAGAGTTGAAAAAAAATGATAATGTAATAAGAACAATTTCTGCAATAACTGATAGTAAACAAGTTGAAATTGTAAAATATATATTTAATAACTTAGACAATGAAAATCTTTTTGTTGCTTCATACTCAGATATTATGGACAAATTTTCTATCTCAAAACCAACTTTAATAAAACTGTTCAAAGATTTAGCAGAAAAAAACATCCTTGTTAAAATCCAACACAAAACTTACAAATTTAATGAAGAGAGTTTAAATGACTAATAAATTAAAAAATATTTATAAAATATTTGGACCAGGAATTTTGATGGCAACTGCTGCTATTGGAGGTTCACATTTAGTCTCTTCAACACAATCAGGGGCTTTGTATGGTTGGAGTTTAGCTATTTTTATACTTTTAGTAAATCTTTTTAAATACCCATTCTTTTTATCAAATGTTCAATATACAATGGCAACAAAAAAGAGTTTAATAGAAGGATATGCTACATTAGGAAATAGTTGGCTTTGGTTGTTTACAGTTTTAGCAATAATTGCAGCTGTTGTAAATACTGCTGCTGTATCAATGTTCGCTGCAAGTTTACTTGGTTATTTTATTCCTATAAAACTTACTATCAATCTGCTTAGTTTTATTATTATTTTTGGATGTTTACTTATTCTTATTGCAGGGAAATATCATCTTTTAAATAATGTATCAAAGATTATTATGATAACACTAAGTATTTCTACAATATTGGCTGTAATTATGGCAGCTACAAAAGAAGTTAGTGTTGTTGAAGATTTTATCTCTCCATCACCTTGGACTTTAGCTAGTTTAGGATTTATAGTTATTTTAACAGGTTGGATGCCAGCACCAATAGAAATATCAAGTATTGGTTCTCTTTGGTTAAAAAGCCAAATGAAACAAGAGAGTATTAACTCTAAAAATGCTTTAATGGACTTCAATGTAGGATATATATCAACAGCTATTTTAGCTGTGTTCTTTTTAGCTCTTGGTGCTTTAGTTTTACATGGAAGTGCTTATGAATTTAAAGATGGTATAGCATTTTCTCATCAACTTGTATCTATGTACACATCTGTAATAGGTGATTGGTCAAGACTTCTAATAGCTTTTATTGCCTTTGCTTGTATGTTTGGAACATCTATTACTGTTATTGATGGTTATGGAAGAGCTATTGCAGAGGCTTTTTCATTAATAAAACACAATAAATCAGCAAATAACAAAAGTGTAGCTATATGGACGATAGTTATAAGTATTTTAGGTTTTTTAATAATTGTCTATTTTACAAGTTCTATGAGAGCGATGCTTGATTTTGCAATGATTTTATCTTTTACAACAACACCAATTTTTGCACTTTTAAATTATAAGCTAGTAAAAAGTACAAAACTTCCTGCTGATTTAAGAAATGGTAAATTCTTAGAAACTTTATCTATTTTAGGACTTATCTTTTTATTTGGATTTTTACTTTTATTTATCGTTTATAGATGGTTTCCTACTCTTTTAGGAATATAATTATTCTTCATATTTAGAAGTAGTTAATTCAACTGCTTCATATGAAGTTGTTTTAACTGCTTTTAAAATATCTTCTATTTTCACTTTTTCTTCATCATAAACAACTGTTACTTCTTTTGTATTTAATCTAGCACTTACTTTTTTTATCCCATCAATTTCATTAATAGCTTTTTTTATTGCTGTTGTACAAAGAGGACAGTGCATTCCTTCAACTTTAAAAACAGTAATTTTTGATGCAAATGATAAGTTAAAAATCATAAAAAGAAGAACTATTATTTTCATAAACTACTCCATAAAAAGTGGTATTAATTCAGGATAAAAAAGTAATAAAAGTATCAAAATAAAAAATATAGTAAAAAGAAAATATTGTTTTATTTTTTCTTTTTTATTACAGCTACAAGATATTTTTTTTCTAAAAGTATAAATTGTAAATATAAAAAAAATTATAGCTAAAATAGCAAGAGGAACTCTTGTATATTCTAAAGTTGTAAAAAAACTAAGAACTCCACTTGATACTCCAAAAAATAGAAAAATAAATGCAGGTAGACAACATAAAGTTGATAAAAGAGCAGTAAAAACTGCCCCAATTATCGCAAAATTAGATTTTTTCATAAAACTTCTTGAGATTTATAATTATAAACAAAAGTTTTTGGTGCATAATAATCTTTTACATCTTCACCAACTTCTGCATAAGGATAACCTAACATATTTAATGGATATTGTGTTGGTTTTGGCTCTAAAACAAAATCTCTTGCACTGTTAAATGCAACCCAATTCATTTCCCAAGAACCAAAGAAATATTTTTTTACATCTTGTAATTTTTTATCATCATTTGATAGTTTTTCTGCAAGTTTTACTTTTGCAACATCAGCAGGATCACAAGGAACCCAACCAAGTCCATCTATATAAAACTCTGCTCTACAATGTTGAGCACCTGTAACATCAGCAAAACCTTTTTCATCAGCTTTACCACAAGCATTTGAGATTTTTGATTGCCCTGCTCTTATTCCAAAAGTTTCTCTAGCTGGAATTTTTGCATTTCTAAGTAAACAAACAAAAACTGAACTTATATCAGTACATTTTCCACCATATATTTTTTCTTCAATAGATTTTTTTGCATCACCAACACCACAACCAATTACACTCTCATCTCTATACATAGTTGTAGTTGTCCACTCATAAATTGCTTTAGCTTTTTCTAGTGGAGTTTTAGCACCTTTTGTAATCTCTTCTACATATTTTGTTAAACCTGCAGTTACAGGAATATGCTCTGTTCCTTTTAAATACTCTTTTATATCAAAAGGATAATTTATATTTGATGTCGCTTTTGAAAAATCAGTTGTTCTTTCTTGCATAACAACATCAAAAGTAACTTCTAATTGTGATTTAATATCTGATTTATCCCACTTTACATATAAAACTCTTGTATCATAAGGATTTTTTACAACTTTTGCTTCAGTAAAGTTTCCTTTATAAGCAAAATCTACAACTTTTTGATAACTATCATCTTTTGGAAGTGGTATCCATAATTGAGTTATCTCTTTACTTGGTTCAAACTCATAACTATTTTTTAATGAGAATTTTCTAGGATTTTTTGTAATTCCAAATGGATTTTTTTCTTCATTTGCAAAAATAAAATTTGGAGATAAAATAGCAATACTCGAAACTGTAGCACTTGTTTTTAAGAATGTTCTTCTTTTCATAATATCATCTTTGTGTATTGTTTCGTTCTTTTAAGATATAAAAAGAGTCCAAAACTCTTTTTATGCCAAACCATAACCTATGGTCTATGAACTAATTAAGAATTGATAATATAAAACTTTTCATAAGTAAAAACTTAAAAGGTAAAATATTTTTTACTTTAAGAGACTAAGACTTTAGTCATAGTTTCTTAAAGAAGAATTTTTTATTTTTTTTCAATATCACTTAAGATATCAGGAGCTAATTGTTCTAAATACTCTCTTGGATATTTTCCTGTAATTAATCCTTTTAAATTACCTTTTACAGCAACCAAAGCTGAATACACAAAATCCATCAAGAAAAACATTATTAAAACACTTGACCCAAAATGAACATAAAGCAATGCTCTTTTAAATTGAATATAATGAGCATGAGTAAAAGCATCTGGATGCAAATACCAAATAGTTGCTCCACTTGTCAACAATCCTGCTCCCATTGCAACAAACACGATAAAGATTATTCTTTTCATTGGTTTATATTTCCCTGGAAGAACAAGTTTATTAATCAAGCTATTTTTTGACAATAGTTTTATATCTTTAAAAGCAATAATAGTCATTAGTAACCAAATTGGAAACCAAATTAATCCTGTAACTTCATGAGTTCCTCTTAAGATAAATGGAATATATCCTCCACCACTTCTTAAACTCCAAGTTATATTAAATCCAGTGATTATTAGTACAATAATTATAAATACATTCAACCAAATTATTGATCTATGAAATAGCGAAAATACTTCAACTTCATCATTTGGTCTTGTAATTACTGCACTTTTTCTTCCATAAAATGCGTACATAAAACAAAAAATTGCAATTTCACCAACAAAAACCCACCAAATAAAAAGTTGTCTTTCATTACTAGCTCTTATTATTTCAGGTGCTATTGCTTCATAGTTTGGTCCAAAAGCTGTATTTACCATTGCTTTATAACCTGAATCAGCAGGAGTTAGAACTCCATCCAAGTTTCCACCAGTTAAGACATGAATTGTATATTTTATTAGATATTCCCAATCCATAATCATCAAGAATTTAACAAATACAAATCCTACTAATGATAGCCCTAAAAGAGTAAAGATATATGCTTTATTTCTTTGAAAAAATGAGCTATTTTCCATATTATTTCCTACCATCCATAAGAATCAGTTGCAATACCTTTTCCTTTATGTGTTGCTCTATATGTTTTAATTAAAGCAACTTCATTGGCATCTCCAACAAGTAACGCTTTAGTTGAACACATTGAAGCACACATAGGAACTTTACCTTCACTAATTCTATTTTGTCCATATTTATGGAACTCTTCAGGAGAATTCGTCTCTTCTGGACCTCCTGCACACATTGTACATTTATCCATTTTCCCTTTTGTTCCAAATGCACCATTCTTTGGAAATTGTGGTGCACCAAAAGGACAAGCAAACAGACAATATCCGCAACCTATACACTTATCTTTATCATGTAAAACTATACCATCTGTTCTTATATAAAAACAATCTGTTGGACAAACTTGTTGACAAGGTGCATCTGCACAATGCATACAAGCCATTGATAAAGAAAACTCTTTACCAACTACTCCTTCATTTACAGTAATTACTTTTCTTCTATTAACTCCAACTGGTATCTCATGTGCCTCTTTACAAGCAACTACACAACCATTACAATCAATACAAAGGTTTTCATCACAATAAAATTTCATTCTTGAAAAATCTACATTATTACTCATGACTACTCTCCTATGCTCTTTCTATTCTTACAAGCGAACAGTTTACTTCAGGACAAGCTGTTTGCTGATCAAATCCATAACTTGTAACTTGGTTTGAGTTCTCACCCATTGCATATGGTGCTGTTCCACTTGGATATCTATATGTTAAATCTTCTCCACTCCACCAACCAGAGAAGTTCTGAGGTAAAAATACTGATTTTTCATCTACTCTTAAACTAACTTTACATTTAATTTTTATTTTTCCACCACCAGTTCCATAAAGCCACATCATATCACCATCATTTAATCCTAATCTTCCAGCTAAAATAGGGTTTAACTCTCCATACATTTCTGGATTTAACTCTGAAAGATAATGTGATGCTCTTGTCTCTGTTCCAGTTCCCATATGTTCAACTACTCTTCCTGAAATTACATTTACTGGATAACTTTTTGCCCAATCTTCTTTTAATTGTTCACTCTGATACCTAACATCAATCCTAAAGTGATTTGGTATATCTTTAGTTGCTGGATATTTTGCAACTAAGTCAGTTCTAGGAGAGTGTAAAGGCTCTCTATGTTTTGGTACATTATCAATAAACTCCCAAACTATAGTTCTTGCTTTTGCATTTCCAAAAGGAGTAAGTCCAGCTGCAAGTGCATATTTTACTAAAATTCCACTAGTATCTGTTTTCCAGTTTGTACCTTCAACAAGTGCTTTCTCTTCGGCAGTTAAAGTAATTCCAGCTAATTCTTCAATATTTTTAGCTGTAATTTCATCATATCCACCTTTGATTCTTGAACCAACTGGTGCACTTCCTTCATTTGCAAGTAAACTTACACCATTTCTTTGTGTTCCGAATCTTGTTCTAAATCCCATACCACCTTGAGATACAGGTAAACTTGTATTAAATAAAACAGGACTTCCTGGATGTGTTTCACTCCAACAAGGCCATGGTAATCCATAATACTCTTTTTCTGTAAGACCTCTTCCTTTTAAAGTTGAAGAGTCAAATAAATGCCAATTCTCTTGATGTTTTTTTAATCTTTCAGCAGTAACACCTGTTAAACCATGAGCTTTTAAAGTTCTTGCAATCTCATTTGTTGCATCTTCTGGCCAAGTAAAGTTATCACCTTTCCCCATACCTGCAATAAACTCATTATAAAATCCCATTCTTTTTGCAAAATCAAATAATATCTCTTGATCTTTTCTTGACTCAAAAAGTGGTTCTACAACTTGGCTTCTCCATTGTGTACTTCTTCCTGTATTTACAACAGAACCACTATTCTCTACTTGTGAAGCAGCAGGTAGTAAGAACATATTATCATTTCTTGTTGTAATAACAGCAGAGTCGTTCACATAAGGATCAATAAATACAACTAAATCAAGTTTATCTAAAGCCTCTTTTGACTTATGAGTTTCTGTAACAGTTGATACACCATTTCCTATACAAATAAGAGCTTTTATAGGTGAACCACCATTATATTTTGCATTTGATTCATCAAGAACACTATGTTTCCATAAAGATAAAGTATTACCTTTTGCTTCCATTAGCTCTTTTGATTTAAATCTTCCTTTTAGCCACTCATAATCTACTTTCCACTGTTTTGCAAAGTATTTCCATGAACCCTCAGCTAAACCATAATAACCTGGTAGTGTATCAGCAAGGCAACCCATATCAGTTGAACCTTGAACATTATCATGTCCTCTTAAAACATTACATCCACCACCTACTACTCCAACATTTCCAAGTAATAATTGTAAAATGGCTCCTAATCTTGTATTCGATGAACCAATAGTATGGTGAGTCCAACCTTGATTCCAAATCAAAGCTCCTGGAGTTGAACTTGCAAATAATGTTGCAACTTGTATCAACTCCTCAGGTTTACAGCCTGTAATATCTGCAACTTTTTCAGGAGTATACTCTTCACACTCTTTAAATATCTCTTCTACTCCATAAACTCTGTTATCTAAATACTCTTTGTTATACCATTTATTATCACGAATTAGTCTAATTACCCCATATAAAAAAGCAATATCTGTTCCAGTTCTAATTCTACAGTAAAGGTCAGATTTTACTGCTGTTTTAGTATATCTTGGATCGATAACTATAACTTTTGCACCATTTTGTTCTTTTGCTTTTAATATATGTTGCATCGCAATTGGATGAGCTTCTGCTGGATTTGCACCCATTATTAAAATCGCCTTAGAATTATGCATATCACCTAAGTGATTTGTCATTCCTCCATATCCAAATGTATTTGCTGCTCCTGCAACTGTTGGACTATGACAAATTCTAGCAACGTGATCTATATTATTTGTTCCAAACATTGAAGCAAACTTTCTAATATAAAAGGCTTGTTCATTACTTACTTTTGCTGATCCTAAAAACATAACTGAATCTGGACCAAATTTCTCTCTTAACTCTAATAGTTTATTAGAAATCTTTGTCATAGCATCATCCCATGACACTCTATTCCATTTTCCAGCTACTTTTTCTATTGGATACTGTAATCTGTTTGTAGATCTAACCTTATCGATCATATCTGCACCTTTACAACAGTGTCCCCCTCTACTAACTGGGTGATCTTGAGCTACTTCTTGTCTTACCCATACACCATTATGAACTTCTGCAACTACTCCACAACCAACTGAACAATGCATACAAATAGTTTTTATCAATTTTGAACCAGGAAAAGGATTTTTAATCTCTTCTTCTGTTGCATCTCTTAAAACTTTCTCTGTATTAGCAAAGGCAGATGTAGCTGTAACAGCTGTTGCAAGTGAAGCCATCTTTAAAAATGTTCTTCGTCCAAAGCTATTTGCTCCCATTTATATCCTCCTTCATTAAATTTAATTTGCAGCTTTATAAAAATTTTCCCAAGCTACTGATTTCTTATAAAGAATCTCTTTTTTTCTTGATGTTCCAACAACAACTCCGTTACCAACATTACTTCCTGCACCTCTTGCTTTATTTTCACTTGTTGCTGCTGTTGCAACAACAGATCCTGCTAAAACAGAAGCTGCTATCGAAGCTCTTTTGATAAAGTTACGTCTATCGTTTAACTTATCACTCATGATAACTCCTTTATTTTTTTTAGGGTAAAAAGCCCTTTTAAAACTTCTTTAAAATTTTAGAAGAACTCTCTATTTTCAAAATAGAGTCAGAAATCAAGCATTAAGTTATTTTAATAATATATATTTCAATTTTTTAATAAAACAATTTTTATAAAAATTATTTTGTTAGATATATATAGTCTTTTGTACTTGTAAATAGATTTTTTCTACTATAAAAAGTAGGTAATGGGGTAGTCATTTCTAGAAATATTTTTCTTTTCATGTGTAATCTCTTATTGTTAATATATTCTATATTTAGAGATAAAGGAAGTATCAAGCTCTCTTTATGTAAAACCATAACCTATGGTCTATGAACTAAAATAGAAGAAAATAATAGTGAATTATTTATAAGTAAAAACTTAAATAGTAAAAAATTTTTTACTTAAATTAACTACAAATTTAATCTTGCTTAAGTATAATACATATAATTTTTAGAAAGAAGATATGCGATGAATAACGAATATAAACTAACTAAATTCGTTCAAGCCGCTGGTTGTGCTGCAAAGATGGGTCCGGGGGATCTAAAACAAACAATTTGCCACTTAACGCCAGATGATGAAAGAATTTTAGTAGGCTTTGATACAAGTGAAGATGCAAGTGTTTATCAAATAAATGAATCTCAAGCCATAGTTCAGACACTAGATTTCATTACTCCTGTTGTTGATGATCCATATATTTATGGTCAAATTGCAGCTGCAAATGCACTTAGTGATGTTTTCGCTATGGGAGCAGAAGTAAAAACAGCTATGAATATAGTTGGGTTTGATAGAAAAAATATTCCAAAAGACGCTTTAGAAATGATACTTGATGGTGGAAATAGTAAGATTAAAGAGTGTGGTGGAGTGCTTTTAGGTGGTCATACTATTGAATCACCTGAGATGTATTATGGATTATCTGTAACTGGAATGATACATCCAAATGAAATTATAAGAAATAACACACCAAAAATTGGTCACGTTTTAGTTCTTACAAAACCTATTGGAATGGGTATTTTAACGACTGCTATAAAAAGAGATTTATTAGAGTTAAATCTAATAAAAGATTGTGCAAAAATTATGGCAAGTTTAAACTATTTACCATCAAAAATGATGAGAAAATACGAAGTAAGTTCTTGTACTGATATAACTGGATTTGGACTTATGGGACATGCATTAGAGTGTACAAATAACTCTATTACACTTAATATTTCTCACAATGATGTTCCTTTCGTAAAAGAAGCTTTTGATTTTGCGTCAAATGATGTAATTCCAGGAGGAACAAGAAGAAATATGAAGTATGTGGAAGATAAAATTGAATTTTTACCAAATGTTTCAGATATTTATAAAGCGCTACTTTGTGATGCTCAAACTTCTGGTGGACTTTTAATAGCAATGAAAAAAGATGATGCAAAAGAGTTTATAAAAGAATTAGAAGATTATAGTTTTGGTTATGCAAGCATAATCGGAGAAGTAATTCCTCGAACGCATAAAGCAATAATTATAAACTAAAAAGAAAGAGTTTTAAAACTCTTTCTTTTAGTCTAATACAATTATTCATCAAATGTATTCTTTTTATAAAAATACATTTTAGTATTTGTACCATTATCCTCAATAATAGTAATCACTTTTTTTTCTTCTCTATCTTTTTTTCCATAAGGATAAGATGCTATCCAAATTTCTTTATTTTTTTTGATATAACAATTAAACCCATTATTTTCATCTTTTATAGATGGTTGCAAATCAATAGTTTGTTCTTTACTCTCTAATAAAGGAAATATAGTTGCAAACTTTTCCAAAACTGTATATTTATCTACTAAACTTTTTAATTTAGTATAAGCTTGTTCTTGTGTTGGAAATGTATATAATCGAACAGTTTCTTTTTCATTAATAGGAACTGGATAAATATAATTCTCATTTTGTTTTGTTTCTTTGTTTAATTTCATAAACAAACTATAATCTAAAGCCTTGTTTTCTTTAACTTCTTTTTCAAAGCTCACACATTTATCTAATCTAGTAGTAAGATCACCTAATACACTATTTGCAAATAAAGATATATTTGCAAATAACAAAATCAATACTATTGATATTTTCAAAATTCTTTTCATCTTGATTCCTTTTTTATTAAATTTCTCACACTAAAACTTTTTTATCCTTGAAAATTATACATAAAATCTCTTGACAAATTATAAGATTTATAGCCCATGAAATCGGCTATAAATCTTATAATTTGAATTATAAGATTTATGATAAATTTTTAAAAATAATAAAAAAAAGGATATAAAATGTCAGAAAACTCAAGTATTAATTCTTTAAGCGATATTGTTATTTCTATTGCAAAATCTGTTGCAGAAGCTCAAAGTAGTGTAGAAGAATCTCAACTTTCTCATCTTTTTACTTTTTTTACAAAAAAATTAAAAAAAGATGCTTTAGGAAATAAAACAGATGAACCTCTTCCTGGTATTTTTCCAAAAAAACTAAAAATTGGTATTCCAAATTCGGATGAGACAAGTTATAAAACAAAATATTATGAAGTTCCATACATAAATCTCTTACCTATAAATCCTGTTCATATTGAAAAAATCACTACAGATTTTGACTTACAATTAGTAGGAGTTGAAAGTACAAAAGCTAGTGAAGAATCTGAAATAAAAGAATTCAATAAATTACCAACTTTACAAGTTGACATCATAGGTGGAGGTATTGCAAAACAAAAAGGAATAAGTGCCCATATTAGTTTAACAATGGTTAGACATGAATTACCAGAGGGAACAGCAAGAATGATAAACGAACTTATAAACAAATCTCAAGGTTATACAAAAGAGCTAATCCAAAATAAGGAGGGAACAGACAATGTAGAATAAAAATCTTCAACTAACTTACAAAAAAATATATTAAAAAAGGAGAAATTATTATGGCAACAGAAATTACTAATCAATTCACTGGTTTACCAATGGATTCACTTATTGGTGCACCACTTTTGGCGGCTTGCGATGCGCAATTAAAACTTGCAAACTCAACAGCAACATTTATCAACACAGTTGGATTTGAAGACAAAGATAAAAGTAAAGTTAGAACAATTGACTTCAAATATCAAAACAAAACTCCTAAATACGATGACAAAGGGAAAATAACAGGCTATGAATCAACAGATATGGTTGTTCAAACACCTCTTTTATCTATCGTAAAAATTCCGAGTCTATCGATTACAGATTTAAATATCACTTTTGATATGGAAGTAAAAACTTCTGAAGAAGAAAAAACTTCTGATGATAAATCAGGAACATTAGAAGCAGAAGCAAGTTTCGGATTTGGTTGCTTTAAAGCAAAAGTAAATGTAAAAGGTTCAATTAGTTCTCATAAAGAGAATTCAAGAAAAACTGATACATCTGCTAAATACCATGTTGAGTTGCAAGCAAAAGATGGTGGAATGACAGAAGGTCTTTCTAGAGTGCTTGATATTATTCAAAATTCTATTACCCCAGTAGAATCGAATAAATTAAAAGCAGATAATTCTTCAAGTAAAAAAGAAGAGATTCAATAAAAGGATAAGAAATGGCTAAAGTTTTCAATTTAAGTTCTATTCAATTTATCAAAAGAGTTACTGTAGGTCACAAAGACCCAGATGTAAACTATGATGAGAATGAAATAATAAAAGCTCAAGAATATATAAATCGTTGTTTAAGTGAGTCTCCCAAAGGATATATTATAGGTATAGAAAAAAATTTTAATATTATCAATTTAGGAGAACATCAAGTTGTAATGCAATGGCTAGTATATCATATAGGCTTTGAAAAAAAACCATTTTGGATGGAATAAAATGAAAACTACCATTTCTTTGGCTAATTTATCATCTATTTTAGAAAGTGAAAAATCTATAGCTCAAGATAAATTAAAAGAGCATATTTTATATAGATACGCCACTATTTTACCTAAGTTCTATAAAGAATTTTCACTACCTTTAAACAAAATTGCTAATATGCTTTTTTATCCTTATTACACACTAGAAATTAGCTTTAAATTTGAAGTATATAAAATAGGTGATAAAACTTTTTCATCAAAGAAACCTAACTTTTTTATAAGAATATTTAAGAAAGTTAGTTTACATACTATCAAGATATCACATCAAAATATATTTATTGATGATGTGATACTTGATAAAAAACAACAAAAAGAGATAAAAATAAATATTTAGGAGAACTAAGATGAGTAAGAAGTTTAATGAGTATTTTATAAAAGAAGATGATATTAATCCTATCATTGAAAGTTTTATTCTTGAAGAAGACATTGTTGGAATTGCCGAGTTTACACGAATTTTTAATTGTGCAATAAGTTTTCGTGAAGCAAAAGCACCAGTCTTAAAACTTATGAGATATGGTGCAGGTACAAAACCTCACTCAATAATGTTTGATAAAACATTAAAAAATGACACTTCATCAAAAGAATATCAATTCTTAAAAGAAATTGGTCTTGAAAGTATTTTTGAAAAACTTGAAGGATATGTTACATATTACAGAGAGTTTAATGGCAAAAAAATCTTTGGTATTTATCTAACTAAAGAAGGTAAAGAAAAGGCTAATCATCTTGAAATAAAAGAGTTAAAACATGATAGAAATGTTTTAATTATTAAAGAAAATTTTGAAAAAGATTTTTTAAATAACCCTTCTTATTTTATTACTGGAGATTATGATACTCACGATATAGTATCATTTACAACTCAAGCACATACAATACCTTCAGAACTCGATTTTGAAGAGATATTAAACCCTTTAAACTATGTTTTAGCTAGTAATGTAGAAATAGAAAAACATACTCAAGGAAGAGCAGACTCTACAATAAATGCAGTAGCTGAGTTTCTAAAAGATGAAGAAATTTCTTTTAGAAATGAAGTTAATGCAATAAAGAAAAAACGAAAATCCGTGGAATACTATCCAATACAACATGGAGCTCAAGTTAATTATCTTGCACATGTACGAGATAAAGAAAAAGAAGCATCAATTATTAAAAATGTTGCAAATATGAGCGATAGTGTTGCAATATGCTCAAAAGGGAAATGGTTGTATCTCAAAGATAAAACTGCTATCAAAAAATGGTATGAAGAGTATAGTGTAAGAATGAAACAAACATGGACTAGCCAACAAGAGATGGAAGATTTTTTGAAAAGAGTTATATCTCACGATGTAAAAGTCGAAACAATAGATAAAAATACAACTATGTTTATACTTGCACAAACATATGACCCTTATCAACAACAATAGGAGTTAACAATGTCAGCAATAGAAATTGTACTACCTTTTACGGCACAAAGTGAAGGTTTTAGTAAAACAGTTTATAAATGTCCTGCTGGATTTGACACTATTGGTTATGGAAGAAATATTCAAGCAAATCCTTTGAACCAAGATGAATTAAAAAGTATTGGTGCAACTACTAGTACTTCAAAAACAAGCTATCAAGTAAGTGAAGAAATAGCTAAAACTTGGTTAAAAAAGGAGCTTGAGAGAGTTAAAAATGCCCTATCAAAAGAGTTGTCATTTTTTGATAAATTAGATGATGTAAGACAAGCTATTCTAATAGATATGGCTTACAATATGGGAATAAAAGGGCTACTTAGCTTTAAAAATACTCTTAAGCTAATAAGTGATGGAAAGTATGTTGAAGCTTCTATAAATATGGAACAAAGTAATTGGTATAAACAGGTAAAAACTAGAGCTAAAAAACTTTGTGAAGCTATGAAAACTGGAATCTTGAAATAATTCAAGATATAAAGAAAGAGTTTTAAAACTCTTTCTTTTAGTCTAATATTTTCTAAACTATTTTAAATCACACTTAGAAGCATCACCTTTAGCATCCATATATCCCCAAGTTGTTAATCCTACTCCAGAACTATATTTTACATTTCTCACAGCATTTGCATCTAATTTTTTTGCTTGTTCAGCTAAGACAAAATTTGCTTGTTCTTTTGTCGGATCTTTATGAAAAACTGTTAGTTTTTTCACACTTGTATCTATTTCTTTTATTGTTACACAATTTTTGTCATTCAAACTATCTTCTGTTACTAAAACATTTGATGCTGACATAGCATTTAAATTATCAGGAATACTAACTCCTGAATCATTTCTATAACTACAACCACTAATACCTAATGCCAAAATACTCAGAGTTACTAAGCTAATCACTTTTTTCATACTATTTCCTTATGTATTTGATTATTTATTATATTTATAATCTACTTCATTACTACTTTTATTTACAAAGTTCTGGATTTTCTTCGCAAATTGCTTCAAGATTTTCTTTTGCTTCAACATGTCCTTGTTCAGCTGCTTGCTTGTAGTATTTTATAGCTTTTTTAAAGTCTTGTTCAACTCCAATAGCATTTTGATACATTGTTCCAAGATTATATTGAGCTTCTGCATAACCTTGATTTGCTGATTTTTCATACCATTTTATAGCTTCTTCATATGATTGATGAACATTAGTACCATTTGCATACATATTTCCAAAATCATTTTGAAATTTTGGGTCATTCTTTTTTGTAGATATTTCTTGATAATCTTTTGAGTTTATATCATTGTTACTATTTTCAGAAGGATATAAAAAAACTATTGTGATTACTAAAATTATCAAAATTACCAAGGCTAAAACTATTTTTTTCATTTTGTTTCCCGATTTTTAAAATTAAACTTATTGATATTGTATTAAATTATTTTTTAAAGTAGTTTAAGTAAAAAAACATTTACCTATATTAAGCTTTGTAGTATTAGAAATAAGCTATAATCTAAGCCATTTTAAATGGCGAGAAGGTGAAGGAATCGAACCTCCCACGGCGTTGTCATCAAAACCGTCAATCAGGGTTGAAGCCTGTGGTGCCCACCAGGTACACTAACCTCCCATTTATAAGTTTCAAATCTTACTCAAAAGATTTTTAAAAATATATAAAAGGGTAAAAATGAGTTTACTAAAATCCATTCCAAAAGTTGATAAATTTATTATGAATGAGGCTTTTGAAGGATTATCAAGAACTTTGATAACAAAAATTGCAAAAAAAACTTTAGAAGAATTAAGAAACGATATTTTGAATAATAAAATAGAAAAAATTGATGAAAATACTCTTATAAATGAAGTTTTAGACTCTTACAAAGATTTAACTTCACCATCTTTAAAAAGTTTGATAAATGCAACAGGAATTATCGTGCATACAAATCTTGGAAGAAGTTTGTTAGATGAAAAATCACTTACAAAAGCTATAAAGATTGCAACTACTTATAATAACCTAGAATATGATTTAAAAAAAGGAAAAAGAGGAGAAAGATACGAACACATCACAAAATCTCTACAAGCTTTGACTTCTTGTGAAGATGCAATAGTTGTAAACAATAATGCAAGTGCAGTATTTCTAATACTAAATACTTTTTGTAAAAATAAAGAAGTAATAGTAAGTCGAGGTGAACTTGTAGAAATTGGAGGAAGTTTTAGAGTTCCAGAAGTTATGAATCAAAGTGGAGCAAAACTAAAAGAGATAGGAACTACAAATAAAACTCATTTAAGAGATTATGAAAATGCCATTTGTGAAAAAACTTCAATGCTTATGAAAGTTCACAAATCAAACTACTCTATTGAAGGATTTTCAAGTGAAGTAAGCTTTGAAGTTATAGTAAAAATTGCACAACAAAATAACTTGATTGACTATTTTGATATGGGAAGTGGTCATATAATAGATTTACCATATAATCTAAACAAAGATGAACCTTCAATTTTAGATATTATGAAATACAAACCAAGTTTACTTAGTTTTTCAGGAGATAAACTTTTTGGAAGTGTGCAAGCAGGAATAATCATAGGTAAAAAAGAGTTAATAGCAAAAATCAAAAAAAATCAACTTCTAAGAATGTTAAGAGTTGATAAAATAACTCTTGCACTTTTAGAAGAGACTTTAAATTCATACTTAAAAAATGAACTTGATAGTATTCCAACACTTAAAATGCTAAACACAAAAATTGAAACTTTAGAACAAAGAGCAAATAATCTAAAAGAAAAATGCGAAAACTTCATAAAGTGCGAAGTTATAAAAACTTCAACAATGGTTGGAGGAGGAACAACTCCAAATAAAAAAATTCCAACTATTGCTTTAACTTTAGAACATAAAAATTACAAACCAAATAAACTAGAAGAAATCTTAAGAAAAAACTCTATTATTTCAAGAATAGAAAATGATAAAGTACTACTTGATTTTAGAACTATTTTAGAAAGTGATTGCAAAAAAATAGAAGAAATATTAAAAAATCTTTTTGAGAGTACAAAATAATGTCAAATATAATCATTGGAACAGCAGGACATATTGACCATGGAAAAACTGCACTAATTCGTGCTTTAAATGGCTTTGAAGGAGATACAACAAATGAGGAAAAACAACGAGGAATAACTATTGATTTATCTTTTTCAAATCTCTCTAAAGGTCAACAAAACATAGCTTTTATTGATGTTCCAGGACACGAAAAACTTGTAAAAAATATGATTGCAGGAGCATTTGGATTTGACTATGTTATGCTTGTAGTTAGTGCTAGTGAAGGTATAAAACCACAAACCATAGAACACATAGAAATAATAAATCTTTTAGGTTTAAAAGAGATAATTGTAGTAATAACTAAAAAAGATTTAGTAACTTTAGATGAACTTGAATTACAAAAAGAGTCAATTTTAGAGTTTTTAAAAGAGTTTGATTTTGATATAAAATTTATCTCTTGCGTCTCTATTTATGATGAAAATTCTATTGAAAAACTAAAAACTCAACTTTTTAGTATAAAAAATTCTATAAAACAAGAAGAGAATTTTTTTAGATTTTATATAGATAGAATCTTCTCACCAAAAGGTTTTGGTACTGTTGTAACAGGAACAATTTTAGGAAAAAAGTGTGAACTTGATGAAAAAGTTTTTATTTGCCAAACACAAAAAGAGACAAAAATAAAAAATATTCAAGTTCATAATCAAAATGTCTTAGAAGCAAATATCTCAAATCGTGCTGCTTTAAATCTACAAAATATAGATGCCAATTCTTTAAACAAAGGTGATTTAATCACAAAAAAAGGATATATCAGAGGTTTTGATGGTATTGATATATCTTTTAAATGTTTAAAAAATAAAAAACTAAATCACAATCAAACATATACTTTATTTATTGGAGCAAAAAAAGTTGATGTAAAAGTTTTACTTTTTGATTGTATTTCAAGTTTAGAAAATGGTTTTGCAACTTTAAAAGCAAATGAGCAACTTTTTACAGTTTTTGAAGAAAAAGTTATTTTAAGAAGTGGAAATGAAACAATTTGTGGAGGTAAAGTCTTAAATCCTATAATTGACCCGATGAGAAAAAACCAAAAAAGAAATCTTTTAGAATTTTTGGAAAAAAGAGACTTTGTAAATGCGTATAAACAACTTCTTGAAGTTCATAAAAAAGGTTTAGGAATCATCTCGTCAACTCAAAGATTTGCTCTATCACATGAAAAAGCAATAGAATTTGCACAAAATATGGAAGATGTTTTTGTAGATACCAAAAATTTGATTATTTATTCTCTTTCTACAAAAGAAGAGATAAAAAAATTCATAAAAGATATTTATACAAAAAATAGTTATGCCCTACTTTCAAATGCTTCAATAAATCTTAGATTAAAATGGGCAAGTCAAGCTTTCATACAAACTGCACTTGATGAACTTGAAAATGAAGAATTTTTGATTAAAGATGGTTTATTATATAAAAATGCAAATATAAAAGAAGATTTTGCAAAAGATTTAGAAAATATCGTGTTAAACAGAGTAAAAATAGAAGATGTTACTCCAACAGCTCCTTATAATATCTATGATGAACTTGACCTTGATAGAAAACTAGGTGATGATATTTTCAAAACTTTAACGTCAAAAAAACAGTTAATCAGGCTTCAACACAATATTTTTATACATTTTGAAAGCTTAAACAAAATTATAAAAGCTATGAGAGAGATTATAAAAGAAGATGGATATATAGAAATTCACAATTTCAAACAAAGATTCGATTTAAGTAGAAAATATCTAGTTTGTTATTTAGACTATTTGGACAATTTTAGCGATATAAAAAAGCTTGATACAAAAAGAGTTTTTGTTTAAATTATGAAATTAACAAAAGAGCAAGAAAAAATCATAAACAGTAAAGAATTATCTTTTAAAATAAATGCCGTAGCAGGAAGTGGAAAAACTACAACACTTCTTGAATATGCAAAAAAAAACTCAAATTTAAAGATTTTATACCTTGCTTATAATAAATCTTTGCAAGTTTCACTTCAAGAAAAACTACAAAATTATAATCTCCCATATTTGCACGTTAGTACTATTCACTCACTTGCTTATAATAGGATTCAAGCATACAACTACAATCTAACAAATGATTTAAAAAACTATATTATTGAAAAAGTTATCACAACTTATGAGTTTCAAACAAATCAAAAAAACTATTTTCCAAGTTTGGAATATACAGCTTTAGTAAAAGATTTAATAACTTTTTATTGCAACTCTTCTTTGATAAATCTTGATTCAAAACTTCTTGATAGTTATAAAAAACAAAGTGATTTAAGTGCAAAAATTTTAGAACTTATAGGTAAAAATGAAAAAAGAGTTTTAGCTCATCTAAAAATCCTACTTTCAAGTATGAAAAATAAAGTTATTGATGCAACACACGATTTTTATCTAAAAATGTTTTATCTAAATAAAAAGGTTTCTACAAATCTAAATTATGATTTAATTTTAGTAGATGAAGCACAAGATATAAGCGATGTGATGATAGGAATTATTGAAAATCAAAATTGTAGACGAATTTATGTTGGAGATAGTTTTCAACAAATTTATAGTTTTAGATTTGCTACAAATGCTTTAAATAAAGTTGATTTACCAGCATTCCATCTAACAAAAAGCTTCAGATTTGGAAATAACTATGCAAAATTTTTACAATCAAGTTTAAACAATCTTTATGAATTAAACTCAAGCAATCTTTTAAAGATTTTTGGAATGGAACAAAATACAAAAATTGGAAAAGAATTTATAGATTTTTCTAAACCTTTTTGTATTATTGCTAGAACAACTTTTGGTTTGATTCAACAGTTAGTTTATTATATTCATCAAAAGAAAAAAATATATTTTGAAGGTGGATATAACTCTTATTCATTTATGAATCAAACTGTATATTCTATTTTTTATCTAAAACAGAAAAAAAACGACAAAATCACAATAGATGAAATAAAAGATTTTGAAACAATAAATGAACTTGAAACTTTTGCAAAAGATACAAAAAATCAAGATTATCTAAATATAATAAAGTTTATAAATGCCTATGGCGATAATATTTTTGAGATAAATAAAAAGATAAAAGAGCATTTAGTAAATGATAAAAAAGATGCGGACATTATCTTTACAACTGCTCATAAATCAAAAGGTTTAGAGTACGAACAAGTTTTGATGGCTGATGATTTCATCTCTAAAAAAGATATTTTAAATACAAAAAACAAACTCTCTTTTCAAAGAATAAATGAAGAGTTAAATATCTATTATGTAGCAAGTACTAGAGTAAAAAGTGCAATTTCTCTAGCAAATTTACACTTAGATTACAAATATAGTGAAAGTGAAAATATATGAAAAAAATAGTAATTTTAATAAGTCTAATTTTAGTTTTTGCACTTATTGTTTTTAGTTACAATAAAACTCAAAAAAAAGATATTCAAATCTCATTTTACTCTTGGGAAAATAGTTTTGAAGAACAAAATATAAATGAAAAACTTTATATAAAAGTTTTAGATGTAAATTTTTCTACGAAATTAGAACTACTAAAAACAAATATAAAAGAAACTCCAAAAAACTTTATTCCAGTTATTTATATCACAAATGAAACTATGAAAAATGTAGATTATTCTTTACTTAGCAAAGCGATTTTAGAGACTTTAAAAAACTACAAATTTGATGAAATTCAAATAGATTGTGATTGGAGTTTAAGTACAAGATCAAACTACTTTAATTTACTTGAAGATTTAAAAGAAAAATTAAATAAAACAATAAGTGCAACTATAAGACTTCACCAAATAAAATACTACACAAAAACAGGTATTCCACCAGTTGATTATGGAGTTTTGATGTATTATAATATGTCAAATATTGGTGATTTTAATACAAAAAACTCTATTTTGGATAATGAAATTGCAAAAAAATATCACTACAATTTTGATGTTTATCCTCTAAAACTAAAACTTGCTCTTCCACTTTATTCTCAAGCTATTCAATTTAGAGAAGAAAAAGCTATAAGTTTATTTGAAGGAGTTGAAGAAAAAGATTTCAATAATGATTTTGAAAAACTAGAAAATAACAGATATAAAGTTCTAAATAGCCACTACTTTAAGGGAAGATATATATACAAAGATGATATATTTCGTCTTGAAAACTCAAATGAACAAGATATAAAAATAGCACTAAAAGATTTTTTAGATTTATCAAAAAATAGATATGATGAAGTTATTTTTTACACTTTAAAATATAAAAACAAATACGATTTAAACAATTTAATAAAAGGAAATTTATGATTTTAAGAGCTCTATTTTTTATATTTATATTAAATATAAACTTATTTTCTTGCGGATATTGGATTGACCCTTATGAAAAAGAGTTTATATTTTTAGATAATAGAAATTCCCCACTAGCAAACTATTCAAACTTGGATGAAGCAGCTGTTTATAACACAATTATTTATGAATATGAACGAAAAAATAAAGAAGCAAATCTAAAAGAGTGGCAAGAAGAGTTAAAAAATAGATACTCTATTGAAAATATAGAAGATTTTATTTATAAAAGAAAAAATCTTAACCTTTTAAGAGATAATGAAATTTCAGAATATATAAAATTTGTAGAAAAACAAGAAAGTTGTGTAACTTATGACTATTATAAACCTGTTCCAACAGGATGCGAAGGTTATATAGATGAAGCTTTAAATAATATTGATAAAACAACTTCACAATATTTAAAACTTAGATATTTTTATTTAGCTTTTAGACTTGCTCACTTTAAACAACAAGAACCTTTAAAAATTTATGAAAAATATAAATATCTACTTCAAAATGACACAAAAACTATCGTAAAAGATTGGATTCAAGGTATTTATGCAGGTGCTTTGATAAAAAATAATGAAACAGTAAAAGGTGTTTATGAGTTCTCAAAATTGCTTGATGAAAGTAAAATAAACTCACATTTAAGCTATTACAACTTTTTTCACATAAAAACAAATGAACAATGGAATGAACTTTTAACAAAAGCGCAAAACAATGAAGAAAAAACAAAATTTTATGCTCTTAGAAGTTTAAAAACTGAAAGTAATATTTTAGAAGAATTAGAAAATATTAAAAAAGTAGATGTAAACTCAAAATGGCTTGACTTTGTTCTTTTTAGAGAACTTCTAAATTATCAACTATTTTTTAATCAAAATGAAGAAACAGTAATAGAACTTCCAAAAAAATATATTGAATTTCTTAAAACTATAAAAAGAGATGATATGTATTTAGTAAATCTTAGCCTTGCCTATTTTAGTATCTTCCAAAAAAATTATGTAGAAGCTTCAAAATATAGTAAAGAGTTATTAGAAAAATATCCAGACTCACACGAAGCGCAAACATTAGCATATATTTTATACTTAGAAAAACTAGAAAAAATCGATATAAAAACAGAAAATGAAATTTATACTAAAATGACAGAACTTACAAAAAAAGATCACACTTCTCAATCAATTCATGATTATACTTTTGTAATTTTAGAAAAATTATATAAAAAACAAAATGATAAATTTAATGCCTTTTTATCAAAATATATAAACTATTTGGATATGTCAGCTTTTGATTTAGAGTTAATGGAAAAATTTGAAGTTTTTATGAAATCAACTCCAGATTCGAAACTAAAAGAGTATATGCAAAAAAGTTTTTCTAAACAAGCAAAAAATGATAGTTATGCTACAAAAACTAGACTTTTGATAAATAACTTAAAATTTCAAGAAGCTTTAGAAACAAATACTTCTTTTTTAAATGAAAAAATCGAATTTAACCCTTTTAATACTTTTATAAAAGGAAACAACAGAACAGGTAAACAAGATGTTTTAACTATAAAAGAGTTTTTAACAAAAATGATTGTTATAAAAACAGAACTTGAAAAAAATCCAAAAAGTGTAATGGATAACTATCTTTTTGCAAATGCTCTATATAACCTAAGTTATTTTGGAAACTCAGATAGAATTACTACTGTTTATAGAAGTAACTACTCTATTGGTTCACCACTTCTACAAAAAGAGAAGTTAGAAAAAGCAATAAAACACTACAATATTGCTTTAGAAAATTCAAAAGATAAAGAGTTCCAAGCAAAATTAACTTATATGATTTCAAAAGCTTATCTTGCACTTGCTGATTTAAGTAATGAAAAAGATAGATGGAAATATTACGGTGAATCAAAATATAATTATGGAACAATATACGAAACATTTTTACAAAAAAATGGAGCAAAATATTTTGATACTCTAAAACAAGATTTTGGAGATACAAAATATTATCAAGAACTAATCCAACAATGTGGCGATTTTAAAATATATCAAAAAGGGAAAAAATAACTCCAGTAGTTAAAAGGAGTGACTTAAAAAATAGAGTGAGAAAAGTATGAAAAAATATATTTTAGTTTTTATTTTAATTCTTTTAATCACTCTATCATTTTTCTCAAAAACTATAAAAAATGAAAATTCAACTATCTCTTTTTATTCGTGGGAAAATAGTTTTGATATAAAAGATACAAATGAAAAGTTGTATATAAAAGTCTTAGATATTGCATTTTCTACAAAACTTGAACCAATCAAAACAAATCTAAAAACTATTCCAAAAGA
Organism: Aliarcobacter butzleri; assembly: GCF_900187115.1. Taxonomy (NCBI): domain Bacteria; kingdom Pseudomonadati; phylum Campylobacterota; class Epsilonproteobacteria; order Campylobacterales; family Arcobacteraceae; genus Aliarcobacter; species Aliarcobacter butzleri. Next base: position 1,537,569 of record NZ_LT906455.1, read on the forward strand.
TTTTGTTCCTGTTATTTATATCACAAATGAAACTATGAAAAATGTCGATTATTCTTTAATTAATAATGAAATTTTACTAATATTAAAAGATTTAAACTTTGATGAAGTACAAATAGATTGTGATTGGTCAGATTCAAGTCAATCAAACTATTTTAATCTTCTTAGTGATTTAAAAACAAAATTAAATAAAACAATAAGTGCAACAATAAGACTTCACCAAATAAAATATTATATGAGAACTGGTGTTCCTCCGATTGATTATGGAGTTTTGATGTATTATAATATGTCAAATATTGGTGATTTTGATACAAAAAACTCTATTTTAGATAATGAAATTGCAAAAAAATATCACTACAATTTTGATACTTATCCACTAAAACTAAAACTTGCTCTTCCACTTTATTCTCAAGCTATTCAATTTCGTCAAAACAAAGCTTTAAGTATATTTGAGGGAGTTGAGAAAAAAGATTTTGATTCAAACTTTCAAGAAATTTCACAAAATAAATTCAAAGTTTTAAATAGTTTTTATTTCAAAGGAAGATACGTTTATAAAAATGATATTTTTAGATTTGAAGATGTAAATGAAAAAGAGTTAAAAATAGCTTTAGATGATTTTAAGAATCTTACAAAAAATAGATTTAATGAAATAATCTTTTACACATACAAATATAAAAATAAATTTGATTTAGAAAATTTGATAAAATAAATTCTCTTTACATCTTAAAATTACAAACAGAACAATTTTTATATATAAATGTTATTATATTAAACTTTTAAATCAAGGAAATCAATGTTTATTAGAGTTTTTACCTTATTTTTATTAATAAAAATTTCGTTATTTGCGTGTGCAGGTGAATGGGACTATAACCAAAAAGAGTTTGTTTTTTTAGAAAATAGGGATTTCCCTTTCTCAAATGTTTCAGAAGAGGTAAATTCTGCAAATGTTTATAACACGATTGTTTGGGCTTATGAAGATAAAAATAAAAAAGAAAATCTAAAAGAGTGGAAAAAAGAGTTAAATGATAAATTTACTTTAAAAGAAATTGAAGAGATTGTTTATAAAAGAATTGATCTTTATAAGATTCAAGATAAAGAGATTTTAGATTATATAAACTTCGTTGGTAACCAAGAAAAACAAGTAACTCGAAACTATTACATGAGTGAAGATGATAAAAGAAGGTTGATTGATGAAAAGATACTTTTAAATGAAGCTTTAGAAAAAATAGATAGTGTAAATTCATCTTGGCTAAAACTTAGATATTTTTATTTAGCTTTAAGACTTGCTCATTATAAACAAAAAGAACCTCTAAAAATCTATGAAAAATATAGATATTTATTAGAAAATGATTCTAAAACTATTGTAAAAGATTGGATTCAAGGTCTTTATGCTGGTGCTTTGATAAAAAATGGACAAACTGTAAATGGTGTTTATGAATTTTCTAAACTTTTCAGTAAAGATAAAATCAATTCACATTTAAGTTACTATAACTTTTTTCATATAAAAACTGATGAACAATGGAAAGAATTATTAAATTTAGCAAAAACGGATGAAGAAAAAACAAAATTTTTTGCACTTCGAGCTTTAAATGAAAATAGTAGTGTTCTTGAGGAGTTAGATAATATTTATAAGCTTGATAAAAATTCAAAATGGTTTGATTTTGTTTTATTTAGAGAACTTTTAAATACTCAACACACTTTTGACCAGAATTCAGAATATTTAAGAGATTATCCAATAACTGCTTATATAAATTATTTAAAAACTATAAAAAAAGATGATATGTATTTAGTAAATCTAAGTCTTGCATATTTTAATCTTTATGAGAAAAAATTTGAAGAGAGTTCAAAAATTACAGCTGAATTAGAAAAGAACTATCCAAATTCTCACGAAGTTAAAACTTTATCATATATTTTGTATCTAGAAAAGTTAGATAAAATTGATACAAAAATAGAAAATGAAATCTATGAAAAAATGACAAAACTAACTAAAAATGAAATAAATTCTACTTCAATTCGTGATTATACTTTTGTAATTTTAGAAAAACTATATTCAAAACAAAATGATAAATTTAACGCATTTTTAGCTAAATATATCAACCATTTAGATATTTCATATTTTGATTTAGAACTACTTGAAAAATTTAGAATATTTATGGAAAATCCTAAAGATTCTAAAATAAAAGAGTATTTTGCTTCTAAATATGAACAACACAAATTATTAGAAAAAAGAAATGGTAAATTTGTATTAAGTTCAAATATGTTGGATACAAAAACTAAACTTTTAATTAACAATCTAAAATTTAAAGAAGCACTTGATTTAAACGCTTTTATGTTAAACGAGAAAATTCAATTTAATCCATTTAACGGTTTGATTAAAGGAAATAATAGAAGTGGAAAAGAATACACTATAAGTGTAAAAGAGTTTCTTGAAAAAGTTATTGTAATAAAAAATGAATTAGAAAAAAATCCAAATAGTGCAATGGATAACTACCTTTATGCAAATGCTTTATATAATCTTAGTTATTTTGGAAATTCAAATGTTTTAACAGTAGTTTATCGAAGTGTTTCATCTTTTACTGATTATGATTTACAAAAAGAAAAATTAGATTTAGCAACAAAACATTACACAATAGCTTTAAATGAATCGAGAAATGAAGAGTTTAAAGCAAAAATCACTTATATGTTAGCAAAAATTGAATTATCACTTTTTGATATTGAAACTTCTAGCAAAACAAAAGATTATTACAATAAAGATTTTGATAGATATAATTTAAAGAGATTTTGGTTCTACGGAAATGCAAAAGTTTATAAAGAATATATAAATAACAATTTTGGTAAATATTTTGATACATTGAGAAAAGATTATAGTAATACAAGTTACTATAAAGATTTGATACGTGAATGTGCTAATTTGAGAATATATGAAGATTATAAATTAAAAAAACCTAAGCCATCTGTGCAGTAAGATTTGATAAAATAGATATAGAAACAATAAAGGAGCAAAATGCAGTATTTTGGAGAAATACAAACTAAATATGAAGAGATATTTTTAACTCAAAGTTATATGTACTTCAACGAAGAAGGTGAAGAAATATCAGTAAAAGAGTTCAAAAATCTGATAAAAACAACAAAAGATAGAAAACAGAATATCATTGGGACTGTATTTTTGTACAATCCAGTTGTAACTCCAATGGGATTTGATTCAAATAAATATCTATTAGAACAAGATTTTGAAGACTTTGATAAACTAATAGAACTAAAAGCTGAAAACTATATAACTGTGTTTAAACAAGCTATGAGAGAGTCTTGTAAAGGTAAAATCGTAGAGATAAAAAATCTATTCAACTTAATAGAAAGAAATATTGATGCTTCAACTTTACTCATAAAGTTTAATGAAGATTTAGAAAGATACAACTCAGCTCAAAATACAGAGTTTGATAGAGATATTATGTATCTTGATGCTGCAAACTTTATACCTGCTGGAAAATTTGTATTTTTTTGCTGGGGAGATAAAATAAAAGAAAAAGAGTTCCCTTATATAAATGAATATGCAAAAACTTTATATGAAAATGCTATAAAACTAGGTAAAAAAGTTGCTTATGTTTATAAAAAAGAGAAAACAGAACAAGGAAGTATAGAGTTTTTACAGTTCTCAAATCCTTCACAAAATCAAAAATATAAAGCTTCTATTTCAAGTGCTATAAAAAAATCTTTTGAACAATTTCCTCCAATTCCAACTCCTTATGAATAAATTTTTTAAAATTTATTCATAATTATGTTATTTCTTTAGCTAAATTTAATTATTTTAAGTATATAATTGCGTCCACTTAAATTATTGGGGTATCGCCAAGCGGTAAGGCAACGGTTTTTGGTACCGTCACTCGAAGGTTCGAATCCTTCTACCCCATCCAATTAGTTTAAGTTTTTTTTATGGTGAGGTTGGAGAGTGGTCAAATCCTGCGGACTGTAAATCCGCCGCCTACGGCTTCGAAGGTTCGAATCCTTCTCTCACCACCACTTTTTCAAAAGTAAATGGTTCGATAGCTCAGTCGGTAGAGCAAAGGATTGAAAATCCTTGTGTCGACAGTTCGATTCTGTCTCGAACCACCACTTTTGATTTTTATTATACACTGTGCGAGTGTGGCGGAATAGGTAGACGCGCGGGACTTAAAATCCCGTTCCGGTTTCGGAGTGTGAGTTCGATTCTCACCATTCGCACCATCTTTATATAAAACTTTTATTCCAAATTAGTATTCAAATCAATTCTTATTGTGAACTCTGCACCAAAATACTCTTTTTCATCATATGTAAATTCTACATTTTTAACACAAATAGTTCCATTTAGATGTTTTGTGATAATTTCTTCTGTCATATAAAGCCCTATTCCTGTTCCTTGGCTTTTATATTTTGTTGTAAAATATGGTTCAAAAATTTTATCTAAGTTCTCTTTTATCACTCCACCAGCATTATCTTTTATAATTATATTTATAAAATTATCTTTTTCAAAAGCATCTACAAAAATAAATCTTTCACCATCTTTTTTTATAAGTTCATCTCTTGAATTATTTAAGATATTTATTAATGCTTGAATAAGCTCATTTTCATAGCTTTCAAACTCAACTCCTTCAATATTTTTTATAATTTCTATATCTTTTGAACTAAATTGAGCTGAGATTAAATCCAAGGTTTTTTTAAATATTTCTATCAAATTAACTTTTGATTTTTCTTTATTTGGTATAAAAAAATTCCTAAAATCATCTATTGTTTGAGATAAATATTGAGAAGAAGCATTTATTCTGTTTGAAGCTTCAAAGAAGAATTCATCAGTTAAAACTCCCATTTGTTTTTGTAAAACCATACCACTTGTTGCAGTTGTAATTATAGATAAAGGTTGTCTCCATTGATGAGCAATATTTCCAATCATCTCTCCCATTGCAGCCATTTTTGATTGTTGGTATAAAATCGCTTGTTTATTATCTAACTCTCTTTTATACTCTTTTAGTTTATTTTCTAAAAAAATTGAAACATATCCTGAAGCTACCAATAAAAATATAATTAAAATCATTCCAAGAATTAAAATATTTAGTGCATATTTTTCATAATTTCTGTCCAATTTCTTTTTAACATCTGCAATCTCTTGATTTAAATCATCTTCATAGAATCCAGCTCCAATAAGCCAATTCCAATCATCCATTCCTTGAACAAAACTTATTTTTTCTGTGGGATGCTCTGTACTAGGTTTATTTTGTATATAAGTATAAAAACCATTTCCATTTTTAGCAATATTTATTAAATCACTAATAACTCTTTTTTTATCTTTGACTTCATCATTTTCTAAATAGTTTTTACCTATATAATCTTTTCTAATGTGGTTTAAATATGTTCCATCATAATTTATTATAAAAATATAACCAGATCTTCCAAATCTAACTAGATTTATATACTCCAAAGCCTTTTTTTGGATTATTTTTTCAAAATCATCAAAATATTCTCCAGTTCCAATAGCAATATTTAAAGGTTCAAAAGTTTTATAAAATGCAATTTTACGCCCTATTTCTTTGTTTGTATTTGGTTTATACCAATAATATTCATCAAATCTTTCTGTTTTTTCTTTTATTGTATTTACAATATTTTCAAAAAATTTATATCCATTTACATCAGTATAATTTAAAAAGTTTTTACCTTCAATGCTTGTATCAATTGGGTGAGAGAGTTTATTTCCATAAATGTCATCAATAAAGAAGTAACCTCTTCCTTCGTTAAATCTTATACCACTTAAAGCAACTTTTATAATTTGAAATATTTCTTGTTTTGATTTTGTTGTTTTATATTTTTCATAGATATTTGTAGCCATTTCATGAGCTTCATAAACTCTATTTTTTACATTTTGTTTTAATTCTTCTTCTGTATTTTTTTGAAGTTGTTTAGTAAAAGTAAATACTCTTGATACTTCTTCTTTTATAATTTCTTTATTTTTTAAAATATATTTTTGTTCTATCGTTCTTCTTTCTTTATTAAAAGTTTTTTTATTTTCAAAGTATAAAAATAAAATTACAAACAGAGAAAAAACTACAACAAAAACAGAAGGCATAACTTTTATTATTTTGAGAAATTGTTCTTCTTTTGATGGTTTCATTTTTAACTCAATAAATTAATTTAGAAATACTTAAAATTATTATATCTATTTTTTTTCTTTTTTTAATTTTTTTTATCAAAAGATATATATTAAAATTAGTTTGATATAATCAAGTGTTAAAAAAAATTTTAAGGAAATTTATGTCAAAAATAGGAATATTAGTAGCAAGTTCAAATAATAATCAAAAATTAGCTCTTAAATTAAAAGAGTTAGCACAAAGTCAAAATTGCGAAGCTGAAGTAATAAATTTAGTAGATTACAACTTACCTTTATATAGTACAATTGAAGAAGAAAAAAATGGTATTCCAGAATCTGCTTTAGATTTAGCTACAAAAATTATTGATTTAAAAGCTTTTATTATAGTTGCACCAGAATACAATGGTGTTATGCCTCCAGTTTTAAATAACGCTATGGCTTGGACTTCAAGAGCAACAAAAAATTGGAGAGATGCCTTTAATGAAAAAATTGTTGGATTAGCAACACACAGCGGTGGTGGTGGAGTAAAAGGACTTCAAGCAATGAGAATTATGTTCCAACACTTAGGAGCAAATATCTTAGCTAGAGAGATTTTAACTACTTATGATAAACCACTAAATGAAGAGTCAGCAATAGGTATGATAAATTCTTTAGTAAAACTATCAAGAGCTTAGGAAAAATTTCCTAAGTTTTGTAACCCAACTGTTATAAATTTATGCTAAAATTTTTCTATGAAAGAAAAAGTATATGTACTAGATACAAATATCATTTTACAAAACCTTCAAAATCTCTACAAAATATCAGACAATAAAACCAACCATATTGTTATCCCTGAAACTGTACTTCTTGAATTAGAGGATAAAAAAAAGTTAAGTAATGAGCTAGGGTACTATTCAAGAGAGTTTGCAAGACTATTAGCTAAAATGAAAATCAAAGAAGTTGATTATAAATCAGACTTTAAAGTTGTAAAGCTTTATAACGATGAATTAAATCTTGATATTATCTCAAAAGATAAATATGAAACTGAGATTGAACAAGTTCATCTTTCTGAATCAAATGATAAAAGAATAATTGAAGTAGCTTCAATAGCTCAAGAGTATTATAAAGGCTGTCGAACTATCTTTTTATCTTTAGATGTTTATGCAAGAACATTTGCTATTTTTAAAAATATAAAAGCTGAAACCTTACACGATGATAAATCAACAGTTCCGACATTTAATTTTGTAAAAAATATAAATTTAGATTCTTCTTTATTTAATAGTTTAGAAAATAAAGATATTACATCTATTGACAAAGAATATGAAATGCAAAATTTTTCTTATTCATTTGAAAGTAGTGATGGAAACATCGAATATGCAATAGTAACAAATGGCAAAATAGATACTTTAAAAGAGAATGATTTTAAAGCATTAAATATAAAACCAGTAAACATCAAACAAAAACTATTTGCAAAAGCTATTTTATCAAATATGTATGATTTACTTGTAATTGATGCAAAAGCGGGAAGTGGAAAAACTTTGATGTCTATTGTTTGTTCTATGAGATTGATTGATTTGGGGATTTATGACAAAATAGTTTATGTAAGAAACTCAATAGAATCACTTGATAAAGGCGCAGAAGTTGGTTTTTTAGCAGGAAATGAAGAGAAATTTAGAATTTATAATATGGCTTTATATGATACTTTAGAGTTTATTGCGAAAAAACATCTAAAAAAGAGTGAAAATAGAGAAAATCAAGAGTCAATAAACTCAAAAATTGATGAACTAAAATCAAGATATTTTATAGAAACACTTTGGCCAGGAGAAGCAAGAGGACGAACTTTAAGTGGTGCGATTGTTATTATGGATGAGTGGCAAAATAGTAGTGAAAAAACTACTCAGCTAATCTTATCAAGACTTGATGAAAGTTGTATGGCAATAGTTATTGGTTCAAATCGACAAATAGATAATTTATACCTAAATAAATATAATAATGGACTAACAACTTTATTAAAACAAACAAATGAAGCACATAGTGAAATTAAAATGTTTGCAATAGAACTTGAAAAAGCAGTTCGAGGAAAATTTGCTCAATTTACTGAAAGAATTTTTGAAAATAGAAAGGATTAAAGATACAAAATAGATTAATAAACGACACTATTTACAATCATATAGAATATACAAAACTTGAAGAAAAAATGCTTCAAACAAAAATTGTAAATAGATTGCAATTCATAACACAAAATGCTTTAGCATATTTTTCATATCCATCGATTACAACTAAAAGATTTATTCATAGTCTTGGAACTATGCATTTAAGTTCATTTATGTTTAAAAATGCTTTATTAAATGCAGATAAAAAAACAAAAAACAACTTTTTATCTATATCAAAAAAAGCTATTTTAAAAATCATAAAAGAAGAAAATCTAAATATCCATATCGAAGAGTTAGAATACTTTGACAATAAAGCTTTATATCAATTTACAATTCCAACAAAATCAAAATCACAAAGAGCAACTTACACTCTTTTATTACAAACTATAAGAATAGTTGCCCTACTTCATGATGTTGGGCATTTACCTTTTTCTCATCAAGTTGAATATGCTTTAAAAAAAGTCTATAACAAAATAAAAACAAAAGAAGAAAATCAAGAAGTACTTTTAGAAAAAGAGTTTACTTTTAAAGAAAACTATGAAGAAATTACTAAAAATTGCAAAGATGTATTACACGAAGCTATTGGTGAAAATCTTTTAGAGCTTTTATTTGATTATGAATTAGATGAACTTGTTTTTAAAACTCAAGAAAAAGATTATTTAAAACTAATCAAAAAATTATCTCTTTTAATTTTAGAAGAGATAACTTATGAAGATTTTGATTTTAAAGTTTTACATGAGTTTATAAATAGCACAGTTGATGCAGATAGACTTGATTATATAAATCGTGATATGTTAGCAAGTGGTTATATAACTGGACCAAATGACCATATTCGTATCACAAAACAAGCTGTTTTAGTTCAAAAAGAAGATAAGTTTTATTTGAGTTTCTTTGATATGAGTTTGATTGATATTGAACATATGCTTGAAATGAGATTTAATCTTTATAAAAAAGTGATCTTTAATCATGGAATAGCAAAAACTGACTCTTTACTTGAAAATGTTGTTCAATATTTAGCAACAAAATATTTTGAAGATGAAAAAGATGAAGAAAAACTATCAAACTCTATTTCTATGCTTTGGAATTTTAAAAATGAAAATAAACAAAAAGAGCTTGATACAATTTCTATGCTTGATGAGAATTGGCTCATATCTTTATTTAAAAATAGATATTTTGATATAAAAAACAAAGAAACACTAACAAAAGAAGATATGAAATATTTATACTGTTTTGAAGAAGTATTATTTGGAAAACAAAGATTTAGAAGTCCTTGGAAAAATCTAAATGAGTTTTATAAAGTATTAGATTTTTCTACTGTTGAAAGATATAAATTTAGAGAAAGTTTTGGATACATCACACAAAATAGACTTAACAAACTTCAAAGTGCATTAGATGATTTTATAAAAAAATATGAAGATGAAGATCTGTTTTTCGCTTATCAAATAGTATCGTTTAGTTTGGGTATTTCAAAAGATTTTTATTTATATGATGGTGATGAACTTATAAATATAGATGAGATTTCGACATTAAGAAAAAGATTAAAACACTCTATGAGAAATACTGTTCCTTTTTATATCTATTCAAATAAAAAAATTTTATCAGCGAAAATGAAAATAGATTTAAAATTTATGTTATTTAATATTTTTGAAGATAAATTATAAACTTAAGAGAACTCTCTTAGGCTTATAATATCATTTAAACCATCAATCGAAGCTATTGGCTCTTTTATATAATAACCTTGAACATAATCGATACCTAACTCTCTAACTTTATTCAAAATATCTTTGTTAGATACAAATTCTGCAATAGTTTTTACTTTTTGTCCTTTTGCAAAATTAACAAGCATAGAAACAATATTTTGACTACTTTTATTTATCAAAATATCTTTTATTAAAGAACCATCTATTTTTATATAATCAACGTTTAGTTTTGCTAGATATTCAAAATTAGAATATCCTGAACCAAAATCATCAATTGCAATTTTACAACCATACTCTCTAATAGTTACAAAAAATTCATTTATCTTTCTAAAGTTGTCTATTTCTTCACTTTCAACTATTTCAAAAACAACTCTATGCCCTATTTTATACTCTTTTAATAACTCAATTATAAAAGATGAAATATATTCACTTTTTATATCTTCAAAAGTTAAATTTATAGAAAATTCAAAATCTTTATCTCTAAAATAATCAAAAGTTTTTTGAATCATGGTTTTTGTAAGTTGCAAATACTGTTTTGATTTTTTTGATATATCTAAAAAATAATATGGAGAAATAACATTATTTCCATCAATCAATCTTACAAGAGCTTCATATTTCTCAATTTTGCTTGTTTTCAAATTGTAAATTGGTTGAAAATATGGAACAATCTTATCTTCATCCAATGCTTTTTTGATTTTTAAAGTCCAAAAAATATTTTTTTCATAATCTTTTTCTAACTCTAAAGCTTTATCATAAATAATAATATTTTTATTTGCATGAGAATATCTTTTAATAATATTTGCAGTCTCTAATAAATTTTCTTTTGATTCAAAAGAGAAAACATAACTTAACTGAACATATAATTCTCTACTTTTTATAACAATTGGAACTTTTGCTATTGTTTTAGATATCTCATCTATATTTTTTATAAACTTATCTCTATCTTCGTTTTGGGCAACAATACAAAAAGTATCTGAATGATCTCTATAAACTTTATAATTTTCTTTATCGATTAATAGCTCTTCAATTTTTCTAGCTACAATTTTTAAAACATTATCACCCGTTTTATATCCAAAAAAATCATTTACATCACTAAAACTAACAATATCTAAAATCGATATACAAGGATTTACAGACTTTGAAACATCTTCTATTAACTTATATCTATTTCCAATATTTGTTAAAGAATCAAGTCTTAAGTTTCTTTTTAACTCTTCAGTTTTTAATACCAAATTAGTTATTTCATGACGAATTGCAATATATTCGATAATCTCATTTTTTTCATTTAATATAGGTCTAATATTTATATCTACCCAATAAAATTCACCATTCTTTTTTCTGTTTTTTAAAACTCCATACCAAGCTTTTTTATTTTTTATATTTTCCCACAATTGTTGAAAAATTTCATCATCTTCTTCACCTCTTACAATAGAGTGTGGCTTTCCTATAACTTCTTCATAATTATATAAAGAGACTTCACAAAATTTGTCATTTACGTATGTGATATTTCCTTTTAAATCAGAAGTTGAAATAATATTGCTATCTTTTGTAGCTTCATTATACTGTTTTAAGATGTGATTTTCTTTTTTTAGTTTTTTAAATTCTTTTAGTTTTAATATGAAAAAAATCAAAAATAGGAGTATCAAAAGTAATAATAGATATTCGGTATTTGTGAAGCTCAAATAATCTTCTCCTAATATTTTATATAATAGAATACAAATTATATAATAATTTTTTTTAATATTTGATTCGCATTTAGAAATAACTAATTTTAAAAGGATTTCATTTGGATTTAACAAACTTAAGAGCAAAATATACTACCAGAGGTTTGGACATAAAAGATTTAGACCAAAACCCTTTTAAACAGTTTGAAACTTGGTTTAATGAAGCAATTGAAGCAAAATTAACAGAGCCAAATGCTTTTAGCCTTGCTACAGTTGGAAAAGATATGATGCCAAGCATAAGAACTGTTTTATTAAAAATTTTTGATGAAAAAGGTTTTGTTTTTTTTACAAATTATAAAAGTACAAAAGCAAATCAAATAAAAGAAAATCCTAAAGCTGCTGCACTTTTTCCTTGGCTTGACTTAGAAAGACAAGTAAAAATAGAAGGAGATATTCAAAAGATTTCTACAACAGAGTCTTTAAAATACTTTTTGTCTCGTCCAAAAGGGAGCCAAATTGGAGCTTGGGTATCACATCAAAGTCAAGTTATCAGTTCAAGAAGTTTATTAGAACAAAAATTTGATGAAATAAAAAATAAGTTTGTAAATGGAGAAGTTCCTTTCCCTTCTTTTTGGGGTGGATATATTATCAAACCTACAAAAATAGAGTTTTGGCAAGGTGGACAAGATAGACTTCATGATAGATTTTTATATGAGCTTAAAGAAAATGGAGCTTGGTCTATATCAAGATTGGCTCCATAAAATCTTTAGAAAAATTCTATTGCATTTTTTCCTTGTTTTTTAGCACTATACATAGCTGTATCAGCTTGTTTTATAATATCTTTTACACTAACACTAGCATCACTAAATAAAGTTATTCCAATACTTGGTGTTGATATATTTACATGCCCTTCAATATGCGTGATGTCATTTAACGTCTCTTTTATTTTTTCTGCCAAACTTGTTATATTTTTCTTAGCATCTATACTATTATTTCCAATATTATCAATTAAAACTATAAATTCATCTCCACCTATTCTTGAAACGGTATCTTCATCTCTTATTACTTGTTTTATTTTTTTAGCTACTGTAATTAATAAAACATCTCCGATATCGTGCCCTAAAGTATCGTTAACAGCTTTGAAGTTATCTAAATCAATAAATATTAATCCTCCAAAGATTTTATGTCTTACAGTTTTTGTAATAGCATGTTCTATTCTATCTGTTAACAACAATCTATTTGGTAATCCTGTAAGATTGTCGTGAGTTGCTTGATATTCTAAGATTTTTTCTTTATCTTTTTGCTCACTATTATCCATATATTGACCTAAATAATTTGTGATTTTATCATCTTGATTTTTTATTACCGTAATTGTAGCTTTTAAAGCAATTATTTCATCATTTGCTTTTTTATTATAAACGTCACCACTCCAATTTCCATTTATTTTCAAACTATTCCATAAGTTTTCAACAAACTCTTTATCTTGGTGTGCAGTTTTAAAAATTCTTGGATTTTGTCCAATTATTTCTTCTTTTGAATATCCCATTATTTTACAAAAAGCTTGATTTACTTTTATTATATTATTATAAACATCTGTAATAATCATAGGTGCAGAAGAATCAAAAGCATAAGAAGATAGTCTTAATTCAGCTTCTTGCTTCAATCTTATATCTTCATATTCAATTTTTTCTAAACAATGAGTAATATCACTAACAAGTTTATCAAATAAAATTTCTACTTCTTGATCAAAAAATTCTAATTCTTTTGAATAGATTATTAAAACTCCAACAACTTGATTGAATTTTTTGATAGGAAATGTTGCCATAGATTTAATATTTAATTTATCAGCATCTTTATAGAACACAGAAATATTTTTTTCTTTAAAATTATTTATAATGATATTTGTTTCATATTTCATAGTTTTTGAAACTAAATTATCATGAGAAACATTTCCATATTTATCTACTTGTGAAATAACAACATCTTTTAGTTCACCATCTTTAGCAAAAATCATTTTTGAAGAAAAATCATAGATAAAACAAAATTTTAAATGTTCATTTTCACTCAAAAGTTCGCATACATTAGAATAAAGTCTCTCTTTATCAAATGTTTTCATTAAAAATTTATTTGTTGCATTTAAGATTTCATAGATATGTTTATGTTTTTGAATTTTGTCAAAAGATTTTTGTTCATTATAAATAATATTTTTTAGTACAAAAAATAAAGATATTAAAGTAAAAAAGCAAAAGAATAGATAAACAAAACTTAAATTTCTTTCTATAATCACATCTCTATCAAAAATCGCTACTTCTCTTTCTAATTGTCCTAACATATCAAGAAAAATTTTTGATATACCATCTATATTTTGATTTACATTTAAAAAATGATTCATTTTTGATAAATCAACTCTAAAATCATTTGATAACTTTGCAAACTTAATCAAAAACATAGAATCAATAGCGGTTTTTGTTGTTTGGTTAAAACACTTTATTATCTCTTCTGGAGTTGTATTTAAATTGTAAATTTGTTTTCGTAAAGATAGTAAATCACTAATTTCTAACTTATATTTTTTTAATTCGGCTTTTTCTTCTTTATATTTTTCTAATGATAATAAAGCTTTTTTAGATACCTCTTGGTGATGTTCTATTAACTCTTTATTTAAACCTCTACTTGATAAATATTTAAGTGATAAATTTTGCTCTTTTTCTAAAGAAGATACAAACTCTTCTACTGCTTTTATGTAATGTAAGTTATTATGATTTAATTCAACTTCATTAGCCATCTCAATTTTTTCAAGAACTAAAATCGAACTAAAATATAAAATACCTAGTACTGGTAAAGTAAAAATCATTACAATTTTTAGAAATAATTTGTTTCTAAACAAGCTAACTTATCCTTAATATTACTATCTTTTATTTTTCTTATTTTTCTATTATAATATAATACTTTCCCTTAATCCTCATAGATTTTGACGTTGAAAAAATATTACTTATTTTATCACTTTTTACTGCAGCATAAGAACAAAAATCCATAACATCAATTTTTCCTATGTCATCACTTTTTAAACCAGCTTCAGATATTAAAGCACCTAAAATATCACCTTTTCTAAGCTTTTGCTTTTTCCCACCATTTATAAAAACAGTTCTAAAATTTGAATTTATTTCAAAAGAGATATCGTCTTTTATGTCTTTTGGATTTTCTATTTTAATATTATTAAATTTCTCTTTTATGATTTCAAATTTATCTATTTCATTTTCAGTAAATAAAGAGATTGCTAAACCACCTTTTCCAGCTCTTGCCGTTCTTCCTATTCTATGAGTATGTATTTTTTCATCTAAACTTAAGTCATAGTTGATAACTAAATCAACATCATCAATATGAAGTCCTCTTGAAGCAACATCTGTTGCAATGAGTATTGGATATGATTTATTTGAAAATAAAACCATAGTTTCATCTCTTTGTTTTTGTTCTAAATCTGAATGTAAAGTTAAAATATCAAGCCCTAAATCATATAAATCATCAGCTAATTTTTCACAAGTTATTTTCATATTACAAAAAATCAAAGTTGTTTTTGCTTGATTATGAGATATAAGTGCTGGAATAAGTGCTGTTTTTTCACTTGGAGTAACTTCATAAAATTTTTGATTTATAAGAATCTCTTTTTCATCAGAAATTTCTTTATAAATTGGATTTTTTAAAATATTTGAAGCAAAAGTTTCTATATTTTTTTCATAAGTTGCAGAAAAAAGCATAGTTTGTCTATTTTTAGGTAAATTCTCAATTATTTCCATAATATCATCATAAAAACCCATATCAAGCATCTTATCAGCTTCATCTAAAACAAAAGTACTAATATTTTCTAAATTTATATTTTTCTCTTTTATATGTTTTAAAACTCTTCCTGGTGTTGCAACAACAATATGTGCATTATGTTGTAAAGAGACAACTTGTGGTTTAAAAGGAACTCCACCACATAAAGTTAAAACTTTTACATTATGAATATGTCTTGATAAATTTCTTAAATTTTGTGCTATTTGATTCGCTAACTCTCTTGTTGGAGCTAAAATCAATGCTTGAATCTTAAACTCTTTTGCTTTTAATTTATTTACTATTGGTAAACAAAAAGCAACTGTTTTTCCTGAACCTGTTTTGGCTTTTGCTATTAAATCTTTATTTTGTAAAGCATCTGGAATAGTTTTTTCTTGAATTAAAGTTAATGTTTTGTATTCCAAAGAGTCCAAGTTTTGTAAAAACTCTTTAGAAAGGTTTAGTTCTGAAAACTGCATAATTATTTTCTATTTTTATTTGTAAATATAACTATCAAAATAATAGCTGTTACAGCTACAAGTCCAACATATTTAAAATCTTCACTCAAACTTAAAAGGAATTTTCCAGCAGTAAAACTTATATATCCAATAACACAAGCCCAAACAGTGGATGCAATCGCATTAAAAATAGTAAATTTAATAACAGAATATTTTGTAATACCAATAGCTAAAGGAACTAAAGTTTTTACTCCATAAATAAATTTTTGTATAAAAATCACAAAAGAACCATATTTTTTCATTATCAAATGAGTTAAAGCAACTTTTCTTCCATATTTTTTCATTATATCTTTTGCATAAGTTTTATTTTTTCTAGCTAAAAAAAACAGAAATTGACTACCAACAAAATTTGATATAGTTGCAACTGCTACGCAAATATAAATATTCAAATCTCCTGCATAAGACAAAGCACCAGCTATTGCAAGTCCTACAAATCCACCACCAAATGTATATAAAAATAGTGCTATATATCCCCAATCTTGGATAAATTGTTCCATTAAATTGTTCCTAATTTTTTGATTTTTTTTAATAAAGAGTTTCTATTCTATCTAAAAGTTAATTAAAAGCATAAGAAACCATTTTTAGAATTTTTTGTATAATCAATTTTTAAATAAAATATTAGGAAAATTTATGAAAAAATCGATTATCGTTTCAGCTTTAGTTATAAGTACAACTTTTTCTTTTGCTTTAGATTTAGGTAGTATCGCAAAAGGTGTAATGGAAAATATTTCAGACAATAAAACTACTACTTCTTCTAACACAACATCTACTGTAAATTCAAATTTAGATAACGCTACAATCTCAAATGGTTTAAAAGAAGCTTTAAAAAATGGAGTATCTTTTGCTACAACAGAACTTGGTAAAAGCGATGGGTACTTAAACAATAAAAGTGTAAAAATCCCACTACCTGATAACATCAAAACAATAGAAAGTGTTATAAGAAAAGCTGGTGGTGATAAAATGGCTGACGATTTAATAAATTCTATGAATAGTGCAGCATCAAAAGCTGCTCCAAAAACAGCTGAAATCTTCGTAGATGCTATTGATAAGATGAGTTTAACAGATGCTCAAAAAATCTTAAATGGTGGTGATACAGCAGCAACTGAATATTTTAAAAAGAATACAACTTCATCTTTAAAAGAAGCGATTAAACCAATAATTGAAGAAACAATGAAAGAAAATGAAGTTGCAGGTTACTATGACACTTTAAATAATTATTATCAATCAAGTGCAAAAAGTTTAGTTGATACTAGCTCAGTTACAAAATTAGCTAAAAATTTTGGTGTTGATTCATATCTTCCAGGAAATTCAAATGAAAATTTAGATGACTATGTAACATCTAAAGCAATAGATGGATTATTTACAATCATTGCACAAAAAGAAGCTGCAATTAGAAAAAATCCAGCAGAACAAACTTCATCAATACTAAAAGAAGTATTTGGAAAATAGTTTAAACTAAGAGAAAACTCTTAGTTTGAAGAAATCGCGAAATAGCTATTCATAGCATTATTTTTTACTAAACTTAAGTTCTCTATTTTTGGAATATTATTACTATCTTTTTCAAAACGATAAACATAATCTTTTTTAAAATTTTTTAATAACTTTTCAT
This sequence comes from Aliarcobacter butzleri, assembly GCF_900187115.1. Classification (NCBI taxonomy): domain Bacteria; kingdom Pseudomonadati; phylum Campylobacterota; class Epsilonproteobacteria; order Campylobacterales; family Arcobacteraceae; genus Aliarcobacter; species Aliarcobacter butzleri. The sequence goes on from NZ_LT906455.1 coordinate 1,555,108, forward strand.
AAAGTTCGGCTTTTTTATCTACTATAAAAACCTCTTTGCTTACTTCATAAATATATATTACATTTAAAAAATAACTATTATCAACTTTATATGTCAAAAATTCATAATGAGAAAACTCTTCTTTTTCTACTAAATCAAAATTTTTTGCTTTTATATTATCTTTTAATAAACTTATAAAAAAACTCAAAGCTTGTCCGTTCCAAGATACATCAATATCTGTGTGGATATATTCTAAATATATTTCATTTGCACTTAGAGTGTAAGCATCTATTATATAAGGGTCATGTCGTGTTTTTGTATCAATATTTGAAAGTGTATATTTAAAAGTGTTGTCGCTATCTATCTTGAATTTTAAGTCATTTTCTTCAAGGCTAACATAAGGTCGAGATAATTTTGTAATTGTTTTAAAAATCATCTTTAAGCCCTCAAATATAGCTCCAACCATTTGTTAACCTTTAAATTATATTTTAGTTATTTTATTTAAGTATAACTTTATCATATTATAAGTTTTTATTCAAGGGAATTTTAATAAGAAGAAACTATTTGCAACGCAGAAGATGAGTGCAAATAGTTCTTTTATTTTATAAAGCTTTAGCAGTAATTCTTGATAATCTTTGAGCAAAAGCTACAGTATCAGTAATTTCCATACCTTCACTTAGTTTTGCTTGGTCTAGTAAAATCCAAGAAACATCTTCGATTGTTGCTTCATCTGCACAACCATTTAGTTTTTTTACGATTTCATGCTCTGGGTTGATTTCTAAGATTGGAGCACTTTCTGGCATAGCTTGTCCCATTGCTCTAAACATATGAGCCATCGCTGCCATTTGAGCATCTGCTGCATCTTTTACTACGCAAGATGGAGATTCACTAAGTCTACTTGTAACTTTTACATCTTTTACTGCATCACCTAATTTATCTTTGATTTTTGAAAGTATGTCTTGGAATTTTTCTTCAACTTCTTTTTTCTCTTCTTCACTTTGTTCTACTTTTGGAGGTTCAATTGCTGTAATATCTTTAAATTCCCACTCTTTAAATGCACCAATTGCAGGAGTGATAATCTCATCTATCTCTTTATCATCTAAGATTAAAACTTCAATATCATTTTTCTTATATGACTCTAAAAGTGGAGAGTTTCTTAATACTTTTTCATTTTCTCCAACGATATAATAAATAGCTTTTTGTTCACTATTCGCTCTTTCTTTATACGCTTCTAATGAAGTCATTTTTCCAGCTTCAGTTTTTGATGATTTGTATCTTAATAACTCTAAAATAGCTTCTTTATTTGTATAGTCTTGATATACACCCTCTTTTAAAGGTCTGATATATTGAGCTACAAACTCCGCATATTTTTCTTCATCTTTAGAAAGTTTTTTGATTTCAGCAAGAATTTTTTTAACGCTTCCTTGTTTGATATTTGCTAAGATTCTATTTTCTTGTAAAATCTCTCTTGAAACATTTAAAGGTAAATCTTCAGAATCAATAATACCTCTTACAAATCTTAAATAAGTTGGTAATAACTCTTTTTCATCATCAGTGATAAATACTCTTTTAACATATAGTTTAACACCACTTTGGAAATCTGCTCTATACATATCCATAGGTGCAATTTTTGGGATGTAAAATAGAGTTGTATATTCGTTTACACCTTCTGTTTTTGTATGAATTGTAAGCATCGGATCTGAACTATCGTGAGAAATTGATTTATAAAAATCATTATAATCTTGCTCTTTTAATTTTGCTTTTGGTTGCATCCAAAGTGCTGTTGCAGCATTTATTTGCTCATGTTTTCTTTCAATTTTTTTCTCTGGTTTTTTACCAGCTTTTTCATCTTCTTCGCTTAAAGCTTCACTTACTTCTTCATCATAATTTAAGAAAATTGGATAAGCTATATGATTTGAATATTTTTCTACAATATTTTTTATTCTATATTTTGAAGCAAATTCTCCTGCTTCTTCATCTTTTAGTTTGATATAAATAACTGTACCATTTGACTCTTTTGTACAAGGAGTTAAATCAAACTCTCCTGTTCCAGTTGATGACCACTTATAAGCTTGTTCTTCTCCAGCTTTTTTAGAGATAACATCTACTTTATCTGCAACCATAAAAACTGAATAAAACCCTACTCCAAATTGACCAATAAGATTTGAATCTTTTTTTGCATCACCCGTTAAAGCTTCAACAAATGATTTTGTTCCAGATTTTGCAATAGTTCCAATAGAAGCTATCAAATCAGCTTCATTCATACCAATACCATTATCTATAATGCTTAAAGATTTATCTTTTTCATCAAAAGAGATATTTATCTCACCCTTCCACTGCGCATATTTATCTTTTAAATTTTCATCTGTTAATCTTAAATAGTTTAATTTATCAATAGCATCACTCGCATTTGATACAAGTTCTCTTATAAAAATCTCTTTATTTGAATATAAAGAGTGTGTCATTAAATGTAATAATTGTCCTACTTCTGTTTGGAATTGATGTTTTGCCATACTAATTCTCCTATAAAATTTAAATTTCTAAAAAAGAATTTTAGTGATAACTTTATAAAAGTTAGCTAAAGTTTTTTATAAATTTAGCACTTTTATATATTGAGTGCTAAATAATATCATATAGGATAATAATTATCCTATAATAATTTTTATATACTTTTAAGTTTTTCTGTGTAAGATTGTCTTATCGTATTTACTAAATATCAAAAGGAGAGAATATGGCTGGTAAATGTCCTATGGGATTTGGAACAACTAATCCAATGGTAAGAAATGGTGGTACATCGAACAAAGATTGGTGGCCAAATCAATTAAACTTAAAGATTTTATCTCAACACTCAAATAAAGTTAATCCACTTGGAAGTGATTTTGATTATGCAAAAGAGTTTTCTAAACTTGATTATGATGCTTTAAAAGCTGATTTAACTGCATTAATGACTGATTCACAAGATTGGTGGCCTGCTGATTATGGACACTATGGTCCACTTTTTATAAGAATGGCTTGGCATAGTGCAGGAACATATAGAACAGGTGATGGAAGAGGAGGAGCAAGTACAGGAAGTCAAAGATTAGCTCCACTTAACTCGTGGCCTGATAATGCAAACTTGGATAAAGCAAGAAGACTTTTATGGCCAATAAAACAAAAATATGGAAATAAAATTTCTTGGGCTGATTTGATGATATTAGCAGGAAATGTTGCTTTAGAATCTATGGGATTAAAAACTTTCGGTTTTTCAGGTGGAAGAGTTGATGTTTGGGAACCTGAAGAGGATATTTACTGGGGAAAAGAGGCTCAATGGCTTGCAACTAGCGATAAAGAAAATAGTAGATATAGTGGAGATAGAGATTTAGAAAATCCACTTGCAGCAGTACAAATGGGACTTATTTATGTAAATCCAGAAGGTCCAGATGGAGTTCCAGACCCTATAAAATCAGGAATTGACATAAGAGAAACATTTGCTAGAATGGCTATGGATGACGAAGAAACAGTTGCACTTACTGCTGGTGGTCACACTTTTGGAAAATGTCATGGTGCAGGAGATGCAGCTAATGTTGGAGCTGAACCAGAAGCTGAGGGATTAGTTGCACAAGGTCTTGGATGGCTTAGTAAATTTTTAAGCGGTAAGGGTGATGATACAATCACAAGCGGAATTGAAGGTTCTTGGACAGCAAATCCAACAAGATGGGACAATGAATATTTTGATATTTTATTAAGTTATGACTGGGAACTTACAAAATCACCAGCAGGTGCTTGGCAATGGATTCCTAAAAATCCTAAAGAAGAACATCTTGCACCTGCTGCTCATGATAAAACTAAAAAAGTTACAACTATTATGACAACAGCTGATATGGCTATGAAAATGGATCCAATTTATGCAAAAATCTCAAAAAGATTCCATGAAAATCCACAAGAATTTGCAGATGCCTTTGCAAGAGCTTGGTTTAAACTAACGCATAGAGATTTAGGACCAAAATCAAAATATATAGGGCCTGAAATTCCAAAAGAAGATTTGATTTGGCAAGACCCAATTCCTCCAATAAATTATGAAATAATAGATGAAAAAGATATAGAAATTTTAAAAGAAAAATTATTAAGTTCTTCATTAGGAGTTTCAAAACTTGTATCTTTAGCATGGGCAAGTGCTAGTACATATAGAGATTCTGATAAAAGAGGTGGAGCAAATGGTGCTAGAATTGCACTTGAACCTCAAAGAAGTTGGGAATCAAATAGCTATTTAAATTTGGATGAAAGTTTAAAAATTTTAGAAACTATCAAAGGTGAATTTAACTCTTCTAATTCAAATAAAAAAGTTTCACTTGCAGATTTGATAGTTTTAGGAGGCTGTGCAGCAGTTGAAAAAGCAGCAAAAGATGCTGGATTTAATATAAAAGTTCCTTTTACAGCTGGAAGAGCTGATGCAACACAAGAGCAAACACATGTAGAATCATTTTCACATCTTGAGCCAATAGCAGATGGTTTTAGAAACTATTCAAAAGCAAAATACACTTTAAGTACTGAAGAGTTGTTGATTGATAAAGCACAATTACTATCTTTGACAATTCCTGAAATGATTGTATTGGTTGGAGGAATGAGAGTTTTAGGAGCTAATTATGCAAATAGTGATTTAGGAGTATTTACTTCAAATGTTGGAGTTTTAAGTAATGATTTCTTTGTAAATCTGCTTGATATGAAAACTGCTTGGTATCCAACAACACAAGAAGAAGATAGTTTTGTAGGGAAAGATAGACAAAGTGGCTCTATGAAATACTCTGCAAGTAGAGTTGACTTACTATTTGGTTCTAACTCACAATTAAGAGCAGTTTCTGAAGTTTATGCACAAGAAGATTCAAAAGAAAAATTTGTACAAGATTTTATAAATGCTTGGACAAAAGTTATGAATCTTGATAGATTTGATATCAAAAAATAAAAAATATAGCAGTTTTTACTGCTATATTTAACTTTTATAAACCTATTTTTCAATCTTTATAATTCTAAATTCGATAAAATACTCTCTTACAAAAAATAAGGATTTTTATAATGACAAAAGAACAATTTTTAAATGACTTACAAAAAATATATGATTTTTTAAATGACCAAAAAACAAAAACAAATGAACTAATAAAATTTTTAGAAAATGAAGAGTTTGATAAACTAACTCTTATTGATGATTTTGCAAAATCTTTAAATCTTGAAATGAATAGTGATTTAAGATTTGCACTTGTTACTAGACTTGTAAATCTAAGAGATGATAGTTTAGTGCAAGTTCTAAAAAAGCTTGAAAAAAATGAAAAAGAAATCATAGAACTGCAAGAAAAAGCATACCAATTTGTAAAAGAGTATTGGCACGATATTCATACAAAATTTATTGATTTTATCGTTGAAAACAAGTTATTAACTCCATTTTATAGAGAAGTATTTATTGGAGTTTATAATGTAGGACTTCAAATGAGCGCATGGCAAACTTCTTGGACAGCTCATATTATAAATGGAATAAATAAAGAGTTGGTTGCCAAGTTTGAAGGTGATGAAGCAAAAATTATGAAATATCTTGAAGATGAAAAACTTTTTGATTTAGGACATGGTGGAATCACTGCTGATAGATGTTATTCTGCTTTAGTAAAAGATGCTGACAAATACAAATCTTTAGCATATATAAAAGCTTTCAAAAAAGAGACAACTGAAGTTGTAGATGCACTTGAAGAGTTTGCAGATAAACTAATCGAACTTGAAGATGAAATCTACAACCAAAAATGGGATTATGTTTTATATATTCAAGCACTGATTAAAGCCTTTAGTGAAGATAGAACAAATGAATTGGTTTCAAAATGGGCAGATGTGGATAGAGCTTGGATGAAAATAAAAACTCCAATTCAAATAGGACATCCTTTAGAATACTATGAAGACCACTTTAGAAAAGCTGTTGCACTTGAATGGGATATTAGACTTACAAATCCAAAATTTGCACAAAATGACCATAGAGTAAATAAAATCAAATCAGCATTTTCAAAAATATATTCAAGTTTTGAGCCAAATGATAGTTATAAAAAAATCTATGATTTTAGCTTCAAATCACTTGATAAAGTGCAACTTTATGTGGGACGACCAGCACTATTTTTTGGAGCAGAGTTCAATGGACTATTTTCAGCTCAAGTTGTACCAAATGATGAAGTTGTATCTTTAGAAGAAGGTAAAAAAATCTTTGCATTTAGTGATGAGATTTTACAAACTAGCCGTGCTAAACCATTTTTAAAACTAAGCCAAGAAATATTTGGGCAAGAACTTCTTACTCGTGATAGAATGTTTTTATTTAATGAAACAACATCTTGGCATCAAGTTTATGATATTAGTACTATTGGGCATGAATATGGACATATTTTATGGTGTGATGAGCAAACAGAATCAGTTATGAATAAAACTGGGAATTTCAAAAATATCGAAGAGTTCAAAGCAACAACAGGTGGTTTAATCTCATATTTATTGGACGAAGATACAGACGAACTTCACCTAAAAGAGCAAGTTTTAATTGACCTTGTAAAACGAAGTGTAGGATTGATTGGTTGGATGGAAGTTGATGAAGTTCAACCATACTATTGCGAAGGGTTAATCCACTTAAATGGACTTTTTGAAAGTGGTGTTTTAACTTGGGATAATGAAAATAAAAAATTATCTATAGATATAAGTGATGCAAAATTTGAAGCCTTAAAAGCTTGGTATATCACAAACTATACTGCACTTGCGAAACACTATTTAGATAAAAAAGATGCAACTTTATTTTTAAATAACTATGCTACAAAAACTGAAAAATACTTTATGCCAAATGATGAAACTATAAACTCATTTGTAAAATATTACTTCAAAAGATACCAAGAGATTGGTCAAGAGTTAGATACAGTTGATAAAAAAGAAAATTATATAAAATAGGATATAAAACTCCTATTTTTTAAATCTTTTTATAAACTTTGAAAAAGATAAATAAACTTTTGATTTAAAGCTTTTATTTTTATCTTGTTCATTAAAATACTCTACAATATCAGTATTTCCAAATATTACAGCAAAAGCAAAAGGAGTCAATCCAAAGCCATTATTTTCATGGATATTTGCACCATTTTCAACTAATAACTTTACAATCTCGAAATTACCTTTAAAACAAACTCCACCAAGAGGAGTTTGTCCTTTATTATTCTTTTTATCTACTTGTGCTTTATTATCTATTAAAAGTTTTACAGTTTCGATATTTCCATTATATGAAGCCAACATCAATAAAGTATTACCTTTATAATCACAAAGGTCAACAGACATTCCAGTATTTAATAATAGTTTTAAATCTTGCGTTTTCCCTGCTCTTGCATAATCAAAAGCAATCAAATTTAACTCTTCATAACTATTTAAATCATTAGGTTTCATTTTAATTATTTCCTATATTTTTTACTTAATACTTGGACTTATACTTTTCCAATCATCTCTTAAAGTTTTTACCAAAGTGAACTTTTCTCCAGGATCTGCTAATTGCGAATATTCGTAAGGAGTAACAACCACTAATCCACCTTTTAATAAACTTGTAAAAGTATTTGATTCTATTTTTGAACCTGTTAAAATAGAGAATTTCATCTCAAATCCACTTATGTCATAAAACTCTGAATTTTTTCTGATTAGTTTTGTATATTTATCAAAAATCAAACAATCAACTACAACTTTAGAACCATCTTCACTTAAGTCTATTTTACTTACTTTTCCAATTTGAACATTTTTATAATAAACTGGCGCATCGACATTTACACTTGAAGCTGTTGCATCTTCTACTTTATAAACTGTTCCTAAATGAGATTTTTCGACTGATGGTTGATTTTGCGTTCCTTTAAAAACTGTTTGAATATTTGAACTTTCACTTTTTATAACTCCAATATTTACTGCCATTATTGTTGAACCTACATTTGCAACCTCTTGTAAAGAGATTCGTGGTTTTTTCAAGTAAAAAACTGTTCCTTCTTTCGCAAAAGAGGCAAAATCATCATAAATTAGTGCTTTTACTTCTATTTGTTGTTTAGAATTTAAAGAGATTTTTTTAACTTTTCCAACATTTACACCTTTATAAGTTAATTGTGAAAAATTTTCTTGTAAACCTTCAACATCATCAAAAACTATTGTTAGGCTATTTGTTGAGTTTTTCATCTCATCTTCATTTCCATATATTTCAAATTTCTCAAAAGATTGAGCTGAAGTTGTATCAAGATGAATTGAACCATCGATTAATGAAGTGAAGTTATCAACTTCAAATAAAACTCCACTAAGACTAGCTTTAAAATCAACAACTCCTTTTTTATAAAATCTACTTTTATCTGTAATATATTTTTTAAATGGAGAATAGATAAAAAGATTTACTTTTGATTTTTTATCATCAAATTTTATATCTTTTACAAAACCTATTTCTTGATTTTTATAAACAATTGCCATATCTTGTTTTATTTCAAAACTATTATCAAAAGAGGCTTCAATAGTAAATCCTGTATTATAAAATCTTTTTAGTCTTTCAACTTCTTTATAAGAGTTATATAATTTAAACTCTTTTTTTGTAAGTTCTGCATCGCCTCTTTTATCTGCAATTAAACCAATTGCTCCATTTAAAAGTGGTTCAACTCCACTATAATTTATATTCAGATTCATACTTTTTATTTCAACAATTTTTGAACTCATATCATAAAAAAGATTGTAGTCATTTAATAAATCTTTATATTTGCTATCTATTAAAACTGTGATTTTTACATTTTTTAAATCAGGAGTCAAAGCATAATTATCAACTCGCCCTATTACAATATTTTTATAAAATACTTTTGAGTTTAAAGAGATAGAATTTAAGTTTTCGCTTAGAAGTTCTAGTTTTATTGTGTTATAACTTTTGTTTAAATCTTTTTTATTTATTGCATTAAAAGTATTTGAAAACTCACCATTTTTATAATCAAGTGAAATAAAATTTCCTTTTATAATATTTCCTAGATTTTTTACTCCATCAAGTGAAATAGTAGGTTCTTCGACAAAAAATCTAGTTTTATCTGTCAAAATATATTTATATTCGCCATAAACAAAAGCTTTTGTAGTTAAAACGTCTTTATTTAAATTCACTTCCAATACTTTACCTATTTCTATTCCTTTAAACATAATAGGTGTATTTGCTTCTATACCACTTACATCAGTAAAATTAATAGTAAAATACTCTTTATTTTTTAAGTCATCTTTGCTTGCATAAACTTCATATATATCACTATTTTCTATTTTTGCATCATCTTTATTTGAAGTTATTACAGTAATTCCACCAACAAGTGCAGAATATAAAGAACCAAGTTCGATATTTAGTCCACTTGCTCCATAGTTTACTTTTAAAGCTTCATTCATAACAAATTTTGAACTTTTATTTACCAAATAGTTAAATTTATCATAAATATATGCACTTAAAAATACTTTTTCATATCTAAACTCTTTTGCTACAATCTCTCCAATTTGAAACTTATTGTAAAATATAGGTGTTCCTACTTCTATGTTATCTTTATCATTTGAAGCAATCAGATTTATATAGTAACCATTTAGTTCCCATTCATCATTTGGTTGAGTATCCAATCCTTCAAAATAGTCTTGATAAGCACCTTTATTATAGTCATCTTGAGTTTTAAATCTAGGTGAAAGTTCAATTTTGTAACCACTTATCAAAGTATTTAGTCCAGAAATTTTTGTCAAAGAGATAGTTGGTTTTTTTATCCAAAATTTTGAGCCTTCATTTGCAACATATCTTGCTACATCATTATTTACTAAAATATTTACTTTTACACTTTGTAAATCTTCGTGCATTGAGATTTTTGTTACTTTTCCAAGTTGTAAACCTTTATATTCCAAAGGTGTAATATTCTCTTTTAATCCTTCTGCACTTTTAAATACAACTGTAATATTTGTACCTTTTTTTGCATAAGATTCGTAAGCAATCCAACCTAAAACCCCTAGAATTATTAAAGGTAAAATCCAAATAAATGAAAGTTTATTTTTTTCTACTAATTTTGGTTTATAAACTACTGCTTTTTCTATATCATTTCCCATCCCAAATTATCCTTGTATCAAATCTGTTTGCTGCCATCATTGTTAAAATAACCATCAATCCAAAAGATGTTGCAGCAATCCCACCTTTTATATTAAAAATCTCATCAAGTTGCACTGTTGAAGATAAAATTGCAACTACATAAATATCTATCATTGACCATTTCCCAATAGCTTCAATAAACTTGTATATCAAAATCTTTGTTTTATTTTCCATTTTTACATCTGTTTTTAAAGATATAAAAATAAAAAGTAATCCAACTAGTTTTATCAAAGGAATCACAATACTTGCAGTAAAAATCACAATTGCTATAAAATAACTTTTCATCTCTAAAAAGCTAATAACCCCTTGTAAAATAGTACTTTGAACATCAACTCCAAATTGAGTTATTTCCATAATTGGATAAATCATCGCTGGAATATATAATAAAATTGCACAAATAAGTAAAGCAAATGATGTTTGAAAAGAGTTTGTTACTCTTTTTGTAACTTTATGCTTACACCTTGTACAAATAAATTCACTATAATCCTCTTTTTCATAAACTTTATGACAGTTTTTACAAGAGATTAAAACCATTTATTCTCCAAAAATACTTTTTGCATTAAATTTTTTATTTGACATATAAAAACAAAAAATATAAATCAACATCACATAAAATCCTATATCAAACTTTGTTGTTGATACCATTCCTATTAGTTTTATATAAGTTACAATAATACTTATGATAAAAACTTCTATAAATCCCCAATGCTTAAAAAAATAAAAACTATCATAAAGTAAAGTTTTTGAAAAGATTTTTATTTTTAATTTTCTTTGAATATACACAAAAATAATAACAAAAGAGTTTAATACAGGTGCAAATAAAATAGTAAAAAATACAACAGCTCCTATTAGAAAAAACTCTTGTTCTATTAAAGCAACAACAGCTCCTATTAAAGTTGTTTTTAGTTCATTATCTGAAATATTTAAAGTAATTATTGGATAAATATTTAAAATAACAAATAACAAAAGAGCTGAAATAGCATAATACAAAGAGTCAAAAGAAGACTCTTTATCTACTGATAATTTACTATTGCATCTAGGACATCTTTGAGATAATTTTGTTCGTTTATCTTTTTCAATAAATAAACCACAACTATAACACTCTTCGATATTATCTAGTTTTTGATACATAAAAATCCTAAAATTCAAGTGGTAGCATTTTATCATACTAAACATTTTTTAACTGTAATATTGTATTATAGTAGTCAAATTTTTACATATATAAAAGGTTAATAAAATGAATTATAATATTACACAAGCACAATTTGGAGTAAGACCTCCTGTTACAAAGCCTGACCCTAAGGTTTTAGAATTTTTAGGTGAAGAAGGAATGAGAAAATTAATATCAGAACATTACGATATTTTAAAAACAAGCGAAATTAAAGATTTATTTCCAAAAAATGAAGAGGCTTTTGCTTTAGCAAAACAACATTCAGCAGATTTTTTTATACAAATCTGTGGTGGACCTGATTATTTTAATCAAAATAGAGGAAATCCAATGATGGTAGGTCGGCATCAACCATTTAAAATTACTCCTAAAGCTAGACTTGTTTGGCTTCAATCATATATTAAAGTTTTAGAAAATATTGAAATGCCAGAAGATTTAAAACAATCTTTTTGGAATTATTTAGATATTTTCTCAATCTGGATGATCAACACTCCTCAAGATTAAAAGCTTTCGCTTTTAATCTATTTAATCTTAAATAAGTTATCATTATAAATCACAAATCACACAAGGCTCTTTATGAAAAAAACTTTTAAGAATTATATTTTTTCAAGACAAATTATTTTAGTATCTGCTGTATTTCTAATATGTTTTGTATTTACGACATATTTACATACATCTTTAGCTAAAAAAGAAGCATTAGTTCAAGCTCAAGCTATATCAAATCAACTTTTCTCATCTATGTATCAAGTTATGAAAAAAGGTTGGAGTAGAGATGATGTTATGCTTTTTACAAGCTCTTTGGATGATAATTTTCAAGGAAGTAATTACGAAATAAATATTTATAGAGCAGATAAAGTAAAAGCTATTTATGGAGAGATTAAAGAAAAAGAAAAAGATATAACTTTAGTTGATGTTTTAAATGGAAAAATTGAAAAATTTGATAATTTTAAAGACAATATCGTAAGAAATATTTTACCACTAAAAGCAACAACGGACTGTAAAGCTTGTCATACAAATGTAAATGAAGGTGATGTTTTAGGAGTTATAGAAGTTAAACAAAATTTAAACTCTATTTTTGAGGAAACAAAATATCAATTTATTGCATTTTTCTTAGTGATTATTCCAATTTTTTATATTTTAGCTTTTATCTCATCAAGATATACAACTAAAAAAATCACAGATAATTTAGAGTTATTCCATGGTAAAGTTGAAAGCATAAACTCTATTCAAGATTTTAAAGAATTTAATTCAAAAGATTTGGATTTATACTTCAATGAATTTAATGAAATCATTAAAAATGTTGACTTAATGGCAGAAAGACTCAAAAATATAGCTGTTGATAAAGAGTTATTAGAATTTGAAGTAAAACTTTTAGATAAATTCATAATAACTTCTGATGTAGTAAAAGATTGGCGAGAATATATTAGTGATTTATTACTTGAAATAAATAAAATCATGGAAACTTACGCTTTAGTAACTATCTTTAGAGTTTCAGAAGATCAATTTGAAGTAGATGTTTTCTGGCTTGCAACACCAAGTGAAACACAACTTCATATGTTTGATAAATATATCAATAAAACTATTAAAGAGTCTGATTATTTCCAAGGATTAACTGATTTTAAAATTAAACATATTATTGCAAATAAAAATGCAAATTTATCTTTTTTAAATGAAGATTGTTTTGAATATAAGACTAAATCGCTATTCTTAGATAGTCCAAAAATTGGAGGAATTGTAGGTATTGGTTTACAATCAGTATTCTCTGATGATCCAATAAGACATATAATTGTTGAATCAATTTTAACAACAATGGCAAACTTAGTTGGTTCTGTAAAAGCTATAAATAAATATACTCAAGATTTAGAATACTATGCAGCAAGAGATCCATTAACTGACTTATTTAATCAAAGAGTATTTAATGATATGATGAGATATGAGATAAAAAGAGCTCAAAGACATAACTACTCTTTTGCATTAATGGTTATTGATTGTGATAACTTTAAACCTATAAATGATAACTTTGGGCACTCTTTTGGAGATACTTTACTTCAAACTGTTGCAACTACTCTAAAAAAAGAGAAAAGAGATGAAGATATAGTTGCTAGATATGGAGGGGATGAATTTACAATAATACTTCCAGAATGTACAGAAAAAGAGGCAATGATAGTTGCAAATAGAATTTCAAAAAAAATGGCAACAGAAAAAATAGTTGCTCCAGATGGTTCAAATATTGGAATTACTATTTCTATTGGAATTTGTGTTTATCCAACACATACAACTTCTCAAAAAGATATGTTTATCATCGCTGATTCTATGATGTATCAAGCAAAAGAAGAAGGTAAAAATGCTATTAAAATACCAACAAAAAATGATATTTCAGATATTTTAAAACTAAAACAAGAAAAAACTGCTCTACTTTTAAAAGCTATTGAAAATAATAAAATAGAACCATATTTCCAACCAATAAAACCATCTTCAAAAGATAGTAATATTGTTATACATGAACTTTTAATGAGAATTCATCAAGATGACAAAATCATTTCTGCTTTTGAGTTTATAGAAATTGCTGAATCTAAAGGATTAATTAACATAATGGATTTAATGGTTATAGAAAAAGCTTTCCAAAAAATTCAAGATAGTTTATATAGTGGTCTTTTATTTATCAATTTATCTCCAAAATCGCTTATCATCGGTAACTTTATAGATAAAATAAATGAATTTGCAAAAAAATATGATATTAATAAAGAAAAAATCGTATTTGAAATAACAGAAAGAGAGACTGTTAAAAACTTTACTCTATTAGAAAAATTTGTTCATAACTTAAAATCAGAAGGTTTCAAATTTGCAATAGATGACTTTGGAGCAGGTTTTTCATCATTCCACTATGTAAAAAAATTCCCTATTGATTATCTAAAAATTGATGGTGATTTTATTATAAATATAAATAATGACGAAAAAGACAAAGCATTTGTAAGTAGTATGATAACATTGGCAAAAGAGTTAAATATTCAAACTATTGCAGAATTTGTAGAAAATGAAGAGATTATAGAAGTTTTAGATACTTTAAAAATTGATTACTACCAAGGTTGGCATATAGGAAGACCTGCTCAGAATTTTACAAACCTAAAATAAAGTTCAGCTTTTAATAGCTGAACTTCACTGCTAAGTTTGTAGTATCATAATCATATTTATGTGAATTATGTTCCATATCTACAGTTTTATATGTTCCTTCTAACGCAAAATTTCTTGTAAATTTATATTCTAAAGAACCACCATATCCAAGTCCAGTTGCTGAACTATTATCATAATATTGATAAACACCTGTACCTATTGCGTAAGCTGTTAAGTCTCTTAACAACTCATAACCAACTCTTAAATCTAAATCAACAGTTGTAGCACTTCTATTACTTGTTACTTCTCCATAATAAACACTATTTCCAAATCCAAGTAAAATATCATTATCAAATTTTGTATTTGCTGTATAACCAACTCCAAATTGATTGTATCTTTCTCCATCAAGTTTCCCTGAAGTTGCTCCAACATAAACTTTTGTATCAAAATCATTTGCATATATAGAAGATAATAAACTAACAGCTGAAAAAGCTAAAAGACTTTTTTTCATCATAATAAATCCTTAATTTTTTGCAGAAGTATATAAAAAAGCCACTTAAACACTCAAATAAGCTATATTGTTATAGAATTGCAAAAAATTTAGACAAAGTATTAAAATGAATGAAAAATTAAAAGGTATCTTATTTGGTATTATCTCAGCAATTTGTTATGGGACAAATCCTTTAGGTGCTTTATTTCTATATGAAGAAGGATTAAATACAAATAGTATTATATTTTATCGATTCTTTTTAGCCTCAATTCTTCTTGGTTTATTGATGGTATTTCAAAAAAAATCTTTTTATGTTACAAAAAGAGAAATCTTTATATTAGCCATCTTAGGAGTTTTATTTGGAATATCTGCTTTAGCTTTATATAGTAGTTTTTTATATATGGATGCAGGAATTGCTTGTACGATTCTTTTTGTTTTTCCTGTATTTGTTGCTATTATTTTAGCAATCTTTTTCAAAGAAAGAATATCACTAATGACTGCTATATCTATATTTTTAGCACTTGTAGGAATAGCTTTATTATATAAAGGTGGAGATATAAAACTAAACTTTATTGGTGTAATGATAGTTTTATTTTCAGCATTATTTTATGCCATTTATATCGTAGTTTCAAACAAATCATCAATATTTATGTCTTCAATAAAACTTACTTTTTATGTATCTATATTTTGTACTTTAACGATATTTATCTACTCTCTTTTTGATAGTTCAAAGTCTATAGAACTTTTAACAACAACTAATATGTGGTTATATGCTTTGATGTTAGCAATTGTTCCTACAATATTATCTTTGATTTTTTTAGCAAAAGCTATCCAAATTATTGGTTCAACTCCAACTGCTATTGTTGGGGCATTTGAACCACTTACTGCTGTTTTAATCGGTGTTACAATTTTTGATGAAAAATTTACTCTTCAAATATCAATTGGAATATCTTTAATTTTAATCTCAGTTATATTGATAATAATTGGAAAAAGTATGAGCTTAGAAAAGATATTTACTACTATTCATAAAGTAAAATATACTTTTCTAAGATATTGGAGATGGAAGTAGTTATTTAGCAGGAATTGCTGTTTTCTCTTCCACTTTTTTTAGTTCATTTTGTGTTGGTTGATTAAGATATGTAAGAACTGCACCAAATACTAAAAGTAAAACTATTACTAGTCTTATAACATTTCTTTTTTGTTTTGATTCATTTCCATTATAATCATCAATTTTTTCTAAAGTTGGTTCACCTTTATTTTTACTCATGACATACTCCTTTTAAATGGTTCCAATTTAAAAGGAACCCATACATTTAATAACTACTTTTTAACAGGATTTAAAAAATCCATAAAAGTAGCAAAACCTAAAGGGCTTTAAGAATAAAGCCTATAAGAAATTTTCCCTATGCCGTAATCTTACCTATTTTTGCTTTTAAAAGAACTTCTAAATCTTTTGGTTTAACTTCTATATCAAGTCCTCTTTTTCCGCCACTTATAAAAATAGTTTCAAAACTTTTTGTGCTTTCATCTAAAACTGTTCTAAGAAGTTTTTTTTGTCCTAAAGGAGAAATTCCTCCAAGTAAATATCCAGTTACTTTTTGTGCTTCATCTTTTGAAGCCATTTCAGCTTTTTTTACACCAAAGATAGTTGCTACTTCTTTAAGACTTAGTTGGTTTGCAACAGGTAAAACACAAACAACTAACTCTTTTGGAGTTAATTCTACAAGTAAAGTTTTATATACTTGATTTGCATCTAATCCTAGTTTTTCAACTGCCTCATCTCCAAAATTTGTACAATCAGAATCGTGCTCATATTTATGTATTTTAAAATCACATTTATTTTTTTTTAATAGATTAATTGCTGGTGTCACAATATTCCTTTTTTTATTTCTGAATATTATTATACAAAATTATAAATAAATTAAATTTTAGTGATAGTGATTAAGATTATCATTATTTTACTTCTGATAAAATTCTGTATTTTTAAAAAAGGATAAATATGAAAAAAGTAGTTATTTCAACTTTAGGTCTTGCTTTAATGACAAGTTCTTTATATGCTGGTGTTTGCTCAGACAAATTAAAATATGACTTCACATTTTATGGAGCTGAAGATAAATCTTATGTAGTTACAAAAAATACTTTCAAAACTGCAACGAGCAATTTCCCAAGTGAAAAATTATTAAATGCAACACTAAATATAGATGCTTTTTCTATTGATACAAGTGCTGATTTAAATAATGGTGCAGCAAAATGGCCTGCAGCTATGGTTACAGTTAGAAATAACAATATTTCAAATAACTTTTTCAAACTATTTGAAAAAGATGCAGGTAAAGTTGATGTAAAAATCGTAAAAATTGCAGCAAATTCAATGGATGTTGAGTTTAAAATGAATGGTATTACAAAAGTTATTCCATTTGCTTATAAAACAGAAGGTGATACTATCAAAGCAACTGGAAAACTTGATGTTTTAGCTTTTGGTGTTGATAAAGCTTGGGCACAATTTACTGCCGTTTGCAAAAGTTTCCACCACGGTAAATCTTGGAATGAAATTGATATAAATTTCGAAGTTCCTGCAAGTTGTAAATAATCTAATTTACAACAAAAGGTTTTTCGATAACTTTTTCTCCATTTATGACTATACTTAAACTATGTTCTCCTCTTATATGTTTTCGTGTAGTCATATCTTTGAAACTCTGTTTTTTATTAAATCTTTTTAACTTCTCTTTAAAATCACTTTGAGTTATCATAAATATCTTTTGACTATATTTGTTTTTTTGTTTTAAATATTTTATTATATATTCAACTCTTATACTTCCTAGTTTTTCATCAGAATTAAGTTCAAAAGAAAAGTTCAAATCCTGCCCTATTTCTACACTCTCATCGCAATAAAAATCTGATAAATTTATATGATTTACTTTTTCAAAACTAAAAAGCTTTAGAACTTCTATATTTCCACTTTTAAGTAGTGTTCTACTTCCATGCCTACAAATAAAATCAAGCTCTTTTGAAAAACCTAAATTATCTTTTACAAATTCTATTACAAAAGTAGGATTATCTTTTGAAATGTCATTTAGATTATTTGCTACACTTTTTTGAACATATTTTGATTTGTCATTTTTTAGAAGTTCTATTATTTCAAGCACTTTTTTTGGATTTTCTTTAAACTTTGGCAATGCAATAGCCCAAGGAAGTCTAGGTCTGCAACCTTCACTAGCTAATCTTCTTAAATGCTCATTTGAAGATTTTGCCCAAAGTTTCATTTGATTCATAGTCTCTTCTTCATACTTAAGTATAAATTGTCTTATTGCAAATTCACTACTTGAATCTATAGTAAAAACTTTCAAAGCTCTTAAAGACTCTTTTAAATCATCAAGTCCAAAAACCTCAACAAAATCTTGAAAAATCATAGCTTCAAGTCCACCAAAATCTTCTTTTACTTTTTTTAATATATCAAGTTGTTCTTTATAAGAAAAAGGCAAAAATTTGTGCAAAGTCGTAGAAATATGTCTCATTCTAGGTTTTAATTCCAACTCTTGCCAAGTAGAACAAAATACATTTTCTATAAACTCTTTTTTTTGAAAATTGGGATAAACCATAAAAAGTTTTTCACCTAATTTTTCAATAAACTCTTTTGAATATAAATCTTTTAAAAGTTCTGCCATATTTTTTCCTAATTTAATTTTTCTAAAATTTCTTTAACACTTAAGTTTATTTTTGAAAAAGCAAACCATTTTTTTGCTAAATCTTTTAAACTTGCACCAATATGATAAATCTCTTTTTTATCAACTATCAAAAATCTATCATGAGAACTTTTAAAAGTTTTTAGAGTGATATTTTTATATTGTTTAGAATACTTTTCAAAATCAAGTTTTAATTGCTTTGAAATATTATTTGTATAAATTATAAAATTAATATTTTGATATTTTGAAAATAAAGTTAATACAGTATCATCTACATAGTTATCTATTAAAATTACTTCATTATTGGCTAACTTTAATAAATCATTTATAAAAGAGTATGAATCATATATTTGTCCATCATAAAATATTCCTTGATTAGTTTCTAGTTTATTATCTTTTATTTTAGATTTTATAACATTTACATCGTTTTCTAATAATAGTAATCTTTGTTCTGTTATTTTATGCTGATTTATAGCGTAGCCATCATTTATATAATCTTTGAGTATTGTTGTAGCCCATTTTCTAAATTTTGTTGCTTTTTTAGAATTTATTCTATATCCAACAGAAATTATTACATCGAGATTATAAAAATTTATCTTTCTTAATTTTCCATCTTTTGCAACCTGTTCCAAAATGGAACAAGTTGAATTTTGTTCTAATTCTTCATCATTGTAAATATTTCCAATATGTTTCACGATAGCTGGTCTATTTACATCAAAAATATATGCAATTTCATCTGCACTTAACCAAACTGTTTGATTATTTACCGAAACTTTGAGTTCTAACTCACCATCAGAATAAACTACTAGATTTGATATATCACTCATAATATTACCTTTATGTAGAATCAAATAAATTCTAACGTAAAAATAAATTTAACTTCTAAAATATTGCATTTTGAAAGATTTTTATTATCATCTATTTTCTTCTTGTATTTTGGCGAATAGAGATAATCAATTGATATATTAGATATGCGATGATGATTTTGAAAATCAAAGTTCCTAATGTTATTGGTTCATCACCTCTCATAATTGAAAAGGGATTTAAATTTTTTGAAAACTCAGCTAAACTCCAATCAGTTTCAACTAAATATCCATAAAGAACATAACATATTATTGTTGTTGGAATAGTTGTAAGCCAGCGTCTTTCTAAATTCTTTGGTATTTTAATTATCATACAAGTTATAAGAATAATAGCTATAAATGAAAATATAATTTTAAATACTAATATTTTATCATTTGGTTGAATATTCAAATATGAATAAAAAAATGTTAGATTAATAATCCAAAATAAAGCTAAAGTCCAATCTTGAGAATGATTTGAAGATAAACCATGAATTTTAAAAACCAACCATTCAAAAAAATCTTTTTTAAAATCTAGCTCTTTTTCTCTTTCTTTCATCTCTAAGGCATAATATTTGTTTGCTTCTATGATGTTGTTCTGTTGTTCAAAAGAGTCTTTTATTATTCTTGCTGTTTCACGATTTGAGACATCTGTTTTTATTTCTAAAAAATTTGCTTTTTCTTTAAAAATTGCATCTTTTAAATTTATTGAATCTTTAAACTCAGAATTTCGAAAGATAGATAGTTTCTCAAAAGTAGTATGTTTAAAATCTACTTTTTTATTAAATATCGTTTCAGTAAAAACTGATATATCTTTAAATGTAGTTTTATAAAAATTAATCTCATTAAAACGTGTTTTATTAAAATCAGCTAAATCTTCAAATGTAGTATTCTCAAAATTTACATTTTTAATTATCGAACAATCCTTAATTCTAAGTTTTGAACCTATTTTAAATGTAAGATTTTTTAAAATTAAGTTTTTGTTAAAAGTACAATTTATAAAAGTAAGTCCTTTTTGAATATCATTTCTTGATAATTCTAAATTAGCTAAAAATTTACATTCTTTAAATTCTAATTTATTTATATATTTATATAAAGATATTTTACCTTCAAAAGTACAATTTTCAAATGTTAAAGAATTATCTATTTCTTCAAATACTATTTTTCTAGAACTTCCTTCAGCTAAGCCACCTTGCGATTCAAATTTAGGAAATACAACATTTTTTATTCCAAATAAAATTTGTCTTGAATCATATTCTTCATAGAATTTTTCCCAAAATAAGTTTATATTTCCTTTTGATTTATACCAGTTTTTATTTCCACTATCATCAATTTCATACCAACCATCTTTTTCACAATGTAAAATACATTTATTTTGCTTTTTATCAAAATATTTATCTTCAAATTCTTTATTGCAAACATTACATATATTTTTTGACATTTATTACTCTTTATATTTCTATTCTTCTTTTATTCTCTTCTAAATATGGATATTCCATATGTTTTGCAGTTGCTCTTGAAACATTTTCTCCAAAATATCTTTTTACAATATAAAGTGCCATATCAATTCCTGCTGAGATTCCTGCACTTGAGATGATATTTCCATCTTCTACATAGTGTTTATCTTTACACACTTTTACATTTTTAAATTCATCTTCCATTCTTTGAAGACTTTTCCAGTGTGTTGTGGCATTTACACCATCAAGCAGTTTTGCACTTGCTAAAATAAGAGAACCCGTACAAACAGAAGTCAATAATTCTACCTCATTTGCTTTTTTACTTATAAAATCTAAAACTCTTTCATCATACATAAGTTTTCTTGTACCCATTCCACCTGGAACTATCAAAATATCAAGTTTTGGACAAGTTTTAAAATCAAAGTCTGGTATTATTTTCATATTTCCTTTTGTAAAAATAACATCTTTTGTCATAGCTACAAGTTTTACATCAAAAGGAGAAAGAGATTCTAATCTCTTTGATTCATCAAGTCTTGTTACACTTAAAACCTCAAATGGTCCACAAAAATCTAAAACTTCTATATCATCAAAAACAAAAATCCCAACTACTTTTTGCATAAATCTCCTTTTTTTTAACACTATTATATCCTATTGGTCGAGTATAATTGAGTATTTTAGCCTACAAATTTGCTTTAATACTATATTTTGGATAGAATGAATCAAAACGCGAGATATAAGGAATTGCGATGAAAAAACAAAATATAACACCTACTAAATGGTTAAATTTAGAAAAAATATTAGAGCTTTACCAGAGTCATGAAAGATATTAGATTTAAATATCAAACCATAGAGTTTGGGGAAGATGATATACATCTAAGGACACTAAGAGATAAACAACAATTTAGTGATGAAGAAAAAAAAGCTGAAAAACTAGGAATTTCAAGTGCGACTTGGCCTTTGTTTGGAATTGTTTGGCCTTCTAGTGAAGTTTTGGCAAATTTTATATATGACTATGACTTTGAAAATAAAAGAATTTTAGAAGTTGGTTGTGGAATAGGACTTTCAAGTTTGGTTCTAAATCGACTAAATGCTGATATAACTGCAACAGATTATCATCCTGAAGCAGAAAACTTTTTAGATATAAATACTCAATTAAATCAAGATGATGAAATACCCTTTGTAAGAACTAGTTGGAGTGATGAATTTACAGAAGAACTAGGAAAGTTTGACCTTATAATAGGTAGTGATTTACTATATGAAAGAAATCATGCTGAACTATTATCAGCTTTTATAAATGCTCATGCAAATCCAAAATGTAAAGTTATTTTAGTTAATCCAAATAGAGGACATCAAGGAAAATTTACAAGCAAAATGGAAGAATATGGTTTTTCTTGTATATCTTTTGAGCCTACAAATACAGATTATTTGGATGAACCGTATAAAGGAAAAATTTTTAAATATACTAGAAATCTTTAAGGCGAAAGCCTTAGAGAAAATCATAGGTGATGGATTTTAAGTGGGGGGGAAAGAAGTAATTCTCAAAATTCTCATAATTAAATATAAAACTTTGTAGTCAAGGAAACGAACGTACAAAGAGTTTAATCCATACACCTATGAGTTAAGTTTACAAAACAAGTTATAAACTTAAGTAAAGAAATTATAAATCATAAGCATTAATATAGAATTAACTAAAAATTAATAAATTTCTACACTTAAATTTATAAAGAGAGAAAGCTCTCTTTATAAATTCTTAAATTAAAATTTCATATTCATAGATAACAAAAATGTTCTAGGAGTTCCTATTGC
The DNA here is from genome assembly GCF_900187115.1 of Aliarcobacter butzleri. Lineage (NCBI taxonomy): Bacteria > Pseudomonadati > Campylobacterota > Epsilonproteobacteria > Campylobacterales > Arcobacteraceae > Aliarcobacter > Aliarcobacter butzleri. The sequence continues at coordinate 1,577,773 of NZ_LT906455.1, forward strand.
ATTTCCACCAGTATCCCAACCTAAAGTTTGATAATATTCTTTATCAAATAAATTATATACATTCAATAATACATCAAGATTTTTACTATATTGATATTTTGTATTAACCCCAAGAGTGTAATATCCACTTTGTTTTATCTTATCAAAATCATTTGATTTTATATCATTTTGAGCATAAATATTTGCTCCAACTATCCATTTATTAAACTCAGCAGGTAATCTATACGTAGTTGAAAGTTTCAATTGATGCTTTGGTAAAGTAGCATCAAAAATCTTACCTATATTATTGCTATCAGCATCTTTTGTATATTCTGTTTTTACATAAGTATATCCAGCAATTAACTGCCAATTATCAGTAACAGCTCCACTAATTTCTGTTTCAAAACCTTTACTTTCAACTTCTCCAGAAGCTCTTTTACAAAATCCTGAAACACTTCCAGGACAAGGATTTGGTCCTTCTAAATCATTAACTGCTCTATTTTCTTGTTTAATTAAAAATGTTGCTATATTTGCATTTAATGCCCCATCAAAATACTCACCTTTTATACCAGCTTCATAATTTGTTCCAGTAATTGGTTCTAATAAATTTCCACTTTTATCTTTACTACTTTGTGGTTGGAAAATCTGTGTCCAACTTGTATAAATAGAGTGATTATCATCTATATCATAAACAATTCCAGCATAAGGAACAACTTCAGCTGTTGCTTTATATGTAGTATTTGTTCCCAAATTTTCATTTTCATACCAACTCAATCTTGAACCTAAAATAAAATTTAAAGAATCAGTTAAATTCAATCTAGTTGCTAGATATGTACTTTTTTGAGTTAGGTCGAAGTCATATTTCCATTTGTTCATATCAATATATGGTTTTGACACAGAAGAAGAGTTCCAATTATATGGATCAACTAAAGGACCATTACTTGTCCATTCATAAGGAGCCCAACCTCCCCAGTTTCTATTTTCAAATTTTCTATAATCTGTACCAAGCATTAATTCATGATTTCTTCCAAATAAAGAGTATGGTCCACTTAATGATACATCATAAGAATCTTGTTTATTATCAAGTTTATATCCTTGTGTACCTTGATACAAATCTCCAGAAATTCTACTTAAAGTTGAAAACAAAATATCTTGTTCTGGTCTTTTCCAATTTCCTGCTAGTTTTGCTTTCCAATCATTATTAAAGTTATATTCTAATTCTGAAAAAACTGTTTTATCTGTTTGTTTCCAATAATCAAAGTCATTTGATAAGTTTGTTTTTCTACTAATATCTAAAAAACTACCATCTTCATTTGTTGGTAAGTATGCATAACCACCTGTATTATCAACTTTTCTATAATGGAATCCTAAAGTTGCCATAAGATTATCATTTATATCTGCTTCTACAACACTATAAAATTGATAATTTTTTTGTTCTGCATTATCATAAAACATATCCCTATCTTGAGCTGTTATTACAGTTCTTGCTCTTATAGTTTTATCTTCATTTAAAGCTCCACCAACATCAAAAGTTCCTCGATAATTATCATAACTACCATAACTTATACTAGCATTCCCTTTTGTCTCTTTTGTTGGTTTTTTTCTAACTAGGTTTACTGTTGCAGATGGTGTTCCTGTACCTGTAGTTAGTCCTGTTGCTCCACGTACTACTTCAACTCTATCATAAATATCTAAAGAATCATTATTTGCATTATAAGTTCCATTTGATTCTGTGCTTGTAGGTATTCCATCTAACATAATATTTGATATTTCAAACCCTCTAGCATTAAATCTTGCAGAATCTCCAGCATCATAACCTTTTTCTAATACTATACCTGTCATATTTTGCATAGCATCATCGAGTGTTGTATATCCAAAATCTTCTATTTGTTGTCTAGTCATAACACTAACTGATTGTGGAGTGTCTCTTTGTGAGAGATTTAACTTTGTTGCTGTATTCATTCGTTCTGTTGTATATGAACCTGTACCTTCTGTGGTATTTAATGATTTTTCATTAACAGAAATTGGCTCTAAAACTGTACCTTGTCCTATAACAGGCAATTTTTTTATGATAATAGCACCATCTTCAAGTACAGCTTCTAATCCACTATTTTTTAGTACCTCATCTAAGGCATTTTGTGTACCTGTTATATCTTTGATAGCATTTGAAGTTTTTCCATCAAAGATTTCACCACTTGCAATATATGGTTTATTTGCTTTTTTAGATATTTTTTCAATAGCGTCTTTTAAAGATTGTTTTTCTATTGAATAGCTTATATTATCTGCATAAATATTTGAGCAAATAAGTAAAGCAACAGCTGGGCTTAATAAACTTTTCTTAAATAAATTCATTTAGTTTTCTCCTATATATACATTCTAACAATTATAATAATTGTTTTCATATTTAGTAAGAGTAAAAAATTTTCAAAAAACGGACACTAATTTTTATAAATTTTGAAATTTGTAAAAATTTTAGATAAATTTAATAATATGCAACTAAAATATGGTATCATTTTATTATGAGTAAAAAAGATAAACTATTAATAAAATTTTTGGAAATTCCTCCAAGGAAAGATTTAACTTTTAAAGAACTAAGTACTTTACTTATATCTTTAGGTTTTGAGAAAATCGAAGGAGCTGGTTCTGCTGTAAAGTTTTACAATAAAGAAAAAGATTTATTAATAAATCTTCATAAACCACATCCAAGTGATATTTTAAAAGTTTATCTAATAAAACAAATTTAAAATAAATTAAAGGAGATTATCTAATGTCAAATATCATCGAATATAACGGATATATAGGTACTATAGAGTATTCTCAAGAGGATAAATGTTTTTTTGGAAAAATTGATATGATAAATGATTTAATAACATTTGAAGCCCAAAATGCTACAGAACTGGAAGAAAATTTTAAAAATGCAGTTGATGAATATGTACAAACATGTAAACAACTAAATAGAGAACCACAAAAAGCATTTAAAGGTGTTTTTAATGTACGAACAGGAAGTGAACTTCATAGACTCGCTGTATTAAATGCTACTAAAATTGGGGTTTCTTTGAATACTTATATCAAAAGTTTAATAGAAAAAGATAATAAACTATCTTTAAATTAGTTTATTATCTTTTTGAAACTCTTAACTCTTTTTCATTTTTTTCTATTTTTATTGGATATATTTTTGAGATAGTTTTTATAAATATATCAAGTTGAGTTGATGAAAATTCACCAGTTATAGAGTAGTTTTCTAACTCTTTTGATAAAAATAAAACTGAAATATCACTATATTTTGAAAACTCTTCCAAAGCCTCTTTTAGAGTTGTTTTATCAAATAAGATTTTATTTTCTCTCCAAAGAGCTATCTTTTCTGGTTCAATAATTTTTATTTGACTTATAGCACCTATTTCATTTGAGTAAGTCAAACTTTGAGCTTTTGTCAAAATAGCTTGATTTTTTTTATCAAAAAAATATTTAGAGTAGTAAGTTTTTACTACACCATTTTCTACATTTATTGTAGTCGTATCTTCTTTATGTATAACTTCAAACTTTGTTCCAACCACTTCTATATTTATATCTTTACTTTTTATGATAAATGGTTTATTTTCATCTTTTGCTACTTCAAACATAGCTCGTCCATTTATTAGATTTACTTCTCTTTTTCCATTAAAATACTCTATATTTAGATTTGTTTTTGCATCTACAAAGATAATCGAACCATCAGGAAGTTCTCTACTTAAGCTACTTTTATCTGTCATCAAATTTTGTGAAAACTGAACTTTAAAGTTATATTCATAAACTTTAAAAGCAAAAAAACAGAATATTAGTAAAATCGCAGCTGCACTTGAAAAATGTTTTATTCTACTTGAAAGCTTTTTTTTGCTTATTTTATTGTGTATTTCTTGTGTTAGAATTTGGCTATTTTCTTTTGATAAAGATTTTGACATTTGATGTACAAATTTTATTCTATTATATGCTTTTTTATTATTATCATCTTTTAACCAAAGATTTAAGTTCTCTTTTTGTTCATTATTTAAGCCCTCTTTTTCAAGTATTAGCCAATATGTTGCTTCTTCTTTGATTTTAGTTTCAATATTCACTTAAAATCCTCTCTTTGCTAATTCTTCTTCTACTTTTAAAGATGCTCTTTTTATAAGTTTTTCCACTGCATTTGAAGTTATATCAAGCATATTTCCTATCTCTTTTCTACTATATCCTTCAATAGTATGTAAAATATAAGCTTCTTTTGCTCTTTGTGGTAGTTCTTCTATAATCTGCATAAAAATCTTTTCTTGGTCTTCTTGAAATATTATCTCTTCTGGTTGTTCACACGCTGGTCCAAAATGTAAGTTTTCTTCAAATAGTGTAGTTTGTATTTTTTGATTTTCTAAAGCCTCTTTAACAACTATATTTTTTGCTATTTTATATAAATATGCTCTTTGGTTTTCAATTTCATATTTGTCTTTTGATTCAAGAACTCTAATGTATGCTTCTTGAATAATATCTTTGGCTTTTTCTTTATCTCCAACTAACTTTTGAGCATAATACAAAAGTTCATCATAATATCTCAACATCTATTTACCTATTTTTTTTGATAGAGGTTATCATAAATTATCTTAAAAAAGTTATTATAAAAGTTATGTCATGACAAATTAACTTTGTTATTTCCAAAATTATTTTATAATTAAAAAAATAATATTAGGAAATAAGATGTCTTATAGAACTTTAGAAGAAGAGATAAAAGTATTAGAACTAGGTCTTCCTCCACAAGAAGGTGATGGATTTATCGGTGGAAGATTAGACCCAAAGGAAGCTAGTTTAGTTTTAGTTCCTGTTCCTTGGGAAGCTACTGTTTCATTTGGACAAGGAACTGCAAATGCTCCTGATGCAATCAGAACTTCAAGCCATCAATTAGATGTAGAAAACTATCACTATATCAAACCATATACTGCTGGTATTGCTATGCTTGAGACTGATAAAAGTTTACATAAACTTAGCAACAAAGCAAGAAAAAAAGCTTTAAAAGTTATTGAAGCTCTTGAAGATGGAAATACAAATGAAAAAGCATTAAAATATGTAAATGAAGCTTCAGCTACTCTAAACTCATCAGTTTATGAAAAATCTCTTGAACAAATAAAAAAAGGGAAATTTGTAGCAGTTGTTGGAGGTGATCACTCTTGTCCTCTTGGACTTATCAAAGCTTTAAGTGATACTCAAAAAGAGTCTTTTGGGATTTTACATGTTGATGCTCACCACGATTTAAGAGAAGCTTATGAAGGTTTTACTTACTCTCACGCTTCAATTTTTTATAACGTTATGAAAGAATGTGAAAAAGTTTCAAATCTAGTTCAAGTTGGTATTCGTGATTATAGTAAAGAAGAAGCAACTAGAATGATTAATTATGGTTCAAAAGGTGCCTGTTTATATGATACTTTAATGCAATCAGAACTTGCTAGTGGAAAATCGCTTGAAGAGGTTTTTGCACCATATATAAATCAACTTCCACAAAATGTTTATTTATCAATAGATATTGATGGATTAGAGCCATTAAACTGTCCAAATACAGGAACTCCAGTTCCAGGAGGATTAAGATATGGAGAGCTTGAGCATCTAATATTTATGGTTGTAAAAGCTGGTAAAAATATCATAGGATTTGACCTTTGTGAAGTTGGCGATAGTGCTGATGGTTGGGATGCAAATGTTGGCTCAAGAGTTTTATACCAATTATGTGGTGCATTACTTGCAAGTCAAGGGAAAATAGAATACAAATAAAAGTAAGTTTTAAAACTTACTTTTAACTATTTAACTTTTTATATAGTTCGATTATTTCTTCTTTTTCTAACTCTCTTTTTAATCTATCAGATTCTTCTTTTATAACTAAACCAAATTTTATAGCTTCATTTTTACTCATATTTACGCCTAAGAATTCACTTATTATAAAACTTGCTCCACCTTTTCCTGATTGAGAGTTTACACGTATTACTTTTTCATATCCTCTTTTTATATCTTTTGGGTCAATTGGTAAATATGGCACATTCCAACTTTGGCTATTTGTTTGTCTATAAAAATCTATTCCTTTTTTGATAGCATCTTGATGTCCACCACTAAAAGCAGTAAATATCATATCACCAACAAATGGATGTCTTGGATGCACAAAAAGTTGTGTTTTTTCTTCATACATAGCTTTTACCTCATCAATTATTGATAAATCAAGTTTTGGGTCAATTCCTTGCGAATAGATATTAAAAGCAAAATTTATTATGTCTAAGTTCCCTGCTCTTTCACCATTTCCAAACAATGTTCCCTCAACCTTATCTGCCCCTGCAAGTACAGCTAACTCTGCACTTGATACAGAAGTTCCCCTGTCATTGTGTGGATGAACACTAATAATCAAAGCTTCACGATTGTGTAAATTTTTACACATCCACTCTATTCTATCTGCATAAATATTTGCTGTACAAGCCTCAAGAGTATTTGGTAAGTTTATTATCATCTTATTTTGTTTTGTTGGTTTTACCACATTTATAACTTCATTACAAATCTTTACAGCAAACTCTAAATCTGTTTGAGAAAAACTCTCTGGTGAATATTGATAAGTTACTTTTCCTTTAAAATCTTTTGTAAGTTCAACTAAATATTGCATAGCTTCAATAGCCATTTGTATTATCTCATCATCGCTTTTTTGAAAAACAACTCTTCTTTGAAACTCATTCGTTGGATTGTATAAATGAAAGATTCCATTTTTTACATCTTTCATAGCTTCTACACTTTTTTTAATCCACTCTTTTTTTGCAGGAATTAAAATCTGAATAGCCACATCATCTGGCACTAAATCCTCTTCGATTAATTTTCTAGTAAAGTTAAAATCTGTATCACTAGCACTTGGATAACTAACCTCTATTTGTTTAAAGCCCATTTTTACTAAAGCTTTAAAATACTCCAATTTTTGCTCAACAGTTAAAGGATTTATCAAAGCTTGATTTCCATCTCTTAAATCTACACTACAATAAATTGGTGCGTGTGTTATAGTTTTATCTGCCCACTCTCTTTTAAAATTTTTGACAATTGGATATTGTTGATATTTTTTGAAACTCATGGTTTACTCCGTTATGATTTTTATTTTTTGATTTGTTTTTTTATGTTTTAAGTATTAGAAAGTTTTGAGGCAGAGGAGAGAAAAAGAGATAATTTGTTTTATAATATTTACATCCATGATAAACTCCTTTTTAAATTTTGCAAATTATAACTTTTACAAAAAATAAAATCTTGTACAAAATTAACATTTTGAAAAAATATTTTTTTGATACTCTTTTGGTGTAATTTGAAAGATTCTTTTAAAACTTCTATTTAAGTGGCTTTGGTCAAAAAAACCACTATTTTGTGCTATTTGAGAAATAGAAATATTTGAAGTCAATAACTCTTTTGCTAGATGAACTTTTTTATTTAAAATATATGAGTGAATTGGAAGTCCAAACTCTTTTTTAAATACTCGTATTAGATGAACAACTGTTAAATCAAACTTCAAAGCTAACTCATCTAAAATAAACTCTTCAAGATAACTTTCATCTAAATATTTTTTTATATTCATTGCTAAAATTGATTCTTCTTTATAGTTTTGTTCTGTTTGTTCAAAAGAGAAAAATGCCAGACAAAATAGATAAATATTTTCTTCTTTTTCTATCAAAGAAACTTTAATATCAAGTAAACAATCACATAACTTTATAAAACTTTTATAGATGTTTTTATTTTTGATTAACTCAAAAGCTGATGAGAAATTAAAATCTAAATTCTTTAAATAATCTTTTTTCAAGTATAAAACATATCCATCTTTTGACTTTTCATTTGTTGTTGCACTATGAGGAATTTGACTATTTATGATAGCAATTTCATTTGGGTTTAGTCCAATAAAAGTATCATTAAAAATAAGAGTTAATGAACCTTTTTTTATTGCAGTGATTGTAAGTTCTTCATGTAAATGCATCTTTACACAATCTTCGATATCTTCTACATATCGTAACTCGATAAAGTCTAGTTTTGGGTTTTTAAAGATATCTGATTTCATCTATTTGGTTTAATATTTAAAAATTTCTACTAGTGTTGAAGAAATCTCTTTTGATTTTTCAATATCAACAGTTCCAACTTTTTTTAAAAGTCTTGATTTATCGACAGTTCTAATCTGGTCAAGTAAAATTAAACCTTTTTTTCCTTCAAAATTTATTTTTGGTCTAAATATAAAATCAAAGCCTTTACTTGTAAGAGGAGAAACTATAACTGTATTTAAAACGTTCATTTCATTGGGAGAAATAATTATACAAGGTCTAGTTTTTTGAATTTCACTTCCTATTGTTGGATTTAATTTTACTAAATAAATATCAAATCTTTTTATTGTTTCTTCTACCATTCATAATCTTCCAAATCACTATCATTTAAAAAATCTTCAAGAATTCCATCATCTTTTTTATTTTTATTTTTTTCAATAACTTTTTTAATATTTTTTTCCCAATCTTCTCTAGCAGTTTTTTTAACAGGTTTTAAAAGTAAACCATTTTCGACTACTTCTAAATCTATTTCAACATTTTCGAGTTGAGCTTCTTTTATAAGAGCTTTTGGTATTCTAATACCTTGTGAATTTCCTATTTTTGTAAGCATTGTCATTTTTAAATCCTACAATTTTTATTTTATTTTGTAATTATATTGTAATAACATTTGTTAGTCAATTATTTTTACTTATAAAATATACTTTTTGTCTTTATAACAGTTTTTGGATTAACTCCAAAATATTTTGTAAAAGTAGTTGTAAAACTTTGTTGATACTTATATCCAACAAGTTGTGAAATTTCATTGACATTATAATCACCTGTTTCAAGCAGTTGTTTAGCTTTTAACATTTTTTGCTCAATTATCAAATTTCCAGGACTTGTATTAAAATATTTTTTAAATCCAGTTTTTAGTTTAAATTCATTTAATGCAACTTTTTTTGATAAAGTCGTTATTGTAAAATCTTCTTCGAAAGATAAAATCAAATCTTTTGCTTTATACAAAGCTTGCATATCTTTTTCATCAAACTTTACAATACTATTTTTAGATATTGTTTCTTCTTTAAAAAGTTCAAAAAATTCACAATACAAAAGTTCTAAAACTTTTGATTGTAAAAAAATATCTCCTAAATTTCCTTCATACATATCAAAATGATAAAGTTGATTTAAAATTTTGTTTGTTAAAAAATTTGTAGCTTCACTTTTTAAAAGTTCCTGACAACTATTTTTTTCTAAAGCATTTAAAACATACTCACTCTTTTTGTTTAATGGTAAATTCTTAGCTAAAAAATCTTTTTTTACAATCAAAGAAATTTTATTTACTTCACCTTTTTTTGCTTTTGATTCAGTATTTTCTTCTTTGATTAGTTCTATATCTGTTCTATTCTTTGAAGTTGAAAAGCCATAGTTATGGATTTTTGATTTATAACTTACATCTCCAATAAGATTAAAATCAAGTAATATTCCATCAACTTTTGACTTTGATTGAACGGTAATATCATCTTTTAAAGTCAAGTTTGCTTTTACAAAATATACCTCGTCAATAACTTTTTTACCAAAAATAGAAGCTTCCACTTTTTCTTTGGGAAAAGACATAAATCCTTCATCATCAAACTGAAAAATAGTTTCATTTAAAGACATAGTTCCCCTTTAAAAATACTATTAGAATAAAAACAAATACTAACAGATTAAAAAATTAATTGCTAATGATAACGATTATTGCTTATAATCTTCATTAAATAAAATTTAGGGAGAAAAGATGTACAAAACATTTACAAAATTTACTATTATTTCACTCATTACAAGTCAAATATGTTTGGCAAATGAACAAAAAACTACTACTTTAGATGAAATAACAGTTAGTGCAAATAAAATGGAAGAAAATATCCAAGATGTACCACAAAGTATAAGTGTTGTAACAGAAAATGACATTGAAGAAAAAAGTATAAAAAATGTTTCAGATGTTATTGAAAAAATACCAAATCTATCTTCAACATATATGTATTCTGAAAGAGTTAATTTTAGAGGTATAAATACTTCAGTTTTTACAAATAACAATCCAGTTGTTATTTATATAGATGGAGTTCCACATAGTAGTGTTTATGGCTTTGATGCATCTTTACAAAATGCACAACAAGTTGAAGTTTTAAGAGGACCTCAAGGGGCTTTATATGGTAAAGATAGTATTGGAGGAGTTATAAATATAATTACAAAAGAGCCAAAAAATGAATTAAATGGTTTTGTTGGTGTAGAGTATGGAATAAATAACTTTATGCAAACAAGTTTTAATGCAAATGGTGCAGTAATTGCTGATAAACTTTTTTTAGGAATAAATGGTAAAGTAGGAAAAGATAATGGCTGGCAAACAAATCACAATCCAAACCAAGATAAAGATTCTACAAGAAAAGAGTTTCATCAACTAAATACAAATCTAAAATATAATGCAACAGATAATTTTAGTATGGTTTTAAATATTTTTAATGACAAAGACTATAAGTATGGTTTTGAAGGTGGAGCTGTACCTCAAACACAAAATATAAATAATTATAAAAGAAAAGATTTTAAAGATGTAAATTTTGAAACAGATTCTTATATGAAAAATAAATCAAATGCTCAATCACTTAAAATGGAGTATTCATTTGATGAAAATAATACCTTGACTTCAATAACTGCAAATAAACACATGAATATAGATGGAACGTGGGATGTTGATTATGGAAATAATCGAAGTTATGATGAAATGTCTATGTATCAGGATGCAAAATCAAAAAATTTTTCTCAAGAAATTAGACTAACTGGTGAGAATAATCTATTTAGATATGTTACGGGAATATATTTTGAAAAAGATAGTTTTGATTTTGACAATTATGGCATGGAATATCCAAGTTATCTAGTAGGAAATCCTTTTGGTACAGGAGTTGGAGCAGAATTTAACTCTATTTCCCAAGCAGATAGTTCAACTTATGCAACTTTTGGGCAAGTAATTATTCCTTTTTTAGAAACTTATGAATTAACTTTAGGAGGAAGATATCAAAAAATAAAAAAAGAGATGAATTTAGATTACTATTTTAATCCTATTAATATATCAACAAATCCAATTTTTCAATTTGATGAAGAGAATACTTGGAATATCTTTTTACCAAAAATTGCTATTTCAAAAAAATTTGATGATAAATTAACTACTTATATAAGTGCTTCAAAAGGCTATCTTCCAGGAGGATATAATAACTTTGCTTCTTCAGGTAATGAGGAAGACAATAGATTTGATGCACAAACATCTATGAACTATGAAATTGGATTAAAAGGTTCATTCTTAGATGATAAACTTTTATTTGCAACATCATTATTTTATTTAGATATTAAAGATATTCATGTTTATAGTACAGATAAAACAACAGGTATGATGTACACTTCAAATGCAGGAGAGGCTGATTCTAAAGGAATAGAATTGGAAGTATCATATAACATAAATAATAATTGGAAAGTAGATACTTCTATTGGTATAATGAAAGCAACTTATTCAAATTATATAGATGCAAATGGAAATGATAATAAAGATAATAAAATAGAAAGAACACCTTCTCACTCAGCTAACTTTGGAGTTTCATACTATGGTGATAGTGGATTATATGGAAGAGTTGATGTAAAAAATCAAGGAGATATGTATTTTAATGCACAAAATAGTTTAAAACAAGACTCTTATACTATTGCAAATGCAAAAATTGGTTATTTATTTGATGATTTTGATGTATATACTTATGTTAAAAATATTACAGATGAAAGTTATATAGTTGCTCTTGAAGAAATGGCTGAATTTAGACAATTAACTTATGGAAAAGGAAGATTTATAGGTGTTGGATTAAAATACTCTTTTTAAAAGAGTATTTTAATTTCATATTTTACTATCCTAGGTTTTTAGCTACAAAATCCCAGTTTACTAATTGCCAGAAGTTTTCTAAGAATTTAGGTCTTGCATTTCTAACATCAATATAGTAAGCATGTTCCCAAACATCACATGTTAAAACTGGAGTTAAACCTTCAGTTATAGGACAGCCTGCATTTGAAGTTGTAACGATTTTTAAATCACCACTTGCATCTTTTACTAACCAAGCCCAACCTGAACCAAATTGTCCGATAGCTTTAGCTGTAAACTCTTCTTTAAATTTTTCAACTGAACCAAAAGCTTTTGTTAAAGCTGCTTCAACAGAAGCTGGAATAGCACCTTGATTTGGAGTTAGACCACTAAAGAAAAAATCATGGTTAAATACTTGAGCGGCATTATTAAAAATACCACCACTTGATTTTTTTACGATATCTTCTAAAGATAAGTTTTCAAACTCAGTTCCTGGAATCAAATTATTTAAATTGTTTACATAAGTTTGGTGGTGTTTACCGTGGTGAAACTCTAAAGTTTCTTGTGACATACATGGTGCTAATGCATCTATTGCATAAGGTAATTTCATTAATTCGTGTTTCATATTATTATCCTTTTAAAAAAAATTAATTGAACCTAAGAATACCCTTTTTTATATATTTTTTCACTTAATAATTTTTCTTAACCATATTGATATGGTTTTATACCAAACTCTTTCAATATAGAATAAACATGATCAAAAATATCTGCTTGAATATTTTCATAATCAATCCAAACTGTTGTAGCCGTAAAACAATATATTTCTAAAGGTATTCCATATTCATTAGGAGCTAATTGTCTTACCATAATTGTCATATCTTTGTTTATATTTGGATGATTTTTTAAATATGTAACCAAATATGCTCTTAATGTTCCAATATTTGTAAGTCTTCTACCATTCATTGCTACACTTAAATCAAAATTATGCGATTCGTTATAATTTTTTATTTCTGATTGTTTAGTGTGTAAATATGGTATCAAAAGATTTGCTTTTTCTAATCTTTTTATATCTTCTTCACTTAAAAAAGATATTGAATTAATATCTATTAAAACTGCTCTTTTTATTCTTCTTCCACCTGATTCTCTCATTCCTTGCCAGTTTTTAAAAGAATCTGATACTAAAGCATAAGTTGGTATTGTTGTTATCGTTTTATCAAAGTTTCTAACCTTTACAACATTTAAACCAATATCTATAATGTCTCCATCAGCACCATATTTTGGCATTTCAATCCAATCTCCAACTTGAACCATTTTGTTAGTTGAAAGTTGAAGCCCAGCTGAAAACCCTAAAATAGTATCTTTAAATACCAACATTAAAACAGCAGACATTGCTCCAAGTCCACTCAAAATTGCAACTGGTGATTTATCCATTATTATAGAAATTACATATATAAAACATATTATTCCAAAGATAAGTTTTATACTTTGAATAACACTTTGCATAGCAAAAAATGGTGTTTTTGTTTTATTATGAAGTGTTTTGAAACTTTTATCAACTATCGAATAAAAAGATAAAAGCCCAAAAATAGATATCCAAATAAGTGAAAATATTTGAAATATTTCATAAAAGACACTTTGTTTATCTACCCAAATTGATGTTTGCCAATATACAACCAAACCTTGAAATACGAGCGCTAATCTTTGGAAAAGGTTATATTCTAATAAGCTTTGAGTTATAAAATTATGTCTTTTTCTATCAACTTTTTTTATAGACTTTAAAATAATTTTATGAAGTATTATATGAACAACAATAGCAGTTAAAACAATAATCCCAATAAATATAAAACTTACAGTAATAAATGTAGGTTCAATACCTATATCTTTTAAAAATTCTATTAAGTATTTTTTCATTTTTTTCTCCTACAAGTTTTTTATTGAGAAATTTATATTTGCTTACAAAGCCTTAATGGCTTTGTAAAATTTTAAGCGAATGCAGGTTCTAAGAAAGGAATAATTTGTTTTTTTCTTGATAAACAACCATCTAACCAAACTTTATTATCTACAAGTTTACAGTTAAATGCTTTTTCAAAAATTGAAGTATCATCAGAAGTTACTAAAACTTCACTTCCTTCTTTCATAATGTCAGTTAAAAGTAAAGCAACAGTATGTAAACCTTGTTCTTCTTTTACTTTTTTAATATCAGCCATTAATTCATCTTTGATTGCATCAAAAACACTTCCATCAACAACTTCAAGTTGTCCAACACCTACTTTTTTTCCGTGCATATCAAAGTTTTTATAATCTCTCATTACAAGCTCTCTAATTGGAGTTCCTGCAACTGCTGATTTTACTCTAAACATTTCCATTCCAAGTGCACCAAAATCTTCTATTCCACAGATTTTTGCTAACTCTCTGACAGCTTTGATATCTGTTTCTGTACATGTTGGAGATTTAAAAATTACTGTGTCAGATAAAATCGCACACATCATAATTCCAGCGATGTTTGCAGGAATTTCAACTTTATGAAAATCATACATCTCTTTTACAATTGTATTTGTACACCCAACTGGTCTAATCCAACACTCTAATGGAGCAGAAGTTGTGATGTCACCAAGTTTATGATGGTCAACTATTCCAACAATTATAGTTTTATCAAGTTCTTGTGGAGCTTGAGCAACATCTGAATAATCAGTGATAAATAGTTCATCACCTGCAAAAGATGTTTTAAGTAGTGGTGCTTCAAATCCAAATTTTTCTAAAATAAATTTTGTTTCTGGATTTGGTTCACCTTGACGTGCTGGAATTGCAGGACGCCCAATTTTATTTAAAAGGTAAGCTAAAGAGATTGCTGAACAGATTGAATCAGAATCGGGAATAATATGTCCACATGTATATAATGCCATAAATTGTATCCTTTTTTTTGGTTTCCGATAAAAAAGGGAAACCATAAATTTTGTTTGTTAAATTTTCGGGCATTTTATCTAAAAAGAAGTTATGTTACTTTTAAATAAAAAAATTAGTATTAATATCCCAACTCTTCATCAACTAAAATGATGATTATTCTTCCTATTTCATCATCAGCTTTTATCCAAGAGAATTTTCGTGCAATATTGTCTAAGTTATATTTTGGTTCTTTTCCAAAAGAGATAGCTTTTTTATTCATTCTGTCTATATTTTTTGTTGCAGCAACATCCATAACTCTTTTAAAACCATCTTCTAAAGAATCAACTATTTTATTAATTCCAACGATTAATAAAACATTTGTTGGACCATAAGAAAGTGCTGCTACCCTATTTCCACTTCCATCAGCATTTACAAGTTTTCCGTCTTTTGTAATTGCATTTGTGCTTGTTACAAAAATATCACTAATTAATCCTTGTTTTCTTCGTTTGATGTTCTCTTCCATAGAAATACCAGCTTCATATTGATTATGTAAAGTAATCTCTTTATTGTCCAATAAAAAGTCAAGTAAACCTATCTCTTTTACACTTTCACTTCCACCAAGTCCAACACTCATATTTGGCTTAATATAACTTTTTGCTAAAGATAAAGCTTCCGCTTTATCCTTTACAAAATAAGCATCATAACCACAAGATTTTAAAACTGCTAAAAACTCTTTCATCTTATTTATTCCTCTATTAAAAATTGTCCTAATTGTCTATTTTTTAAAAGTTTAGCATAATTTGTCACACATCCATGCATAGAAATATATACACCATTTTGAATTGAAGCATTTAAAAACCCTATTGCTTGTGCAAAGTTTAAAGTTGCTTCAACTTTTTTTATACTCATAGGAACCATTGCACCTGTTAATACTATTTTTTTATTTTCTATTCTATCACTCAAATATTTTGCTGTAATATCAATAGTATCTGTTCCATGAACTATAATAATATTTTCATTTTCAAGTTTTTTTATAGTTTCTACCAAAATATCTCTATCTTCATCTACTATTTCTAAGCTATCTTTTGAAATGATATTTATGATTTCAAAATCTATATTAAAACAACTTTGGATTATCTCATCAAGTGCGATATTATCACTTGGAACTTCAAGTTCTCCTTTTAGTGGATTGTATCTTTTATTGAAAGTTCCACCTGTATTTAAAACTGTTATTTTAGATTTTATCATAGTTTTGCACCATATTTTTTGGTTGTAAAAGTTCATCTAACTCTTCTTTTGTAAAAAGATTTTGTTCTAATAAAATATCATAAACTCTTTTTCCAGTTCTTAATGCTTCTTTTGCAACTGCTGAACTTTTCTCATATCCAATAATTGGACTTAAAGAAGTTACTAAAGTAGCAGAGTTTAAAACATTATTCATACAAATTTCAGGATTTGCAGTAATTCCTTTGATACATTTTTCAGCTAAACTTTCAAATGCTCTTCTCATCATATTTATAGAAATAAATAATTTATATGCAATTATTGGTTCAAAAACATTTAGTTGAAGTTGTCCGTGTTCACTAGCTATTGCGATAGTTGTATCTGCACCAATTACTTCAAAAGCAACTTGATTTACAACTTCTGGCATAACTGGATTTACTTTTCCTGGCATTATTGAACTTCCAGGTTGCATTGGAGGAAGATTTATCTCATTTAATCCAGCTCTTGGACCTGAACTTAAAAGTCTTAAATCATTACAAATTTTTGAAACTTTTATTGCAATAGATTTAAATCTTCCAGAAATTTGTACAAAAGAACCCGTATCCTGAGTAGCTTCTATCATATCATTTGCTTTATAGTATTCTGTTCCAGTAACTATTCTTAAGTTTTTTATAACTAATTCTTGATATTCTGGCTTTGTATTAATACCAGTTCCAATAGCTGTTGCTCCTAGATTTACCTCTTTTAGCATATCTTGTGCTCGTGACAGCCTAAAAATATCATCATCTATCATTGTTGCATAAGTTTTAAATTCTTGTCCTAAAGTCATAGGAACAGCATCTTGAAGTTGAGTTCTTCCCATTTTTAAAATATCTTTAAATTCTACTGCTTTATCGTGAAAAGAATCTCTTAAAATTTTAAGACTATCTTGAAGTTTAAAAATTAACTCATATAAAGCAATTTTTATTGCTGTTGGATAAACATCATTTGTCGATTGGCTCATATTTATATGATTATTTGGATGGATAATGTCATAAGAACTTTTTGGATAACCCAAAATCTCTAAAGCAACATTTGCTATTACTTCATTTGCATTCATATTTGTAGAAGTTCCAGCTCCACCTTGAATAGGATCAACTATAAATTGATCATGAAACTCACCTGCAATAATCCTATCGCAAGCTTCAACAATAGCATTTTTTTGAATATCAGTTAGGTCACCTAGCTCATAGTTTGTTAAAGCGCAAGCTTTTTTTACTTTTGCTAAAGATATTATAAAAGTTGGAAATATAGATATTCCAAGAGTAGTTATATTAAAATTTTCTTTTGCTCTTAAAGTTTGAACACCATAATATTTATCAAGTTCAATCTCTTTTTCACCTAGAAAATCTTTTTCAATTCTATATTGCTTTTCCATTGTTAATCCTTAATTAATATATTTTAAAATTTTATAAAATAAAAGTATGTAAAAAGTGTCTTTTATTATTTCTGTAAAGTATACCCTTCTTGAGGTATATTCTTGATTACATTTATTGGTAATTTAGCTCTTAATTCTTTTATAAAAGATTTTAATGCATGAGTTGTCATCTCTTTATCATTCCAAAGTTCAAATTCTATGTCTTCATATTTTAAAATCGAACCTTTTCTTTCATATAAAAGATATAAAAAATCCTTTTCTCTTTTTCTTAAAGGAATTATTTCACTATTTTTATATATCAATTCTCTTTTTTGTAAATCAAAAAGTAAATCTTCACATAACATTACTAATTTTGAAGATTTTACAAGATATTTCTCTAAAGCTTCAAATAATTTCTTTAAATTTAAAGGTTTTAAAATATAATAATTTATATTTAAATTTATTAATTCCATTAAATACTCTTCATTTGAATAAGCAGTTAACATAATAATCATTGTTTCAGTATCATTTTCTCTAATTTGTTTAACTAATTCAAGACCATTTCCATCTCTCATTTGAATATCTGTTATCACAATTTTTGGTTTATAATACTCATAAAGTTCAAAACCTTCATTTCCATTTGTTGCTTCATAAACATCTTTAAAATAGTAATTTAACGTGTTTACAATTGTTTGTCTTATTCCATCTTCATCTTCAACACATAAAATAGATATATTTTTTAACTCTTCAATTAATTCTGGTCTCATTTCTATCCTACTACAACTATTTTAAAAACAGCACCTTCGTTGTTATTTGATACACTCAAATCTCCACCCATATTTCGCTCAATTATTAATTTTGAGATATAAAGTCCAAGTCCAGTTCCCTTTGATAAATCTTTAGTACTATAATATGGGTCAAAAATCTGTTCTAAATTTTTTTCTTCAATTCCACCTGCATTATCTTTTATAGTAATTATTGATAAAACACCTTTTGATTCTATATTTATCTCTATTTTTGGGTTTTTTATATTTCTTTCAATCAAAATATCTTTTGCATTACTTATAATATTTAAAATAACTTGAGAAAATTCTGTTGGATATCCAAAAATTTTTTTATCATCTTTTATATCTAAAATAAGATTTATTCCAAGGTTTTCCAAAGTTGCATCTATAATATTTATAGCCTTTTTGCAAGCATTAGAAACATAAAAATCCTCTTTTTTCTTATCTGGTTTATAGAAATTTCTAAAATCATCTATTGTATTTGACATAAATTCAATCATTTTATCACTTTTATCAATAGCATTTAAAATATAATTGTTATCAACTTTTTTAAATCTTGTTGTAGTTTCTAATTCCATCAAAATCCCAGATAATTGACTTAAAGCTTGTCTCCATTGGTGAGCAATCATACTAATCATAGAACCAATTCTTGCTAATTTTGCTTGTTCTAAGATTTTTTTATCTTTTTGTTTAGCTTGTTCAATTCCTTGTTGAACTTTTAAAGATAAATTCTGATTCAAACTTTCAAGTGCATTTTCTCTATTTTGAACTTGCTTTTTATATTTTTTAACTACATCTCTTATAATTGATAACATTAGAAAAGTAAAAAGTATCATAAAAATCAAAATTACTCCTGTTGCAGTAAATAAAAATTTTTTAAATTTTTTTTCCTCTTCTTCATGCAATTTTATTTTTATTTCTAAGGTTTTATCGACAATCTCAGTATTGCTTAATTTTTGTAAATGAATTCTTTTATACTCATTTATTTCAGTTTCATAAGTTTCATTTGATAGTTTTAAATAGTATGAGATTGAAAGAAAAGACAAGAATAATATAGATAAAAAAGGTATAACTATAATAAAAAATGGTATTCCTTCTTTATTAAACATAAAAAACCTTTACTTATATCTTTTAGTTTATATGATGTCTAAAAATTGCTTAAAAGATTAAGAGATAACTCTTAATCTTTTTTATCGTTGATATTATCAACTATCTCTTTCCAAGTCTCTTTGTCAAAATTAAATTCTGTATAATCATTGTATCTAAGAACTGGAACTTTTCCTTCTTTTAATTGTCTTTCATAACCTCTAATTAATTGAAGTACAGGTTTATATAATATTGCTATAACAATCATATTTATAATTGCAAGTAATCCCATAGATAAATCAGAGAATGCAAAAATAGAACTTAAATCTTGGAAAGAACCCCAAATAACAAGCAAAATACATAATGTTTTAAAAATAGTAAATACAGTTGCATTTCCTTTACTAAAGAAATTTAAACTATTTTCAGCTAAATAATAGTTATAAATCATAGATGAAAAACCAAATAAAAATAGTGCAAGAGTTACAAAAATTCCACCAAGTGGACCAATGTGTTCAATTAATGCATTTTGAGTTAATAAAACTCCTTGAACACCACTAATTCCTGGAACATATGCACCTGATAAAAGAATAATAAATGCTGTACAAGAACATAAAATTATTGTATCAATAAATACTGAAAAAGATTGAACAATTCCTTGTTGTACAGGATGAGCTACATAAGCAACTGCTGCAACATTTGGTGCACTTCCAAGTCCCGCTTCATTTGAAAACATTCCTCTTTTTGCACCTTGGATAATAACAGCACCAATTCCTCCACCAATAGCAGAACTTGGATTAAAAGCTTCAGTAACTATCATAACAATTAAAGAAGGAATTTTATCAATATTTAAAACTATAACAACTAAAGCAATTAATAAATATCCTAAAGCCATAATTGGAACTATAACCTCAGACATTTTAGCAATTCTTCTTACTCCACCAAAAATTGTAACACCAAAAACTAAAGTTAATCCTAATCCCGTTATCCAAGTAGGAAGATTAAAAGAAGCTTGAAAAGAAGTTGAGATAATAAATGATTGAGTAGCATTAAATGCAAAACCAAAAGTAATTAAAAGTAAAACAGAAATAACAACACCAAGCCATCTTTGATTTAATGCCTTGGTAGCATAATAAGCAGGTCCTCCTCTATAAAGACAAGAATCAATACCATCTTTTTCTTTATATAATTGAGCCAATGAACATTCAAAAAAACTTGTAGCCATACCAACAAGAGCAATAACCCACATCCAAAAAACAGCACCTGGACCACCAAGTGTTATAGCAACAGCAACACCAGCAATATTTCCACCACCAACACGTCCAGCGACACTAAGCATCAGTGCTTGAAATGAAGAAATATGCCCTTCTTTATCTCTAACTGTTTCTCTTAGAATATGAAACATTTTAAAAAAATATCTAAATTGTACAAATCTAGAACTTACTGTAAAAAACAATCCTAATATTGGTAGTAAATAAATTAATATTGAACCCCAAATCAGATCACTTAAAAATGTATTTATTTCAGCTAACATTTTGTCTCCTTTTTTTATTAGAAAACTTTATCATTGCTAAGAGTGTTAAAAGAGGGTTTTAAATAAGAAAAAATAGACAAAAAAGATAAAGTTGAAATATTTATATAATTTCAACTCTATTTTTTAATAAATTTATTTGATTAATTCTTCTACAATTTTCATCAAATAATCAGCAGAGTTTTTCGCACTTGATTTTAAAAATTCATCAAAATCAAATCCAGCATCCATATCTGCACTATCAGAAATTGCTCTTAAAATAAAAAATGGTACATTTAAAGCATCACAAACAACTGCAACACTTGCACCTTCCATTTCTAAAGCATCAGCATTAAAAGTATTTTGAATGAACTCTTTTCTTTCACTTGAATGAACAAATTGATCACCAGTTGCAATAGTTCCTTCAATAACTTTTAGATTACTTTTTGTTGCAACTTTTTTTGCTATGTCTCTTAAAGAGCTTGTAGTTTCAACAAAAACTTTTCCTCCAGGAACATAACCATTAGGATGTCCAAATGCAGTAATGTCTAAATCATGTTGACAAAGTTTATCAGCAATTATCAAATCACCAATTTTTAAACTTGGATTAACAGCCCCAGCAACTCCTGAAAAAAGTAAAGTATCACAAGAAAACTTTTCAATCATAGTTGCAGCTGTTAAACTTGCATGTACTTTTCCAATCTTTGAATAAGCTATTACAATATCAAGACCTTTGTAATTTACTTCATAATATTTATTATTAGCAAACTCTACAACATTTATTTTGTCAAAATAAGATAAAAGAGGCTCAATTTCCTCTTCCATCGCTCCCATTATCGCTAATTTAGTCATTTAATTCACCAATTACCGCTTCAAGTGTTGCCATATCAGAAACATTTAAAGTTGGTTTTTCTGTAATCTTTTTATTTAAACCTTTTAAAACTGCACCATTTCCAAATTCAATAAATAAATCAACTTTGTTATCATGTGCTTTTACTGATTGTTTATATTTTACAGGACTTACAAGTTGAGAAGATAATAATTCGATTGCTTCATCTTTTGTTGTATAAACTTCTGTACTAACATTTGAAATAACTGGTAAAAATTCATCATTTAAATACTCTTGTAAATATGGTTTTAAATTTTCAACAGCACTTCTTAATAATTCACAATGTGATGCAACACTCATATCTAAAACGATTGCTCTTTTTGCTCCTGCACCTTTAAATGTATCAACTAAAGATTCTAAATCAGCTTTAACTCCCGCAAGAACAAGTTGACCATCCATATTATAGTTTGCTGGCCAAACTTGTTTTCCTTCTGCTCTTTGCTCTTTACAAATTTTTTCAACTGTTTCATCATCTATTCCTACTAATGCCATCATTCCTGCGCTTCCACCACTACAAGCCTCAGTCATGAATAAACCTCTTTTATGAACTAATTCAATAGCATCTAAATAATCAATTGCTCCAGCAGATACTAAAGCTGAAAATTCTCCTAATGAATGTCCTAAAACAAACTCTGGTTGAATATCAAATTTTTCTTTAAAAATAGCATTTGCAATTGAACTAACAAGTAAAATTGCAGGTTGAGTAAATTCTGTTTTTCCTAAATTTTCATTCTCTTCAAATAGTAATTTCTCAAAATTAATATTTAATCTTTTACTTGCATTTGAAATCATATCTTTTGCTATTTGACTATTTTCAAAAAAATCTTTTCCCATCCCAACAGTTTGACTTCCTTGTCCTGGGAATATAAAAGCAACTTTTTTCATTAATAAATACCTCTTCATATTGTTAAATTTATTTAAAACTATTTTTTAAAGCTAAAAAACTTAACTCTAAAAAATAGTTTTGCCCAAATGTATAAATACACTTGGGCAAAAGAAAAGGTTTTTGTACTAAAAGATTAGTGACAACCACAACCACCATGAGAGTGTCCGTGGTCATGACCATGGTCATCATTTGAACTACAACAACCACCTCCATTAGAGTGACTATGTCCGCCACCTCCACAACAACCACCACCCATAGCAGCCATTCCACCAACAACACCAGTTTGAACTTCTTCTTCAGTTGCATCTCTTAAACTTAAAATTGCTACAGAGAACATTAAAGTTCTTCCAGCCATTGGATGATTATAATCAATTGTAACATCTGAATCTGTAAAAGATTTCACAACTACTTGTACAGTTTCACCATGCTCACCAGTACCATATAAAGACATACCTTCAACTAATTCAATACCTGCAAATTGTTCTTTTGGTAAAGTTTGAACAGCTTCTTCATTATACTCACCATAAGCGTCTTTTGCTTCTACTAATACATCTGCTTCTTCATTTGCAGCCATATCAACTAATTTTGACTCTAAACCAGGGATAATTTGCCCTTTTCCAGAAATAAATTCTAATGGAGCTTGTCCAACATTAGAATCTAAATGTTCACCAGTTTTTGCATCTTTTAATGTATATTCAATACCTATAACTTTATTTGACATAATATTTTTTCCTTTTATATTTTATAATTTAGATAATTTAGTTTTTGCTTCTTTTGCTTCAGAAGAGTTTGGATAAAGCTCAATTAAAGTACCATAAAAACTTTTTGCATTTTCTTTATCTTTTACATTCTCAAACGAAATAGCGCTGTGCAATAATAATGTTGGCATATAAGCTGCTTTGTCATTTAACATCGCAGATTTTTTAAAATGACTTATTGCAGTATCATATTTTTTTCTTTTATACCACATTTCTCCTAAATAAAAATTATTTTCTGCTGGTTTATAATTAACTTCAATAAGTTTTTCATATTTTGGAATTGCGGTAGTATAAGCCTTTGCATCATAATCTTTTTTTGCTTCACTCATCAATTTAGCTTTATCTTCAGCTGTTTTAACTTCTCCAATACTTACTGTTGAAGAAGAACTATCATCTATTGATGCTGATTTTGTTTCTGTAGTTTTTGTAGGAGCTACCGAAGATGTTTTTACACCCATAGCTTTTTTTACTGCCTCAAATTCTTCTCTTGTAACAAATTGTTGCATATTTTTTTCTAGCTCTGTAGAAGAAACATACTCAGAATTTATTTTATTCACAAGAGCAGTTAATTTTGTAATAGCAGCTTTTAAAGCATTTAAATCTGATTGATTAGCTGTTGAATCATTATTAGAACCTAAATCTGAAGATACACCATTTCTTTGCAATTCATTCAATTTTGAATTTAATCTTGCAGAATCACCTTCATATGTAGACTCTAAACCATTTAATCTACTATTTATTGAATTGACTAAACTATTAATTTCATCAAGTTTTGACGATAAATTACTAACACTTGTTTGTGTTTTTAAAATATGTTTTTCAGTAGAAGTAAGGTTATAAGAAGCACTTGAATCCCCATAAACCGAAACCTCTTCGGCTACGGTTAATGAAGTTACTACTAGTAGTAAAGGAAGATATTTTTTCATCAAATTATTTTTCTAATTCGTGCTCAACTCTTCTGTTTTGTGCCCAACAATCTTTTGTTTTTTCAGTACAAACTGGATTACTCTCACCTAAAGAAACTAAAGAAATGTTAGTAGTTACACCATTTGCAACTAATACATCTTTAACAGCGTTAGCTCTTTTTAAACCTAATGCATAGTTATACTCATCTGAACCCCATTCGTCAGTGTTTCCTAATACTTTAACAGTAGTATCAGAACTTACAGCTGATAATTTAGATGCATTTGAAACTGCTTTAGATTTATTGTCAGCAGTTAAATTGTATTTATCAAAACCAAAATAAACGTGCTCAATTAAAACTCTTTGTCCATTGATCATGTAATAGTTACCATTTGAAGCTTTTTCTAATAAAGTTCCATCTTGGATTGGAGCCTCAACAGATGCTGCATCATTTGCACCAACTACGTTATCTACATCAGCATTTTTTTCACTACAACCAGTAGTAAATAATAAAGCTGAAACTAATACAGAATAAAGACCTAACTTTTTCATTGTTTTTTCCTTGAAATTAAAATTTTCAAGAAATATTACTAAAGTGAAACTTAATTATTGTTTATATTTTGCAGATTATTAGGGATAAATTAAAAAATAAAAAGATATTTTGAGAAATAAATACAATTAATGTAAAAATACATTAATTGTATTAGGTATTTTACCAGTCTATAGATTGAATTCTTTTACCAGTTAATGGGAATAAGAACGATTTATTATATTCTAATCTAATAATACCAACCGCACTTGCATCACCAACTGTTTTTATAAATAAAACACTTTGTCCATCTGGAGAAAATTTAGGAAATTGATTTACTCCTTGAGTTGTTAATCTTTGTAAATTGTCAGTTCTAGTAGAAATTAAGTATAAGTTAAAACTTTTACCCATTTCATTATCAGAATCTTTACTACTAAAAATTATGTTATTACCATTTGATGTAACTGAAGAGTTATTTTTACTATGGAAAACCATTCTTTCTACAGAACTTGAACCAATTCTTTGTTTAAAAATATTAGGATTTCCTAATCTATCAGAAACAAAAACTATTTCTTTATCATCTTCCACAAATTGTCCACCAACATCAATCCATCCAGGACCACCAGCAACTTGTTTTTTTGTTCTTGTATTTACATCATATAAAAATATATCTGGTTGTCCAGTAGGAGAAGCAGTAATTAATAATTTAGAACCATCTTTACTTACATCTGAACAAGCTAACATACCATCTGAATCCATTATAACTTCTTTACTTCTATTATAAATATTTAATTTAACCAAAGTTGGTTTATCATAGTTATAAGAAGTATAATAGATAGTTTTTTGTTCTTTATCTGCCCATTTTGGGAAAATATTAAGACCACCAGTTACAACTTTCTTTTTATATGTTAAAGAGTAATCACCAATCATAATATCTGATTTTCTTGGTCCATCATATACTGCAAAAACAACAAATTTATCCATCCAAGCAATACTTGGTGCTTTAAAATAATCATTTATTGTTATTGCTGATTTATGAGCTAAAAAAACAAATCTTTCTTCTAATGAAGTTGTAAAGTTTTTTTCTAAAACAAGCCCAGAAGTATTTCCACTTAATGCATTTACAGCATTAAGATCATATAGCTTTGTTTTTAATGTATAGTTACCACCAGCTTCTCTTTCTGCTGATAAATTTATAACAAGGCTAATTCCTTGATTTCTTAAACTTAAATCAGGCATTCCGTTATATGAAAATTGAGTAGTTGAAGTAGCAACATCAAAATGTCCACTAATGCCTAAGTCATCAGACAAACTTTTTTTAATTTTACTTAGAGTTCCTTTTTCAGGGCTATCAGTCGCGATAGTAACCACAATTTTTGGAAGAACCATTCCTTTTTTTACAATATCTAAATGTCCATCAACTTCTGCAAAAACAGAGCAGAACATTAAAGATACAAATAAAAATATTTTTAACATAATTTTATCCTTCAAATTTAAAATCAACAGAATACTTAACGACTTTTCCACTTGGAGGTACAGGATAAGCCACGTTTCTTTGTCCATCTAAATATGCTTTTAAAGATGCATCATAAGCTGCATCACCAGATACTTTTTGAAATTTATAATCAAACTTCCCATTTTCATCAATCGTTATAACTACTTTTGCTACTAAATTAGTGTCTTGAGAAATAGGTGCACCTGATTGTAATATTTCATAAATTTTACTTGCATAATCATCATTTTTTTCACCCTTTGAAGAGCTTTTTACTTTTGAATCTGTTGCAGTTTTTTCATCTTCTAATAATCTATCGATTTTAATATTTGTAGATTTTTTCTCTTTTTCAAATTTTGATTTAAATCTTTTAGGATCGATAGATTTTTCAACATTATTAACCTCTTCTTTTACAACTTTTTGTGCTGTCTCTTTTACATTAGCAAATAAAGATTTTAAATCAGGTCTCTTTTCATTTGAAGCAGAAGTTGCTTTTTCAACTACTTCTTCTTTTTCAATTATTTTTTCTACTTTTTTTTGTACCATTTTTTTCTCAGCTATTTCTTCTATCATCTCCAGTTCAATAGTTGTTGAACTTGGTGTAATATTTATTTGTTCTTTAGTTGGAGAAAAAATATAAATCATAACTAAGAGACAAAAAGAAAGATATACTGTAATTGCAATTATCCCTGAAATTATAAATGAAGTTTTATTTTGCATCTATATTATCCATCTGTAACTAATGCTACTTTAAAAAATCCAGCTTCTTTTACTGATTTTAAAACATAAACAATATCATCATATTTTAAACTTTTATCAGCTCTTATATGAACTGGAGTATTTTGATCTTTTCCATTTGAAAATAGTAAAAAACTATCTGCAAAATTTGCAATTTCTACTTTATTTTTATTTAATGTAACTATTCTATCTTTTGTAATTATAATATCAATTTTTTGAACATCTTGAGTTTGTTGACTTCTACTTCCTGTTGGAAGATTAATAGGTTCTTCAAACTCAATAACAGGTGCTGTTACCATTAATATTGCTAATAAAACTAGCATGATATCAACTAAAGGAGTGATATTTAAATCTGGTTTTTGATTAAAATCATACACTAGATTATCCTTTAGCTATTAAAATTTGTGATTGAGCCTTAAGAAAAATGCTTAATTCATAAACTTTTCTTGAAAGAATCTGATGGAATGTATAAGCGAAAATTGCCACTAAAATACCTGCAGCTGTAGCAACTAATGCTTCACTGATTGCTGGTGCAATAATTGAAAATGCTACTTTTGATTGATTTGCAAATTTTGCAAATGATTCTAATATACCAATAACTGTACCAAAAAGACCGATAAATGGTGATGTTGAAGATATAATTGCTAACCAAGAAAGTCCAGAACTTGCATCTTTAATTATATTAATTTCACATGCATGTAATAACTCTTTTGAAGCTATATTGTTTGAACATTTATTAAGTGCAGATAAAGGTGAAAATCTAGTTTCTCTTGAAGTTAATGCCTCTAGAGATCTTTTTTCATTGCTAATAAGTGAACTTAGAACATTATTTCTGTGCAAAAAAATCCAAAAAGTAAGTACGATATAAACTGACAATAGTGCTAAAACTATATAAGTTATAGCACTACTATTTGCCAAATAATTTAGTAATGTAGTAATCATGTATTTTTATGCAAATGAATTGATTTTAGCTTCAACTGCCGCAACTGAAATGTTAGAATCTTTTACAGAATTAACTAACTCTTTTGCTGCTTCAATATTTTTAGCAATTTCAGAATCTTTTCCAGCCGTTAATGCAATAGCTCCATCTGCTAAAACATCAACTGATTTCTCATCTACTTTAACATGTCCCCAATTAATAGCAACAGCTTCTGTAGAATCCACTTTTTCAATAACGATAACACCTACAGTTAATGAAGAAACTAATGATGAGTGTCCTGGTAGAACACCGAACTCTCCCTCTTTACCAGGAAGAGTTACAGTTTTCACATCATCATTAAATATTTCTCCATTAGGTGTAACGATTGATAGTTTAATTGTATCCATAGTTATGCCTTAATGGTTTTTTGTTATTTCATTTTCTCAGCTTTTGCTAGAACCTCGTCGATTCCACCAACCATATAGAATGCCATTTCAGGAATGTTGTCATATTTACCATCTAAAATTCCTTGGAATCCTGCGATAGTATCTTTTAATTCAACATATTTACCTGGGCTTCCTGTAAATACTTCTGCAACGAAGAATGGTTGAGATAAAAATCTTTCAATTTTTCTAGCTCTTGCAACAACAAGTTTATCAGATTCTGATAACTCATCCATACCAAGAATTGCAATAATATCTTGTAAATCTTTGTATTTTTGTAATACAGATTGAACACCTCTTGCTGTATTATAGTGTTCTTGCCCGATGATATCAGCACTTAAAATTCTTGAAGTAGAATCTAGTGGATCAACCGCTGGATAAATACCTTTTTCAGCAATTTTTCTATTTAAAACTGTAGTTGCATCTAAGTGAGCAAAAACAGAAGCTGGTGCAGGGTCAGTTAAGTCATCCGCTGGTACGTAAACAGCTTGAACTGAAGTAATAGAACCTTTAGATGTAGAAGTAATTCTTTCTTGTAATTTACCCATTTCTGAAGCAAGTGTTGGTTGGTATCCAACCGCTGAAGGAATTCTTCCTAATAAAGCTGACATTTCAGATCCTGATTGAGCAAATCTAAAGATATTATCAATAAACATAAGAACATCAAGTCCTTTTTCATCTCTAAAGTACTCAGCCATTGTAAGACCTGTTAATGCAATTCTATTTCTTGCACCTGGTGGTTCACTCATTTGACCATAGCACAGTGCAACTTTGTCAAGAACGTTTGAGTCTTTCATCTCATGATAAAGGTCATTTCCTTCTCTTGTTCTTTCTCCAACTCCAGCAAATACTGAATAACCAGAGTGTTTAAACGCAACGTTATGGATTAACTCCATAATAATAACTGTTTTTCCAACTCCAGCACCACCGAATAGTCCAACTTTTCCTCCTTTTGAATAAGGAGCTAAAAGGTCAACAACTTTGATACCTGTTTCAAACATTTCAGTTTTTGTTGATTGCTCTTCAAAAGTTGGAGCAGATCTATGAATTGACCATCTTTCAGTGTCAGCAGGAATAGCAGAACCTTCATCAACTGGATCACCAATAACATTGAAAATTCTTCCTAATACAGCTTCACCAACTGGAACTTTAATTGGTCCACCAGTAGCTATACACTCTTGACCTCTAACTAAACCTTCTGTCATATCCATTGCAATAGTTCTAACTCTACTATCACCAATATGTGCAGCAACTTCTAGTACTAATCTATCTTTACTAGCATCAGCTAATGTAACATCAATAGCTTCATTGATTTCTGGTAAGTATCCGTCAAACTCTACGTCAACAACAGGACCCATTACCTGAATAACTTTACCTTTCATACGGGCAGCTCCTTATAAATTATTTTAATGCTTCAACACCACTGATAATCTCTATCAGCTCTGTTGTAATTGCAGCTTGTCTTGCTTTATTGTATTCAACCGTTAAACTATTAACTTTTTCTTTCGCATTTTTACTTGCAGCTTCCATAGCTTGCATTCTAGCACTATGCTCTGCAGCTAAAGAATCAATTAAAGCGTAATACATATTAAAATCAATATATTTATCAGTTAATTCATTTAAAACTTCATCTTCGTCTTCTTCTGGTTCAATATTTAACATAGAAGCATTATCTTGAATTTTAACATCATCTAAACTAATTGGTAATAAATCTCTAACCCTAATTTCTTGAGATAGCATATTTAAAAACCCATTATAAACAATTACTACTTTGTCAGTAACTTCATTTTTAAAATCTTCAACAACATTATGAATAAACTCAGCAGCTCTATCATAATCAGGTGCAGATGATAAATCAGTAGCTTTTTGCTCTATTGTCATTCCTTGGAATGAGAAAAAGTCAACACCTTTTCTTCCAGCAGCTCTTAATCTAACTTTTGTACCTTTTGCTTCATATTCAGAAATTAATCTACTAACAGTCTTAATTGTTGCCATATTAAAACCACCGCAAAGCCCTTTATCAGCAGTTACAAAAACAATATCAACTGTTTTTGGATTATCATTTTGTAAAAATGATCTACCAATATTTCCATCATCTTGAACTTTGCTAACTCTAGCAGCAATATCAGAAAGAACATCATTTATCTTATGTGCATAACTTCTTGCTTGTTCAGACAATTGTCTTGTACGAGTAAGTTTTGCAGAAGACACAAGCTTCATAGCTTTAGTTGTTTTCTGAGTATTTTTAACACTACCTATTTTTAATTTTATCTCTTTTAAGTTAGCCATTGACTAATCCTTAGTTTGCATTGAATACAGTTTTAAACTCTTCTAATGCAGCTTTTAATTGTGTCTCTGTATTGTCATCGATTTTTTGACTTGCTTTAATTGCTTCTAAAATATTTGAATATTTTTGTTCAAAGAACGCATGTAATTCAGCTTCAAATCTAACAACATCTTTAACTGCAATATCATTTAAGTACCCTTTAGTACCTGCATAAATAATTACAATTTGTTTTTCAATAACTAATGGTTTATTAACACCTTGTTTTAAAACTTCAACCATTCTTTGTCCAAGTTCTAACTCTCTTCTTGTTGCTTCATCTAAATCAGATGCAAATTGTGCAAATGCTTCAAGTTCTCTATATTGTGCTAAAGATAATTTTAAAGTACCAGCAACTTGTTTTGTAGCTTTAATTTGTGCAGCTCCACCAACTCTTGATACTGATAAACCAACGTTAATTGCAGGTCTAATACCTGAGTTAAATAAGTTAGTTTCTAAGAAAATTTGTCCATCAGTAATAGAAATTACGTTTGTTGGAATATATGCAGCAACGTCTCCAGCTTGTGTTTCGATGATTGGCAGAGCTGTCATTGATCCAGCACCTCTTTCATCTGACATTTTTGCAGCTCTTTCTAATAATCTTGAGTGTAGATAGAATACATCCCCTGGGTATGCTTCTCTTCCTGGAGGTCTTCTTAAAATTAATGACATTTCTCTATATGCAACAGCATGTTTAGATAAATCATCATAAATAATTAATGCATGTTTTCCATTATCTCTAAAGTACTCACCAATTGTAACACCAGTATATGGAGCTAAGAATTGTAAAGCAGATGAATCAGCAGCACTTGCATTTACAACAATTGTATAATCCATAGCACCTGATTCTTCTAATGTTCTAACAACAGAAGCAATAGAAGATGATTTTTGTCCAATTGCAACATAAATACAAATTACATTTTCACCTTTTTGGTTAAGAATTGTATCAATCGCAACTGTAGTTTTACCAGTTTGTCTATCACCAATAATAAGCTCTCTTTGCCCTCTTCCGATTGGAACTAATGCATCAATAGCTTTAATACCTGTTTGTAATGGCTCATGAACTGATTTTCTAGCCATAATTCCAGGAGCTTTTTCTTCAACAAATCTTGTTTCAGTAGCAGCAATAGCACCTTTACCATCAATTGGCTCACCAAGTGCATTTACAACTCTTCCAACTAAAGCTTCTCCAACTGGTGTTTCTAAAAGTTTTCCAACTCTTTTACAAGAAGTACCTTCTCTTAAACCTTCACCTTTTCCAAGTATAACAACCCCAACAGAAGATTCTTCTAAGTTTGAAGCAAGACCTTTCTCACCATTTTCAAACTCAACAATTTCTCCAGCCATTACATTTTTTAGACCGTAAACTTGAGCAATACCATCTGCATAAGAGATAATTTTACCAGTTTCATTTACATCTACATTTAATTCAAAGTTATCAATTCTTTCTTTAATTATAGAACTGATTTCATCAGCTTGAATTTTTGCACCCATTCAATTTCTCCTTTATAAGTTCTAAACTGCTTTTAAAATATGATCAATTAACTGTGATTTTAATCTATCTTTAGAAAAAGATATTTCAACCCCAAGTCCATCAATATCAACTTTAATACCATCATAATCACAAACATTTTGTGATAAAGATAATTTAACATCAAATTTTTTACTAAATTGTTTTTCAATTGATGATATATAATCACTTGATAATTCTTGATTAGTATAAACAACACCTATATAATTGTTATTCATTTTTGCAAGTTGGATATTTAAATCTTTTGCAATAAATGGTAATAAATCTAATCTTCTTTTTTCACCAAGCAATTTAATAAAATTATTTAATGAATTATCAGTACCATCAACGAAAGAGATTATTAAATCTACTTTTGATTTATCAGATATCTCTGGTGAAGATATAATAGAATTAAATCTTTCATCAGCAAAAGCTGAAGCTACTTGATTTAATTTATTACTAATTGTGTTAATTGATTCACTATTTCTACCATCAATTAATGCTTTTACGTATCTTTTTGCTACTAAATCTTTCATTATGCTACCTTCTTAAGAACAACATCTACTAACTCTTGTTGAGTCAATTTAATATTTTCAGAACTTAATAGCTCTTCAAGAACTTCAGCAACAACTTGTTTCTTAGCTTTTGATGTCTCAATTTTCATCATCTCTTCTAAATTTCTATTTAGATTAGTAATATCTGCATCTACAGCAGTTGTAACTTTTTGCTTAACTGAATCAATATCAGTTTTCGCACTTTCAATAATCTCTGCAGCAAGTTTTCTTGCTTCTTCTAATTTTTTTTGTGCATCTGTAACTTTATCTTGAGAAGCTTTTAAAGTTTCTTGAACTTTATCAAGTTCTGCTTGAATAGATAAAGTTCTATTAGCAAAAAATGCTTTAATTTTATCAGCAAGTAAATACCATAAAATCGCAGCAAATATAATAAAGTTAACGGTTCTTTGTACTATATCAGTCTCTACCGCACCTTGGCTTGCAAATAATGCAACAGGAGCTAAAGCTAACCCAAGTAATAAAATTCTTTTCATATTTCCAATCCCCTTAAATAGAACTAAGCTTAGCTTTTAAGCTATCGTTAAATTGAGGCATTGATGATATTAAAGAATCCTTTAATGCTTTTGTTTCATCTTGTAAATTTTTAGCAAACTCAGCAGATTTTGCTTCTAAATTTAATTTAGCACTTACAAGTTTCGCATCAGCACTCTCTTTTGCTTCCTTATATGCTTGTTCTCTAATAACAGCCGCTTCTTTTTTAGCTTTAGAAATGATTTCATTTGCTTCAGCTAACATCCCTTCTACATCTGCACCGTTTGATTTTGCATCTTCTAAATCTTTTTTTATAGAAGATGTTCTTTCATCCATGTGTTTTAATAGTGGTTTGAAAAGACAACTGTTTAGTCTAGCAACAACTAAAAGAAAGATGATACCAGAGCTAAGCAATAATACAGGACTTATGTCTAACATTCATTCCTCCATATTTTTTACAGTTTAGTTTAACTAAAACGCTAATATTCTAACAAAATAAAATATAAAAAAATATTAAAGGAGTGAATAAGACTCTAGTTTTTTTTAAAAAGTTTAACTATTGTATATTAAAGTAACTAGATATTTTATCTATGTCTTCTTGTGAGTTGAATTCAATCTTAAAGTAATTTTTTTCAGTTTTTACTTTTAGATTATTTTCTTGTAATTTTTGTACTATATTATCTAAAGAACTAAAATTATATTCAGATGTAGGTTTTGATTTTTTTGGTTTATCTTCTTTTTTTTCTTTTATTTCTTTAACTAATTTTTCAGTTTCTCTAACAGAAAGTTTTTGTCCAATGATAGAATCACAAATCATTTTTTGTTCATCATTATCAAGTCCCAACATTATTTTTGCATGACCTGCACTAATTTTATCAGTTGCAAGAAATTGTTGAACATAAGAGTTTAATTGTAATAATCTTAAAGTATTAGTTATAGAAGTTCTACTTTTAAACACTTTTTTTGATAATTCTTCATGAGTAATATTATGTTCATTTAATAATTGTGCATAACAAAATGCCAATTCAATAACATTTAAATCATCTCTTTGAATATTTTCAATTAGTGCTAATTCTCTTAATTTTAGCTCTTCAGCATCAACAATAACTGCTTTTATCTCTTCAATTTCAGCTAATTTATGAGCTCTTAATCTTCTCTCACCTGCAATTAAAGTAAAAGTTCCATCATCATTTTCAACAACAACTATTGGTTGTAATAAACCATGTTCTTTTATTGATTCACTTAACTCTTGTAATTTTTCTTCATCAAATATTTTTCTTGGTTGATTTGGATTGGCTTTAATCAATGAAACATTGATTTTTCTTATTCCAGATTTAACATTACCATTTGAATTCTCATAAGCAGACTCAACTTCACCTAATAATTCTCCTAATCCTCTACCTAAAGCCATACTATTTCCTATAAATAAAATTATCCTGTAATTGCTTTTGCCAAATTAACATAAGCTTTTGTTCCAATAGAATTTGTATCATAAAGCATAATTGGTTTACCAAAACTTGGACTTTCTGCAAGTTTAACATTTCTTGGAATAACAACATAAGAGTCATCATCAATTTTAAATAATTTATTTTCAAAGTGTTGTGCTAAATCAGCAAAAACTTGTTTTGATAAATTATTTTGAGAACTATACATCGTTGGTAAAAATCCTCTTATTTGTAAAGACTGATTTATAGTTTGTTTTACTAATTTTATTGTATTTAATAACTGTGCAAGCCCTTCTAATGCAAAAAACTCACATTGAATAGGTATTAAAACAGAAGTTGATGCACTCAAAGTATTAATTGTTATTGGTCCAAGTGCTGGAGGAGAGTCTATGATAACATAGTCATAATCGCTTTTAACTGTATCAATTTTTCTTTTTAATACAAGTTCTCTTTCTTTAGTATTTTTATAGAACTCTTTTTCAATTCCAACAAGACCAATATTTGAAGGTGCAACTTTTAAATTTTCTATTTCAGAATCTAAAATAATTTCATTTAATTCTTTTGTACCTAGCATTACATGGTATATGTTATATTCATAAGTATCTCTATGAAATCCTAAAGATGTAGTCGCATTTGCTTGAGGATCAGCATCTATTAATAGAACTTTTTTACCCTCAAGTGCCAGTGCGGCACTTAAGTTTACAGCAGTTGTTGTTTTACCAACTCCGCCCTTTTGATTAGCTATTGAAATAATTTCTGTCATCTTAAACTAAATACCTTTTTGTTATTTATTTGTATGGAACCATCATCATTTAAAATTGCACTTTCTAAAGATATTTTCTGATTATCAATGGTTGTTTGGAATTTCTTACTTTTTTCAAATTCTATCTTAAAATCACTAAATATTTGCTTCCATGAAATTTTTTTTTCAATTTCAAAAAAATAATTTTTTAAAACTTCATCAACATCTATTTTAATATCAAGCTTTTCATACTCTTTTTCAACATCTAAAAGATTTAATCCTATTCCACAAAAAATCTGATTTTTTGACATAGATGTTATAGTTCCACCAATTTTTTTATTTTCTATATAAAAATCATTTGGCCACTTTATCCAAACTTGTGAGCCTAAGTTTTTTAAAATATTTTTTAATATATAGGTAAAATATATAGAAGTACTTTGAAGTGGTAAATTTTTTGGCAAACTATTTATATCCAAAGCAAAAGAGAAAAATAAATTTCCTTTTTTTCCTATCCAAGAGTTTCCTCTACTTCCAATTCCTTGTGTTTGCAAATCTGTAACTATACACAAAGGATTTGTATATTCATTTTTTGAAATATACTCTTTCAAATATTTATGAGTTGAATCAACTTCATCTAGTCTTATTATTTTCATTTGGAGATTATATATAATTAAATTGGAATAATGTATTAATTAAATAAACAACATATTTAAAGCAAAATAGTATTTTTCACTCATATTTAATCCTTAATAGAGATTTGGTCTAAAAAAATAGATATCTAATAATGTTGTTTTTATTTTCTTTATTTCTGGAACATCTTCTAAATTTTCTAGCTTTATATGATATTTCCCTTTTGAAAGTACTATTTCTGTTATCAATTTACCTGCACTTAGATACCTGCATTTTTTTACATCACCTTTTTTCCATTCAGATTTCTTACTATCAAAACAATAACTTTTATATGTATTAGCAAATATTTCAGATAAATCCATAGTATATTCCATAGCTTTACCAACTTGTAAATTTTTAGCTCTATCTTCTGTGTATCTACTACCTAAACTAAATATATTTTCACTTTTATCTAGAGATAAAGGTGTTATAGTAAGTTTTAAAACTATTTTTGTTCCTTTTTTATTTTCATACTCATCACCTACAATATCTTTACGTATTTTATCACTTTCAGTTTTTATCCCTTTTTTAAAATTTTCTTGTGATATTTTATATTCCTCAGTAATTGAAATATAGTTAAAATTAAATTCGTAATATTCTGGTTCTGAAATATCTATATCAAAATCTGCAACAACACCTGCTTTTTCTACATCTATCTCTTTTAAAACTACGGTTTCTTCTGTAAAAGGATTTACTAATCCATATGCTACTCGAACACATCCATTAAAAATAAATACTATTAAAAGTGGTAAAAAAAATATTTTAATATAAGTTTTCATTCTATATTTCTCTCCTTTTTAAACTAACTTTGAAATCAATTATTATTTTAATACAAAACTATAACAAAAAATTGTCACAGTTTGCGTCACAATTATTTTAATTTATCAAATTTGTGTAAAATTAATTTTATCTAATCTTATTTTTTTATTTATAAACATACATAATTAAATTGGAAGATTATATTAATTATAATCAAGCTTTTATTTTAAAATTTCAAAAAAGGTTAAGAAGTGTTAGACCCAGTTTTACCAATAGCTATTTATTTAGTTTTAGGATATTTATTTAAAGTTATTTATCAGGATAATTCTAAACAACTTATTGATTTTGTTATATATTTTTCACTTCCAGCTATTGTTTTTTCTAAAATTTATCCTCTAATTCTTGACCAAAGAATAGTTGGATTAGTCTTAATGTTTATGTGTTTCATTTTAGTTAATCTTTTTCTTGCTTATTTAATTGGTAAATTGATGAGATTAAATAGAACTTATTTTGCTACATTTATGATTATGGCAACATTTGGAAATACTTCTTTTATAGGTTTTTCTTACATAGATGCATTTTATGGTCAAGACTATATAGTTTATGGTTTGATATATGATATTTTTGGTTCTTTTTTACTTTTAATATCAATTGGAATGTTTATAATTACATGGGGAAATGGTAAAAAGAATAACCTAAAACTGATTTCTAAATCAATTTTTTTATTTCCACCAGCAATTATGTTTTTTGTTACTTTGATATTAAAGAATTTTGAAATACCAAACTTTTTAATGCTAACATCAAAAACTCTTGGTTCAACTTTAGTTCCCCTTGCTATGATTGCAATTGGTATGAAATTAGAATTGAAAAATATTTTTGCACGATTACATATAGTTTCTGTTGCAATGATTTTAAAAATGATTGTATTCCCAATAATTATTTTAATTGGATTCAAATATTTTTATGGAATTGATCAAACTTGGGTAAAAGTTACCATCATAGAAGTTGCGATGCCACCAATGACTATGGCAACAGTTTTAGCAATAAAAGGTGGATTAGATGAAAAGATTGCTATAAATTCACTTGTTTTGGGAGTTTTATTAAGCCTTATTACAATTACTATGTTTACTACATATTTAGCGTAATTTTTTACGCTAAAATATCGCCAATTTCTACTCTTTGTCCTCTTACAAAATCAACCGAATTTATAGCTTTTTTAGATGGAGCTTGTAAAGTTTTTATTTTTAAACTGCCCTTTTTACAACCAACAATTATATAATCCTTACAAATATCTAAAATTTTTCCAGCTTCATTTTGTGAAGTCTCTTCCAGTAATTCAACATCTTTTAATTTCAGTTCTGATTCTAAAAAAATTCCTGGCCAAAAAGAGTAAGCTTTATATTTCAAAAAAAGATTTTTGGCATCACTAAAATCAACCAAACCATTCTCTTTTTTTATTTTTTTACAAAAGCTTACTTTGCTTTCATTTTGTTTTATTGGATTTAATCTATCAAAATTATCTAAAGTTGTTATTGTAAGTTCTGCTGCAATTAAAGATAATTTAGAAAAAGCTTCAGAAACTTCCATCGTAGGAGTTATTTTTAGATATTGTAAAGCTAAAATATCTCCACTATCAAGCCCTTCTTCCATAAACATAGAAGTAACACCAGTAAAATTATCATCATTTAAAAGTGATTCTTGAATAGGACTTGCTCCTCTATATTTAGGTAAAAGAGAAGCATGTAAGTTTATGCAAGGAGCAAGTTTTAAAATCTCTTTTGGTAATATTTGCCCATAAGCTGCAACAATTATAAAATCAGGTTTTAACTCTTTGATAACTAGATAAGCAGCTAAATTATCTCTTAATTTCTCAGGCTGAAAAATAGGAATATTTATACTATTATCAATACAAAATTGTTTTATATCAGGAGGGGTTAAAACTTGTTTTCTTCCAACTGGTTTATCAGGTTGAGTAAATAATCCAATAACTTCATAATTACTACTTAATAACTTTTTAAAAATCTCAGTTGCATAAGAAGGTGTTCCCATAAATAGAACTTTTTTTCCCAAAATTTATCCTTATTTTTTAAAAATTGTTCCACTATTATGATTATTTTCAACTAAAAAATCATAAGCATTAGTCAAGTCAAATCCACTACTTAAATACATAGGAATATTTTTTTGCATCAAAAAATCAGCAGCTTTTAGTTTTGTTACTATTCCACCTGTTGCAAATTTCGAATTTGCACTAGGAACTTTTTCTAACTCTTCTTGAGAAATTTCATTTACAATTTTTTGAAGTTTCGCATCACTAAACTCTCTTGGGTTTTTGTCATAATATCCATCAATATCAGTTAAAATTGCTAACATATCTGCTTTAAAATAGTGCGTTATATAAGCTGCAAGTTGGTCATTGTCACCAATAAGTTCTTCAGTTGCAATAACATCATTTTCATTTATAATAGGTAATATCTTATTTTTAAGTAAGTTTTCCATAACATTTTTTGCATTTTTAGATCTTTTTCTTGAATCAAAATCATCTGCTATAAAAAGCATTTGTGCAGCTGTTATACCATATTCTTCAAACATTTCTTGATATGTCTTCATCAATTTTGGTTGACCAATTGCTGCAAGAGCTTGTTTATTTGCAAGAATCTTTTTATCAAGTTGTAACACAGTATATCCAGCACCAACAGCACCAGAAGATACTAAAATAACTTCTAGATTTTTTTCATTTTTTAATTTTGCAATCAATTTTACAAGATTTTGAATTCTATCTAATGCAAGTTTTTTATTATCTTCTGTTAAAACTGCTGTTCCAACTTTTATAACCAATCTTTTCATTTATCTTGTCCTAGCAACTCATAAAGTGCGAATTCAAGTTGTTTAATATTATATTTAGTCAAAGATGAAATAGGTAAAACAAAATAAGGTTTACTTTTATCAAATCTAGAATAGATTGTATCTTGAACAAAATATGGATATTCAGTTTCAAATTTGAATTCATTTGAGTTGCTTTCTTCTAAATCTAACTCTTTAATAAAGTTTTTTATATCTTCTTCTAAATTTTCACCATAATATCCATCAATTTTACTTAAAGCTATTGCATAATTTCTTTTTGATAATTCATTTGAAAATTTGGCAACTTCTTCTTTTAAAACCTGATACTGATCTATCATTGTTCTATAATTTGCAACATCGATTACAAAAAGTAAAGTTTTTGTTCTTTCAATATGTTTTAAAAACTCTAAACCAAGACCTTTCCCATCACTTGCACCATCAATAATTCCTGGAATATCAGCCATAACAAAAGAGTTATAATTTCCAACTTCAACAACTCCTAACTTTGGAGTAAGTGTTGTAAATTCATAATTTGCAATTTCAGGAGTTGCATTTGATGTTACAGATATCAAAGTAGATTTACCAACATTTGGATAACCTACAAGCCCAACATCTGCGATTAATTTTAACTCTAATCTTATATTTTTTGTAGAACCTGGAAGTCCTGGTTGAAAATATGTTGGTCTTTGATTTCTAGAATTTTTAAAGTGAACATTTCCAAGTCCACCTTTTCCACCTTCTAAGAATAAAATTTTCTCTCCATTTTCAAGTAAATCAAATAAAACTTCATTTGTTTCATCATCTATTACTTGAGTACCAGGAGGTACTACTAAAA
The DNA here is from genome assembly GCF_900187115.1 of Aliarcobacter butzleri. NCBI lineage: Bacteria > Pseudomonadati > Campylobacterota > Epsilonproteobacteria > Campylobacterales > Arcobacteraceae > Aliarcobacter > Aliarcobacter butzleri. Next base: position 1,618,240 of record NZ_LT906455.1, read on the forward strand.
CTAAGGAATCACCAGATTTTCCAGTCATATTCCCACCCATTCCTTGTTTACCATTTTCTGCTTTGAAAAGTTTTCGTCCTTTATAGCTTGATAATGTATCAGTGTTATTGTCTACTAAAAAATAGACATTTCCACCTTTTCCACCATCGCCACCATCAGGACCTCCTTGAACAACAAACTTTTCTCTTCTAAATGATGCACAACCTTGTCCACCTTTTCCAGATATAACAGTAAATTTAGCACTATCTATAAACATATTAATTTCCTAAAATAAATAATTAAAAACTAAAATTCTATTTAACTTTTAACTATTTATGTAATTTTAAATAAAAAAAGGGTGAATGCTAAAGCATACACCCTTTAAAAAAACTAGATAATTTTAGAATTAAGAAGCAGCGTAAACTGAAACTTTTTTTCTATTCTTATCTTTTTGTTCAAACTTTACAACACCATCAATTAAAGAGTAGATTGTATGATCTTTTCCCATACCAACATTTTGACCTAAGTGTACTCTTGTACCTCTTTGTCTAATAATGATATTTCCAGCTCTTACAACTTCACCACCATATTTTTTAACCCCAAGTCTTCTACCAGCTGAATCTCTATTATTCTGTGTACTACCTTGACCTTTTTTGTGAGCCATAATTCTTCTCCTTAACTTTTATGCTTATGCAGCAATTTTTGTAATTCTAACTTTTGTGAAGCTTCTTCTGAAACCTCTTTTTAATTTAGAATCTTTTCTTCTTCTTTTTTTGTAAATGATAACTTTTTTCGCTCTATTTACACCCGTACCATCTAAAACAACAACTGCTTCTACTTTTGCATTTGCAACAGCAGCACCAGTTTTTAATTCACCATTGTTTATAGCTAAAACATCAGTGATTTCTAAAGTTTCTTTTGCAGCTTTACCAGTATAGTCTATATCTAGGATATCACCTTCTGAAACTTTATACTGTTTTCCACCACATTTGATAATTGCGTACATCTGTCTTCCTCTAATTCAATTCTATATGGATAAAGTTGATACTTTTCATACAATTTCTATTTTTTCGAACGGGAATATTACCTTAAATTAAATTAAACTTTCTTTAAGTCTAACACCCATTTCTAAAATTATTTTATAAATTATAGCTTACAAGTTTACCTTGTTTTAGCTGATATATATTATCTTTAATTTTTCTAATCATATTTGCTTTTTGCTTAAAATCTAGTTCTTTATCATAAGAAATAGCCATTAATTTGTTAGTATAAAACTTATGTAAAAGAACTAAAAGCTCTTGATTTAGTCTTTCATCATCGTAATTTTCGAGCTTTTCATTTAAAACAATAGCATTTAAAGAACTATCTTTTATATCATTTAAAAGAAGTTCAAATTCAGTTTTATGATATTCAAACATAGAAATATCTACTATATCTAAAACAGAATCTAATCTTTCAGGTTTTTCTAAAATCGATTTTATTATACAAAGTTCAGCAATATCTATTTTTGACAAGCTAACTTGATTTGTTCTTTGTTTATCAGAACTAATTTTAACTAGATTTTCTCTAATATTTAGTTTTTGAGCTATATATCTTTTGTATTCGTCTTGGTTTAATAAACTTAAAGATTTTAAATAATCATTTGCTTCTGTAAGTGCTTTTTGTTTTTGTATTGGATCGTTTATTTCATATTTTAAAATTATATAGTCTATTGCATATGGTATAAAACTTTGAGGATTTAAAAAGATTTTATTCAGTTCTTCAATTTTTCCAGCTTTTACCATATCTGCTGGGTCTTGATTGTCACTAAATATTACAACTCCACCTTCAAACTGACTTTGACTTAGCATCACTGAAGCTTTAAAAGCAGCAGCTAGTCCAGCTTTATCACCATCATAAGCCAAAATTACTTTTGGTTCACCTCTTCTTAAAAGTGGTAAATGTTCAGCTGTAAGAGCTGTTCCAAGTGTTGCAACTGCAATATCAAATCCAGCTTGATGAAGCATAATTACATCTAAATATCCTTCACAAATAATGATTTGTTTTGTTTTATAAATTTTTTCTTTTGCTAAGTTATAACCATATAAAAGCTTTGATTTATTAAAAAGTTTTGTTTGTGGAGAGTTTACATATTTTGCATTATGTCCACTTATAGTTCGTCCACCAAAACCTACAAGTTTTCCATTTATTGAATAGATTGGAAAAGTAATTCTTTCTATAAATCGAGAATAAAGTCCATTTGCTCCTGTATCAATAACTCCTAAGTCTATTGCTTCACTTAAATTAAAATGGTTTGATTTTAAAAAGTTTATTGTATCAATAGAAGCTGGAGCATAACCTACTTCAAACTTTTGAACACTAAAATCAGAAATTCCTCTATCTTTTATATAGTTTTTAACTTGTTCATTATTTATATAAAGTTTTTGATAAAACTTATTTACATCTTCTAGTATTTTTATATCTTGTTTTTTTTCTGTTGAGCTATCATAGTCCAAAGTAAAATTATACATTGAAGCTAATTTTTCTATTGTTTCTGGATATGATAATTTTTCATATTCCATAACAAATTTTATAGAATCACCTCCAACACCACATCCAAAACAATGATAAATTTGTTTTGCTGGACTGATTACAAAAGAAGGAGTATTTTCTCCATGGAAAGGACAACAAGCCTTAAAATTTGCACCGGCCTTTTTTATCTCTATAAATTGTGAAATTACATCAACAACATCAAGGTGGTTTTTTAAATTTTCTATTGACTCTTTTTTTATCATGGCGGAATTATACACTTTTATTTTTTTATATGAACTTTTATGTTAGGATAATAGTTAATAACATTTAATAAAGGTTTTTATTTGGATAATTTAGTTTTAGAATATAGAGACCCACTTTTTGGAATAATAATAGTTGTAGCACTAATCTTTTTAATATCATTTTTTACCTACTCTTTTAGTATTTATAAAGAGAGAAATGCAAGAAAAGATTATCGAAAATTATCACTTAGATTTGAACTTGGTAAACTAAAAGAAGAAGACTACGTACATTTATATAAAACTTACAATCTTCCTTTTGATTCAATTTTGCTATTAGCATCATCTTTTTTATATAAAGGTGATTACAATAAAGCTATTTCTGTATATTTAGCATTACTTGAACATATAAATGAAAGAGTAAAAAAAGAAGAATTACTTGAACTTTTAGGAACTACTTATTTTAAAGGTGGTTTTTTACAAAGATCAAAAGATGTTTTTTTAAAAATTTTAAAATTCTCTGCTCACAATAAAACTGCTTTAAAATATTTACTTTTAGTATATGAAAAACTAAAAGATTATCAAAAAGCAAAAGAAGTTGCACTATGTTTGGAAGAACTAAATACAGATATGAAAATTGATAAAATTTATTTAGATACTTTAATAGTGTTAAATGACCCGATTTTATCTTATGAAAAAAGAACTGAAATTTTATATGAAATCTTTAAAGAGAATAAAATAATAGAAAGAATATTTGCAACTTTTTTAATCCACTTTAATAAACCATTTTTTTGGGAACATATAAATGAATTTGATTGTTCAAAATTTATTGATATTATGTGGTATTTAAATTATGATGATATAAACTTTGACAAAATAGAAAAAAACTCTTTTTTAGAAGAGTTATACAACGCAAAAGGATATATAAATAGTTTAGACCATAGTAATGATTTTGATTTAGATATCCTAATACTTATAAATAAACATGAACATAAAGTAAATGCTTCTTTAGATTTTGAGTTTATTTGTACTTCATGTAAACACTCTCATCCTTTTTTTGATACGAGATGTCCACAATGCCATAGTATTTTGACTTTTAATGTAAAACATAATTTAACTAAATCTTTTTATGAACCAAATCAATCTTTACAATAATAAAAGATGTGTTATACTTTCGCAAAATTTAATAAAAGGAACTATATATGAGCGACTACTCTAAGTTAGAGAAGTGCTTGGATTATCAGTTTAAAAATAAAAATCTGATAATCGAAGCACTTACTCACAAAAGCTTTAAAAAACCCTATAATAATGAAAGATTAGAATTTTTAGGTGATGCTGTTTTAAATTTGATTGTTGGAGAATATTTATATTTAAAATTTCCGAAATCAAATGAAGGTGAATTGTCAAAAATACGAGCAAGTTTAGTAAATGAAACAGGTTTCACAAGACTTGCAAATGAGATAAAACTAGGTGAATATATCTTTATTTCAACAGCAGAAGAGAGAAATAAAGGAAGAACTAAAGCTTCTATATTATCTGATGCCTTTGAAGCTATTATGGGTGCTATTTATCTTGAATCAGGGCTTAATACTTTAAAACCAATTATCCTTAGAATTTTAGAAGAGTCTTATGACAAAATAAATCTCGATGTTTTATTTAGTGATTATAAAACAGCTCTTCAAGAGATAACTCAAGCTAGATTTGCTTCAATTCCTGAGTATAAAATAGAAGGTTCTTATGGACCTGACCATAAAAAAGAGTTTGAAGTTTCTATTTGGATTGATGGGAAAAATTATGGAAAAGCTAGTGGAAAAAGTAAAAAACTAGCTCAACAAGCAGCGGCAAAAATTGCTATTGACAAATTAAAAGAGGAGTAAATTTTGAATACTTTTGGACATAGATTTAGATTTACTACTTTTGGAGAATCTCACGGAAAAGCTCTTGGTTGTATAGTTGATGGAGTTCCTGCAGGTATAAAAATCGATGAAAAGTTCATCCAAAGTGAAATGGATAGAAGAAAACCTGGGCAAAATAAATTTGCAACTCAAAGAAAAGAAGGTGATGTTGTAGAAATTTTAAGTGGAGTTTTTGAAGGAATGACTACTGGAACTTCTATTTCAATGATAATTTTTAATGAAAATCAAAAATCTGGTGATTATTCAAATATAAAAGATTTATTTCGTCCTGGTCATGCTGATTTTACATATTTTAATAAATATGGAATAAGAGATTATAGAGGTGGTGGAAGAAGTAGTGCTAGAGAAACTGCTGCAAGAGTTGCTGCTGGTGCAATAGCTAAACTACTTTTAAAAGAACTAAATATCGATATTAGAAGCGGTATTTGTGAAATAAATGGAATACAAGCTTCAAACTTTGATTTTGAAAATGTAAAAGATTCTGAAATTTATGCTTTAGATAAAAGCGTAGAAGAAGAGCAAAAAAACGCTATTTTAGAAGCTAGAAACTCTCACAATAGTGTTGGTGGAGTTGCTCTTGTAAATGTAAAAAATTGCCCTATTGGATTAGGTGAACCATTATATTTTAAACTAGATTCTCAAATAGCAAATGCAATGATGAGTATAAATGCAGTAAAAGCTGTTGAAATTGGCGATGGAATATTAGCTTCAAAAGTAAAAGGCTATGAAAATAATGACCAAATAAGAAAAGCTGGATTTAAAACAAATCATACTGGTGGAATACTTGGTGGAATATCAAATGGCGATGAGATAAATGTAAAAGTTTATTTTAAAGCAACTCCATCTATTTTTATTGAACAAGAAACTATAGATATTTATAACAATGAAGTTAATTGTAATCTAAAAGGAAGACATGACCCTTGTGTAGCAGTACGAGGAAGTGTTGTTGCTGAATCTATGATGGCATTGGTTCTTGCTGATATGGTATTACTAAATCTATCTTCAAAAATTGAGAATATCAAAAAAGTCTATGAAAAATAGACTTTTTTTTCTCATTTTCTTATCAATAAATCTATTTGCAGATGAAAATCTAGCACAAAAACTAATCAAAGCATATCCTAATTTTTTAAAAGAGTATTCAAATAATCAAATCATTTGGAATGATGACACTAAAATGATTTTTGATGAAAAAAAAGAGTATAAATCTTACGAAGATAGACTAAATAATGCCTCTTTAAAAGAACAATTAGCAACAAAATACATAAAAGTAAAAGAAAATAAAAGCTATATTCCAAACTTTAATGAAGATGCAGGAAGAGCAAGATTTGAACCATTTTTTCAAAAAATGTATGGAAAAACTCAAAAAGATGTTGAAAAAAATCTAGTAAAAATAAAATGGTTACCAAAAAGTCAAAATAAGACTTTAGCTGTTACAAAAATAAATGATGTTAATAAAAAACTTGAAGCTGTTTCAAATGAATTAGAAAATCTACCATTAGATTTAAAAAAATTTGTTTTAAATCCAAGTGGAGTTTATAACTATCGAAAAATTAGTCGTACAAATAGACTTAGTGTTCATAGTTTTGGTATTGCAATTGATATAAATTTGGACTTTTCAAACTATTGGCAATGGGATGAAAAAGATGGAAAAATAGAATATAAAAATAAAATACCATTAGAAATAGTTGAGATTTTTGAAAAATATGGATTTATTTGGGGTGGAAGATGGTACCACTTTGATACTATGCATTTTGAATATCGACCAGAACTTTTAGTAGATTAAGCTTTAGTTTAAAAATTTTTGATTATAATTTCAGCATAAAGCAACTCTTTGGTCAAGGGTTGCTTTTTTTATGCCTATTTTCTTAATTCGCTTTTTAACTCTTCAAGACGTGCAATTCTATCAGCAGTTGTTGGATGCGTTCTAAAAAGTGCTCCTAATGTTGATTTTAATCCAGAAAATGGATTTATTATAAACATATGAGCAGTTTGTTCTGTTGCATTATTTATTTGGTGTCCACTTCTAGCATAATTTTCAAGTTTACCTAAAGCACTTTGTAAACCAGCTGGATTTCCTGTAAGCCTTGCTGCTCCTTCATCTGCCATATATTCCCTACTTCTACTAACTGTCATTTGAATAATTGAAGCAGCAATAGGAAGTAATATAGCCATAATTATCATAACAATCGGATTTGAATTTTGTCTATTATTTCCGATCATTCCACTAAATTGCATCATATTCGCAATCATAGCAATAGCACCTGCAAAAACTGCCGCAATAGTTCCTATTAAAATATCATAATGTTTTATATGAGATAACTCATGAGCTATCACTCCTTCAAGTTCTTCTTCATTTAACATTTCATAAAGTCCTATCGTAACTGCAACAGCTGCATATTCATGATTTCTTCCTGTTGCAAAAGCATTTGGTGTATGATCAGGTATCAAATAAACTTTTGGCATAGGAAGATTTGCTTTTTGAGTTAATTTTTGAGTTATTCTATAAACTGGATGTTTAGTATCATCTAAAGGTATAGCATTATAGTGTTTTAAAACTTGCTGGTCTGAGTAATAATAAGCATAAAAGTTCATTCCACAGGCAATTAAAAATGCTATTAACATACCATTTGTTCCTCCAAAAGAGTAACCAAAAAATACAAATATAACAGTTAAAAATGTAAGTAAAAATATAGTTTTAGTTTGTTCCATAATCCTCTCCTAAAATTTTTTCTAATTTTAACAAATATTTATTAATGAAAATTTTATCTATTTTTGTATTGATATAATATCCCATCATCAAAAGCAACCCATTTACTTGAAAGCAAATTTGCATTTTTTAAAACATTATTTGTCCAAGTATTACAAGTGTGAAATATACTATAACTCCCAATTGCTTCATAAAAAGCATCATTTTGTCCATATTGAGCAGTCGTATTTATATAAATTGGTTTTTCATTTAACCATTGTAAACTCTTTTTTACTGATAAAATAATAGATTTATATTGATTTTCATCTATTTTCATAGAATAAGTTAAGTCATCTTCTAAAATATCTTTATAATAAGTTATATGCAAAGCTGCATTTCCAAGTCCAGTTCCTGCAATAAGTGCTGTTGAAACTTTTAGTTCACTCCAAGTTGGAGTATCTAAATAAAAACCTTTATCTCCCCAACCTATTCCAACATAAGAAAAATCTGTTGATTTACTCAAAGTATTTTCAAAAGGAAAAAGTTCAGACCAATTTATAATATCACTTTTTATAGGTAAAACTATATCGGTATGAACACCATTTGATTTTATAAAGATTTCATATTTTTTATCCAATGAAGAAACTTCAGCAACACTCGATCTTGATAAAAAATATTCACTTGATAAATAAATTATTATAAAAGAAAAAATAGATATTAAAATATAAATAGTAATCTTTATAAAGCTTTTTAAAACTTTCATATATCTCCTTTAAGGCTTTATAGTCGCATTTTATACTTTATTTATACAAAAATAGCTAAAATCCAGCCATTACAAAATTATTTTTTGAGAGTTATTATGAAAAAACTTTATCTTGTACGACACACAACAAAAGATGATGAAAAATCAAACAATTACGATTATGACATAGAATTAAGTGAAGATGGAAAAGAAAAAGCAAAAATTATGGCTCAAAATTTTGCTAAAAAGAATCCAAATATAGATTTAATAGTTGCAAGTCCAGCAATAAGAACAAGACAAACTGCTGAGATTTTTGCACAAGAGTTAAATTACAATAAAACTGTTATGTTAAATGAAGTCTTATATATGGCATTTTTAAATGAATTACTTGAAACTATCACTTACACTTATGATACGGTTGATTCTATGTTATTAGTTGGACATAATCCATCTTTAACAGCTTTAGGTGTTACTCTTGTAGGATTTAAAGAAAAATTTGAAGAAGGTGCGATTATGGAAATAGAATTTGATTGTAATAGTTGGATTGATATTTCAAAAAATAACGCAAAACTAATAAGTTATGAAAAGCCTTTATAAAGATAAAAACATAGTTTAATCTAAGTTTTTATCTAAAAGTACTACTGAAGCTAGATTTGTAAGTTCCATCAGAGTTTTTTTATCCAATTTTGCATCACCAATAATATATGAAAAAATCTCTGTAAAGTTTGCTCTTGCCCAAGTTCTAAGTTCTGTTGCTGTCATAAATTTATTTGTTGATAAAACGGCACCCTTTGTATTTGTAACTGTTACTTTTGCACTATCACTATTTTCAAAGTTACCTTTTATACCATCATTATTTTTTATCTGATAAGTTACTTTTGCTTGATAAATTTTACCTTTTACAACACTTCCATCATCTATTACTTTTCTTGGAAAACCTGTCTCTTTAAAAAAACCATCCCATTGATCAGCTAAAACATTTGAAAAACCAAATAATAAAAAACTTAAAACTATAATTTTTTTCATTTTATTTACCTAAACAAAATTCACCAAACATAACATCTAACATTTCGTCATTGTCATAAGGTCTTGTAATTGATGATATATCTTCTAAAGCTTGTGTTATAAAGTGTGCAAAAAACTCTAATTCACCACTTTTAAGTGGTTCTTTTGCTAAACCTATGTTATATAAAGTATTTTCTACAGCTAAAACTTGTCTTTTTGAAACCAAAGTTATATCATCACCAAAAGTATTAGAATCTAAGATTAGCTCAAGTTCTTTAATAAGTGGATTTATATCTTCTTTTGTTGAAAGTTCTATAAAAGAATCAAGTACATTTTTATCAAATTGATTTTGTAAATCTGACTTATTTAAAACTACTATTACTTTTTTATCTGAATTCTCTTTTATCAAATCTAATATTTTTTTATCTTCATCATCGCAAATTTTACTATTATCAAATAAAGCTATTACGATATCAGCTTCATTTATAGCTTGAATTGATTTTTCTATTCCAATTTTTTCTATTACATCACTAGCATCTCGGATACCTGCTGTATCAACTATTTTTATAATATGTGTTCCTATACGAACACTCTCTTCAATAGTATCTCTAGTTGTTCCTGCAATATCACTTATAATTGCTCTATCAAAATTTAAAAGTTTATTTAAAAGTGAAGACTTACCAACATTTGGTTTTCCAATAATTGCGACTTTAAAACCTTCTATCATTCCTTCTCGTCTCCGACTAGCTTCCAAAGTATTTGATAATTTTAGAGATATTTTTTGCATTTTATTTTCTATTTGCTCATAAATATCAGTTGGTAAATCCTCTTCTGCGTAATCAATAGAAACTTCAGTATAAGCTAACATAAAAAGTAAATCTTCTCTTATTTCATCTACAAAATTTGTTAATTCACCTTTTAATTGACGTGCTAGTAATTTAACAGCATCAGCACTTCTTGCTTCAATAATTTTTGATATAGCTTCTGCTTTTGTTAAATCTATTTTATTATTAAAAAAAGCTCGTTTTGAAAATTCTCCAGGATTTGCTAGTCTTGCACCAGCATTTAAAACTTCATCAACTATCATATTTGAAATTGCGACTCCACCATGACATTGAAACTCAACTACATCTTCACCTGTAAAAGAAAATGGTGATTTAAAATATATTACTAAAGCTTCATCAATAATCTCATTTTTTGAATCATAAATTGTTGATAAAGTTGCAAGTCTTGCTTTGAAGTTATTTTTTTTTGAGATTTTTGTAGCTATTTCAAGAGCTTTTGCTCCTGAAACTCTAACTATTGAAATTGAGCCAATTCCATTTGCTGTTGCAATAGCAACAATAGTATCATTTTCAAACAAGATTAAATTTCTCTTGCTCTGTACTCATTTACAAGTACATATTTCTCACCTCTGATATTTGTTTTTACTGCAACATATTTATCAGGGAATTCTTCTCTTAATCTTTTTAAAGCAATATGAACTAAAATTCCATCAAGTGGTTTAGTTTTAAAGTTGCCTTTTTCTCTTATTTGTTCAATTATTGGTTCCAAATAAGCATGTATTGCTTCTTCTTGATTTTTTAAAAATTCTGCAACTTCAAGTCTTAACATTAAACCATATTTTTCATTTATCCAGTTAAATAAAATATATGATAGTGCTTTATATCTATATCCTTCTTTACCTATTAGTAAAGCAGAATCTTCCCCTAAAAACTCTATATACAAAGTTTCATTATCATAAAAAGATACATTCACTTGTCCAATTTTGTAACAAGTAGAACCAAATAAAAGATGTATTCCATCTTTTACTTCATTTAAAATTTCATCTTTTGATTTTTTAATTACAAGTTTTGAAATCTCAACATTTGAATCTTCTTCATTGTAAAAGTTATCAAATATTTTTTCTTTTCCTTCTACTTTTGGAACTTTAGATAAATTATCTTTTTTTTCATCAATTTTTGAACAATTTTCTTCTTCAATTTTAGCTGCATTTTCAATTCTTTGAGAAAATTCTTCTATTTTAACATCTTTATTTTTATAATTTTTAGACTCTTGAATATCTGATTTAGAGCTATTTTTACAATAAGCACAAATAATTGCACTCTTTTTCCCAAAACCTAAAAAGCCTTTAGTTGGTTGTTGAATAATCTCTATTTCTAATTCAGTAACAGAGCAGCTAAATTCTGCACGTGCTAGTTCGTAAACTTTTTCTAAACTATCTGCTTCAAATTTTTTCATGAGTTTCCCTTTTTGTTCCCTTACTTATGCTCAGCTCTTTTTCTTTCAAATGTTTTATTTATAACATATTGTTGCCCTATTGTAAATAAGTTATTTACAAACCAATAAAGTGTTAAACCTGCTGGGAACCATAAGAAGAAGAATGTGAAAACAATTGGTAAAAGTTGGAATATTTTCTTTTGTAACTCATCTTGAACTGTTGTAGGTGTAATTCTTTGTTGAATATACATTGTAGCACCCATTAAAATTGGTAAAACAAAGAATGGATCCATCGCAGCTAAATCATGAATCCAGAAAATCCACTCAGCACCTTTTAACTCAATAGCATTGATTAAAACTCTATATATTGCAAAGAAAATTGGAATTTGTAAAATTAATGGTAAACATCCACCCATTGGATTTGCACCATGTTTTTTATAAAGTTCCATCATATGCATAGATTGTTTTTGTTTATCATCTTTATATTTTAATTGTATCTCTTTCATTTTTGGAGCTAAATCTTTTAGCTTTTGCATAGATACCATACCTTTATACGATAAAGGATATAAAACTACTTTTACTAAAATTGTAAGAGCAACAATTGTCCAACCCCAGTTTCCAATATAACTTTGTAAAAACTGTAAAAGAACAAACATTGGTTTAGCTATAAATGTAAACCAACCATAATCTATAACATCAATTAGTTCAGGATTTAAGCTTTCTAAAACTCTATGATTTTTTGGTCCCATGTATCCTGAGAATGAAATATCTCCAGAAGAATGAATAAATGATTGTGGATTGTTAGAACTATCAGGCATTACTGTAACTTGTAATGATTTTTCAAAATTATAAATAACTGTTGCATAATATCTATCAAAATTAGATACAAATTTTGAACCTACAAAAGTTTCATTTTTCTTTGAACTACCATCTTCAATTGTTGTTAAACTATTATCATTTAATTTAGTAATAAATCCATGAACTGCATACATATCTACTAATACATTTGGTCTAAATCCATTTGAAACAAAAAATGGTTTATCATTTGTTGAACTTACAGTTAAGTCATAATGTCCATCAGGATAAATTGTAAACTTTTTTGTTAAAACCGTATTTGTTAAAGTTTGAGTTAAAACTAACTCTTGTTTATTTTGTGTTGCATCAATATTTGAAGAACTTGGAACTACATTTACTTTAAAAGCCTCTTCATTTATATTAATATCAGCAAATCTCACTTCTAAAGGTTTTAACTGATTTGCTTCAAATAATTTTATTTGAGCACCATTTTCATCTTTATATTTTTCTTCTGTTAAAGTTACTTGAGCAACTCTCCCTAAATTATCTATCTCGATAATATTTTTTGCCGTTTTAATAACAGAAACGATTTGAGAATTTGATACATTTTTTGAAGATATAGCATCAACATTTGGTGTATTTACAGAATTTTCAGCTACTACTTGAGATGTACTAACTTCAGGTGCTGAATTTTGTTTTTGCTCTTGTTCAATTTTAGCTTGAGCCATTTTTGCTTCTTGTTGAGGCTTTAAAACTAAAAACTCATAAGCTATAAAAAATACAAAAACGACTATTGTCATAATTATCATTCGTTTTTGCATACCATTGTTCTGATTTAAGTTATTCATTATTCTTTTTCCACTCCCGATTTTTTACTACTAAATACTTTCCATTTTTTAATGGCACATACCAATATACTATTTTGATTTTATTATAGTTGATATTTTGATTTTTTTTTAATTTGATTATAGGATAATCAAATCCACCATCAAAAAGTTGATTACACTTTAATATGCGCAATATTGTAAAATAAATCGCCTTAAAAAAAGTATTATTATCTAATTGCCATAATGCATATTGAGAACAAGTTGGATAATATCTACACGAACCAAAAGATAAAATTGTTAAATATTTTTGATAAAATCTTATTAAATATTTAAAAAGCCACTTCATTTTAGGACTTCTAATCTCTTTAAAGCAAAATCAAAATCTTTTTTTAGCTCCAAAAAATTTCTATCATGAATAGCAATTTTTGCAACAAATATATAGTTACCAACTAATAGTTGATTTTCATAAGAAGCGAATAAAGCCCTCATTCTTCGTCTAGCTTTATTTCTATTTACTGCATTTCCAACTTTTTTTGAAGTAACAAATGCAGCTTTAAGTATAGTATTAGAACTAAAAAAAGCGACAAAGCTGGTAGTATGCCAACTTTTGCCGCTTTTATATAGTTTATTAAACTCTTTAGGATTATTTATCCTATGATCTTTACTTAAACAGCTAATCTTTTTCTACCTTTAGCTCTTCTTGCATTGATTACTCTTCTACCATTTTTAGTAGCCATTCTTACTCTGAACCCGTGAGTTCTTTTTCTAGGAGTATTATGTGGTTGATATGTTCTTTTCATCTTAGTCTTTCCTCTATATTCACTAAATAAGTTGAGGATTATATTTAAGATTTACTTAAAATCTCTTTATATATTTAAGAAATCTTTGTAATTACTTCATCATTTTGAACATCAAATTCTACGCTACTTCCTTCTCCTATTTTATCTTCCAAAATTAAATCAGCAAGTTTATCTTCAACAATCTCATAAATAGCTCGTTTTAATGGTCTTGCTCCATAAACTGGGTCAAATCCAATTTTTGCAATATACTCTTTTGCATTTTGTGTTAAAGAAATTTTTATATCTTTTTCTTCTACTTTTTTCTTAATATTATTAAATAAAATATTTACAATATTTGTAATTGCACTTAAATTTAATTGTTCAAAAATAACAATATCATCAAGTCTATTTAAAAATTCTGGTCTAAAATGAGATTTTAACTCATCTAAAACAGCTTTTCGTCTCTCTTCTTTATCACTGATTTCAATTATTCTTGCACTTCCTATATTTGAAGTTAAAATAATAATTGTATTTTTAAAATCAACTGTAACACCTTTATTATCAGTTAATCTTCCATCGTCTAACACTTGTAAAAGTATATTAAATACATCTGGATGCGCTTTTTCTACCTCATCAAATAAAATAACACTATAAGGTTTTCTTCTTACTGCTTCAGTTAATTGACCACCTTCTTCATATCCAACATAACCAGGAGCTGCTCCAACAAGCCTAGAAACAGCGTGTTTTTCCATATATTCACTCATATCGAATCTAATAAGTGATTTTGGATCATCAAATAAGAACTTAGCTAAAGTTTTTGCACTCTCTGTTTTTCCAACTCCTGTTGGTCCAAGGAATAAAAAACTTCCTATTGGTCGTGAAGTTTCACTTAATCCTGCTTTATTTCTTTTTATTGCTCTACTTATTGCTTTTATAGCTTCATCTTGACCAATAACATCTTGTTTTAAAACCTCTTCAACTTTTAAAACTTTTTGTTTTTCACTATCCATCATTTTATTAACTGGAATTCCCGTCCATCTTGAAACTATACTTGCTATTGATTCTTCATCAACACTATTTCTTAAAAGTGTTCCCTCTTTTTGCATTTGCTCCCATTTTTGAGCATTTTCTTTTATTTTTGCTTCAAGTGCTGGGATTTCTCCATACTCTATCTTTGCAGCTTCTTCAAATTTTGATTCACGTTTTGCAATATTTGCTTTTGTTTTTAACTCTTCAATTTTTGCTTTTAATTCACTCGCTAAATTGAAAGTTTGTTTTTCATTTTCAAATCTAGCTTCTAAATTTTGTTTCTCTTCATTTTTGTTTGCTAACTCTTTTTCTATTTGAATAAGTCGCTCTTCATTCTTTTTATTTTTTTCCATTTTAAGAGCTTCTTTTTCAACATTTAGAGTTTGAATCTCTCTTTTTATATGTGATAAAGCTGTTGGTTCACTCTCAATTTGCATTTTAAGTTCTGCTGCTGCTTCATCTATTAAATCTATTGCTTTATCAGGTAAAAATCTATCAGTTATATATCTATTTGATAGTTTTGCTGCTGCAACTAATGCACTATCGTTTATAGTTACATTATGATGTGTTTCAAGTCGCTCTTTAATACCTCTTAAAATTTGTAAAGCTTCATTTACTGTTGGTTCATCAACTTTAACTGGTTGAAATCTTCTTTGCATTGCAGCATCTTTTTCAAAATATTTTCTATACTCTTTTAAAGTTGTTGCACCAATTGTATGAAGTTCACCACGAGCAAGGCTAGGTTTTAAGATGTTTGCTGCATCCATACTTCCTTCACTTGCACCTGCACCAATGATTGTATGAATTTCATCAATAAATAAAATTATATTTCCAGCTTTTTTAACCTCATCAATAACAGATTTTAGCCTATCTTCAAACTCTCCTCGATATTTTGCACCTGCAATTAAAGCACTCATATCAAGACTTATAACTCTTTTATTTAAAAGTGAAGTAGGAACATCTTTATTTACTATTCTTTGTGCTAAACCTTCTGCAATAGCTGTTTTACCAGTTCCTGGTTCTCCTAATAATATTGGATTATTTTTTGTTTTTCTTATTAGTATTTGCATCATCCTAGTGATTTGTTCATCTCTTCCAATAACTGGGTCAAGTTCACCATCAATTGCTTTTTTATTTAAATCTATTCCATATTTACTTAAAGCTTCTAAGTTGTCATCACCACTATTGCTATCAATAGTTTTACCTGCACGCATCGCTTCAAGCTCTTTTTTTGCTTCTTTTAAATCCATATATTTTCCTAAAACATCTTTTACTGTTTGATTATCAAAGTTTGAAACAAGCCAAGTATCAATAGCTATAAATTTATCTCCATTACTTGTCATTTGACCTTCTGCTTTTTGTAAGCTTGAAAGTAAATTTCTTGATAATTTTATATTCTCTTTTGTAACACTACTCACACTTGGAAGTTTGCTAGCGTTTGATTTTGCTTCAAGTTCAATTGCTGCTTTATTAACATTCATTTTATTTAATAACTGATTTAATACTGAATTTGTGTTTGTCAATAAAGCCCAAAGTAAATGTATCACTTCTACTTCTTGATTTTTATTATGCAAAGCTAAAGCAACGCTAGAATCTATTGTTTCAGCTAGTTGGTTTGTCATCTTTTCAAAAATATTGTTATTCATTTAGCACTCCTTGTATTTAACTGCTAAGAAATTATATAACTTTAGTCATTCTTTGTCAAGTCTTAGTAAAAATATATTTTTTATTATAATACTTTTTAAAAAATATTTAAAGGCTTTTATGAAAAATTTATGCGGTATTGATGAAGCAGGTCGTGGTCCACTTGCTGGTCCATTAGTTGTTGCTGGAGTTATTCTTTTAGAAGATATTGTAGGATTGAATGATTCTAAAGTTTTAAGTGAAAAAAAAAGAGAAAAACTATTTGATGAAATAAAAGAAAAATCAAAATACCATATTGTTTTTAGTGATGCAAAATTAATAGATGAAAAAGGTATAAGTTTTTGTTTAAAAAGCTCTATTTTAGAAATTATAGAAAATTTAAAAGAGTTTTCAAACTCATTTTTGATGGATGGAAATACAAATTTTGGAATACAAATTTTACAAAAAGAGATAAAAGCAGATGCAAAATATGCGCAAGTTAGTGCAGCTTCAATTTTAGCAAAAGTTAGCCGAGATAGATTTATGGATGAAATTTCACCACTTTATCCAAAATATGATTTTCACAAACACAAAGGTTATGGAACAAAAGCACATATTGAAGCTATAAAAGAGTTTGGAAGAAGTGATATTCATAGACACACTTTTAAATTAAAAGCTTTAGGAGAAAATGAAATAGGAGTTCAAAAAAGTCTATTTTAGACTATTTTGAAACTTCTCCAATATGTTTTTCAACAGATTCTATTTTTGTTTTTAGCCTATTTTCATGCCCTATTCTAATATCAAAATTTAGTGTTGCATAAACTCTGCTACACCCTAATTCTTCTAATCTTAAATAACATTTTTCTACCAAAGCTAAAGCTTCTTTCATAGTAGAAGTTTCAATAATAGTTGCCATTGAAGTGAGTTGATAATTCATGCCACTATCTTTGATTATTTTTATAACTTCAGAAACTTCTTTACTTTTACTTTCACTTTTATCCGTAGGAAACATTGCCATTTGAAGTAATACAGACATCTAAACTCCTTATGATTCACTCTCTTTTCTTTTCATATCCATAATTTCTAACTCTTTTTCAGCAGTAGTAACAATATCTTTATCTACACTAAAATCAAGTCTTTCATCTTTACCTTCATAATCAACAGAATTCAAAATAACTTTTATTGAATTTAATCTTGCTAAAAATTTACTATCGCTTCTTATAATTATCCAAGGAGATTTTTCTGTATTTGTATATTTTAACATATCGTATTTTTTTTGAGTAAATTCATCCCAACGACTTTGCATTTGTAAATCAATTTCACTTAGTTTCCATTGTTTTAGGGGATTTTCTTCACGTTCTGCAAATCTTTTTGCTTGTTCATCTTTTGTAACTGATAAATAAATTTTCAAAAAATGTATTCCGTGGTCTATCAAATCTTCTTCAAATCCAGGAACACTTTTCATAAACACTTCATACTCTTTTTGTGTACAAAATCCAAAAACTGGTTCAACCATTGCACGGTTATACCAACTTCTATCAAATATTACTATCTCTCCACCTTTTGGAAATTGTTCAACATATCTTTGATAGTACCATTGAGTTTTTTGAACATCTGATGGCTTTCCAAGGGCAACCACACGGTAATGTTTTTCATTCATATATCTAGTTATTCTTCTTATTGCTCCACCTTTTCCTGAAGCATCTCTTCCTTCCATTAGAATAATCATTTTTTCATTCTTTTTTTCAAGATGATTTTGAAGTTTTATCAACTCTACTTGATATGGTCGTAAAACTTCTTCTTGTGTTCTGTATAAAAATTTTGAATGCAACTCGCTAATAAAACTTCCATTTTCATCTTTTAATTTATCTATAAAACTATCTAAATTCATAGTTGCATTATTTATTCTATCTTTATCATAATACTTATCAAATGACATCACGTTCCCTTTTTTTGTTTCTTTTCTTATATTATACATAAGAAGAATTACATTTTAGTTTTAATTGTAATTAAAAAACTTTTTGATAGTATATATTAAATATATAATAAAGGATTGAAATGCAATTAGAAGTATCTGCTGAAGTTATATTGTCACAACTAGGTTATTCACAAAATGAAGCTTCTTTAAAACAAGCTCAAAAAATGATAGAAGTTACACAAGGCTTTGACAAATTCGCAAAACACATTTTGTCTTTAAATGATCATCTTAAAAAAATGAATGCTTATGTTGCATTGTCAAATACTACAAATTATTTGAAAGTAAAGTGCGAAGAGAGTGAATCTAAAGAAATTTTAGAAGAATTTCATGACACAGTTTCACATTGGGCAAGTAAATATAATGTAAATTTAGAAAGATTGCCTAATAAACCAATTTACTATATTTTAGGAACTCAAAACTAAAATATTTTTCTATAACTATGACAATAAGGCATCTTTTGATGTCTTTCATAGTAATTTTGATGATACTCTTCTGCTTTATAAAAAATACCTTTTTCATATAAAGTTGTAGCAACTTTAAAACCCTTATTTTCAAGCTCTTTTATCAAATTCTCACTTATAGTTTTTTGTTCAATGTCACTATAAAATATAGCTGATAAATATTGACTTCCTATATCTGGACCTTGCCCGTTTGTTTGTGTAAAGTCATGTATTTCAAAAAATAGTTTTGCTAATTTTTCAAAACTTACAATTGTCTCATCAAATTCAACTTCAATAGTTTCTAAATGACCACTAAACCCACTGCAAACTATTTCATAAGTTGGATTTTCTATAAATCCACCCATATATCCTGAAATTACACTTTTTACACCCGCTACTTTTTGAAAATAATACTCTACTCCCCAAAAACAACCAGCGGCGAAATATGCTTTTTTAATATTTTCTAAATTCAATTTTATTCCTTTATAAAATTTAAAGATATTGAGTTTACACAATGTCTTGTATTTTTTTGTGTAAAACCTTCACCTTCAAAAACATGTCCCAAATGAGCACCACATTTTGCACATAAAATTTCTATTCTTCTTCCATCTCTATCTACAACTTTTTTGATTGCACCTTCTATTTCATCATCAAAACTTGGCCAACCACAACCTGATTTAAATTTATCATCACTTTTGTACAAAGGAGCATTACATTTTTTACAAATATAAGTTCCTTTTTCATAAAAATCATTATAAATTCCACTAAAAGGATATTCTGTTCCTTTTTGTTCTATTACATACTTTTCATTTTGCGTTAATTCATTGTATTTCATCTAAAATCCTTTTATAAAACTTCAAATTTTTCTTCAATAATCACTTTTTTATCATATGAAATTTTACCTACAAAAATATCACCTTTTTTAAACTCACCTACTCCTTTTGGCGTTCCACTCATCAAAATATCTCCATCTTCAAAACTCAAAAATGTTTTAGCTTCTTTTATAATTTCGTCTGGTTTATTTATCATCAATGAATAATCACCTTTTTGTTTTAATTCATCATTTATAAAAAGTTCTATTTCAAGTTTAGAAATATCTTGTTTAAACGCTACAAATTTAGAAAAAACTGCTGAATTATCAAAAGCCTTTGCTCTTTCCCAAGGAAGACCTTTTTCTTTTAATTTACTTTGAATTTCTCTTAAAGTTAAATCAAGACCAAAACCAACTGCAACTATTTTATCTTCTTTGATTAAAAAAGAGATTTCAGCTTCATAATGGCAAGAAATTTGATTTTGTGGAAAGATTAGTTTTTGTGAAATTGATGAATTTGGTTTTATGAAAAAAACCATATTTTCTGGTATTTCATTGTTTAATTCTTTTATATGATCAACATAGTTTCGTCCAATACATACAACTTTTGATGGTATCATCTCTTTATCATTTAGTAATATTTTATTCATTTTATACTCTCTTGAAAATTTTATTATATAATCTTAAAAAATTATAACCAAAGGCTTTTTAAATGAAAGAAAATCTACTTATAGTTTGGACAAATGGGGATATTGAAGTTGCAAATAAATTTCCACTTTTATATGGAAGTGTAATTTTAGAAAGAGAGTATTGGAAAACAGCACATTTAATGCTTTGGGGACCATCTATAAAACTTGTAAAAAAAAGTAAAAAAGTAAGAAAACAACTAAAAAAAATAGAAGAAACGGGTGTTAAAATGAGTGCTTGTGTAGTCTGTGTTGAAGATTATGAAGCGACTTCAACTTTAAAAAAATTAAATATCGAAATCACTCACACAGGAGAGTTTTTAACAAAAGCTTTAAAAGATGAAAGTTTTGCAGTATTAACTATTTAATACTTTTCTATAAACTCTTTTATTAAAACAGAAGTAATTCCCCAAATTACTTCACCCTCGTATTCATAAACCCAAATTTTATGTTTTTTATTTCCCCAAGGTTCTTTGTATGCTTCTGGTATTCCTAACTCTTCAACAGGGAAAAGAACTTCTTTATTTCCATATTCATCTATTTCATAAGGTAAAATTTTATTTGATAAAGTGTACTCTTTTGGTTCATTTTTCTTAAAAAAAGAGATTGGAATAACTATCGTTTTTTCAACTTCGTTATAGTCAATTTTCATATTTTTATAGGCTTTTTTCTTAACTTTTGCAACAAAAGATTCAATTATTGCACCAATTGGAGTAACATAAGTATCAAGTTGTCCTAAAATTTTTATATCTTTTTTTTCAATTCCCAACTCTTCAAAAGTCTCTCTTAATGCTGTATCTTGAAAATTTTTATCAAATTTTGACTCAAAACCCCCACCAGGAAAACATATATCTCCACCTTGCCTTATATGAGCTGCCCTTTTTTGAAAAAGTAAATGATAAACACCATCTATTTTTATAATTGGAATTAAAACTGCACTATTAAAAAATCTATTTCTTCCTAAAACATTTGGATATTTTGGTAAATTTGAAATCAGTTTTTTTAAATTACTTTTTTTCATCTATTTTTTCTTTATAGAGTTTATAGCTTCAACCATTGTTTTAGCTATTTTTACTAAATCTTTTTCTTCTATTATATAAGCAACTATCGAATATACAAGTTTTCCAAATGGTCTTATCCATACTCCATTTTCTACACAATAATCTTGTATTTGCTGAGAATACCCCTCTTCTTTTAATTCAATTACTCCAATTGCCCCAATATTTCTTACATCTTTTACTAAAGAGTGATTTTTTAATTGCTCTAACTCTTTAGAAAAAATCTCTTCAATCTTTTTAACTCTTTCATTCCAAGAAGAAATCAAAAGTAAATCGATACTTGCATTTGCAACACTACATGCCAAAGGATTTGCCATAAATGTTGGACCATGCATTAAAACACCAATTTCACTGTTTGAGATAGTATCACTAATATCTTTTGAAGTAATCATTGCCGCCATAGTCATATAACCACCTGTTAAACCTTTTCCAAGAGTTATAATATCAGGTTTTATATTTGTCCATTCGTATGCAAACATACGTCCAGTATGACCAAATCCTGTAGCAATTTCATCAAAAATAAATAAAATATCATATTTTTCACAAAGTTTTTTTGCAACTTCAAGATATTTTGGATTATATATTCTCATTCCGCCAGCACCTTGAACAACAGGTTCAAGAATAAAAGCAGCAATTTCATTATGATGCTTTTCTAAAGTTTTTTCTAAATCTTCAATTGCTAAAGAAAAATCACTATCAAAGCCTAAAGCTGGTGCTTTTACAAAAATATTTTGACTTAAATATGAACCATAAATAGAATGCATTGAATTTTGCGGGTCACAAACGCTCATAGCTCCTAAAGTATCACCATGATAAGAGTGTTCTAAAGCTAAAATTTTATATTTATTTAAACCCTTTGCTTTTTGATATAAAATTGCCGTTTTAAGCGCAACTTCAACTGATACAGAGCCACTATCACATAAAAAAACAGAATTTAAACCAGTTAATTCAACCAATTTTTTAGTTAAAATAGCAGCTTGCTCATGAGCTAATCCACCAAACATAATGTGAGGCATAATATCAACTTGTTTTTTTAATGCTTCATTTAAAACAGGATTATTATATCCATGAATTGCACTCCACCAAGAACTCATTCCATCAATTAGTTGAGTACCATCTTCTAAAAAAATACAAGTTTTATTTGTACTTTTAACTGGAAGAATTTTTGTTTTAGAAGGAAGTGAATTATAAGGATGCCAAGTATGATTTTTATCTATATCTAACCAATTCAAAAAAATTCCTAATATAATACTTTAAAATATAAATGATTATATCAAAATCACTCTTCAATATTTAAAGTGATTTCTACTAAAGTTCCATCATATTGTTTATCTTTATAATCAAATTTTACGTTTGAAATATCAATTTCACCATCCATATGTTTACTTATAATTTCTTGACACATATAAAGACCTATTCCTGTTCCAAAATGTTTATGTTTAGTTGTAAAATATGGTTCAAATACTTTTGCAATAATATTTGCATCTATTCCACCTGCATTGTCTTTGATTTTAATAAGTGCTTTTTTATCATCTTTTATAACATCAATGAAAATAAATCTATCATCCTTAGTTAATAAAAGCGCATCTTTTGCATTATTTAAAATATTTATTAGAACTTGAATTAACTCTGATTCATAACCATTTATTTTTAAATCTTCTATATTTTCAATAATAGTTATATTATTTTCTACGAAATTAGGTTTTATTAAATCAATTGTTCTTTTACAACAATTTTTTAAATAAAAAATCTCTTTATCTTTTTGTGGTTTAAAAAAGTATCTAAAATCATCTATCGTATCTGATAAATACGCAGATGTATTTAATATAAAATCTAAAGTATCATATAAATATTTATCATCCAAAACATCTAACTCTTTTTTGATTTTTATTCCACTTGCGCTTGTTGTAATCAAAGATAAAGGCTGTCTCCATTGATGGGCAATATTTTCTATCATTTGTCCCATAGAAACCATTTTTTGTTGTTGAGAAAGGAGTCTATCTTTTTTTAAATTCTCTTCAATCTCTTTTTTTATTCTGTCTTCTAATTCGTTATTTATATCTTTTAACTCTTTTGTTTTTTCATCAACAAGATTTTTTAAAGAGGTATTTACTTTTTTTAATAACTTTTGTCTATATAAAATGGCAATAAAAACTAATAATATTCCAATAAATACTTGAACAAAAACATAATAATTAAACCCTTTTTCATATTCAGTGAATATCCATTTGTTTAATATTTCATTTTTTACAATATCATCCATACTCACAACAGCTTTTTGAAAAATATCGTATAAAATTTTTTCTTCATTATTTACAGCTATACAAAAATCCATATTCAAATCTAATTTTGTATTAATCGAAATTTTTTCTAAATATTCTGTTTGAATTTTGTACCAATTTGTAGATAAGGTATCTATAAATCCAAAAATTTCACCATTTAAAACTTTACTTATACCTTCATCTGAATCTTTTACGGTAACAAATTCTATGTTTTTATATTTTTTCTTTAACTCTTCATATATTACATAATTTTCAACAACTGCAATCTTTTTCTTACCTATTAAATCTAAATTATTTATCAAAGGAACATTGCTTCGTGTTAAAAGAACAACAGGAACATTTAAATAAGGTTTTGTAAATTTAAAATATTTCTCTCTATTTTCTGACCAAGAAGCTCCAGTTAGAATGTCACATTTTTTGTTTATAGCAAAATCTAAAGATTGTGTCCAAGTTGAAGTTGGAACTAAAGTAATTGGTTTTTTTATTCTATTTTCTATTACAGTCATATAATCAGCTATAAAACCAACAAACTTATCACCTTTTATATCGCTATATGGCATATAATTAGGAACAACACACATTGTTATGGAATCTTTTTTTTCTAAGTAATCTTTTTCCTCTTGAGTAAGAGTCAAACTTCTTATATAATTTAAATTAAAAATGAACTTTTTTAAATCAACAGGACCTTTTAATAAACCCATTAAATTGTATATATCACTTATTCTTTGTAATTTATCTTCTTTTATTTCTCCTAAATTTACTGTGTTAAAATAAGACAATTTTCTTAATTCTCTTCCTTCAAAAACAAGTTCATTTTTTGATAAATTTTGAGTATTATATTTTTTTTGTATTAGTTCTGCACTCTCTTCAATATTTGAATAAGCATATTCCCAACCCTTTAAAGAAGCAGCTTTAAATAGCAATACAGTATCTAAATCATTATTTACTAAATTCTCATTTGTATATAAAAAATCACTATACATATCAAAACCATAATCTTTTGGTGCAAAAACATTATATTCTATACCTTCTTTTTCTAAAAAATATGGTGATTTAGACGTATAAGCTGAAATAACGTCTGTTTTTTTATCTATTAAATCGTTTATATTATGGGTATGGTCTTGAAAAGTTAAAGTGCTAAGATTTACATTATTTGAAATTATCATAGCTCTTAAAGAAACTTCACTTGAATCATCTAAAGTGGTCATGATTCTTTTATTTTCAAAATCTTTTATTGAATCTATTTTTGAATCTTTTGTTGAAATTAAAATAAGTGGTGTAGCTTGAAAAAGTGCATATAAGGCAACAACATTTCTACCTCTTGCTTTTTCTAAAATTAAAGTTTCTCTTCCAATAGCAAAATCAATTTTTCCATCACTTACCTCTTTGGGAATATCTATACCAAAATTAAAAGGAAGTATTTCTACATCAAATCCAGCTTCTTCATAAAAGCCTTTTTCTTTTGCCATATAGTAACCAGCAAATTGAAACTGATTAAACCAAGATAGTTGTAATTTAATTTTTTTTAATTCTTTTGCATGAGAAAATGAAGTAATAAAAATCAATAGGATAATAAATAACGTTATTTTTTTCATAAACCATCTTTTTTCTTAAAATAATAATTAAATAGTTTATCAAAAAAATCGTAAAAAGAGTAAAGTTTTTTGTAAATATATGGCAAAATTTTTTAATTTTTGCCATATAAAGATATTAATGTAAAAAGTGTCTAATTCCTGAGAAATATAAAGCCATTCCATATTGGTTTGCAGCTTCAATTACTTCATCATCTCTGATACTTCCACCTGGCTCAATTACACATTTTACCCCAGCTTTTTGTGCTTCATCTATACTATCTCTAAATGGGAAGAATGCTTCACTTGCTAATACAGCACCTTTTACATCAATTCCCAAATCACTAGCTTTTCTTAAAGCAGCTTTAGCAGCATCAACTCTTGAAGTCATACCCATACCAACAGCAACCATTGCAGAATCTTTAACATAAACAACACAATTTGATTTTGTTAAACTAGCGATTTTATAAGCAATTTCCATATCTTTTACTTCTTGTTCAGTCGCAGGTCTTTTTGACATAAGTTGAGAGTTTATAACTTCATCTTCTTGAACTTTATCAGCATCTTGATAAACAAATCCACCATCAACTCTTTTAAAATCTATTTTATCATTCGCAAGTTCTAAAAATTGTGTTCCTTGCTCAAACAGTTTTATTCTTTTTTTATTTTCAAATACTTTGATTGCTTCAGGAGTAAAACCTGCTGCAAATATAACTTCTAAGAAAATTTCATTCATTTTTTCTGCTAAAGATTTATCAACTATTCCATTTACTGCAACAACTCCACCAAAAGCTGAAATTGGATCACATTTAAGTGCTTCAACATAAGATTCTAATAGTGTATCTTTAATAGCAAATCCACAAGGATTTCCATGTTTTACTATACAAATAGCTTTTTCTTCACCAAATGCAGCAGCTATTTTAGAAGCTCCACTAATATCACCCATATTATTGAAACTTGGTTCTCCTTTTATTATTTTAAATTTATTAGAGAATTGTGAATCAAATTCATATAAAGCACCTTTTTGATGAGGATTTTCACCATATCTTGTATCAAAAACTTTAGACCCAACGATAAATTGTTTAGCACCAAATCCACCATTAAATCTTTTGTTCATATAATTTGCAATCATAGAATCATAAGAAGCTGTATGTTCATAAGCTTTTATCATCATATCTCTTCTAAACTCAACAGTATTTGTATTATTTTTAAGATTATTTAACACTAAATCATAATCAGCAACATCTGTTACAATAATAACTGAATCAAAGTTTTTAGCGGCACTTCTTACCATTGCTGGTCCACCAATATCTATATTTTCAATAATCTCTTCAAAATTATCTGTTTTTTCAATAGTTGCTTTAAATGGATATAGATTTACACAAACTAAATCTATACCTTCAACTCCAAGTTCTTTTGCTTGGTCTAAATGAGATTGCTTATCTCGTCTATGTAAAATACCACCATGAATATAAGGATTTAAAGTTTTTACTCTACCTTCAAAACACTCTGGAAACTTTGTAACTTCATTTGCCTCTATTACAGCTATTCCTTCATCTTTTAGAGTCTTATAAGTTCCACCTGTTGAAATAATTTCATAACCTAATTTTACAAGTTCTTTTGCAAAATTTACAACACCACTTTTATCACTTACGCTAATTAATGCTCTCAATTTCTTTCCCCAAATTTTATAAATTTTTTTTATTATACAAAAAAAGCATTTATGTATTGCTTCATTGAAAAAATGGAAAAATTTTAAGAATTAATTATTTTATATTTTATGAGTTATGAATGAATAAAAACTATTTTAAGTTTGAAGAAGAATTTAGGAGAGTGAAATTTATATATTAAGGAAAATTCCTTAATATATTTTATGAAACTTGTTCAATTACTTGTTTAAATCTATTAAAGTAAACATCACTTACTTTATCTAAATCTTTATAAATGTCATTGATAGATATTTTGTTACCTTTTACAACACCTATTTTAGTGCACTCTAAACCAAAAGATTTTGCAATTTTTTCAAATGCTTCACAATTTGAAGGATTAACTTCAACGATTGCTCTACTTAAAGATTCACTAAAAATATCTTTTGAATCATTTAAAGAGATATTTACTTCGATACCTTTATTACCAACAACTGCCATTTTAGCTAATGCTATTGCAATTCCACCAACATTTACATCTTTTGCAGCTTTTAATAATCCTAATTTATTTGCTTCGATTACTGTATTCCATAAAGCTAACTCTTTTTCAAAACTCACTTCAGGATGAACTCCAGCAACTTTTCCATATAATTTTTTTAGATATAAAGAACCACCAAATTCTGATTTTGTTTCACCTAAAAGATATAAAATATTTCCATTTTCTTGAAGTTTTGATGGAAGTACTTTGTTTGCGTCATCATTTACTCCAACCATTGCAATAGAAGGTGTTGGGAAAACTCCAACTCCATTTGTTTCATTGTATAAAGATACATTTCCGCCAATTACAGGAGTATTTAAATCTTTACAAGCTTTTTTAATCCCTTCACAACACTCTTTAAATTGCCACATAACTTCTGGATTTGTAGGATTTCCAAAATTTAAACAATCTGTAATTGCTTTTGGAACAGCTCCTGTCATTGCAACATTTCTTCCTGATTCCATAACAGCTGCAGCAGCACCTAATTCTGGGTTAATATAACAAAATCTTGTATTACAATCAGCACTCATTGATAATGCTTTTCCAGTCTCTTTGATTCTAATACTAGAACCATCTAAAGAACCTGGTCCTTTTATTGTATTTGTTTGAACCATTGAGTCATATTGAGAATAAACCCAAGATTTATCAACAACTTCCATATCTGAAAACAGTTCATCAAAAACAACTTGATTTGAAAGTTCTTTATCTAAAGATATATTTTCAATTCCATCTAAATAAGCTGGTTTTTTTACTGGTCTATCTAAAATTGGTGCTTGTTCACTTACTGGTTGAACTGGAACTTCAGCAACTTTTTCTCCATGCCAAAATAATTCCATATTTCCAGTAGCAGTTACTTCTCCGATAACCGCAACATCAAGTTCCCATTTTTGGAAAATATCAATAATTGCTTGCTCACAACCTTTTTTAGCACAAATAAGCATTCTTTCTTGAGATTCACTTAACATAAAGTCATAAGGAGTCATTCCTTCTTCTCTTGCAGGAACTTTATCTAAGTGCATAATCATTCCTGAACCACTTCTTCCTGCCATTTCAAATGAAGATGAAGTAAGACCAGCTGCTCCCATATCTTGAATACCAACAATTAAATCAGCTTTAAATAGTTCTAAACAAGCTTCAAGTAATAATTTTTCAGTAAATGGATCTCCAACTTGAACTGTTGGTCTTTTTGATTCAGAATCTTCATCAAAAGCAGCACTACTCATAACTGCTCCACCAAGACCATCACGTCCAGTTTTAGAACCAACATACATTACAGGATTTCCAATACCTTCAGCTTTTCCGTAAAAAATTTCATCAGCTTTTGCAAGTCCTAAAGTAAAGGCATTTACAAGATTATTTCCAGCATAACACTCTTCAAAAGTTGTTTCTCCACCAATAGTTGGAACTCCCATACAGTTACCATAACCACCAATTCCAGCAACTACGCCTTTTAGTAAGTATCTATGTTTTTGTGCAGTTTCACTATCTCCTTCAATTGAAGCAAATCTAATAGAGTTCATATTTGCAATTGGACGTGCTCCCATTGTAAATACATCTCTTAAAATTCCTCCAACTCCAGTTGCAGCGCCTTGATAAGGTTCAATAAAACTTGGATGATTGTGTGATTCCATTTTAAATACAGCAGCATATCCATCACCGATATCTATAACACCAGCATTTTCACCTGGACCTTGAATAACCCAAGGAGCTTTTGTAGGAAAACCACTTAAATATTTTTTACTTGATTTATATGAGCAATGCTCAGACCACATAGCAGAGAAGATTCCAATTTCTACATAATTTGGTTCTCTTCCTAAAATCTCTTTTATATTTTCAAATTCTTCAAGAGTCAATGAGTGTGCAAGTGCTATCTCTTGAATATTCATCTCTTTTTTTTGCATTTTTCGCCTTAAAATATCTTGTATAAATTAAGGCGATTATATCTAAAAAGTATTAAATTTTTTGTTAATCTTCTGATAGAATTTTTACTTTATTGTTATCTATTTCAAAATATAGTTCTTTTTTTCCAACAAATTTTACGCTAGGACTTACATATTCTTCGTCCATAACAGCTTTATATATTTTTTTCTTTGATGAATTTGGATAAGGTGAGATATCCATATTAAATAAGTTTATTGTTTTAGTCTCATTTTTTGCAAAAATTTGTCTTTTTTGCGTTTCAAACTTTTTAAAATCTGACTGATCAGCTCTTTTAAAATCTTTTGAGTAGTAAGATAAATACTCTTCTATATTTGAATATTTCCAAGCATCTTTCCATTTATAAATAGAACTTAATATCAAAGCAATATCATTTTTACTAGCTTTTTTAAACTCATCACCACTTGTTATTAAAACTGTTTTTTTATAATCAATATTTTTTGCTAAAGTCTCTAATTTCTCATTATCTAAAGCCAAACAACCTTGAGTAAATTTTTCTCTATCTCCATTAAAAGGCATACCATGAATCCATATTCCATGTCCTTTCTTATCCAAACTTTTATCAAAAGTATTAGGATATTCTGTAACTAAAGCAAATGGTCCGTAAAATTGGTCAAGTCCTGTTCTTTTTTGAACTAATTCAAATGCACCTTCAGGAGTTTTTTTGTCCCCTTCTAAAAATTTGTCTCCTGCTTTTTCTCCAACAATCATACTATCTTTTGAGATTTGTTTATAATCATCACCATTTTTAGCAAATAGAGTCATTTTTTTATTCTCTTTTTCTGCAATAATTACATATTCTTTAGTTTCATAAAAACCATAATCTGTATTTTTATTATCAAGATATTTTTTCCAAAAGTCAATATCTCTTAAGCCTTTTTCTAACTCTTTTTCTACTGCAATGATTCCATCTTTTCTATACACATCTACTAAATCTTTAGCAAAAAGATTCAAAGAAAGGAAAACTAAAACTACAAGTTTAACCAATTTACGCTCCATTTCAATTTTTTAAGTTAAATGATTGTACAATATTATCCCTAAATTATTCGATTAAAAAAGTGACAAAAATATGAAAAAAATCATCCTGGCAACAATATTATTTTTTAATTTTTTATATTCAGCACAAGTTGAAGAACTTTTATGGCCAAAAGGCGAAACTTTTCTAACCTTTTTAGAAAAACACTCTGTTCCTCTAAAGTTATATTATGACTTAGATGGAGAGGATCAAGAGTTATGTTCTGAAATTCAAACCAATAATAGGTTTTATTTATATACCGATGACAATGGCGCCCTAAATCAAGTTTTAATACCAATCTCAGAAGATATTCAAATCCACATATATAAAGATCACAACAACAAATACAGATTTCAAACCCTTCCAATAAACTACAATGAATATTCAGAAACAATAGCAATTCAAATAAATGAATCTGTATCTCAAGACATCTTAAATGCAACAGGAGACGTAACACTTGCCGCAATTTTAAACTCTTTATTTAATAATAAAGATGTTGATTTTAGAAAGATGAAAAAAGGTGATTTTGTTGCTTTACAATATACTCAAAGATCATATTTAGGAAAACAACTTGGTATGCCGAATATAAAAGCTGCTATGGTTCAAATAAATGGAAAATCTTTTTATAGATTTAAAAATGAAAAAGATGACAAATATTACGATGAAAATGGTGTTGGTTTTACTCAAACTTTTTTATTTCAAACTCCTCTAACATTTACAAGAATTTCTAGTCCTTTTACAAATAAACGTTGGCATCCAGTTTTAAATAGATATAGAGCACATTTAGGAACTGATTTTGCAGCACCTACAGGAAGAAATATATATGCATCTTCGGATGGAAAAGTTGAATTTGTAGGATTAAAAACTGGTTATGGAAAAACTATTATAATAAATCATGGAAATGGTTATAAAACTCTTTATGCACATCAAAGTAACTTTGCAAGAGGTGTAAGACAAGGAATGAGTATAAAAAAAGGTGAACATATAGGATATGTTGGCTCAACTGGACTTAGCTCTGGTCCACATTTACATTTTGGTATGTATAAAAATGGAACTGCAATTGACCCTATGACTGTACTTAAAAAACCAAAAATTGAAGGTTTAGAAGGTAAAGATAAAACTACATTTATAGCAAATTCAAAAAATATTATAAATATATTCGATAAAGAAATGAATAGTGAAAATAAAACTACTCCAACAAGACTTGATAGAGTAACAGATAGAAGTGATGTAAATATATTTTAAAGAATAACCTAATAGAAGAAGTAATTTATCTTCTATTTAGTCTATTTGTGAAAAGATGAAGCTACAATTGATAAAAACTCATCTTTTGTTTTTTTATCAGATTTAAAAAGTCCTCTTAAAGATGAAGTAACTGTAGTTGAGCAGATTTTTTCAACACCACGCATTTCCATACACATATGTCTTGCATCTATCATAACAGCAACACCTTTTGGTCTTAAATGCTCATTTAAAGCTTCACAAATTTGCTCTGTCATCTGTTCTTGTATTTGAAGTCTTCTTGCAAAAACATCAACAACTCTTGGAATTTTAGAAAGTCCAACAACTTTTCCATTTGGAATATAAGCAACATGAGCTTTTCCAATAATAGGTAACATATGATGCTCACAAAAAGAGTAAAACTCTATATCTTTTACAACAACCATTTCATCATTTGTTGATGTAAATAGAGCTTTTTGAATAATCTCTTTTGGGTCTTGATTATAACCACTACACATAAATTCAAAAGCTTTTCTAACTCTTTTTGGAGTATCAAGTAAACCTTCTCTATTTATATCTTCTCCTATATAAGTTAAAATATTTTTTATTGCATTTTCAAAATCTATCTCTTTATTCATTAAATTTTTTTTCCTTTCAAAATCATATCCAGCCTTTTTTCTTAAAAATGATAAGTGGGCTAACGGCTGCTAAAATCATAAATGCTATTGAATATAAATATCCATATTCAAAATGAAGTTCTGGCATAAAATCAAAGTTCATACCATAAATACTTGCAATCAATGTTGGTGGTAAGAAAATAACATTTACTATTGTAAAAATTTTTATAACTTTATTTTGTTCAATACTCAATAATCCTATAAAAATATTTTGTAAATAATCTAATCTTTCAAAATTAAAGTTTGTGTGATCAATCAAAGACCTAATATCTTTTAACATAATTGGCAATTCACTCTTGTCATCTAAAAATTTTTGAGATTTTAGTAAAGAGTTTAAAATTCTTTGTTTATCTGTTAAGTTTTCTCTAATCTTCATATTCAAATCTTCAAAAGTAGAGATTTTTTCTAATATATCTTCGTCATCATTTGAATAATCTGTAAAAACATGTTTTCTTATTTTTGTAATCTCTTTACTCAAATTTTCAATAATATCTGCATCGGCATCAATTCTAATATCTATAATTTGACAAAAAATCGAGTAACCATTTTTAAATTCTCTTGGACTTGTCAATAATTTTTTTGTAAAGGTATTAAAACTTTGTAATTTTTTATATCTAACAGAGATTAATAATTCACCTTGTAAAATAAAAGATACTGTTTCATTAAATGCTTCTTTTGTTTCGTTTATTAAGAAATAACTGTTTATCTCTATTCTATTATCTTCTTCCCAATATCGAGAACTCAGCTCAATTTCTTCACTCTCTTGTTTTGTTGGAAATTTCATATCAAATAGATTTTCAACAGCTCTTATTTCATCTATTGTAGGAAGAAGCATATCAATCCAAATAACACTACTTTTATCTTCGTTATTATCAATAAATTCTACACCTTCAACAACAGTTAATCTATTTCCTTTTTTTACATAACAATTAATCAAAGTTGCTCCTTTTTATTAAATGTTTATCATATTTCCCATATTCCAAATTGGCATAAATATTGCTAATACTATCCATAAAATCAATCCCATAATAGTAACTAAAAAAATTGGTTGTATCAGCGATATTAAAAAACTCATTTTGTCATCAAATCTATTTTTATAAATCTTTTTTATTTCATCTATTGTAATAACTAAAGAGTTTGAAATCTCCCCAGTATTTATCAGATTTAAAACTATATCATCAAAAAGTTTCGTTTTTGAAAAAGAGTTATTAATACTTTTTCCATTTTGCAATAAATTGTCAATAATATATATTTTATCTAATAGATATTTGTTTTTTAATAAAAGTTTAGAAGAAATAAAAGCTTTATGAAATTCGTAGTTTGATTTTAACATTATATCAATAAGTAAAAAAAACTTATAAAGTTGCATATTTAAATAAATGTCTTTAAATAAAACAATCTTTCTAATCATAAATTTATCAATAAAATATTCAAATTTAGCATTTTGTTTATAAAAATAAATTATGAAAATTATAATAAAACTAAAAAAACAAAAGAAATAAAAAGAGTAATTTACAAAAAGGTTTTCAAATACTAATAAAATTTTTGTAGCAAGTGGTAACTCATCTTTTACTTGAAAAAATATAGTTTTAAATTTCGGAATAACGAAAGTAAATATTGTAACAATTGATAAAAAAAATGTAATAAACAAAAAAATTGGATAAGAAATAGCTTTATAAAAACTCTTTTTTAACTCAGAATTTTCTATTAAAAGTTTACTCAAAGCATTTATATTTAAAGTGATATTTCCACTATTTTGGCAGTTTCTTAAAAAGCTTATAACTAAATGGTTTATATTAAACTCTTTTAAATTTTCATCGATTGATTTTCCACTTGAAAATGACTCTTTTATTATTTGCAACAATTTTACAATATCTTTATCTTTTCTATTTTTTATCAAAATATCAAGAGCATCAGAAAAATTTATATTTGATTGAAGCATCAAATTTAGTTCATAAAAAAGCAGATTTATTTTTTTATTATCAATTCTGATTTTCCTTTTAAAATCTATTTTAAAACTCTCTTTTTCTTCTTTTATCTCTAAAATATTTTGAGGCAAATTCTCATTTGCCAAATCTGAAGTTTTTAAAATCATCTCTTCAACTTTTTCATCTTTTTGATATTTTATTTTATATTTTTTCATTTTAGTAAGTAACCACCTTATAAATTTCTTCAATTGAAGTTAAATTTTGATTTACTTTTAACTTTCCATCATCCAATAAAGTTTGATAATTTATAGCTTTTAAATACTCTTTAAATTCATTTATATCAGCTTTTTTGAATATCAAAGATGAAATCTTCTCATCAACTTTTAAAATTTCTGCAATACTTGACCTATCATAATATTTTGTATAATTACATTTTTCACAACCATTTGAGTCACAAAATTTACAATAATTTAAAACTAACCTTTGAGCCATTATGAGTTTTAAAGTAGTTGAAATCAAAAATGGATCTGCTTGTAAATCAATAAGTCTAGTTATAGTTTCAACTGCACTATTACTATGAATACTTGCCAATACTAAATGACCAGTTAATGAAGCTTGTAAAGCAATATCAAGCGAAAATCTATCTCTTATTTCTCCTATAAATATTATATCTGGGTCTTGCCTTAATATATTTTTTAATACAACTTCAAAACTAAGCCCAATTTTTGGATTTATTGGAACTTGATTTATACTTTCTATTTTGTATTCGACTGGGTCTTCAACAGTAATTATCTTCTTATCTTCACAATTTAACTCTTTTAAAATTGAGTATAAAGTTGTAGTTTTTCCACTTCCTGTTGGACCACTTATTAAAATCAAACCTTGAGTTAATTTTAAACTTTGTTTTAATTTATGCAACAAACTTTGGGTTAAACCTAAAGTTAAAAGATTTTTATCTATATTTTTATTATCTAAAATTCGTAAAACTATTGATTCAGCTTCAAGTGTTGGCATCGTTGAAACTCTAAAATCATACTTTTTATCTTCGATATTTAAAGAATAGCGTCCATCTTGTGGAAGTCTTATTTGTGTCATATCTAAATTTGAAATTAGTTTAATATATGAAGAAATAGACTTAAAAAACTCTTTTTCAAAAGTAAAAAATATCTTTAATCTACCATCAACTCTAAATTTAAATAAAACTAAGTTTTTATACATTTCAATATGAACATCACTTGCTCTTAAATATATTGAAAATAAAGTTAATTCATTTAAAAACTCTTCATGTTAAAACGCATTAGAAATGTTAATATTTTGCTTATGAAATGTATGCATCTAAAGAAAACAGTACTTTTTAGGCTTTTTTACTTACATTTCACTAGCAAAATTAAATCTTATTAAGTGCCACTTTTACTTTACATATTAGGATTAGTTCTTCTGTTTTATATTCTTATAAATCAATAATTTTTTTATATTTAAATATTTTAAATCATACATTTGAGAAATAATTTCTAATATCACCAATTACTATTTTTTTTCCTTGACTATATTTATCGAGTAGTTTTTCATACAATTTAATAAGATCTTTATGATCAATAAGTCTAGTATGAATATGTTTTGTTTCACTGGCACAATAACTTGGATTATCAAATGTTAAGTATGTTCTACATACCATAGGTCTATGTTCATATACTTTACATGTTCCATTCTCTAAATCTAATAAATTACAATATTCATTTGTATCTATATTTTTATTCATTACTATCTTAAACTTAGTATTATTCTCTATATATTTAGCTTCTAGTTCACTAATATCCACAGGTATTTTACAGCAATGAGCACAACCTTTTTGACAAACTGCTATATCATGATATTGTTCATATATTGCATCTGAAAGAATATATAACTTCCTTAATCTTGAATAATTTGATGTATTTTCTTTGAAACTAGCTAAATAACTATTGTACTCTTTTTCTATAGGTCTACATTTAATAAATTCAGATACTACTTTGTCCGGAGTAGTATACCTTGCAATAATCTCTTCATTATTACCTTTATTCATTATATTTCCTTTTAAATACTGATTAATAATCCACAAACCTTACCAATAACATCTACTTCATCAATATCTAGATAAATATCATTAAAAGTGTGGTTGTTGGATTTTAAAATTACTTTATCATTATTTACATTAATAGATTTAACATACAATCCATCTTTTGTATTGATTAAAAATATATTTTTATCATCTATATCTTTTTTGCTTTTATCTATAAAAATTAAGCTTCCATCTTTGATATCAGGTTCCATGCTCTCTCCAAATACTTCTAATACTTCAGTATATTTATAGCTACTATTTATATAATCTAAAAGTTGCTTATCTATTACAAGAGGTTCTGGATTTATCTCATAATTTATGGCTCCACCTCCGGCTGAACCAATAATATTCTTTTGGTATTTTAATATAATGTAATTAGATGTATTTTCAATAAGGCTTTCAGGAAGTTGATTAAAGAAGAACCAATTAATAGATATATTTCTTTTAGCTAGAAATTGCATTATCTCAAGATATGGAACTCTATTATATTGTTTATTTTTTCTAAAAACATCGTAATTTATATTTAAAGATTGAGCTATATCTTTATCAAATACTTTTTTATTATCTAGTTCTTTAGAAAGTATATCTTTTAATTTTTCTAATATTTCGTTATAGTTTTGCATAAAAAATTATACCTACATTTCAAAAGCAAAAATAAATTAATTTAAATACAAGGATAGCAAATGAAATTCTTAAAAAGAATTGAAGAACTTATAAAAGAAGGTGATATAGTTAAAAATACTTTATATGAAGAAGATGCTGGATTTTGTATGGCTAAGTATGTAGATATCTTTAAACATACTGAATGGAAATTAAAAGTACAAAATATAATAGAACTTACTGCAGGAAAGAATTCTACATATTTGAAAAAGTTCTCTGAAATTGAATCTGTAAAATATATACCAGATCAAACATATCCTTACTTTATAAAACAATTTGCTCTATTAAATGCTTTAAAAGATGATTATGAAAATGGTTTTTTAGTGTCGCTTAAATCTTTAGTAGAAGCAGATGTTTTCGATACAGAGCTTGAACAAGCTAAAGAATTACTATCTAATAAATATAAGTTAGCTGCTGCTGTAATTGCTGGAGTAGTTTTAGAAACGGCTCTTAGAAGCTTATGTGATAAAGAAAAAATACCACAGGGGAAACTTACAAAAATGAATGATGATTTAACAAAAGCTGGTGTTTATAATAAGTTCCAACAAAAAAGCATTACTGCATTAGCAGATATTAGAAATAGTGCTGCTCATGGTAAAGATAGTGAATTTACTCATGAAAATGTTGAAAATATGATAAGAGATATTGAAAGTTTCTTGGCTACTTATTTAAACTAACTAAGAAATTCTTAGTTAGTTTACAAGTTAATCAATTGCATTATGATTTTTATAGTCTAGTTTAAAATCTTTCATAATTGCTATTGTTCTATCAGTTGGATAAGGAAAATATACTGGTGTTATACCTGTATTTTGACAAAATTTCAAAACTTCATATCCCAATAACTCAATCGTTTTATCAGTTTGCCGATCAGATATTTTGCGTTTTCTCCAATGATTAAAATAGATTCTATCTTCAAAATTTGAAACAGCCAAATCAGAAACAGCTCTATACTCAGTAGTTGTTACTTCTGATATATTAACATTAGGAAGATTATTATTTAATACTTCATAAAAATGAGTAGGATCCCAACGTCCATGATTTCTACATTGTGTTAATGCAGTTAATGCTTCTCTATGATTAATATAAGTATTTGCATATATACCATTTAAAGAACATGTGAAACCAATATTCCTATCAACTATAGCAAATAAAAATTTTCTCATTATCTTTGAATACACACATTCAATATTACACTCTCCATATTGAATAGTAAAAAAAGCAACTAACACATTTTGTCTATCCATTTTAGATTCTAAAGCTGGTATGTTTGTAAAATTCATTTTGACTCCTTTGAAATATAGTAAATTATATCATCGTTATAAATAATACTTCTTTGATATTGCTTAAAACATTACATTTATTTTTTAATAATTAGTTATAAACACCTCACTCACACTCTTTTTCTTACCATGCATATTTGCTCCAAGAGTGTATCTTATCTCTTTTGTACTTTTAATATTAAAGCCTTTGTATAACTCTCGAACTATTACACTATCGTTATAACTCAATAAAAATTTACCTTTTATATTTGACAACAGTTGTGCTAACTCTTCATGTTCTTTAAGTCCAAATCCACCTGTATTTTTATAGTAGCTTTCAGTACTTACATAAGGTGGATCTACATAGAAAAAGGCGTCATCTTTATCATACAAAGAAATAAGTTTATTAAAGCTCATATTCTCTATTGTTACATATTTAAGCCTCTCTGAAATAGTCTTAAAATTTCTATATATATTTTTAGGTTTTCGTCCTGACTTTGCAGCCATAGCAAAGTTATCACCTTTAGAGCCAAAGCTTTGAGTTAATTGATAAAAGTAGAAAGCTGCTTTTTCTATATTATTTCTACCTCTTAAATGTTTTGATTTAATATCATTAAATATCTCTCTTGAGATAAGTAAATCATTCAAATAAATACTCAAGCTTTGTGGATTATTTCTAATAGCTCTGTGAAGATTTATAAGTTCACTATTTATATCATTAAACACTTCAAGTTTACTTGGTTCTTTTTGATAAAGTACACTTCCTGCTCCTCCAAAAACTTCAATATAAGTTTTATGTTCTTGAGGAATAAGATCAATAATATCTCTAGCTAATTGAGTTTTGCCACCTACCCAACCAAATGGGGCTTTTAGTTTTGTTCTTTGCATAATTATCCTTTGTGAAAAAACATCACTTTTTTTAAAGTAATGTTGTTTTTTTTGTAAAATTTTTATGCAGCTATCAGGGGTGGTGGCTGTGTTTATAAAGTAATTTTTTAGTTTTCTATTTCTATTGATACTCTCCAACCAGAGCTTGTATCTATATCATGATTTACACTTTTTATATGATACTCTCCATCATCTTCTACAGTTCCAGATAAACTCAAAACTCCACCTGCATAACATACAAATCCAGCACAACTTATATTTCCAATTTTAGTTTGAC
Organism: Aliarcobacter butzleri; assembly: GCF_900187115.1. Lineage (NCBI taxonomy): Bacteria > Pseudomonadati > Campylobacterota > Epsilonproteobacteria > Campylobacterales > Arcobacteraceae > Aliarcobacter > Aliarcobacter butzleri. The sequence continues at coordinate 1,657,562 of NZ_LT906455.1, forward strand.
TAGAAGCTTTTTGAAGAGCAGCTTGAGCTTTTGATTTTGCATCTGCTTCATTTTGATATGAACCTTTTATATGTTTAACTGGTTCACCATCACCAACAGTTACACTCTTTTGAGTATTCTCTTTTGTATCGTGCCATGAGGCTACACAAGAGTTATATTTTTCTTTATTTGTATTTTCTATATCATAAGAGCTTATCTCTTTTACATTTAAACTATATCTAGGAAGTCCACTAGATTTTTTATCACCTTTTACTTTTTGTTTAAAGATTAGAGTATTGTTTTTAATAGCAAATAAAGCGTTGTATTCACTTGCTAATCTTTTTAAAAAATGTAAATCAGACTCATTTGATTGTTCGATATGTATCACATATAAATCATCATAATCACACTCTACTTTTAACTCTAGTTTTTTAGCTATTTGAGTAACTACTTGTTTTATACTTAAGTTTTCAAAGCTTTTATTTCTTTTTACTTTTGCTCCACTTGAAAAGTCAACTGCAGTTGCACTTATTTCTATTCTACTTCCATTACTCATATTAATTTTAGAATTTTGAACTGCAAATGTCCCACAATACATCATAGAAGTTTCATTACCTATCCAAAGTTTTATCTCATCACCAAACTTTGGTCTTCTAAAATTTCCTTCAACACTTAGTTTTATATCATCACTACTTGTTCCATCTTCATCATGAAAGCTTATTTTTGAAGCATTTTGATTTATAGTATCTGTTATATCTTTTCCGTTTACAACTACTTTAAATCTTGGGTTCATTACCAAAGCCCTCCTACTTCACTAAATTCATCTTTTTTTTCTTCTAGTTCTTCAATATCTGGAAGTTCTATAACATCGCCTAAATCTAAAAATACTTTAGTAATATTGTTTAATTCTAAAACTTTTTGAAAATGTTCTAGTGAGCCATAGTAGTTATAAACTATTTCATCTAGTCTTTTATTTTCTTGAGTGATAGTTAGATTCATTTGTACCACCTTTCAAGTTCTAAATTAAAGCCTTGCTCTATATATTCACCAGTTTTTATGAACCTACTCATATCTTTTTTAAGACTTTTTATAACAACCAAGACAGGTTGTGTATTAGTAAGACTTAAAAGAACTGGCTCTTGAATCTCTCCAATCTTTTCTAACTTATCAAAAGTATAAATAGATTTCATAATCAGAGTTCCAGATAATGTAAAACTAGTTTTTGGTTTAGTTGCTGCTTGATGATATGAATAATTTGCTATTCTATCTGAGCTAGTCCACCCAAAATCTATTTGTTTAGAAAGTTGACTAAACTCTGATTTATTCATCTTAAAATCAAAATCACCTAACATACCTAAAATCATCAGTCTATATCCTCATACTGTTTATTTTTCTTCTTTTGTTCTACTTTTTTCATCTCTTTTTCTATATCAAATCCATCTGATGGATTATTAACTGTTATATTATAAGTTGGCGTGTTGTTTATAGTTTTTGCACCTGTTGTTTCATTTACTTTTGGGATAGTTGGTAAAGAACTTTTTTGAGCCTCTGTTAACTCTTTTTGTGCCTCATCTTTTTTAAAACCCTTAAGTTCATCATCACTTACCATTCCAAAGATATTGCCTAGTTCCATTAACATAGGTTTAGCCCAAGCAAACTTTTCTTTTAAACTAGCCCAAAAATCATTTAATGCTTTCATTGGATTGTCCCAAAGAGCACTCATAACTGTACTAATTGGTTCCCAATACTCATATACAAGTCCAGCACCTACAAGTAAAAGCCCTATTCCAGTCGAACCAATAAAAGCACGAACTCCTATTTTCGCAAAATTTAAAGCAGCTGTTAATAGTAATAAACCTTTTCTAGCAATCAACAATCCACTTAATGCAAAACTTCCCATAAAACCTAAAGTAGAAAATGCAATACCCAAACCTATAACTCCAAATGTTGCACCAAATACAACTTTAGTAAGAACTGGATATTTAGTAGTGGCATCTGCTAAACTATTAGTCACACTTCTTAGTGGGTTAAGAATAGAGTTTAAAGCTGGTAATAAAACACTTCCAATGTTTATACCAATCTCAGCAATACCACTTTTAAAAAGCGTCATATTATTAGCTGTTGTTTTACTTCTAATCTCAAACTCTCTTGTCATACTTCCTGCATACTTAGTCTTATCAGCTAAGTGTCCTATTGCATCTGTATAGTTATGTAATCCTACTGTTAAAAGTGCTACATCATCAGCATACTCTTGTCCGAACATATCACTTAAAAGTCCTAGCTTTTCATCATCAGCTACATCTTTTATTCTTGTTAGGAAATCAACTATTGCACCTTGTGCATTATTTGAAATATTCTCTTTTAACTCTTCACTACTAAGACCTATTTGATCTAGTGCATCTTGAAACTTTTTACCTTGTTTATCTGCAGTTCCAAGTTTTTGTAAAATAGCATTTATAGCAGTTCCTGCAACTTCAGCAGGTTTTCCCATAGCCAAAAATGCACTTGCTAAACTTGCTGTTTGTTCTGCACTTATTCCAAATACTTTAGAAGTTCCACCTACTCTTGCTAAAACATTTACTAAATCATTAGCTTTTGAAGCACTATTATCTGATAAATGATTTAAGGCATCTCCTAAACTTGAAATACCATCTAAACTCAAACCAAAGATATTCATAAGTGTCGCGCTAGACTCACCAGCTTCTTTTGTATTCATATCAAAAGCTGTACTCATTTTTGCAGTAATTTCAGTAAAGTCAAGCAACTGATCTTTTGTGATACCTAACTGTCCACCAGCTGCAACTATCTCAGCTAAGCCAGTTGCATTTATAGGAATAGATCTAGTCATCTTTAAAATAGATTGTTCAAAAGCTTTTGCTTCATCAGATGAATCAAAATTAACTACTTTGTTTACATCAGCCATTGAGCTTTCAAAATCTATTGCTAGTTTCATAGGGACTGCAACTGTTGTACCAAGAGCAACTTTATCCATAATAGAACTTTTAAAATCATTTCTATAATTTTTTAAAGAGTCTAATTTTAAGTTAGTACTTTCCATCTTAGACTGAATAGAATTGAACTTTTCTAAATCATTTGTTGTGAGTTTTATTTGCTCTGAAGCTCTTTTGAAATAGTCAGTTATTCCTAGTTTTATTTTTCCTAAAGTTGATAATTTAGGATTTAGTTCATCAATAGATTTAGTAGTATCTTTAAAAGCACCAATGCCTTTAAAAGAAGCTCCTATTTCTATACCTAAACCTATTTTCATTTATCAACCTTTGGAATATAATTTTTACTATCTTCTATAAAAAACATAAACTCGCTAACCGTCATTTGCTTAATCTCTTTAAAACTAAAGTGATAGATATATCCTATAAGACCAGCACCTTGTAAGATATATTCTTTGGTTAAACCTAAGACAAAAAAGGCTTAACTAACTCCTGCAACTTCATATAAATATGTGTTGGAAAATCTTCTACTTCATCAATAGTAAAACCACTCTTATTTGCTATTAATGTAATTGTTTGTTCTAAATCATCTTTTATGTGACTAACGGCTTTTAAATCTTTTACTTTTGGTTCTTTTATTACAATTTCTGTTATATCTTTCCCTCCAATCTTTAAAGGTGTAGATAACTCTAATTTTTGATCACCAAGATAGGCAACTGTTTTTTTGTTTTTACTATTCATATTTATCTCCTTTTTATCCTCTTAAAATTCTTCTAACATCAGCCATTAAATCTTTACCATTAACCTCACAAATAAGGTTATCATGGTCAATTCTTACTTTTGTTTGATTGTTTACTTCATGTACATATTTTTTACACCCTTTTTGAGATACTTTTACATCTAACATCTCTCCTGGTTTACTATCTCCATGACTCACACTAATAGCACCTGTACAAATCCAAGTGTAATTTTCTACTTTTGTTCCAGTTCTAATCGCTTTTTTAAATATAAGTTCAGCTTCATCAAGTTTTGACAAGGCATTGTAAACAGCTTCAGGCAAAGCTGCACAAGAAAACTCACTATCTAGTGACTCAAACTGCCCTGTTGCATAGTTTCTATCTCCAACTCCAGTTGTTCCTGAAATTGTTTTTTGATTTAACTCTGGAGCCTTGAAAGATACAGTTCTTCCAAGATTCCCATACCCTTCTATAAAACAATTTACTTCTACTATTACACTTCTACTCATCTTATGCCTCCTCAAATAGTTTATAAATTTTCTCTGCACTTTGAGATACTTTGTTATATGTAACTTCAATCAATCTAGGACTTGGCATATCATCACAATCAACTTCTAAATAAAATCTTCCTTCATCTATTGCTGTTTGTGTTGTAAGCTTCATATTTAGATAAACTTTGAAGCCATCTACCATTACACCTTGTCCTACTAAATCAGCCATAAAGTTTTCTAAGGCTCTTTTTGCAGCTAACAATTCATCTGTATCTTTATCTGTTACATCAAACAAATTAGTGATTGTCGCTTTTGCTGCTAAATCATAGATTCTTACTCTTCTTGCATCTTTCCAAATAGTATCAACACAAGTTGCATACTCCCAAGAACGAATACCATCTTTATGGATAAAGCTCATAATTTGCTTTTCTGTCAAAGCATCTGTTTCATCTTTTTTACCTTCCATAAATTCAACTGGGTATTTAACACTTGAAAAAGGCAAAATTCTATTTGAGATAGATTTTGCATAACCAACTGTGCTTTGTCCATCTATATAAACTCTTAAAAATGCTAAAACAGCACTTGCACAATAAAAATCTGTTTGATTTGAAGTTGTGTTCCATTTCCCTAAACCACACTTAGCTAAAGTAATCCTATCTGAAGTAAAGTTTGCTCTAAAAGCTAAAGCTTCTGAGTTTAGTTCTGCATCACAATCAAAAAAAGTTCTAGCACTAAGATACTCACAAACAACATTTATAGAGTTACAAACATCTAAATCACCTACATGATAATCAGGAACTACAATAATATCTGGCTTATATGTAACTGGTTCACCTTTTTTACTTGCTTTGTTTATAGTGCTTGAAGCTTTTCGCAAAGCATTAACTGCATCTATAATAGAACTTTTCATCAAATCTTTATCTTCATTATTATCTTCATCAAGTTTAATATTAACAACAGATACTATAATAGGCACTATTACAGGAAATTCATTTACTCCAAGCTCTAAATATTTTTTTAAATTTCCAGTTTCAACATCTTTGAAAAACTCACTTTCTAGTGCATCTTCAGGACTATCAAAACAATATATTCCCTCTTCACATTCAGCTGTTAGTACCATTGCCAAAGGCAAGGTTGAACTAACTTTGATTATGTAGGGATTATTAGCTTTATATTTTGCTACTATTCCACGACTTGTACTCATATTTATCTCCTTTTTTAAATTTATTTTTTACTCACCTATGCTTTTAGCACAGTGATTATCTTCGATTTTTTTAAGTAAGCAACAAAGCTTTTTATCAAACCAAGTTGCACGACCAGACTCTATTCGTCTATGAATATGAGAGCTTATAGTTTCATCTTGGCTACCATTCCAAAATAGTACATTTCCTAACTGGTCTAGTACAAGTAAGAATCTCATAAATCTACTTCTTTTTTTTACATCATTTTCAAATTTTTCTATTAATTTATCCTGCATTTGTTACTATCTCTCCTACTTTTTGTATTGATAAAGCTAAAGCTTCTTTTAGTTCATTTAAAGATATCTCTTTAACTGTATTATCGGCTAATTTCCAATTGTTAGAAATCTGTCCTAAAAGTTCTGCTGATTGGATTGCACTAACCATATTCAATCTTGCTGTTTCATTTCCATCAAAAATATTTCCTTGAGAAGTTGTAACTACTAAAGTATTTAACTGCTCCACTTTTTTGGCTTTTTTTTGCAGAGTTAAATATTCATTTTTAAGAATTTCATCTTCTATCCAACTTTTAGAGGCTTCATCCCATTTATCAAATTGCTTAGGCTCTAAAAGAGTATGTTCATCTTTTATTTTTCCTAAATAATCAACTTTTAACTCTTCTTTTGTAGTTTTAGAATAAGCAGTTTTTTCTCTATTATCTTCTACATATTCCCACTTTGAAGATGTTTCATTAAAGCATTGCGTAAAACCAGCTTTTGTAGATTTTGGTTTTATAGAAGTTGTAAAAGGTAAATTTGAACCATAGTTTTCATTTATCTCTAGTTCTTCTCTAAACTCTTTTGTTTCAATATCATATTTATAAATTTTATTCATATTTTAAACTCCTTATTTAGCTACAATTAATGGTTTCTGAGCTGTATTTTCAACTCTATTTCTTGGTGCTGTTGGTACAACATTAGAAGAGTTAAAATGTGCTTTAGAATATGTATATGCATTCCCATTTCCAGTATAATTAACCCCTAGTGACTCAGGTAAAAATGCTCCACTTGTTCCAGAAGTTGCCGCACCTAATAAACCAGAAACAACACCTTTAATATTTCTAATAGCATCACCTTCAAAACTTCCTACAGCACGACTACTAAACTTAATTGTTGAACCATCCAAATTTGGAACTCTAAAATTTAAACTATCTACTTCACAGTAATAATCACATATCCCACTATTTGCTATAGCTTCAGCATCCCATTGAGCAAGAGTTTTTAATCTATTTGGATGAGTTGAAGCATAAGTCCAAAGTTTTGGATAATCAGCTTTTTTAAAAGTCCCACCAAAAGCTACTATGAAATTTGGATTATCATCTTCATATCCTCCAAAAACTGTACCAATAGGTAAAAACTGAATATTCGAAATAGCATTACTTACATTTTGTGCTATCACATTTAGTTGCTTTTTATTTACAGCTTCATCATCTTCTACTGCGTCTTTTACTTTAAAGATTTGTGTTTTATCTCCATTTTTTAAAGCATACTTTTTTAGTTCATTTTGTACATATTTTCGTGTAGCAAATACGATACTATCATCTATTTTTAAAGTTACATTTTCTACTCCAACACTTGCTAGAAAAATTGTAAAAGCAAACTCTTTTCCTGCACCTTGATCTAAAGATGGTTTATAACTAGCAGGAAGATTTGCAACTGCATATAAAGTTCCATCTTCTAAATATAAAGCTGCTTCATTTACTAAAAATCCTCCAACATCACTAGGAATAACTGCTTCAATTTCTAAGATATTTTTATCTGTTTCATTTTGAATAATAGAGTTAATATTTACTCTTATTTCTTCTTTTACTAAAGCTGTTGCACTTTCTGTAGGAGTTATATTTCCACTTCCAAAAGCTACTTTTGATATTACTATTGGTAGTCCTAAAGCTTTTGCTTTTATATTAGCTTGATGTCCACTACTTGTTAGTAAACTATAATATTGTGTATCTGTCATACTGTCGCTCCATCTAAAAATATGATTACTTTTTCTCTTTGTTTTATTACACTTGCAAATCTATTCATCAAAGATACACTTAAACTTCTTGGTTGATATGGATAGACTTTTATATTTTCACCTTGGATAGTTGCACTTGCGTATCTGTGTTGTAGGTTTGTTTTTAATCTTATTCTTATAAGTTCCAAGATGCTTTTTGTATTTTTATAGATTTCAACAAACTCTTCAATAATTTTTAAATCTTTATCCTCAACAGGTCTATTTAAAAAATCAACATCAATTTTAAAGTGATAAGGTAGCCCAACATATTCAAACCACTCATAAAACTTAACATCAATATTTAACTTTTTTAAAACCTCTTTTAAAGCAAATAAAGTTCCTTTTTTTCTATGTAATAAAATACTATAATGGATAATTGCTCTTTTCTCATCTAAAGTAAGTTCATTACTCCAAAAAGCAACTTGATGGCTATGTGCTAGATATGGCAAATACTTTTCGTCAGCTAATTTTGGATGAGCTAAAGTAGATATCACTTGTAACTCTTCTTTTAGTTTTGCAACTCTTTGTTCATAAGCTAAATCAATAACTTTTAATTTTTCATCTTCATTAATAGGCAATAGTGATGTCGAACTCATTACATACTCCTATTTCATGTGATAATACTTCTATATTTTGTGTTGGATTTGAGATAACTACCTCTTTAACTCCACCAACTCTTAAAAAATCATTTATTTCAGATAGTGTTATTTTCTCTCCAATCTTTCTTAATTTTTTTAAGTTCTCTTGTAGATTTTCTAAAGCTTGAGTTTGAATAAGTCCATATTCTTGATTTTTCTCGCAGTTTAAAACTGCTTCTACTTTAAACAATTTTGGAGTTGCTTCTACAACTTTTACATAATCTGTAAGTGGTCTTACACTCTCACTATTCAAACTCGCTTCTATTCTTTGTTTCATAAGTTCATCTGCATTTTGCGAATAATAATAGACATTTACAGTACAAAATTCAGCTATTAAAGTTTTAATAGCTTCTAAAATCCCTACTTCATTTTTTCCTAAAAACAAAGGTATATAAGTAGAAAAATCTTTTAAGCCATTCACCACTTTTATATCTTCTATTCTCTCATCAGATTTATAGGCATAAGATTTATAAGTATCTTTTGAACCTGCTGTTGATTTATCACTCATACTTAAAAGTATTCTAAATCTAAAGTCATCATCACTTTCTACATTTGAACCAGCTTTAAATTCAGAGTTTGCTTTTGCACTTAAAATGTAAGGAAGAGTTGTAATAATATTATTTGTTTGAACATCGCTACTTTGTGTATAAACTTGAAGTTCTACTTTTCCAATAGCTTCAGTTTGTCCTTTTTTTATAATAATATCTTCAATCAATCTAGCCTCAAATTTACTTTCATCATCTGCTAAAGCCAAACCTTTATTTATAGTAATATCTGTAGTTTTTGCTTCACTTAAAGTAAAAGTATAATTTGCCCAAGGCTTACTTCCTTCTAATCTTGTACAATCAAAAGCCACTCCCCAATGGTCTAAATCTGCTTTTGTTGCAGTTGCTAAAAAAAATGCTAAAGCTAATTGATTAAACTCTTGTCGTAGAAGTAACTCTCTGTATGCATTTGCTTCAATATTTGGCATAAAATCATCTGATTCAATATGTTCCCAATCAGGATATTTCTCTTTTAAAGTATCAATATTTTCTTGCTTAATTTTTAAATAATTAAGAACTTGTAGAACAGTAGGTGTTGGTAAAGAATTTATATCTATCATTTTGTCCTCACATACCTATATATTAAAGTCGTTCCATCTTGAAAAGAAACTTCACAACTTAAGCTAGAATTTACTTCATCAAAATTTGTTACATCTATTCCTTCAGGAATTGATCTATCATCCCAAGGCTCCCAATTTTCATCAAAAAAACACTCATAAATATATTTTTGAAATAGTAAAACCCACTTTTGGTTCATCTCTTTATCTATAAGCTCATGAATTTTTGAACCAAAAAAAGGAAGATGAACTCTAGAACCTAGAGGTGTTTCAATCATCCTTTTAAAGCTTTTTTCTTTTGATATTTTTTTAGCCATTAGTCTCTACCATATCCATGATTTGAGTGATTTGTTAAATCACCTTTACTATCAGTAATTTTTCCACCAATAGAAGCATCTCCACCTGTAGACAATTTTTGAGTAATATCTAACGTCCCATCTATACTAAAAGTTCCTGCTCCTCCACTTAATCCTTTTGTTGTAATACCACCTTGTATTAATGTATTTCCAATAAGATTGATTGATGTGCTTTTAATAGTTGTAGTAGTAGATTCTATATCTACTGTTGGTGCAACTATTTTTGCACTTTGTCCTACATTTACAACTATTGTTTGCCCTACTTCAACATTTACACTTTCACCCACTTTTACATTTATAATGTTTGGATTTAAAACCTCTAAAGTAGAACTTTTTGTATCATAAGAGATAATTGCTCCATCTTCAAATTCAATAATTGTTTTATTTTCATTTGCTCCAGATGGTTCTTTACAACCTTTATTAAATATAGATCTAAAAATAAATCCTTTGTTTGTATCTCCAAAAGGACTTATTACTAAAACTTGCTCTCCTACTCTTATAGGAACAAATACTCTAAAAAAAGAGTTTGCTAAACTCAAAACTGGTAAGAAATCTGTTACTCTTTTATCTTCACCTACATCATGAACAACTACTCTTGCAAGTGCTTTGCCTTCTTGATTTTTTGTAGCACTTATAGTTCCAATTTGAATGATATTTTCTAATCTTCTTTTTAACTCAGATAGACTAATCATTCTTCATCCTTTTTATAGTTCTGAATAAATTCTAAAAGTCTTTTTTGAGAAGCAAGTAATACAGCTGCTCCAATCCAAGCCGTAAAAGCACTAAATGCTAAACTAAATCTTGCACTTTGAGTCCAATAAAAACAAGCTTCACCTGCTATATATCCAACTAAAATACCACTAATTCCACCAAAAAAAAGCAAAAAGAATTTACCTTTTATATTATCTTTTGATTTGTGTTCTTCTCTATGTAACATTCCTAAAACACCAGCAAAAAAACTAATCACAGCCATATAAATCCAAAAAATAAAATCATTTATATTCATATTGCTACCTTTAAAATTTCAAATAGTGCTATTGTCAAAACAACAAATATTCCTATACACAAAACTTCTTTTTGAAAATTTTTATTTTTTACTAGATTCATTTTGCACCTACACACTCTTTTAATAAGCTTTCAACTTTTAAAAAATAGATCATCTTTTGTTTATCAGCTTCAAAGCTTCCATCACTCTTAGGTTTAGTGGGTATTACTGCATTACATTTAACAGGAACATAGACATCTTTATAGATATACTCTGTTTGAGTTTTTGTAGCACAACCACTAAAAGCTAAAACAAAAAAGCAAGATATTAAAACTAATTTAGTCATTAAACAACTCCTTATAAGCTTTTAGCTCAGATTCACAAGTTTTGTCTTTTAGATAAATGTTGTTTATTTTTTCTATTGTTTCAGGCTCTTTATAAGTAACTTCAACTCTCATTTTTTCTATTTGGCTATTTTGTTTTTGCATCTTGTCTTCACAAGTTTTTAAGTTTGTTTTTTCTTTAATCAAATCTTCTTGTAAAGAAGTCTTTTCATCTTTTAAAGATGTGATTTGACTATTTTTAGAAAAATAAATAAAAACTACAATCAAACCTAAAACAATAAATAAGATAGCTTTTAAGTCAAACTCTTTTATAAAGTTCATATACTTTTATCCTTGCTATAAAAAATTAACCGAACTTTACACACTTTAAATACTTACTATAAAGCAAGAATTTTTTTAAAGCTACTTTTGACAAGCATTTTTCTAAAAAATAAGAGTTTATTTTATGAAGCTTATTACCTAAGATTCCATTTTAAAATATGACAAAGGTAGAAATTTGCAAGAGTATGAAGAAGAATTAAAAAAAACACTTAAAAGTGTTACAGATAATGTAGACACATATTTTGGAGAGTTTAGTTCATTAAATGATATAAAAATAGATCCAAAAAAAATGCCTGCTATATATGTAGATTTTTTAGGTGAAAACCCTATAAACAGTTATCAACAAAAACTCTCTTTTTCTTTATATCTTGTAGCTGCTAGTTTTAGTAAGAATGAAAAAACAAGAGATGAGAAAAGATATGATATTTACTCTTTAATAAAAGAAGTAAATAAAACTTTACATCTAAAACCTATCTTAGAATCTGAACCAATCAAATTAAAATCTTCAAAAAAAATACTAGATGCAAAAGCACAAAATGCCTACCTTGTGATATTTAAAAAGGACATAGAGTTCAATATAGAAACAAATTTATTAGAAGGAGAAGATTTTGAGTAAATACATAGTTTGTAATCTTCCTATTAATCAAAATAATGAAATCAGGATAGCTGTTATTGGAGAGTGGCAAGGACATCACAATGGAGCTTTTTCTTTATCAAAAGATGATTTAGAGCAAATAAAAACAAATTTTGATAACGCAAAAGTTGATGTGGTAATAGACCTAGACCACAAAACAATCTATGAAGGAACAGGAGAAGCTTATGGATGGATAAAAGAACTATTTTTTAAAGAAGATGAATTATGGGCAAAAGTTGAGTGGCTAGAAAGTGGTTTAGAACTTATAAAAACTAAAAAATATAAATACATAAGTCCAGTATTTTTACCAAATACAATAGAGCAAGTAACTGCACAAAATATTGGTTGGACTTTACATAGTGCTGCTTTAACAAATCGACCTTTTATGGAAGAGCTTGGAGAAATCAAAGCAAATAACAAACAAAATCAAAAAAAGGAGAAGTCGATGATGACACCAGAAGAACAAAAAAAAATGGATGATTTGGAAGCTAAAGTTAAAGAGTTAGAAAACAAATTAAAAGAACAAAATGAAGATTTAGAAAAAGAGAAAGAAAAAGGTGTTGAATCTGAAGTTGATAATGCAATAGCTTTAAACAAAGTAAGTGCTACACAAAGAGAAACACTTATTGCTTTAGGAAAAGCAAATCCAGAAGAGCTTAAAAAACTTTTATCAAGTATGACTGCTATTACAGTTCCAAACAACAATATGTATGCAAATAGTAATAACAACCAAAACAATCAAAACAAGCTATCTGATGCTGAATTAAATGCATAAGGAGAAAATACGATGGAAATTACAAAAAGACCTCCTCTAATAGATGAAGTGATAATCAAAAAAGTTCAAGTTATATCTGGAAAGATTGATATTGAAAAAGAAGGTTTTACTTTAGGAACAGTTGTAACAACAAAAGATGGTGGTACCACTTGGAATATTCAAGATAAACCCATTTTTACTGCAGGTGTTTATAAAGAAGATGATGAAGTATTTCATAATGGTAGTTCTTGGATTTCACTAACAAATGATAACCAAACTGAACCAAAAGAAGATGAACCAAATTGGAAAGAATTAGAAAAATTTGATGCAAATGGAATTCTTTTAGAAAATATAACTGAAAGTGGAAATATTGCAGTTTTAGTTACTGGTGAAGTTAGAGAAAAACATTTAGAACATTATGATAGTTCTATGAAAAAAGCTTTATTCAAAAACAAAATAATTTTAAAATAAAGGGAAACAATGTTTAAAACAGTAGATGAATTATTAAAAAACAAATGGACTTCTAGAGCCGTTAGTGAGAAATTAACTCACTTAAAACCTATTCAAACTATTTTATTTGATAGATATGTAAAAGATAGAAAAGGTCAAATTGGTGCAACTTTTACAGTTAAAATTAAAACTGGTGCTGGAGTTATCTTAGAATCTATTACTCCAGAAGCTGAACACTTAGTTCATGATAGAGGTGATATTGTTGAATTTGAAACAAAAACAGCAAGATATGCTTTAGCAAATCCTATCACACCTGAAAAGTTAAATCAAATTGAGTCTTTTCAAGGAGAAGATAAAACTTTATCTTTAGCAGAAGAGATTGGTGATATTCAAAGAGAACATAAAGAGTCTTTTGATACTTCAATAGAGTATCAAACTGCTGGTGCATTATTTAATAAAGTAATGGATGGAAAAGGAAAGGTTCTATTTGAACTAAACTATAATGGTGTGGTAATCGAATTTAAAGCAAACAAACCTTTAAGAGAATCTATAACTGAGGCAATAAGACATATTAAAAATATTCTGGGTCTTCAAAAAGTTAAAATCTCATCTTTAGCTGGTCCTACTTTTATGGATAAACTGAATCAAAAATGTTTAGAAGAAGAATTATTTAAACAAAACCAAGCAAAGTGGATAGATAAAGATGGGGTATCTTCTTTAGAAGTTTATGGACTTATTTTTGAAGAATATGTTGCTACTTACAAAAATAGTGATGGAGAAGATAAACAATTCATCCCTAATGATTCTTGTGTATTCTTACCTGAAGATGGAAATATTTTTAAATTAAGATATTCAAGAGCAAATGATACAAAAGCTGCAAATATGAAACCAGCTTTATATTTTGGTGCAGTCGAAGAATTAGCAAAAGGTAGAGGATGGGAAGTAAGAAGTGAATGTAGACCTTTAGTTTATAACTCAAGACCTGCTGCAACTCCAAAAGGTAAATTTATCTAAAAAAGTTTAAAAGCTCATATTTTAGAAATATGGGCTTTTTTATTAAAAACGATAAATGTATCGAATAAAAAAAGATTTTGATTTTTAAACGGGTTTTAAACGCCTTAGAAAGGATTTTTAAAATGATTACAAACGAAGATTTATTAAAAGAGATAAGTGAAGATGAATTACTTCAACTTTCAGATTTAAATGCAACTGGAGAAATAAATCAAGAAGTTATAAATGATGCATTAAATGATTCAATCTCTTTTTGTGAATCTTTTATTATTTTACCAGCTAACCCTACTCCACTTTTAAAAAAGATTATTGTTGATTTTACAATCTATGAATTAAGAAGAAAAAATGGTTTAGTTAGTGAAACTGACAAAGAGTTAAAAAAAGAGAATGAAACATATTTATATAAAATGAGTACAGGAAGACTTCTTACAAATATAGAAGAAAAAGAAAAGGCAAAAGAGACTCCTAAAAACTTTGCTTTTATACATCACAATAAAAAAAGAGTTTGTTTTCAAGGGTTTAGATAATGACAAAATTGAGTAATGCAGATAGAAATAGAATATTAGCAAGAAGTTTATTTGTTGATGCAAATAAAAGCTATATAGAAATTGCTGAAACTTTAGAAATAAGTGATAAAACTGTACAAAATTATCAAAGTAAAGATAAAGCTGAAGGTTTCGATTGGCTTACATTAAGAGCTTCAAAACATATCAAAGAGACTCAAGAAACAAAAGAGAATATGTATTCTATGTTTATAACTTACATGTACCAAACTCTAAAAGAAATTAGAGAAAATGAAAAAATGAATGTTGAAAATAAGGCTCAAATGATAGTTAGTCTTGGAGATAGTTTCTCTAAAATGGGAAAAATTGCAAGACAAGAAGACCCTGAAGCTTATAAATTAGGAATTATCAAAGTAACTATTGAAAAAATATTAACTTCTTTAAAAAGAGAGATTAGTGTTGAATGTATGGAAAAAGTTATAGAAACTGTTTATGAAATTCAAGAGGAATTAGCAAATGTCTCTATTTGAAAAATCTGAATTATTACGTTTTTTAGATGATACCTATTTAACAGCTCGTGATAATGGTATTTCAAAATTAGGAGCTTTAAAGCTTACAAGAAAAGAGTATAAAACTTGGGTCAGTGATTTTGCAAGTGAACTAAAAGAGCAAATCAAAGTTACAACTTTACTTGATCCTACAAAAACAAAAGAGAGAATTGAAAAACAAAAAAGTGATTTTCACTATTTTAGAAGGACTTACTTTCCACACTACTACAGTTTAGAAGGTAAATCAAAACTTCAAGATGAACTTGAAACTATTTATTACAAAATCATAGATGATTTAAAACCTATGGGATTAAAATTTGCAATAGCAGCTCCAAGAGGGTTTGGAAAAAGTACAGATGTGTCTATTGCTTTTCCTATTTGGTGTATTGTAAATAATTACAAACATTTTATAACACTTTTTTCAGATGCTATTGAACTAGCTGAGACTTTAGTTGAAGCAATAAAAGCTGAGTTAGAAGAAAATGAAAGACTTAAACAAGATTTTTCTAATGCTTGTGGAATTGGTAAAGTTTGGAAAATTGGAGAGATAGTTACCAATAACAATATCAAAGTAAAAGCTTATGGTAGTGGGAAAAGAGTAAGGGGAGTTAAACACGGCACTTTCAGACCAGACCTTGCCATCATAGATGATTTAGAAAATGATACAAATGTAAGAAGTAGAACTCAAAGAGATAAACTAGAAGATTGGCTTGATGAAGCAATTGATAACTTAGGAAGTGTTGATGGTTCTATGGATATTTTATATATAGGAACTATTTTACATAGAGATAGTGTTTTAGCTAGAAAACTAAAACTAGCTTTTTGGCATCCTGTAAAGTTTCGTGCTTTAGTTCAATATCCAAAAAATATAGAACTTTGGGATGAGTACTCTAAAATCTTTAAATATGAGGGTGTACAAGAAGCTCATAACTTCTATTTAGAGAATAAAGAGCTAATGGATGAAGGAGCTGTTTTACTTTGGGATGCTGTAAGTTTAGAGTATCTTATGCAAAAAAGAGCAGCTAATAACAAAGCCTTTCAAAAAGAGCAACAAAATAATCCAAATAGTGAAAACCAAAAGTTTGACTCTAGTAAATTTCCAAAAATAAGCCATACTCAAATGCCAAAGCTTGATTATATTTATTATGTGGTTGATGCAAAAGGTGATAGTAATCAAGGGGACTTTTGTGGAAGAGTTGCTGGAGGTATAAGTTTTACTACTCAAAAGCTTTATATATTTTATTCAAAACAAAGTCGTATCAAAGGTAAAGCAGTAGTTGATGAAGTAATCAAAGATTTAAAAAAAATGAGAATTGATATGCTAGGCGGTGATAAAAACGGCGGTTTTTATATGCTTAGAGATTGGATAAAAGATGCTTGTTTTAGAGAAGGTGTGAGAGTACCTATTATGAAGTTTACTCATCATACTCAAAACAAAGAAGACAGAATGGGAGAGTTAGAGTTCCCACTTGATGATGAAGATATCATATTTGTAGGAGATCATCCTGAACTGTTTGCACAAATGGATGATTTCCCAGAAGCTGAAAATGATGACTTACACGATCCACTTCAACAAATCTATGCAATGAGCAGATTAAGAAGAATAAAAAAAGATTCTCAAGGTGGTGGAAAAAGAACAAATACTAGAAATAGTAATAGACACAAAAGACCAAACAGGAGAGAAAGATAGATGTTTAAAAGCATAAAAAAACTATTTGTAAATAATAAACAACAAACAGTAAAAGTAAGAGATCTTACAAGATACAAAGATATATTAAAACCTCTTTTTGATTTGCCTGTACATAACTCTTGGTTAGATGATGAAACCATAGATAAGATTATGAGAGATAGTACAGTAATTGCAGCAATTGGAAATAGAAAAGCAAGTACTTTAAAAAAAGAGATACTAATAGAGTGCGAAAATAGTAACTTCAAAGAGATTTTAGAAGATGCCTTTAGCTTTAATGTAATAGATTCTATTTTAGATATACCTTACTATGGTTTTGGAGTATATGAGATAAATTGGGAATTTGAAAATGGCTTTTTTATTCCAACTCTAGTTGAGAGAAACTACAAAAATTTTATTTTAGATAATGGAAAAATAAAATTTAATAATTTAGGATTTAGTGAAGATATAGAATTTCATAAAGTTATTGCTGCAACATACAAAGCAAAACCAAATAAGCCTTATGGTCAACCTTTAATTCAAACTTTGTTTTGGTTAGTTGAGTTTAAAAATGCTTCTTTGCAATTTTGGATGGAACTACTTGAAAGATTTGGAACTCCTTGGGTAATTGGTAAAACTGAAGGTGATAAAAATGCTTTGGCTGAAGAGATATACAATATGCTTGGTGGTGATGGAGCAGTAATAGACACAGAAGATGAGATAAAAATAGAAACTGCAAAAGATGGTGGAAACTTCAAAGAGTTAGTTGAATATATAGACAACCAAATAAGAGAGGTAATCTTAGGAGGAAACTTAACTGCAAATGTACAAAGTGGCTCTTTGGCTGCTGCTAATGTTCATAATGAAGTAAGGGAAGATTTAGCTCAAGCTGATGAAAACATAGTAAATCAAATAATAAGAGAGCTTATTTGGATTTTTCAAGAATTTAATAAAACAACAACTGTTATAAAAGGTAAACTAAAAGATAAAGACGACCCAAACAAAGAGTTAGCAGATAGAGATAAAATAATATACGATATGGGATATAAGCCTACAAAAGAGTATATAGAAGCAACTTATAATATCAAAGTTACTGAAATAGAACAAAAGAATAATAGCTTAATAGCCAATAGTAACATTTCAAGAACAAATCCAATTATTTTAAATAATCTTCCTCAAGATGAGTTAGAAAGAAACTTAAATAATATAGATTTCTCACATTTAGCACTTACATTTCAAAAGCAAATTTTAGAAATTATAAATAAAAGTGAAAGCCATGAAGAGACGCTAGAACAACTTTTTAAAGCTTACCCTACTTTTGATACAAAAGAGTTAGAAGATAGTTTATATAAATATCTAGCAAATGCTTCGCTTTTAGGAGTTGCTTCAATAGAGGATGAAAATCCAAATGGTTAAACTAGATTTTCAAAAGACTCCACAAAATATAGTAGATAGTCTAAAAGATAAACAACTCACGCTTACTTATAATCACGATGAACTTTTAAAAGAAGCTCACAATAAAGCTTTTACAGTTGCAAAAGTTACTAGAATGGATTTACTAAATGATATTCATAGTTCACTAGTAGATGCCATCAAAAGTGGGAAAAACTTTGAAGCTTGGAAAAAAGAGATTATGCCAACTTTAGAAAAAAAAGGTTGGTGGGGAACAAAGGAAATAACAGACCCTAAAACAGGTGAAACAAAAAAGATAACAATAGGTTCAAGAAGATTAAAAACTATATACGATACTAACATGAGAGTAGCTTATCAAAAGCATAGATATGAACAGATGATGAAACTACCACTATCAACTTATTGGATGTATAGAAGTGTATTATTAGAAAATACAAGAGCCTCTCATAGAAAACTTCATGGTTCAGTATTTCATAGGGACCATGAGTTTTGGATAGAGAATTATCCTCCTAACGATTGGAATTGTAAGTGTTCAGTTACAGCTCATAGCCAAAGTGATTTAAAAAAAAGAGGATTATCTCCTATTGAAGGTAAAGTAGAAAGTATAGCTTCAAAAGATTGGGCTTATAATGTAGGCAAAAATACGAACCTTACAGGATTAAAAAAGATAAATTTAGATGATTCTTTAAATAATCTACCAAATATTTTAAGTGCAAAAAATAAAGCTTTAGAAAATATAAGTGAAGCTGAACTAAAAAATAGGTTTTATAAAACTCTAGGAGCAAAAGAAAACTCTTATTTTATAGACAAAACAAATGACCCAATATTTGTAAATGATGATTTCTTTAAGAACAAAGAGATTGTTAAACTATTTAAAAAAAGCAGAAACCTTTTTATAGCTGAACTTGCCAATACTCTAAAAGACCCTGATGAGATATATCTTGAGTTTGAAAAATTAAGAGATACAAACGATAAATATATAGATGAAGATAGTAGAGTTGTAAAAAAGTTTATGAAGTATTATAAAACTGAAGCTGGAGCAAAAAAAGCTTTGATGGTATTGGTCGAATATTTAAAAGATAAAACTGTAGGTTTAAGTGCTTATTACATAGATAGTTCTGGAACTGTTGAAAATAAAAGAGTTGAGAAGTTAATTTATCAAAAGGATTAAAGTAAGTTTAGGGTTAAGTTTTCGCAGGGCAGAGCTTACATTGCCATATTATCTTAACTCATCCTTTTAATACCGAATTGTACCACAGGAGTATAAAAAATGCAAGTAATACTAAAAATAGAAAACATAGAAGCTGTTAAAAGAAAACTTGAAGAAATTGAAAATAATATAACAGATACAGCTCCACTTATGAGTGAAATATCAAACTATCTTTATAATATTTCTATTGATAGCTTTGAAAATGAAGAATCTCCAAATGGACATAAGTGGACTCCACTATCTGAATTAACAAAAAAATATAAATCTACTTCAAAAATACTATATAAAGATGGTGATATGCAAAGAGGATTAATAAATGAATCTGATAGTGATAGTGCAATGGTTGGAATAACTACTGTAAATGAAGATGACTACTTCTATCCAATGGTTCATCAATTTGGGGCTAGTAATGCTGGAAGAAATAAAAAAACTAAAATACCCCAAAGAAGTTTTATGCCTATAACAATTAATGGCGAGTTGTATAGTGATGTAAAGGATAGAATAGAAGAAATAACAGTTGAGTTTATAGAAAGTGGTTTAAAATAAAGATGGTTCACGAAGAGGTTTTGTGATAAGAAGTATTTGAGCTTCACTGAGTCCATACTGTTTTGCAAGTTTTTTAGATAGTCTTTTTTCACCTAATCTTCTTTTATACTCTTCACAAATCTCATCATTTCTAAATGTTGTTTTATAAGATGGGATATATAAGCTTGAACCACCATGCTCTTTGATAACATCAGTTATTTCAACATCAGGATTTTTAATAAAGTTAAATAATTCTTCAAATAAATCATAATTTGTAACTGCTGCCATATCCTCTCCTAAATTTTTATACTAATAAGTTGTAATAAGGCTCATTATAACCAAATATATTACATTTTGCAATAGCATTACAAACTGTAATATATATAATTTTTATTGTTATTGAAGTAGAATGTGTGATTTTAATTTAGGGGGATAGTTTGGGGGAGAAAAAGGAAAATTTAGATAATACAAATCAAAGCAAAAGTATTTATATTATTTTAAAAAAATTTGGAATAAATATTTATAAAAAAACCACAAGCTCTGACGAATGGCTTTCAATACCTATTATGCTTATTGTAATGCTATTTGCTTTTGGAATATTAATGTTATATATGAATCAGTTCAGCTATATATTTTTTGCAAATGATGAAAATTCTTGGTCAACTATAGTCAAAGAAAACCATCAAATTGATAAAATTGAAAAACTTGGTCAAGTAGGTGACTTTATAGGTGGTGCATTAAACCCTTTATTTGCTTTATTTAGTTTTATTCTTCTTTTAATGACAGTAAAGATACAAAATAAGGCTTTAAAAAATTCTCAAGAAGAATTAAAACTTACAAGAGAAGAATTACATAGGTCAGCTAATGCTCAAGAAAAACAAATAGAGTCTATAAAAATTCAAAACTTTGAAACTACTTTTTTCAATATGTTAAGTTTACATAATGAAATTCTTAAAAATATTGTGATAAAAGACAATCCATCTTTTAAATATCGTAGAGTTAATGCAAAAAATGAATTCAATAGTATTAAATTCGAGGAGAAACCTTCTAACAATGACATATCAGGAAAAATTGCAATAAAAGAAATTGTAAAAGGAATAGAAAGAATTTCAAGTACTAATATTTACCCTCCTAGAATATTTTTTAATTTATATAATTTAATTCATGATACTATTCAACCTTATATTGGTCATTATTTTGTAAATATATTCCAAATACTTAAATTTATTTCAACAGATGAGACTATATCAGATAAAAAAAAATATTCTAATTTATTTAGAGCACAATTTTCTTCAAATGAATTAAAACTACTTTTTTATCACTGTGCAGGAAAAATTGGTTCTGAAGAATTTAAAAACTATATTGAAGAATTTAATTTCTTTGAACATTTAATAATAGAAAAAGAAGAACATATTTTTAAATTTATCATATCTAATTATCTTTATTCTGATTATGCTTTTGGAGATGAAAAAAATAAGTTTAATAATTTTGCACAAAATATATTATATGAAAATAAAGAATGCTTCGAAGGTATTAAGAATGGACAATATTGTGATAAATATATACTTATAAGAAAATATTATGAAAGTAATGATTATATTTTAGCAAAAGAAAATATACAAAATATTTCAACAGTTATACATGATGGAAATATTGAAGTAATCATTAAGGAAATAGAAGATGAAATTAATAAATCTAATCCATCCTCTCAAGAGCCACAATAATCTTTTGTGCTTCATTGACTGTGAAATCATCTAGTCTTAAAGCTTTGTATTTTGCTATTTTATAAGCAAATTGAAGCAAAGCTTTATCGCGCTTTTATCACTATTAATATAAAGCGTATAATTTTATTTTAGGGAATAAATACTATGAAAAAAAATAAAAGTTTTAAAGAAAAAATTAATAATTCTTTTAAAGAATGGTGGGGAATTATATTCATTGCTTTTATTGCAATGCTAATTATTTTTATTTTTGGTTATTTCTATTTTTCAAAACATAGCTTAAGCTGGTTATCTGGAGAAGTTGAAGAGCTAGGACAAATGGGTGATTTTTTTGGTGGAACTCTTAACCCTATTTTAGCTTTTTTGAGTTTTTGCTTACTATTAATCACTATTAAGCTACAAAGTAAAGAATTAAAAAATTCAACAGAGGAATTAGCTAAATCATCTAAAGCATTAATAGAACAATCAAAATCTTTAAAAATTCAAAACTTTGAAACCACTTTTTTTAATCTAATCAACTTACATAATAAAATAGTTGATAATTTTAGTTTTGAAAGATATAATTTTTTTTCATTATATAAAGGAAAACTAGAATTCAACTCAAATAAAAGTGCTCTTTTTTATAAAGAAGAAGCTTTCAATGAAATTTGTAAAGATATTGATTTTATATCAAAAGAACAAAAATTATATTTTATGAAATTTAATGAATTTTATGATTTATATTATATTGAAAAACAACGTGTTCTAAATAAATATTTTGAGAATATCAATCAAATTTTTAAGTTTATATCAGATTCTAATTTTAATGATGAAGAAAAGAAAAAGTATTCAGATATATTTAGAGTACAATTCTCACAAGATGAATTAAAACTTTTATTTTACCATTGTATAAGTTCTATAGGTTCAGTAATGTTGAAAAAATATATTGAAAATTTTAAATTTTTTGAATTTTTAATTTTTGAAAAAGAAAATAAAAACTTTTTATTTATTATAAATAAAAATATTTATAATGACAAAGCTTTTAAAGATAATGAAAATGTTGAAATAAAAAAAACAATAAATAAATATTTAGAAACAACTAAATTAAATATTAATTCAGATAATTATTTTAAAGATTTTATAAAATATTGCACATATTTATTCTTTCTTGAAAAATATGATTTAATATTAAAAAAATTTGATGAATTAAAAATAAAATCAAATGAAATATTAGAAAACTTTAATATTTCAGAAGAAACAAAGAAGAAGACAAAAGAAAACATTTCTTCTATAGATTATTATACAAATCAAATAAAAGAATACTTTAATGAGAAACAATAATCTTTTAAGCTTCTCTTAGTTTAAAATCGTCTATTCTAGAGGCTTTATATTTTGCTATTTTACAAGTAAATTTCATTAAAGCCTCTTCCCTTTTATCTCTAGCTTTTTCTTTCCAAACAACTCTTATCTTTTCAATTTGTTTATCAGTTATAATATCTTTTATTCTTATATTCTATTTAACATAGGAATATCACTTACATTTCTATTACAAAAATCTAGAAGTAGTTTTATTAACTTTGTAGTGCTATCAACTCCAAACCTTGAAAGCATAAACTCTTTTCTTTGCTCATCATCTATAAAAACATTATGTTTAACTATTTGTATTTTTTGAATAAGGCTTTTTTATAAGTATATTGTGATTGTGTCATTATTATATCCTTTCTTTATTTTTTCTTTACAACTGATACCACCGTTACAACTGCCATTTATAGGGCTTATATTTAGGCGGTTGTAGCGGTTGTAGCAGTTTCAAGCAATTAAAGTGATGTTGTAAGGTTTCCCTTTTTTTTCTTGCTTACATTCCCAAAATTTCGCATTAAACTTATTGATTGTATCGTTTGCAGTTTTGTCATCTTTTTCAAAACCAAGAGTTTCTAATAACTCTTTTTTATTTAATCCATCAGGATTTTTCTTTAATACTTCAATTGCTTTATTTACAAAACTTTCTTCATATTCACTCATATTTGAGAAAACTGGATCTATATCTTTTAAATCTAAAGTAGTAGTATCAACTGCAAAACCACAATCAGATATAGCATCTCTATCATTTTCTACTCTTAAACTCCATTGTAGTTCATTCCCTATTCTAGCTTTTTGTTTAAATTCATATACATTATCAGCACTTTTTGCAAATTCACTACTTCCATCTATAACTTTTCCATTTTTCGTCGCATGATGTATTAATAGTACAGTTCCTCCTGAATCTCTTATATCTTTCATATTTTGCATAAAAGCTTTTGCTTGAGTATCATTGTGAATGTTATCAACAAAATCTCTTGTACTATCAATAATAAAAATACAATCCTTATAGTTTTGCCCAAAAGCATTTTTTTTAATTTCACATAAAAAACCATCAGCAGTTACATTCAAACCACCTTTACTAAAATATTTAATATTAGAATAGTTTGAAATAAGCCAATCAACACCTCTCTCTTTTAGTTGTCTTTTAGGATTATCGAAATCTATATAATAAATTTTTTTAACTTTTTTTGCTAAAAGTTTACTAACAGCTAACATAAACCATGTCTTACCCTGAGAAGGTGCTCCATAAATCATAGTTATAGCTTCACTTACTAAAAAATTATCTATATAATAAATAGTTTTTTGATTATCCAAATCATTTACTGTAAGAGCCATTTCTTCAAAACTAAACATTTTTAACCTTTTCTAATTTTTCTTTTAACCATTTTTCAAGTACTACTTTATCTTTAGGTTCTACTTTCTCAAGCAGTAAATCAAAATCGTGTTTTTTATCAACTCTTCCATATTTAAACTCCCAAAATAAGACTTTTAAAAGCCATTTTAAAAGTTCATCTTCTTTTACATTTTTTGTAATAGAGTTAAAATAGTTTATAAACTCATCAACTTTATCATAGGTACAAATATGTATTTGCATCCTTTTATAAGCTTCATCTAGCTTTTCATTGCCTGTATTAACTGTTAGTATGTTCATTTTTCTTTTTCTCCTTGTAATACCATTTTCTAAACTTATCACTCTCTTTTTGTAAATCTTTTACTATGCTCTCAAGATGTCGAACTCTATCATCTGCTTTTTTTCTTCTTTCTTGCTCTTTTCCCCAGCTTTCCAAAAGTTCCTCTTTTGTAACTGTTTTTAAAAAATCTTCATCTTTCATAATCTCACCCATATTTCACTCCTACTAATAATCTCAATAGAACACTCAAAGAGTGCTCTATGAAACTACTTTTATTCCCCTAATCTTGACGAGTAATCTTTTACAACTGTAAAACCATTATCTTTCAGTTCTTGTAGGGCTTCTTGCTCTTTTTCTTCATAACTTTTATTCTCGTCAAATTGAGGTATCATTCTCTACCATCCGACTCATAACCAAAAGCTTTAAAATCAATAGGAATATTGCTTTCTCGAACTTTGGTACTTGAAGCATCTTTTAACTTCCTATAAGTATTAGGAAATACGAAAGTATTATTTATCTCTTTATTTATTCGTATTTCCTCTCTTTCTTGTGTATCTTCCCAACAATATTTGCCATAACTCATCAAGCAATCCTCACATCTTGTGATATTTCATTTACAACATATAAAGCTCTACTTATCCATCCTTTTAAGTTATGAGCTAAGTGAGGTTTATTCTTAACTATTTGCTCATAGTAAGCAATTTCTACATCATCAAACTTCTTGTCAAATACTTTTTCATCATAATTATTTAAAGCCTTTAGTGTTTGAGTTCCTATTATTCCATCTGCTGTAACACCTATTAGCTTTTGAGCTTCTTTGATAGCTATTTTCCAGTTTACATTTACTCCAAAAATAAATATCTCATTTGCTATATGCTGACTACTTATTTCATCTAGTCGCATTTTGTCCCAAAACTCTTTTTTATAAAAGATATTGACTTGCTTTAAAAGTTCACTATCTTTCATTAAAATTGATCCAGCTTTTTTAGTATCAGATTCACTTTTAAGAACTTGATTTATCGTATTCCAAATACTCAAAGTTGGATGAGCTGATTGATAAATTCCAAAAAAGGTAAGCCCTAACTCACCTTTATTTTTGTGTAAAACCCTTGTATTATCATTGTTATGTTCTAACCATGATAATATCTTCATAGATTCATCAATCTTTGCCATTTTCTAGCTCTTTTATTGGCATTTCAAGACCTGCTAAATCTAATACTATATGCTCTAAACTTCCATCAACTTCACCATTTTTTCTATGTTTAAATCTAATATATGATTTAGTTCCTGCAATCTCTGTTGCATCATCTATCATACTCATAGCTTCTTTCCATAGTTCATGTTCAATTGGATATGATTTTAAACTTAAGATTTGTTTTGCATCAACTTTTCCATTTTTCACATCAAATACTCTTGTAATTAATGTTTGAATTTCAGCATCAGCTCCATTTGTTTTTAAAGTCAAATACTCATCAATCTTTTCTTTTGCAAGACTAAGTTTTTGGTCAAAAGAGATAAGTTTAGAAACTTGTATCTCAACTATTTTTGTACCATCAAAGTTTTTTAATGTAACAGTTCCACTTTTTGAAGTGATTCTCTCCATGTTATACTTTTGTCGAAGTAAATCCACAAAACCATAACACTCTTCAAAAGCTTTTGCTTTAAACTCTATCATTTGCTTTTGTAAGACTAAAGCACCTTTTACAATACTTTCAACCGTTTCATCTTCAAGCTGCTTATCAGGTGTTATCATATCAGGGTGAATAAAATCACCTTCTTTATTTCGCCACATTCCTTTTTCATTTATTGTTGGCATAAATCTCCTTTTTTATTTAATTTTCGAGCACTCAATAAAGCTATCTTTTTTTAAAGATAGCTCTATGAATGTTCTTCTTTATCATCACCACCAAGAGGATTTTCTCTTGTACTATTTTCATTTGCATTTAGAGCAGTAAATGGTATATTTACTCCTTTTTCAATTATACAAAGCCCTAAATGTAAAGCTAAACTTCTAGCTACATACATAGCTTCATCTTGACTAAGTTGTACTCCAACTCCACCTTTTCCAACCAAAAATCTATATTTATCATTTTCAATTGAAAATTTTTTAACAATAGGTACCACATTCATATTCCATCCTTAAAAGGTATTTTCTTATCTTTTTTATCTCTAAATATAGAGCAAACCATATAACCACTCACAAAGCCACCACAAAGGCTTAAAATTATTTCTATCACTCTTCTATCTCCTTTAAAAGTTGTACTAAATCATTAGTTGTTGTTTGAACACCTATAATTTGTGTAACACAATATTTTTCTTTGATTTTTTTATATATTTTTTGGGGATTTGGGTATTTTTTTCTAGCAACTAAACTAACTGTTGCTTTTGATAATCCAAGTTCACGAGCCACTTTGCCTATGGATTTATCTTTTATCTCTTGTTTTAAGAGTTCGTGGATTCTTGCTGTATCCATAATGTCTTCAAATCTGTATTAAAATAGTTATAAGCTCCATTTTCTAAAGCTTGTTTTATTTCTTTTGCTCTTGAAATATTATATTTATATAAAAATTTACTTCCTTCTTTTTTATATTTTCTATTATAAAAACGAGTGGGATGCTTTTCATTAACTTCAATTAATCCACAAATTACACCCATTTTTTTTAATCTAGACCACCACTTTTCTAATGCAATACTTGTAATATTTGCTTGTTTTTCTATATCAGATATAGTAATTTCTTCTTGATTTATTGAACTCAATACTTTCATTAAAGTTTCGGGAATTTCAATCTTTCTTGGTTTATCTGGACTAAAATCAAAACTCTTATTGATGTTATAATCAAATAAAGAGTTATTACTTACTAATGGTGCTTTTTGACCAGTATTATTGATAAACCTATACTCCCTATCTAATAAAATATTTCTCTTTTTACTTATGCATTTTATATAACCTGACTTTTCAAGAAATCTTAAATATTTAGATAAATAGCTCACTCCAATATCACATACAATAAGAATCTCTGCTGCTCTAAAAATTTTGTTTCTTCGAATATAATTCCACATCATTTGATTTTTTTTGGTTTTCTTTGCATAAAATATTTTATTTTCCATGTTCCACCCCACTTTCTCTAAATATTTTTAAATCTACACTTTCATAATTATTTAGTTCACAATATTTTTCAAGCCTTATGAGTAAAACTCTAATATTTCTAAGATTTGGATATTTTGCATAGAAAAAGTCAATTAAATCATCTTCTATTTTTACATCACTTAGTTCACAAAACTTTTTAATATCCTCTTTTATGATAGGTTTAAATTCAACTAAAGCAACTATTCTTGAGTAATAGTGTCTATGCTTTTTAAATTTAGCATTTGACTCTTCCATACCTATAAAAAAGACGATTATCCCTGTTTCATCATGTATATCTCTAAATAGCTCTAAAACTTCATTCTTTGTACTTTTTAGTATTGCATCTACTTCATCAACTATAAGAATTCTAGGCTCACTTATAAGCGATTCTATAACTCTTTTATAAAGATAAGATGCTTGTCCTTGAGTATCTAAATTAAGCTCTGTACATATCTCTCTTAATACAGAAGTTTTAGTCCAAGTTTGAACTGCTCTAAAAAGAAGTGCATCTTCTTTTGCAGTAATTTTTTCTAAACTTATTGTTTTACCAAGTCCATAATTACCATAACCTAAGCCCATTTTTGGAGCAGATATAGGAAGTTCTTTCAATCCTTGAAAAGCCTCTTCCAATTTGATATAATTTTGCGTATGTAAGAATTTTTCTTGCATTTTGTAATCTCCTGTTTGATTTAATTTAAGTCTGTGCGAAAGACTCGAACAGGAAGTGCAAAAGCACTTCCCTATCCAACCTTTGCTTCTTTTTCTGCCATTTCCCAAATACTTGGATATTTTTCTGCTAATTTTTTAGTTGTATTATCAACCATATTATTTTTTAAGTCCCAAACAAATCTGTCAAAGTAACTTTCAAAAACTGGTCTTCCACTTGGAAGTATTTTTGTAGGTTTTCCCTCTTCATCTTTATTTTTAAAATCGTATCTGTTTGATTTTTCTAGCTCTTTTTTATCTATTTGTTCTATTTTTATAGAGTCTTTTAAGAGTCTATCTATTGTCTCAGTATGCTTTGCAACAGTTATCGTATTTGTATCTATTACCTGCCCTACTGCTTCAATCCTATCAAGGATAGTTATATCTTTGATAGCTTGAGCTTCTTTAATTATCTTATCCATCTGTCTTAATAGTTGTTTAGATTTTTTCTTAGCTCCTCTTGCTGCATATCTATCTTTACCCATATGTTCTACATCTTCAGCTATACAGATAAAATTCATATTTTCATCATAAACTAAGATATATCCCATATCATGTCCTGACATGATATAAACTTGATGCCCTGTAAACTCAACTAAATTAAGATGAACATAGTTACATCCATCATAAGAAATACCTTTTTTACCAACTTTTCTAATTACACTTTCACCAAGAAGTAAATCAAGCATTCGTATATCAGGTATTGATTGCACAGCCGTTGGATCACTATTCCATTTTGTAATTGGCTTAGTATTTATTCCTTTATGTTCTCTTTGTTCATAAAGTTTATCAACCCAGTTATCAATCCAACTTTGTAACTCTTCAGGATTTAAAAGTACAGTTAAATCAAGTCCTATATTTTCTTTGCTTATTTTCCAAGCATCTCTAAAAGCCTTTTTTTCTTCATCTGTTTTTAATGAATGTTCTTTTCTCCATTTTTCTTGAGCTATTATCTTATGTTCAAAAGATTTTCTAGCTTGTAACTCTTGCTTTTCAGCAACACTATGACCTATATATCCTGGTATTTGTTCAAATAACTCTCTAGCCATAGTTCCAAAAACTCTCTCAACATGAGGTTTACAATCACCACTAAATGGTGGAACAATATTCATATTGATTTTTAAATTGGTACATATAGATTCAAAATGATTTGAAGTATAATCTTTACCATTATCAACTACTACATTTTCAGGAATACCAAGTTTTAAAATAGCTTTTCTAAGTAGTTGTGAAATACTATAAGAACTAGAAGTGGAAGCTACATGAAATACAACTCTTCTACTAAATACATCAATAGCAGCTAAAACTGTATATCTTTTTCCATCAGCACAAATTACATCAGCTGGTGTACTATCAAGTTCCCAAAACTGATTTTTATAACTTGCTTTTGCATCGGCTTTTCCATAAGCTGCTAAATATTTATTTTTTGCACTATCAGGATTTCTTGCAAACTCCTCAAGTAAGGGATTTTTTCTTTTCCACTCTTTATAAAAGTTATTCAAAGCATCATAACTAGGCATCAAATCACCAAAGGTATGACACATATTTCTATATATTTCACTTATTCTTGGTCGACTTGCCCTTAAAAAATATCGAATTGCAGTATCTTGTTGAGTTTTATCTAAAGCTTTTACTCCTTTTTCGGCTCCTCTACTATCAATAAAGGCTTCAACTATATTTATCTGTTTATCCTCAGCCTCTTTATATTTCCTAATCCAATCATTGAGTTGTTTTAAACTAACACTTCCTAAAATATCAAAGCTAATATCATTTTTCAAAGTTTGTTCTAACCACTCTTTTTGATTTAATGTCATTGATTTTTTTCTATAAAATTCAACCAATTTACATTTTGCAATAGCTTGTTTTTGTTTTAAAGGATGTGCCAAAAGATATTTTTTTGTAAAATTTGCTTTTGAAATGTTAGAAACCTTTACATCTTCTCTTTCTTCCTCTTTTACAACTCCAAGCTCTTTTAACTTTTCTTTATAGCGAAGTGGTAAATCATCATATTTATAGTGTTTTACAGGCTTAAAACTTCCATCAATAGATTTTAGTTCATAAGGAATATCTTTTAGAGCTTTAGAAATTGCCATTTTTGTTAGATTTAATTTTTCCATTAAATCTTTAGCTATAAATTCCATTTTATACCTCCCAAGGAAGCTTTCCTATCCAAACCTTATCTTTTTTAAGTTGTGCCATTATCTTTCTTGTATCACCATTTATATTATTTCTTCCATTTCTATCTCCACTTAAAACCATACTTAAAATAGTATGGCTGACACCATAAGCAGTTGCATATTTCTTAACTGCAAATCCTCTACTATCAAACCTCTCCTTGAGAGTCATATCCTTTAAACTTTTATTAATCAAATTAACCTCTCTTTCTAAGTAATAAATACTCACTTCAAATATTTATCTTAAGTCAATATTCACGGTTAAGCCTTAGTTGAGTGCTCATTTCTACTAAGACTTAATAATAAATATTTCTATTATGTTGTAGACTTTTCTTTTCTTGGTATCTACACTTGCACCTCAATCTTTATATTTACTCTTAACCAAATATATAAGATAGCTTTTAACAGTTCAGCCAATCAGTTCTGAGTGTGGCTTAAGTTTTTAAAGAACTCAAAAAAAGTATTTTTTATCTCTTTTTGTTATAATGTTTATTAACGAACTGGTTAATATGTTGAAACTTTAGCACAAAATTATTCTATTTGTCAAGTATTTTTGTTCTAAATAGCATATAAATATTCTAATGAGGTAATATGACAGCAGGAAAAAGACTTAAAAAAGCCCGTGATTACGTAGGATTAACACAAAGCGAATTTGCAGAACAATTTTCTTTAAAATGGGATAAAATTAAAAATATAGAGACTGAAACACACAAATTAAATCCTGATTTTGCAGAAATGATAGAACAAAAATATTCTATTAGTGGTTGGTGGTTATTAACTGGTAAAGGAGATATGCTTTTAAATAAAGATAGTAAGTTACAAAATGAAACTAACTCAAATTTAGTAAATATTTCTTATTTTAAAGACACTTATGCAGCAGCTGGAGCAGGTGCAATAAACTTTGATAAAGCTCCTATGGTTATGGCTTTTGATAAAGATTTTCTAAAAGTTCAATTAGGAATAACTGTTTTTAAACATCTTCATATTATCCATGCAATAGGAAATAGTATGTATCCTACTATACAAACAGGAGAGATGTTGTTTGTAAATCCATTTGAAAATGAAGAATTTAAGATAAGAGATAAAGATATATATGTTATCAATACTCCAAATGGGGTACTAGTAAAAAGAATAAAAATACACCCAATAAAACCTATTTATATATTAGTATCAGACAATCCACAAGATGAAGATATTACATTAGAAGGGGATGACTTCAAAGCATGTACTATAATAGGTAGAGTTATAGGACACTTTAATAAACTATAACAAGTATGGAGTAAACATGAAAAAAAATATAGATATTGTAGGTTTCACACAAAAACAAAGATTAGAAGAGTTAGAAAGAGCAAAAGAAAAATATACAAAGAAAGGTTATACTTTTGTTGATTATACAGATAATGGAGTTACAAAATCATTTGCAACCTTTGAGATAGATGAAGCAAATATAAAACAAAGTGGTGGACTATTTGTAAAAATATTGATAGTTCTTTTCCTTGTAATAATTGGCTGGAAAATATTCTCACCAAGTGAACCACTTGAAAATAAAACTTTACGAGAAGCTACTAGATTATCATTGGATGAATTAAAAGAATATTCTAATTCTTATGCAAAAGCTAAAGAAGTAAATTCAGAATATTACAATAAATTCTATACTTGTATCAGTGATCACTTATGGAATAAGGATCCAGATTTACTATTAGGAAAGATTTCAGAATGGTGCTATAATGATACAAAAAGAGAAGACTATAATAATATCAACTATATTGATATAGCTTCTTTTATGATATATTTTAATAAATTAGATGGTAGCTATTCACCTTTTGTAGAATTTATAAAATCTGAGATGAAAAATCCTGCTTCTTTTGAGCATGTAGATACAATATCTAATTTTGTATCAAATTCAGAAAAACCATATATGTTTATTAGATGTATATATAGAGGGACAAACTCTTTTGGTGCAATTGTAAAACAATCAATATCAGCAAAAGTAGATGATAAAACAAAAAATATTTATGATATATCTTACGAATAGTTAAAAAATATTTGCTTTTAAAATGTTAGTATTCTTTATTAACATTTTATTAGCACTTTTAAAATCTCAAAAAATTAGGTTTACTTGCTCAAAGTTTACTTAGTTTACTTGCTAGGTTTACTTACTATACTTTTACAACCGCTCATATTATAAAACTTTATTCATTTCAATACCAAAAGTTTCTCTAAAAAATTATTGCTCTTGTAGCCGATAGTTTAGGCTCTATCTTTATATTTATATTGTTGATTTTTCTTCGATTTTTTCTATTAAAAGGAAGATAAGAAGATATAGGGAAGATTCCACCTTACTTACATTTTTACAACCGCCATAAAAAAAGGACTATAAAGCCCTATAAATAGTAGTAGAAGGCAAAAAAAGCCTTTTTAATATTACTTACTTTTCTATTACTCCCCCACAAAAGCATCATCTTCAATTTTTAACTCCAGTTCATTTTCATTTTTCAATTGCTTAAAATAGAACTTCTCAAAACTAATTTTTAAATCAAAAAAATAGTAACCATTTTCATCTTTTTTATATAAAACCAGACTTTGCACTTTAGAAAAATTATTTAAATTTTCTATTTGTTTTAAAAAGTTTTCTAAAACAATTATTTTTGATTTTCCTTTTAAAAAAATTGATTCTTTATCTTTTTCATTTGTTAAAATTGTTATATGATTTTTATTTGCTAAGTTTTCTAAAGTACTTAAAACTTCAAGATATGAACCTTCAAATTTTTTATTTGAAATTTCATCAAAACTATTTTTTGTAGAAATCATCTCTTCTTGTTTCTCTTCAAAAGTATAAAAAGAAATAAGTAACAATAGTAATAAAGGAAGTAAATAAAGCTCGATTTTTGTTTTTGTTTGGCTATTTATAAATTTATCATTCAAAGATTTTAGCATCAATAACAGCCTCATAAAGATTTGAATTTTCCAAAAGATTTATAGATGAAAAAGTTATATTTTTATTGTTTTTTTCTAAAAATTGATATAAATCCTCTTTTTTGCTTGAAGTTAAAATAAGCTTCAATCTATTTTGTTTAAACTCCAAAGATTGTAAATCTAAACTATTTATATTTATATCTTGAAAAATCAAATCAAGTTTTTCTTGAAAACTTTGAAATTCATATTTATGTTTTAAAATATCAATATTTATCTCTTCTTTATTTTCTATTTGTTCAATCTTTTCTTCATTTGAAAAGATAAAAAATGAAAAAATCAATACGACAAATAGATATAAAACAAAAAAGACAAAACCATAATCTTGATTCAAATTTAAAAAAGATAAATTTTGTTTTATATTTTTTTCTAAATAACTATTTTTTAGTTTTTCAATTTCATTTTTATCAATTTGTTTAAAATTATCTATATTTATTTGAAATTTTTTATTTAAAAACTCGATAAGTTCATCTTTTTGTATAATTTGATTTAGCTTTTGATAATAGTAGATTTTAGAATTTTTATATAAACAAAAAAAATCTTCATTTAAATATAAATCAACTTTTCCAAACTCTTCTTTATTTTCATAAAATTGCTCAAAAACTTGAAATTCAAAAAAATCATACTTTTCATTTAAGATAAAAATTTGATATTTTTTTAGTTCTTTTATATAAATTATAAAGATTTTATCATTTTTATTTGTAGTTATATTTTTTAGTTTAAAATTTGTAAAAATAAAGTTTTTTAGGTTTTTGTTATCAATTTTCTCAGAGACTTCAATCTCAAGTAAAGTTAATTTTTCTTGTGGGAGAATATTCTTCATTTAAAGCCTCATTTTTAACTTTAATAATTATTATCAAAGTATATAAAAATGCGGCTTAATTTTGAAGTTTTATTATAAGCTTACGTCATATCCTAGAGCTTTTAATCCCTCTTTATCTTTTGTCCAACCTTTTTTGATTGAAACAAAAAGTTCTAAAAAGCATTTTTTACCAGTAAGTTTCTCTATTTTCATTCTAGCATCTCTTCCAATTCGCTTGATTGCAGTTGCACCTTTTCCTATAATCATACCTTTTTGAGTATCTTTTTGTACAATTATCGTAGCTTTTATAACATCTACATTTGGTTTTTCTTCTACTTTATTTACAATAACATCTGCTTCATAAGGAATTTCATCACTAATATTTTCAAAAATTGATTCCCTTATAAACTCTTTGAAAATATCTCTTAAATGCTCAGTTGTCATAATCTCTGGGTCATATAAATATGGATGTTCTGGTAAATATTTTACAACTTCACCTAAAATATCAGCTTTTTTTGTAGCTTTTTTAATAGATACAGGAATAATAGCCTCATATTTATCATTGTATTTTTCATACTCTTTTAACTTCAACATAAGTTCATCTGCACTTACAAAATCTATTTTTGTAAGAAGTAAGATATGTTTTACATTTTTTTTATTTTTTTCTAAAAAGTCTTCATAATAACTTATTTTATCAGTAACTGGTGCAAGATATAAAATCAAATCACAATCACCCATAGCTTTTAATGCTTCATCTAACATATACTGATTTAAAAGTTTTTCTGTTTCATGAATTCCTGGTGTGTCTATAAAGATAACTTGGTCATCTTCATGCATAACTATGATATTTGATCTTTTTCTTGTAGCATTTGCCTTGTGTGAAACCATCGCTATTTTTTCACCAACAAGCCAATTTAGAAGAGAACTTTTACCTGCATTTGGTCGTCCTACAACTGAAACATATCCGCATTTTGTCATTATTTGCCTTTTATATAATAAATAACCGTAATAGTAACATAATTTTTATAAGGCTTTATCTTCTTGCTCTATTTATCAATGTTTATCTAAATCTATTTTTTCATATAAATGTCCAATTTCCATAAATATCTTTTTATCTTTAATATTTCCCAAATCTTTATCTAAAAAATAGTTTCTAACTTCTTCATACTCTTTATTTGTAATAGGTAAAATATTTATAAATCTATCTTTACTATATATAATAATTGCATCAAATAATTTAAATTTATAATTTTTATCTTTTATCTTATGAAAAAAATATTTAATTATTATTAAACAAATATGTAAAATTGGATATATAAATAACAAAATATATAACATATCTAAAATAAATAAAAATATAAATACAAAAATAAATGCTATATAACTAATTTCCCCTATAACTTGTGTTTTATGATAAAGATCACTATATGTTCTTTTTATATCAGTTATTTCAGAAATTTTAATCTCTTCTATAATATTATTTTCGTGCATAAATTTAATACTATCATTCATTAAAATTATTTTTCTTTTATTTCTTGCTCTTAAATAGGCTCTTATATATGGCATCATTAAGAATGGAATAATAATAAAAATATGCCTGTTAAGTGAAGATTCGCTCATTCCACCTGGAGTATTTAAATTATGTATATAAGCATATATTGCTATTGGTATCATAGAAATTGTAATTAAAAATTCGAATAAAGTATTATAATCCTTAATTTCAATTGGATTTTTATCATAATCTATTTTTTGATTTTCTATCATTATTTTTTACCTTCTTCTAAAATTCAAACTCTTTAATAAATCACTTTTAGTGATAATCTCATTATCATTTAAATCAGCAATAGTTCGTGCTACTTTTAAAACTTTATTTATACTTCTAAATGACAAACTATAATTTAGCCTTGCTTTTTCTAAAACTTCACTACTATCATCATCTAAAAGACAATATTTTTTTATATCTTCATCACTTAGTTTTCCATTTAACTCTTTTTGTCCCCTACTTTTTTGTTTGATAAAAGCTTTTATTACATTTTGATGAAGTTCAGTCGAACTTACAATATTTTTATTATCATTAAAACTATCATTCATTACTAAATACAAGTCAATTCTATCTAAAAATGGTTCACTAAGACGATTTTTATATCTTTGTATCTCTACTTCACTACATCTGCACTCTTTTACACTAGAAAGAAGGTTACCACAAGGGCAAGGATTTAAAGCTGCAACAAAAATAAATTTTGTTTCATAAAGCACTTTACTATTTACTCTTGAGATTAATATTTTATTATCTTCAAGTGGTTCTCTAAGTGCTTCTAAAATATTATTTGGAAAATGTGGCAACTCATCGAAAAATAAAACGCCATTGTTACTAAGTGCAACTTCTCCCATTTTTGAGTTTGTTCCACCCAATATTGATGATTTTGTTGCCGTATGATGCGGATTTCTAAAAGCTCTTATTGGTGAAAAATCTATATCTTTAAAATCAAGTGCTTGAAGCTTTGCTTTTTCTAAAATCTCTTCAAGACTCATAGGAGATAAAATATATTGTAATCTTTTTGATATCATAGACTTCCCACAACCAGGGCTTCCTTCCATGATAAAATTATGGTTTCCAGCTGCACAAATCATAGCTGCATATTTAGCCATATCTTGTCCTAAAACATCACTAAAATCTTCTACATACTTTGTGTCATAAAAATACTTTTCACCATTTATTTCTAAAGTTTTATATAAAGGAAACTCTTTTTTACATAAATATTCATCTTTTAAATTTGATTTTAGAAATTCTATTGCACCATTTAAATCTTTTACAACATATATATCAATATTTGGAATATTGGCAAGTTTTTTTGCACTATTTTCACAAACTACAACTTTATTAATTAGTTTTTGTTTTGCTAAAGATAGTACCATTGGAAAAATAAGATTTGTATCTTTTATCTTTCCATCAAGAGATAACTCTCCAAAGAAATAAAAATCATCAAAGTTTACTTTTTTATCATCATAAAAAGCTATTTGCAAAGCAATAGCTAAATCAAAATGTGAACCTTTTTTATTTAACTCAGTTGGTGATAAATTTATAGTAATTTTTAGTGGTGGAAATTTAAAATCATTTACCAATAATGCTGATTTAACTCTATCCCTTGATTCACTAATGCTTGTACTTATCATACCTACAATTGTAAAGCTTGGAAGTCCTCTTGTAAAAGTTGACTCAACATCGATACTAACAGCATCAATTGTATCCATAGAAGCAGATTTTATAATTTTCATTTTATTCTTCTTTCATAAATAGTTACTAATATTTTTTATAATAAATCTGATTCTTATTATATTTATTTATTTTATATTTAAAATAAAAAAGCAAGAATTAAAAACTTTTTAAATATTTTATTTAATAAATAGATTGTAATATTTCTATCAATTTTTAATCTTTAAAAGATATAATACTCAAAAATTTTAGGAAATATTTTATGTCATCACTTATGAATTGCCCAGAATGTAATCATAAAATTTTATCAAGATTGGGAACGATTTGCCCAAACTGTGGTTACACTGTTGGATATTTTAATGGTACTTCAAAAAGAAAAGAATATGGTAAATTTTTCGCTTTAACTGTTTTTATACCATTTATATCTTTTATTACTATTCTTTTTGCTCAATTAAATAAATATACTATGATAGTTGGAATTGCAGTATTTTTCTACTTAGCTATAAAATCTTCACCTTTTTTATTTAAAAGTATTTTTTTTACAAAGTTTGAAAAGATATTTTTTTGGATTGTTTGGACTGTATTAAATAGTCTTATTCTAATTACGATTATAAATATTTTAAGAAAAGGGTTTTAAGAGATTAATTTTTATCTTTTAATCTCTTTTTCCACTCTTTTTCAAATTTTTTTCTTTTTATGATAGATAGATTTTCAATAAATAAATGTCCAGATAAATGTTCCATTTCATGTTGCCAAGCAACAGCTAAAAAACCTTCACTTTCCATAGTTTGTTTTTCACCAAATCTATTAAAATATTCAACTATAATATGTTCTGCTCGTGTAACATCTTCACTAAACCCTGGTACACTCAAACAACCTTCTGTAAATACTTGAGTTCCATCTTTATGTGTAATAACTGGATTTATAGCTTCTATTAAATCATTTTTATCTTGAATATCTTCTTCATTTGGAAGATTTATTACTAAAACATTTAAAGGAACTGCTACTTGAATAGCTGCTAAACCAACACCATTTTGAGCTATCATAGTTTCATACATATCATCTAAAAGAGTGTGAAGTTCATTATCGAACTTTTCCACATCTTTTGATTTTAATCGAAGTAATTTATTTGGATAAGTTATAACTTCTCTAACCATAATATTTCTTATTTATGTTTTGTTATAACTTCATCAATCAACCCATAAGAGCAAGCTTCTTCTGCACTCATAAAGTTATCTCTATCTGTATCTTTTTCAATTGTTGCAAAATCTTGACCAGTTTGTGAAGCTAAAATACCATTTAATGTATCTTTTAATCTTTGAATCTCTTTTGCTTGAATTTGAATATCAGTAGCTTGTCCTCTAGCTCCACCTAATGGTTGGTGAATCATAATTCTAGAATTTGGTAAAGAGTATCTTTTACCTTTAGCCCCACTACTTAATAAAAATGCTCCCATAGATGCAGCTTGTCCAATACAAATAGTACAAACATCTGGTTTTATATAATTCATAGTATCAAATATAGACATACCACTAGTAACCACACCACCTGGAGAGTTGATATATAAATAGATATCTTTATCTGGATCTTCAGCTTCAAGGAAAAGTAACTGAGCCACAACTGTTGAAGCAACAGCATCATTTATCTCTCCACTTAACATAATAATTCTATCTTTAAGAAGTCTTGAATAAATATCGTAACTTCTTTCACCTCGACCCGTTTTTTCAACTACATATGGTATATAACTCATAAAAAATCCTATAATTATTTTCCTAATTTTTCATCTAATAATTTAGAGATAACTTTCTCTTCAATCATAGACATTTTAATTGCAGGTAAATATCCAGCTTGTTGATATTGTTTTATAACATCTTGTGGATTTTGTCCCATTTGCATTGCTTCAAAATATAATACTTGAGTAACTTCTTGATCACTTACTTGTACATTTTCAGCTTTAGCTAAAGCATCAATAATAAATGTAGCTTTTACAGAATTTACTGCATCTTCTTTTAATTCATTTCTGATATCTTCAACTTTGTTAGCATTCTCTTTTAATTCATTGATTTCTTCTTCAGTCATTGTTCTAATTTTGTTATTTAAAGCATAATTAATTTCTTGCTCAATTACTGATGTTGGTAATGCAAAGTTAATTTTTTCAACTAATGTTTCTAAAAATACAGGTTTTAGTTCATCTCTATAATATTTAGCTTTATCTTCAGCTAACATTTGTTCTTTTACTCTATCTCTTAAAGTGTCAATTGTTACATCTTTTTGACCTGGTAACATTTTTTGTGCAAATTCATCATTTAACTCAGGTTTTGCTCTTTCTTGAATTTCATGTAAAGTTACTTTAAATACCGCTTCTTTTCCAGCTAAATCTTTTGCTTGATAGCTCTCTGGGAATTTAACAGTAATATCTTTTTGCTCTTCATATTTCATTCCAATAACTTGCTCTTCAAATCCTGGGATGAATGAACCTGAACCAATTTGTAATGGATATTTTTCAGCTTTTCCACCGTCAAATGCAACACCATCAACAAAACCTTCAAAATCAATCACAGCAAAATCACCATCTTTTACAGCTCTTTTTCTAGCAATTTTTTCTAATGGTGCAGATGATTGAGCAATTTCAGTTAATCTGTCATCAATTTTTTTAATATCAATTTCAATAGCTTTAACTGCAGGAACTAATGATTTATAATCTCCTAAATCAATATTTGGTTTGCAAGCAACTGATAATTCAACTTCGATATCTCCGTTGTCTTTTTTATCAAATTTAGTAACACTTGGTTCACCAATTAAGTCTGAATTTTTAATATCTAATAGTTTTAGACCATCAGCTAAAATTTTTCTAATTCCATCAGCTTCAGCATCTTCTCTTAATTTATCAGCATATCTTTGTTTAACAACTGCAACAGGAACCTTACCTTTTCTAAATCCTTGAACATTCATAGTTTTAGCAGCTTGTTTTGCTACTTTTTCTAAATTATTTTCAATACTGTCTTTTGTAAGCGTAGCTGTTATAACTGCATTTGCTTCATCAACTCTGTTTGCGTTAAATTCCATTAAATTTACTCCGATTATAATAATTTTAGCCAATATGATAGCTAAAATTTGCTAAGGCTTAACTAAAGACAAAACTAAGCAATTTTTTGGCAAAAAAAAATGGAACTTTTAAAAGTTCCATTTTAAACATTTACTATATTTAAAAAATTAGTAATCTTTAGTTTTTCTCATTTGTAAAAGTTCTCTTTGCACAGAAATATTTATATCTTCATTCGCTTCAAAATTTAAAGAATAGTTTCTTCCATCATAATCAACAGAGTTTAAAATAATTTTCATAGCTTCAAGTCTTGCTAAATGTTTATCGTCACTTCTTACAATATGCCAAGGTGCACTTCTTGAAGTAGTTCGTCTAAGCATTTCATATTTTTTTTCAGAAAATTCATCCCATAAATCTTGAGCTTGCATATCAACTTCTGAAAATTTCCAATGTCTTAATGGATCATGAATTCTTCTATCAAATCTTCTTTTTTGTTCTTCTTTTGAAACTGAAAAATAAAGTTTTATTAAAATCATTCCTTGTCTTACTAAATCTTGTTCAAAATTTACAATATCTTCCATAAAAATTTCATGCTCTTCAGGAGTACAAAATCCAAAAATTGGTTCAACCATAGCACGGTTATACCAACTTCTATCAAATAAAACTATTTCTCCACCTGTTGGAAAATGAGTAATGTATCTTTGCAAAAACCATTGATTTTTTTGAGTTTCTGTTGGTTTACCAAGAGCAACTACACGATAGTGTTTGTTATTCATATATCTTGTAATTCTTCTTATTGCTCCACCTTTTCCAGAAGCATCTCTTCCTTCAAAGATAATAATCATTCTTTTATTCACTTTTTCAAGCCAATCTTGAAGTTTGATTAATTCGATTTGATATGGTTTTAAAGCTTGTAAATCATAAATTTTTTGAATACCTTCACTTAAAGTATGAGTATCTAAATTTTTATAATCACCTAAAATTGATTTCAAATATTTATTTTCTTCTTGTAACTTTTTTATAGTTTCATTTTCTTTAAGATCTTTTTTAGGAGTGATATTTTCATCTTTTATTTTTACAATTGACTTTTCTTGAACATTTTTTATAACTGAATTTTTAAAATCTTCAAGTAAAGAAGAAGCAACTTTTAAAGTTAATTTATCCTTTTTTGAGAAACCAAGAACTTTAACATATCTTTTTTTATCATATTGAAATCGTGCAATATATTTTTTACCAAATTCTGGATGTTCTTCCTTTGAAATATACAAACCACTATAATCTGTTCTTTCAAATTCATTTAAATTCATCTAATTATCCTCTTTTTTCTTTGAAAATTTATTATCTTGTTCCATATTTGTAATTTCATTTTTTCCATGAATTAAAATATCTTTATCAGTTTTAAAAATATCTTTATCTTTTGATTTATTCTCATACTCAAGATTAGAAAGAATATGTCTTATACAATTCAATCTTGCTTTTTTCTTATTATCGCTTCTTATTACCATCCATGGAGCAATTTCAGTATTTGATGCCATTAACATAGAAAATTTTGCAATCGTATATTTTTCCCATAAATTTTGTGATTCTTTATCAACAGGTGATAGTTTATATTGTTTTAGTGGATCAATTTCTCTTTTTTTAAATCTTCTTAGTTGTTCTTTTTTAGAAACTGAAAAATAGAATTTAAATAAAATAATCCCCGATTTTACTAACATCTGTTCAAATTCAGGAACTTCTCTTAAAAATTCGTGATGTTCTTCGTGAGTACAAAATCCCATAACAGGCTCAACTCCAGCTCGGTTATACCAACTTCTATCAAAAAGTACAATTTCTCCTGCACTTGGTAAATGTTTTGTATATCGTTGAAAATACCATTGCGTTCTTTCTTGTTCTGTTGGTTTTTCTAAAGCAACAATTCTTGCACCTCTTGGATTTAAATGCTCAGTTATTCTTTTTATAGTTCCA
Organism: Aliarcobacter butzleri; assembly: GCF_900187115.1. Classification (NCBI taxonomy): domain Bacteria; kingdom Pseudomonadati; phylum Campylobacterota; class Epsilonproteobacteria; order Campylobacterales; family Arcobacteraceae; genus Aliarcobacter; species Aliarcobacter butzleri. Next base: position 1,700,106 of record NZ_LT906455.1, read on the forward strand.
CCTTTTCCAGCAGCATCTCTTCCTTCAAAAATCATCAAAATTTTTAAACCTTGGGCTTTTACATGGTTTTGAAGTTTTAAAAGCTCAATTTGAAGTTTTGTAAGTTGTTCTTCATATTCTAAAGTCTCTTTTTTCACCCAAATCTGAACTTTCTTTTCTGTTCCTTCATCGTCAAGTTTTTCTTTAAATTTAGCTTTTGACTCTTTTCTAATTACTTTTTTATCTTTGTAATTTTCTTTTATAGACTCTTTCGTTTCACCTATTTCAATCTCTAAATCTTCAACTCTCTCTTTTTCCATCTAAAACTCCCAAATTTTTTCTACTATAACCTCATTTTGTAATCATTATATCCAAAGTTTTTTACTATTTTATAAGAATTTTCTTTATTTTTTATAACTATTGATGGTAATTTTATACCATTGAATGTTGTAGTTTTTACCATTGTATAGTGAATCATATCTTCTAAAATAATTTTATCACCAACTTTTAATGGCTCATCAAAAGAGTAATCTCCTATGATATCACCTGATAAACAAGTATTTCCACCAAATCTATATGTATATGGTTTTTCATTAGCAAGTCCGCTATTTCTAATCATTGCTCGATATGGCATAGCTAAAGTGTCAGGCATATGTGCTTCTGCACTTGTATCTAAAATTGCTAAATCCATACCATTGTAAACAATATCTAAAACAGTTGCTACTAAATAACCCGTCTGCCAACCAATAGCCTCACCTGGTTCCATATAAACTTTTAGATGTGGATATCTTGATTTAAAATCTTTTAAAAGTTTGATTAATCCTTCAACATCATAATCAGCTCTTGTTATGTGATGTCCACCACCAAAATTTACCCATTTTAATCTATCAAAATATTGACTAAAGTTTTTTTCAAAAGCTTCTAACGCACCTTCAAGTGCATCAACATTTTGTTCACAAAGTGCATGAAAATGAAAACCATCTAAAAATTCAAGCAAAGATTCGTCAAAATTTGCTTTTGTAGTTCCCATTCTTGAATATGGTGCACAAGGATTATATAAATCTACTTCAACTGATGAGTATTCAGGATTTAATCTAATACCTAATGATACTTTTCCATAAGCTTTATCTTTAAATCTTTTTAGTTGACTAAAAGAGTTAAAAACAAGATGATTTGAAATAGCAACTATTTCATCTATCTCTTCATCTTTAAAAGCTGGGCTATAAGTGTGAACTTCTTTACCAAACTCCTCTTTTGCTAAAATAGCTTCATGAAGTCCAGATGCACAACAACCTTTAAGATATTTTTTACATAAATCAAAAGTTGAATGCATAGCAAAACCTTTTAAAGCTAAAAGAATACTAATATCAGCTTCATCTTGAACTCTTTTTAAAAGTTTTAAATTCTTTTCAAGTAACTCTTCTTCGCATACATATGCTGGACTTGGAAGTTTTTCAAAAGTATCAACTACTTCATAATTTTTATTCATAATTTATTTCGCATCTAACTCTAAAATTTTCCAAGGTAAGCCTTGTGTCATTAACTCATCCATAAATGGTTTTGCATCAAATTCTTCTATATTAAATACTCCTGTATTTTTCCAAATACCTTTGTAAAGTAATTTAGAACCAATCATTGCTGGAACTCCAGTTGTATAACTTACAGCTTGTGCTCCAGTTTCTTTATAACACTCTTGGTGGTCACAAACATTATAAATATAAACTTTTCTTGGTTTTCCATCTTTAATACCTTCAATGATACAACCAATATTTGTTTTACCAACTGTTCTTGGTCCCAAGCTTGCAGGATCTGGTAAAAGAGTAGTTAAAAATTCAATAGGAGTAATCATCATACCTTTGTGTTCAACTGGCTCAATTCCTAACATTCCAACATTTTGTAAACAATTCATGTGTTGAATATAACTATCTCCAAAAGTCATAAAAAATCTAATTCTTTTTAAACCTTTAATATTTTTTGATAAAGATTCTAACTCTTCATGATATAGTAAATAAGATGGTTTAACACCAACTTCTGGATAATCATGGTCAACTCTAATTTCTAAAGGAGTTGTTTCAATCCATTGACCATTTTCCCAATATCTACCATTTGCAGATACTTCTCTTAAGTTAATTTCTGGGTTAAAGTTTGTTGCAAATTTATAACCATGGTCACCTGCATTACAATCCATAATATCTATATAGTGAATCTCATCAAATAAATTTTGTTGAGCATATGCACAAAATACTCCTGTAACACCTGGGTCAAAACCAGAACCTAAAAGTCCCATGATTCCAGCTTCTTTAAATTGATTATCTCTTGCCCACTGAAGTTTGTATTCAAATTTTGCTTCATCTGGATGTTCATAATTTGCAGTATCTACATAATCAACTTTACATTTTGTACAAGCATCCATAATTGTTAAATCTTGATAAGGTAATGCTACGTTTAATACTAATTTTGGATTTACTTTTTCAATTAATTTCACTAATTCATCAACACTATCAGCATTAACACTAGCTACATCAATTTGTACACCTTGATTTTTTAAAATATCAGCGGCAATTGCTTCACATTTTGAAACTGTTCTAGAAGCTAATGTTATTTTTTCAAAAGTGTCAATATTCATTGCACATTTAACAGTGGCTACTCTACTAACACCGCCTGCACCGATAATTAAAATACCTTTTTTACTCATTTTATTTACTCCAAATTGTTTTTATAGTAAAGATTATACTATGTTTATATTAAAAGAATCGATGAATACGAGAGCAATTTATTGTTTGATAACCATTTGATTACAAGATTAACATAGTTTTAATATTATTTATGTAAAATTCGATTTTAATTGGGGATGACTTGGTATCGATTAGAGCAGTGAGTATTAGTTGCATGTCGGCCTGAACATGCCGTTACGCGGTTCATTTTTTTTAGACGCAAACAATACAAATTACGCTCCAGCTTACGCAAAAGCTGCGTAAGTTTAACAACTTACTGACTCGGCCTTTCTGGCCTTGAGTCTTCGGAGGCTGGCACTACAGATTCTATCTATGTAGATAATTGCTGGTTCACCCTAGATAGATTATTTTTGAGGGATTGATTGAACTTCAAAAAGAAATTCTAAATCTTAGCTTTATGATTGCTTTTGGAAGTTGAGTTGTCATAGAGTGAAATTTTTCAACTTTGCTAAGCATGTAGACGCTTTTATAAGCTGTTTTAAGACTGCGGTTCGATCCCGCACATCTCCACCAATACTTTTTTATACTTCCTTAAAGTTATTCAGAGTTCCCTAAAATACCCATCAAAAGCCTCTTCCTTAAGTTTCTTATTTCCTTAACTTTTGTATGATTATTCATAGTTTTTTATTCTCAGGGTAGAAAAAGGGTAGAAATGAATAAGACAAAAAAATTAGGTATCTATTATAATGAATTAGAAAATGGAGATAAAGTTTTCTATTTTACATATAAAGATATTAATGATTTAGATAAGAATGGTAATCCTAAAAAGAAATGGGTAAATGTTGGAAAATATTCAGAGGGTATAAGAGAAATAAATGCTGTAAATCTTAGAAATGAACAAATTAATAAAATGAAGCATGGAGAAGATATTTCCATTGTTGCTAAAAAGAAAAAAAAAGAATTCATTAATTTAGAAAATATAGCTAATCTTTATTTCAAAGATAAAAAAACTTCTGAAAAACAAATATCAAAATTTGAGAATCATATAAACCCTTTTTTTGGAAATAAAAATATTGATTCAATTACAAAAAAAGACATCTTAGATTTTAGACAAAATCTAATTGATGGAACACTAAAATATCCAATAAACATACAAGAAAAAAGAAATTTAATTACTGAAGCAAAATCTCCACAAACTGTAAATGGTATAATAGAATTATTTAAAGCCATTTATAACCATTATATAAAAGAATATAATCTAAAAATTGCCAATCCATGTTTTGGAATTTCAAAATTAAAAACTGACAATGCAAGAGAAAAATTTTTAACAACAGAAGAAATAAATTTATTAATAGAACAAATAGAATCAAATAAAACTTTGTGGCTGTTTGTTAAATTATCCTTATCAACGGGTGGAAGATTAGAAACTATATTAAATATTCAAAAAAAAGATATTAATCTTACAAACTCAACTATCACTTTAAAGAATTTGAAAACTGATGAGACATATAAAGGTTTTTTACAACCAGATATTTCAGATTTTTTAGAAGACTTTTTACAAAATCTAAAACCTAATTACTACTTGATATCTTTTGAAAATCATATTGAGAAAACTAATTCAAGGCAAATTCAAACAAGATTAAAACCTATATTAGATAAATTATTTAATAAAGATTTAGATGCAAGAGATACTAAAAATAGATTTGTAATTCATTCTCTTAGACATACATTTGCATCCCATTTAGCAATAAATGGAACACCAATATTCACTATCAAAGAACTAATGAATCACAAAGATATTGAACAAACAATGAGATATGCAAAGTTAGCCCCTGATAGTGGTAAAATATTTGTAACTAGTTTATATAAATAATAAAATATTTAAGGATTTAAATTGAGAAATTTCAGTAATTATATAATTTATGTTGATGAAAGTGGAGACCATTCTCTTAGTTCAATAAACAATGATTATCCCTTATTTGTCTTAGCATTTTGCATTTTTGAAAAGAAAAAATATTCTGAAAGTGCTGTATCAAAAGTAAAAGAATTTAAGTTTAAACACTTTGGACATGATATGGTAATTTTACATGAAAATGAAATCCGAAGAGATAAAGGCTGGTTTAAAAAATTAAACTCAAAAGATATAAAAGAAAATTTTTTAAATGAACTGACAAATATTATAGAAGAAGAGGATTTTACTTTAATATCAACTGTTATTAGAAAAGATAAATTAGTTAGCCATGTAAATAATCCTTATGATATAGCTTTAAAATATTGTATGGAAAGAGCTTATAAATTTTTAGCATCTAAAAATGAGCATGAAAAAACAACTCATATTATTGTTGAACAAAGAGGTAAAAAAGAAGATGAAGAGTTAGAATTAGAATTTAGAAGAATTTGCGATGGTAATAATTATCAAGGAATATATTTCCCTTTTGAAATTATTATGGCAAATAAAATGACAAATTCTGCGGGGTTACAACTTGCTGATTTAGTAGCTAGACCAATTGGAATAAAAGTATTAAAACCAAATCAAAGTAATAGAGCCTATGACATTTTAGAAAAAAAATTTCATAAATCAAATAATACTTATCAAGGCATTGGATTAAAAATATTTCCATAAAGCAAAAAACCCCCGAGAATCCTCAGGGGTCTATTGCCGATCGCCAATCTGCAATCCAATTAAAGAATTATATATACTATAAGCATAAAGTTTAATTAATCTATTTATAAAAATGTAATTTGAGTAATAAAGTTACACTATAATTTTTCATCATTTGATTTTCAAAATATATAGTATTTTTACTTCTCTATAAATTCAAATACATTTAAATATTCTAAATTTTTAAAAAAAATTTTAAAAATTTACGGCTACATACGGGAGAAACACTCTATTTACGCTTTACTATTTTTGCGTAATTCCTCAATCTTTTTTATACTTACTTTAACTTACAAAATAAGGAGTTAAGTAATGCAAAGTAACCTTGATATTCAAAGAGAAAAGATTTATGAATATCTTCAAAAGAAATACAAAAGAGCAGTAATTAGCAAAAGTGAAATGGCTAATGAATTAGGTGTAAGTAACTCAACAATTGATTTATATATTGCAAAAGGAAGTGGATTACCCAATTATAAAAAATTGGGTAATGCAAAAAATGCCAAAGTTGTATTTGCAATTGTTGATGTTTCTGATTTTCTTGCACAAACGATTAAAACTTTTTGAGCTAAAAATGAAAGATTTAAGAGAAAAAGATACCTACTGGTTTAGACATGATAGTAATGCAAAAGATGATTTCAAATGTATGATTTTGATTGAACAGCTAGGATGTGAGGGCTATGGTATTTTTTGGATTCTTGTGGAAACATTAAGAGAGCAAAAAGATTATAGATACCCTTTTTATCTACTTAGTGCATTAGCAAGAAAATATAACACTACTCAAGCAAAAGTTGAAACAGTTGTGAAAGAATATGGACTCTTTGAAATTGATATTGATAGTTTTTTCTTTTCTCACTCTTTCAATAGAAGAATGGAAAATCTTGAAAAAGTAAAAGAACAACGAAGAATTGCAGGACTAAAAAGTGGAGAAAGTAGAAAAATAAAAGCTATTGAACATAAGTTAAACAAATGTTCAACACAAGTTGAACGAGTAGATAAGAGTAAAAAAGAAGAGATTATAAAAGAGATAAAAAAGCTAAAAGATTTTCTAGCTGATAAATCTGCAAATGCTATTTTACAAATAGCAAAAGATGAAGATTACAAAGATTTATTTTCAAAAGAAATCAACTCATTTATATTAAATAATGGTGGTTTAACAAATGTTAAATCTTATATAGAAGATGAAAATTATCAAGACTGGATAATTTCAGAAGTATTAAAATATGAGGAAAAATAATGAACAATAATAACTCAAATCACTTTGACCCATTCCAAAACTGGGGCAATCAAAACCAAGCAAGTCAACAAAAAAGACTTCAAAATCAAAAAATAAAACAAGGCTATAAGTCAAAGGCAGAAGATGGTCTTGATAATATGATTTCAGAATACAATCAGGCAAAAATTAATCAAGTAGTCGATTGGAATCCATCTTCAAAAGATAAAGCACAAATTACAAGATACTTTAAACGATATTGGGATAACAACTTTTTTATCTATGCTGTGATTATTGCAATAATCACTTTTATAACATCATTCTATACAACTTTTGCAGTTGGTGGAATAGTTGCTGTATTTGTTTTAAAACTCACTCTTTCTCAAAATATTTTCATGAAATATTTTTTGAATGACCATCAAATAGAAAAAGAAGATATGGTATATCTAAAAAATAAAATATTTGGAAAACAGTTAAATGTTTTAACAACTTTTATGATTACAGTTGTTTTAACAATGATAAGTTTTACAATGAGTTTTTACACTATTGGAATATATATAGATGTTGAAAAAATTCCATTTTTATCAAATCTATTATCAAAATGGTACCCATTTATTCCAGATAATGAACTATTTGCATATACAAATATATTCTCAATATTTATCTTAATTCTTTTAAAAGTTATAGAGAAATGGAGATAATATGCTATTTAAAAAACAAGAAAAAGAGACTCTATTATCTCAAGACCAAAGTGCACTATCTAGTGCATTAGGTCGTGGAATAACATCAATATCATCTGCAAAAGATGAATTATTTCATCAACCAAATATTTTTAATCCACTTGACTATATAAAAGATGATAAATACTTTTTAGGATTAGACCACCAAACTCAACAACCACTTTATAATGATGAATCAATTCACACTCAAATTGTTGCACCAACTAGGTCTGGAAAAGGTATTTTTATAGCTGTAAAAGTTGTTGAGGCTCTACGAAAAAATAAAGGTGTAATTATTATTGACCCCAAAGAGGATGATTTTTTAGCTCAAGTGATTTTAGAAGAATTACAAAGACAAAATAGAACTCAAGATTTGCAAATAGTAAACTGGTCTAATGACTTTTGCTATACAGTTTTTTCTGAACTTGACACAGTAGAAGAAGCTACAAAAAAAATGACTGTAATGTTAAATCTAATTGAAAATGATGCCGAATTGGGAGCTAGTTATTATAAAAAGAGTGAAAGAATATTACTAGCAAAAGTAATGCATCTTTTTTTTAACTCTAAAACTTTATTAGAAGTAGAATTTGATTTAACTTTGCAAAATTTATCTATATTTTTGAAATATATAATCTCTGATTTAATATCAAACTATGAGTTTCAAAAGGAGTTAGAAAAAAATAAACCAAACTTTGATAAGTTAGCTTCACTATCAAAAAGATATTTTAATCCTGATTTATTTGCAACTATTGAAATAAATTATTCTAATTTATCAATACTAGAATCGTTACAGTTTTCAATCTCTGAGTTTGAAAATGTAAGCATATATAATAAATATCATATTTTAGATTCTCTTACAAAAGGAAAAGTTTTATATATAAAATCTGATATGTTGGATGAAACAGCATTAAAATTTTTAAAGCTTGTTATAACTGATATTATTCAATTTTCTAAAAAATATAAAAAAGATACGAACTGTTTAGCAATCTTAGATGAACTTAGTTTTTATCCAACACAGATTTTAAGTGCAGGACTTTCAACCGTTGCAGGATTTGGAGTTAATTTTATATTAGCATATCAAAGTGAAGCACAAATGAAAGATGAGAATTTAAGAGTCTCTATAAAAGATAATTGTCAAACAAAGATTTATTATAAATCTAGTGATGATAAAACTCTAAAATATATTGAGCTTTTATCAGGATTAGAGCTTGTAACTCAAAAGAGCAAAAAAAGCAACGAAACTACAATTAGACAACAGCAAGAAGCTCACATGAATATCACAAGGCTTAGAGCATTACCAAGAGCAAAAGTTGCAGTTTTAATTGAAGAAAATTTAAATGAGATAAAAATATTTCAAACTTCACCAATTCCAGTAAAAAATAAATTTAATTGGGATAACCTAAACAGTAAAGATGTAGCTATTAAAAAACTTTTCCTCTTAAAAGCATTTAAAGTTGAATTAAAACAAGAAATTTCACTTGATACACAAAATCAAGATGAAAAAGAACTTGTTCTTTAAAAGGCTTAAATATGATTACAAATAGAGATATAGAAATATTTAAATTTATAAATAAATATGGTAAAACATATATAGAAGTATTAGCAAAAACATTTTTTACAAATGAGCAAGTAGCAAGAAATAGAATCAATTCCTTAGCAAAACAAAACCTTATTTCATATTGGAATACAAACCTTATGAAACCAAGACGAGCAATAGTTTTAACAGCTGATACAAAAGCCTTACTTGAAGATGAATTTGAAATAAAAGCAAAAAATGTTAAGTTAAATAGAACCACTATTCAACATAATATTTTAGAGCAAATAACAGATTATCATTTATCTTTGATTGGTAGTGTTGAAAGAACAACTGTATCAACACACCAAGATAAATTAAATCATATTCCTGATTTTATTTTTACCAATAGTAATGGAAATAAAATCAATATAGAAATAGAGCTTAGTAAAAAATCTGCACCTAGATATACTAAGCTTATGCAAGATGTAGCAAAAGACAATCCAGATGCAATAATTTATATTTTAGATAGTTCATCTAAAATAAAATCATTTGCATCTATTATGCCCAAATGGCAGAAATTGTATTTTATAAGTATTGATGAACTTATAAAAAACATTTCAGAAATAGGACAAATCAAACCAATTCCACAAGAACAGTCATTGTTTGATTCTCCTATTTAATACCCTATTTAAAAGGTGTATTTAACTAGTAAACACACTTTTAAATAATAATAGCGGTAAATAAAAGCTCTATTCATCGCCTTTTTTACCTTATGGGTGCGTCAGGAGTAAACTCCCGACCCCAATAATTCCCTGCGTGCTTATTTAAACTAAAAAATTAACACACCAAAAGTGTTAACATTTTATTTTAAACATACTTAGACATTATCAAGTTTATCTACGACTTGCCCCTCAGGCAACTAGCTATCTAAACTGAATAATTGAAATTATTGGGGTCGGTAGACACTAAAAATTTACGTTTAGATTTTTGCAAAATCTGACACTATTTTTAGGCACCAGACGCACCCACTCCGTTGCATAAATCTAAAAAAACTTGACATTTAGTCAACTTTCTTTTATATTTACTTCACTCCGCAGACTCACCACGCGAACAAGTCGCCAATGGAATTGTGGTGAATCTTTGGCATCCTGACGGGGGAATCAAGCTTCCTCTTTGTAATTTCCTCTTAAAATATCCAAAAATAATTGATTTCTACTCATCGCATCTTCAATCATTGTTTCTAAAGTCAAAATATGAGTTATTGCATTTAAATTTTCATTATATAAATAATACATTTGACCTTTTGTAGTATATGTTTTTTTCATACTTGGGAAATCTTCTATTTCTTGTTTTGTTTCTGGATTTAAAGCTGTTATTAAGTATGACCAAATTAAAACTTCTTCTCCATTTTTTTCAAAATAGTTTTTTATCTTTCTTGTATATTTATTAAGTTCATTGAGTCCACCAGCATTTTTTTCACCTGTTGCATCACTACCTTTTAACTCTATTAAAATTATCTCTTTTGTATCATTTTTACTTTTTGTAAAAATACAAATATCTGGTCTTACCTTTTTGTCAGTATCTTTTAAATCTAAGATTTCATTAATTGTTTTATCACTATAAGCATAGTTGTATATCATAAATCTTTCATCAAATAACCAAAGGTTATTATCTTTATATGAAGCATAATTTTCATTGGATGTTTTTGTTTTCATAATTTTATTATGAATGATAGTTTCATTTGTTTTATTACTAACATCCTCTAAATCTCTTTTTATATCAAGTATGATCTTTTCTCTATCAAAAATATATTCTGCTAATTCTGCCTGATTACTTGTATATAATCTTTCTTCATAATCAGGATTTCTTTTATTTCTTAGATTTCTTATATACTCTTTATCTGCATTAAATAGCTCTTTTGCTTCTTTGATTATCTCTGCACTAGTTGCCATATTTTGACTTTTTTGAATATATGGAGCTAAATATGGAGCTGAATTTAAACTCTCTTTTTTATTCTTATTATTTATCTCTTCAATATCAATACCTAATGTTTTACAAATGCTATTAATTTTTGAAAATAATTTTCTATTAAGAGTATCCCAATCCAATGAAAATAAGTTTTTATCATTATCTTTTATATTAAAATCTGTTCTTTCATCATTTACTGTTCTATCAAAAAAAGTTGAAGTAACAAAAAATAGCAACCCTTTATCTTTTGATGTTCTAAAATTTACATCCAGTCCATCTTGTTTTACACTTCTTTTATCAGCACAATAAAAACCTTTTATTGAAGAACCTTTTTGTTTATAAGATACTTTAAAAGTTTCTTCTATATCTCTTACTTTTATTGTAAATTCTTCATCAATGAAATTCGAACCATGTTCTTTTGCTTCAATACTTTCTTTTAAAACATCATCAATATACAATTTAATCAAAACATTTTTATTTTCATCAACCATAAATTTAAATATTGATAAAAAATGATTAATTATCTCTTTTGCTTCAACACTTAAATCTGATGATACTTCTCTATTTTCAATATTTATATATTTTAATTTTGTTTGTTTAATAAATTCTTCATTTTCGATTACTGTTGGTTTTATTAATTCTGTATCTAAATTAAAATTGAATTTGATATTTTTATTGTTGTTATAGCTTTCAAATTCTACTTTTTCACAAATAGTTAAATATGTAAATCTTCCTATACCTTTGCATCCTAAAGCTTGTTTATATTCACTCATATAATGGTTAAATGAATCTATATTTTTATCTGTGAATCCATCTCCATTATCAATTATTGATATATTTTTAACTTTTCTTGTATCTCCAAATAAGTCAATAGGTAAAGTGTAAAAATAAATTTCAATTTCTGTTGCATTTGCTTGAATACTATTTGTTATTGCTTCATTAAGAACACTTAATAATTTTAAGTTTGTGGGTAGTTTTTTAACTATTTGTTTGGTTGTTACTATCATAATGGTAAATCTTCAATCTCTTTTATCAAATTAAATAATTCTTTAAAATGCTCAAAATCTTCAGGAACAAATTCTTTACAATTATTAGCTAATTGATTTTTTGCATCATCTTTTATAGCTTTTGAAATATTATCAATGGATTTATTATTAAAAAAAGTCGGTGTCTGCATTCTTCGTTCAAGTACTTGATTTAATGCCATTTGATATTTATCTGATGTATACATATTTTCAATAGTACATTCAGAAGTAAAACCACTTTGTTTAGGTAATAAAAATCCATAAAATTTATTATTTGACTTCAATTTATTAATTAAATTATTTTGTGCAATTGGTTCAAAATTTTCGCGAGACAAGCCTTTCTTACCTTCTTGATCATCATCAAATATTGCAATAACTTTTTTATGTTCAAAATCATAATCGCTTGTAGCAAAACCCACAACAAGTTGTTTAAGATTAGTTGCTCCATCTGTAGAAAAAATCTCAAAATTCAGAGTTTGATAATTACTTTTTAATCTTTTAAAGGCTTCTTCAATATGAATTTTGTCATGTTTCCCTTCAACAAGTAAAATAATATTCTTAGTCGAAGACAAAAAAACTGATTGTTCTTGATAATTCCAAATCCCATCAGTAATATGTGAAAATATTTCTTGTTTTTGTTTATCCTCAATTTTTCCATTATTTAACATACTAATATGTTTATCATCAAATGAATGTGTAAGTGTTGGAGAATGTGTTGTTAAAATACTAAATCTGTTTTCATAAGAAGATACAAGTTCTTTAAAAACTTTTTTATTTTGTATATGTATATGCGAATCTGGTTCATCTAATAATACAAGTGCTTTTTCAAAACTCAAATATTCTAAAATCATTTTTACTAAGATAAGTTTTTTTTCACCCTCACTGAGACAATTCACATCAAGTAATACATTTAATTTTTTGAATTTTATATCGATATCAAGGATTAATTTATTAGTATCTCTAGCTGGTAAAAAGGCTCCTACAAGCAATAAAAATAAATCTCTTTCATGTCCAAAATTTTGAAAAATTGTTTTTATGTCATCTAAATTTGTATAATTAACATTTGGTAAATTATTAGGAGTTAAACTTCTTGCTAATCTTAAGAGTTCTCCAGCTTGATTTCTAAAACTTGGGAATTTTGCAATATTAAACTTAAAACCAATACTTTCAACGGAATCAATTTTTAATATATTTTTAATGAAACTATTATCTCCTCTATCATAAACTGCAAGTAATAAAAAGGCTATTTTCCAATGATATTTATTAACATAAATCATTTTTAAGTGATTTGCTCTGTCTGTTGGTGTAATAGCTTTTTTTATATAATCTTTATAAAATTTTTCATAATACAAATCCCATAATCTAGTCTCTTCACCACTATAAGAAGTTATTATATGAGAAGGTAAATAATTATAATTTCCTAAAAATTGATTTTTCTGTTTTGCTAAATCGTCAATCTTAAAACTATATGTATACTCACTATTGCCATTTTGTAAAGTAATTATTTTAAGCTCAATATAAAAATTTTTATCAACTTCATTAACATCCAAAATATATTCTATTTCGTATTCAAAGTCTACCTTTTTCTTTTCAATTAAACTAACAAATATTGCACTTATTGCCTCTAATATGTTACTTTTACCACTACCGTTATTCCCAATTAAAAGAGTTATTCCCTCATTTGATTCAAAATTTATTTCAAAATCTTTAAGATTTTTAAATCCGTTGACCCATAGTCTTTTAAGCTTCATTAAATACCTCTCTTTCAAATTCTTCTAAAGCTAATTTTTTATTTTTTTCTGATTGTTCATTTAATATTTTAATTTCGTTTTTTAGTATTTCAATATTATTAGCAATTTTATTTTGCATTTCTATAGGAGGAATAGGAATCTGATAATTCTTTATTTTATCAGCATTTAAATTTGGCTGTGCACTACCAGAAGTGAGTAATTTAAAATTTTCTAATTGTGTCATTAAATAAAACCAAATAAAGTTAATATTTATTTTATTCAAATCAAAATTGTGAAGAATTGCACATGCTTGATTAGTTGATGCTTCAATTCCTAATTTTGCAGTTCTTCCTGCTGTTGCACCATACATAGCAACAATTAAACTATCTTTAGGATATATTTTAGCATTACTATTTTGTAAAGCTTCTTCTGTAATTGATTCTTCTGTATTTAATATTAACGCATCTCTTACCTCTCCTGTTTTTATCCATGGAATAGTTCCATTAATATAATAATTAGGATAATTTCTGCTAGGAGTTCCTCCACTACCTATATTACAAATATTGATTAACTTTAGAACTTTATACTTAGTACTTTCTATTTTGATTTGATTATTATTCTCATATCCCCAACAATTTATCATATCTTTAAAAGTTACAAATTTTAAAACAGAAGATTCATCTTTAGTTAAAATTTCTAATTTAATAATTCCCAACTCAGTATATAAGTACTCTTCAATATTTTTTTCTAAATTTTCTGCTTTTTGTCCTTGTTCACTTGCAAGATTTATTTTATTTTGATAATTTTCAACAATTTGTTTTTGAATATCAAGTTTTGGTAAAGGAATTTTTGTATTTAAGAATTTCGATTCATCAATTCTTTGCCTTCCTGTTGTTCCACTACTTGCACTTTGAGCAAATTGCATAAACTTTTTAGTTGTTGTTATAAGTACTAAAAAATCTGGATTTATTTTTGATGTATCTATATCAAAAGCTAAAAAATCTGCAGTTATAATAGCTCCGTCTACTTCATTTGTAGCTATTCCAAAAGCTCCATTTCGTGCATCAATTTTTGAAAGTAAAAATTGTCCTTCCTTTATAGAAAACTGTTTTTTCGTACCTATGTTTTTGCCTATTTCTGTGTCTCTTAAAAAAACTCCATTGTTATAAAGTTTGATAGTTACTCTTTTATAAGTTGTGTTATCATCAACAATAATTTGAGTTTTATTTCTTTTTAAAAATGTACCAATTTTTACAAGTTCAAAATCTTTGTTATAGTTAAAATGATTTTGAAGTAGATGAGCAACACTCCAATTTGAGAGTTCATTAAACTTTACAAAATCAAGTAATGCAATCATTTTACAACTTCCCAAAGATTGTTAGTAGTTCTATATTCTGAAAAAGCTTTTTTAAGTTCTGGTAGCTGATTTTCATCTTTCCCACCTGTTGAGTTTATACCTGCTTTTTTAATATCGGCAATAGGTATTTGATAATCAAATTTTTGTTTAATTTGCTCTTTTAATTCTGTATTGATTAGATTATTTAACTCTGTTTGTCTTTGTTTTAATTCTTTTTTTTCATCTTTGTTTAGAGCTTCTTTCCCTTTAAGTGAAAGTTTTTCTTCTATATCATCTAACTCTTTTTGATATTTAGCTGTGATTTCTTTTATAGCTTTTTCTTTGATACTCTCATATTGTACTTTTTCATCAGCTGTAAATTTTTTCAAAAATACCAAACTTGTTTTTACTGTTGCACCTGAACTTATAAATATCTCTTGAGGAAGAGAAACTATAAGAAGTATTTTTGCTCGACTTTCAAAATACTCTCTTGCATTTTGAAGATTTGAGCTATTTAATACACCTTCTGGAAGAACAATTCCCATTCTTCCACCATCTCTGAGTAAATCTAAACATCTTTCTATAAATAAAACTTCTGTTTGTCCTGCACTTTTACCAACTTCAAAAAGTCCTCTTATTGGTTTTCCGAAATTATGTGTAACTTGATTCATTTTTTCAAGATAAAGTTCTTTAGCTTTTAATCTATGTTCAATATTTGCATAATTGAAAGTTTCAGTAAATCCAGCTTTATAATAAAGTTCTTCACCATATTTTTTAATATATGTTTCTATTAATTGGTCATTTCTGTATTTACTATCTTCTTCTACAATAGGAGAATTTTGAGAAAGGGTTGTTCCAAATGGCGGATTAGTCAAAATAACATCAAATCTATTATGAAAAATTCCATTTACATTTAATAGACCATCATTATGATGTATTCCATTATGTCCATCTCCGTGCATTATCATATTCATTTTAGATACCCTTGCCATTCTAGGGTTTGCATCTGTTCCAAAAATAGCTCGTTTTGATAGTTGTTCTATTTCTTTTTCTTGTTCTTTGTTTATTTCAGCTAAATAACTATCATAAAGTTTTGTTTTTTTATCTTGTTCCTTTTCTGTTAGCTCAATATCTTTTGGAAATAGTTCATTATATTTTTTCTTTTTTATTTCTATATATTTATTATCAATAGTTTCTTTTACACTTTCAAAAGCTTTTATCAAAAATCCACCACTTCCTGCACAAGGGTCACATATAAGTTCATTTGCTTGAGGGTTTAATAAATCAACCATAAAATTCACGATTACTCTTGGAGTAAAAAACTGTCCTAATTCTCCTCTAAATGTTCTACCTAAAAAAGTTTCAAAAGCAATACCTTTTACATCTTCACTTGTAGCAGTTAAATTATAAATTTCTAGTTCTTGCACGATTTCAAGAAAACTATTTTCTTTTATTTTGATTTTTTCATTTTCTTCAAATATTCCATCATCTTTAAAAGCATTTTTTACACCATCAAATTTTTCTTCAAGATAAGTTTTTGAAGTCTCTTTTCTTTGAACTCTTTTTTCATGAACTTCCATTTCTTTTTTAACTTTTTGTTTAGAAAAAATTAATGTGTCATCATCTGGACTTTTTTCATACATAATTTTTAGAAATAAAATTTTACTGATTTCATCAAATGAAGCTTCTGGAGAAAGTTTGTCATTATTTCTAATAATATTGTGGCATTTGTGAAGTAACTTTGCAAACTCATCACCTGTAAACTCTTTTGTCTTAGATAATATGTCTTCTAACTTTTCATTATCAACTATATCTTTTGCTTGAGGAATTTCACCAACAGGTTGTAAGCTTAAAGGAAGTTCTTCTTCTATCGTTTTATAAATTTTTACTATTTTCCCATTACTTATTACAAAAAGTTTTGCTCTGCTCCAAGTTGCATAATTATAACCTTGATAAAAATCTTCTGGTTTTAGAGTTATTGCTTCTGCTTTTAGTTCAACAACTAAAAAAGCTGTTTTATTTTGTTCTTTCTCTTCTTTTGTTCTCCATACAACTATATCTGCACTTGCTCGTCCCGTTCCTCTATTTGAAGATGTTAATTGTACTTCTTGAGCCATTTGCTCTAATGTATATCCATAATCATTTATAAGCCTACAAATAAACTCTTGTCTAACTTTTTCTTCTGGTTTTGCTTCAAGATATTTATTTTGAAGTGGTGCAAATATTTTGCCTTTTTCATATTTAGGTTTATAAATAGTTACTGATTTTTCTTTACCTGTTTTTCTATCTTCTACTATTATTTCTTCAATATCAAACTTATCTTTATATTCCATGGATTCAATCTTTTCTGTTTATTTTAAGGATTTGATTATAACTAAAACAAAATAAAGAATGTTATTTAAAATAACATTTCAATAACTCTTCTTTACATTTTAATTTTTTGCTACACACCAGAAGAAAAACTTATTTATTCCCTTTCATTTAAAAATCTAAAAACACTTTGTTAGTTGTGCTTTTTCTCTCATTTCACTCTACTATATTATTTACTGATACTAAAATTAAATTCTTACAAATTTGAATTTTATTCTAAGTAAAAATCTAATCCTTACAATCTATAAAAAGCCCGACAACTAACGAAAGTGAAAAATTTTTGATTAAAGAAAAGAGATAAGTTTTTTTAATCTTCTTAAAAATTAAAAAAAGAAGATTAAGACAAACCCTCAAATCTTCAAAAATGAAAACTATTTTTTTTAAGGAAAGAAACAATGACAAGAGAACAAATTATGAATGAGTTTAAAGGTGTAGAGGGAATCAATGAAGCTAAAAAGATTTATAAAACATTAGCTAAAAAATTACATCCTGATGTTGGTGGTGATGAAGAAAGTTTTAAATTATTAAATGCAATCTATACTGATTTAATTGAACATAAAATCTATTTTTCAAATGATATTAAAATTGATATTGAATTAGAAAAAATCATTAGTTTAATTTTACATTTTGAAAATATAACTATTGAGCTTGTTGGTTCTTGGGTTTGGGTTAGTGGTGATACAAGAGAAATCAAAGAAAAACTTAAAGAGATTGGTTTTAAATGGGCATCTAAAAAAAGAATGTGGTATTTTGGAGAAATGAAATCTAAAAATCCAACTCCAAAATCAATAGATGAAATTAAGGCTAAATACGGAAGTGAAACTTTGAAAACTAAGGAGAAAAAAGAGATAGCAAGTTAGAAACTTGCTAGCATAAAAAAGCTAGAGTAGCTAATTCTAACCTTTTTAAATGAAGTATTTCTTTTGTTGTAATTGTTTATGTTATATCGGAATTAAACTTATAATTTATATTAAAATCGTGCACATTTCAATATAAAAATAAATAAACTTTATCAAATATGATGAAGCTTCCTATTCATTTATTTTTTATCTAGTTCAAATAATAAACTATCTCTATATTAGCCCTTCAATGGATTTAAGGGCACTTTTACTGAATGTATAAAAACCAGAATCTGAAATTCGATAATGTTGTTCTTTTTTCAATTTACTACCCTCCATTTTTATTTTCTTAGACAAAGTACTTTCACATATTTTTAACGCTTTTGCAGCCGCTTCGATACCTTTAATATTAAAATCGTCTGACAAGGTACTTTTGTCTTTTTTTGATAGAAGTAAATCTACCTTTTTTTCTAATCCTTTAATTGATACTTGAATTTCAAGAATCAATTCAATCATATTAGGATATTTTTCCATAATACAATTTAAGATATAGTTTTGGGTCTAAACTAGATTTGTTGTTTATAAAAAATTTTAAAGTTTATAGCTTACTCCTGAATTTACTTGATATAATCTTTAAATTCTCATTTTTCATTTCATTAGAACTATATAAAATTAAATTTACATAGTTCAGTTTCTATCGTATAAACTAACTTTTAGTTAGCTATTTTTATTTATAATTAAACATAATATTTAATTGTTCCATTTATTTAGTTATTACTAAATACTTTATTATTAATATTTTCTTCTTTGCTTAATATATAAGTATGCCTAAGAAAATTTTTTCCATTTATCTCAAAATATACTGAGGCAAAATACTAGCTATAATTGTATAAGTATATTATTGAGTCTTTTTGTTATACTTCTAGCTAAACTTATATTTCAAAATTTAGACTAAAATAATTATAAAAAATAATGGTAAATGAATAATTAATAATAATTAATTCAATCCCGCTTTTTAGAACCGAATTAAATTTCTCATAGGGTATAAATAAGGTATAATAGGCATCAAAAAACAAACCTTAAAGTAACATATAAAGCCTATATAATAGATATTTATAAGATTTTAACTAATAAATCCCGCACATCTCCACCAATGAAATTACAACTTTTTAATAAATCTTCTTTCTATTTCTATATCACTTAAATTTGCATTATTTTCATCTAAGAAACCAAAAAAATATTTTTCATTTTTATATAAAACTTCAATTATCAAAATATTATCTTCTTTATGATTTTCTGCAAATTTTTCTATTGTATTTATTGCTTCATTTTTCCAATATTTTTCGATTTCTGCATTGTTTCCTGCATCAAAAAACATACAATCTTCACACATAGAAAATAGATAATTTCCTGCACCTTCATAAATTTCAAATGAACTATCATCATTATCCAATTTTTCATTTGTAAAAGGACAAAAAAGGGCAAATCTTCCACCTAAATTTTCTGCATTTAATTCAATTTTTTTCATAATCATTCCTTACTTATTTTAATACGACTTTTATATCATCCATACTTTTAAAATCTATAAATTCATTTAATAACCCTACAAGTTCGACAACTTCACTATTTTTCATTCTTATACAACCGCTTGATTCATAACTTCCGATTGTTTTTTCATTGATTGTTCCATGTATTCTAAAAGTCTCTTTTCCATCAACTTTATGAGTTAAATTTATTTTTGCACTTCCCATATAGTTTAGTTTATCACCTGCTTTTACAATTTTTGGTAAATCAATACCTCTTTTTTTGAAACTTTCTATTGTATCAACAGTTGGATACCAAACAGGATTTAGTGTGATTGAAGTTATCTGTCCAACACCTAAAGGTTTTTTAATATCTTTTTTTGCTGTTGAAACTTTATATGTTTTTAGATTTTCAATTTTTTTATCATATTTTGCATTTACTTTCATCAAATTTTTTGAAGAATCAACTTCGATTATTAAACTATCATAAGCTCCCATAGGTGATAATAAATTATCCACTTTTTTAAAAGTAGAAAGTTTTGGAGTATATCTAGTTATATCTTTTGTTCCAATAACTGAAAAATCTTCAAAGAATTTTTCTTCATCAAAAGAGATTTTTTTTAAATTTATCTGTTCTTTTAGATAATTTGAAGTTTTTATTAAAAACTCTTTTACTACAAAAACTGAATCTTTTTCATTATTTGCATATAAATAACTAGAAAAAATAATAAAAAATAGAAAAATATTTTTTATCATTCTGTTGCTTCGTGAATTGATTTTTTTACAGAATGATAAACATCACTTGAAGTATCTTTTGTAGCTTCCCAAGCTCTATTGCTATCTTGTTTTATTCCAGTCCAAGTTGCACAACCTTGAAAAAAAACTATAAGAATAGTTAATAACATAAATTTTATCATTGCTTAACTCTCTTTTTAAATGAAATTATACTTGTATTTATAACATTTTTTAAAATAGAAAGAAATTAAGGATTTTAGGCATTTCATTAATTGGATTTTGGTACAATTGCCAAAAAAATTAGGATTATTATGAGTGAACAAATAGAAACAACATTAAGCCATATTTCAAAATTTGCACCTTTTGAGGATATTTATGGAGCATCACATTTTCCTATATATAATACGGGAACTTTTGATTTAAAAAAGCAAAAAGGTGAAAAAATCTATGATTATACAAGAAGTGACAATCCTACAAGAGAAACTTTAGAAAATCTTTTTACTTATGTTGAAAAAGGCGCTGGTTGCGTTTGTACACATACAGGAATTGCAGCTGTTTCACTTCTATTTGAAACTGTTCTAAAAGCAAATGCTTCTGTTTTAGTCGAAGCTGATTGTTACGGTGGAACATTTAGACTTCTTAAAGTTTTTAAAGAAAAGTATAATATTCAAGTTCATTTTGCAAATTTTTGTGATGAAGATATGGTTGAACATATTTTAAAAACTCATAATATTGACTTAGTTTTATGTGAAAGTCCTACAAATCCTGGATTAAAAATCATTGATTTAGAAAAAATAGCAACAATATCACATAAATATAACTCTTTATTTGCTGTTGATAATTCACTTGCAACTTTTATAAGCCAAAAACCACTTGAACTTGGAGCTGATTTTTCACTATTTTCTACTACAAAATATATAAGTGGTCACGGTAGCGTAGTTGCAGGTGCAATAGTTGCTAAAACAAAAGAGTTAAGTCAACAAATTCATTATTATGCAAATGCTTTAGGAAGAAGTCAAAATCCATTTGATGTATTTTTAATAAGTCTTGGTATTCCAACACTAAAAGTTAGAATGAAAGAACATCAAGAAAACTCTATAGAAATTGCAAAATTTTTAGAAAAACAAGAATATATAATAAAAGTTACGCACCCTGCACTTCCATCTCATCCACAATATGAGTTAGCAAAAAAACAAATGGCATTTATTCCTGGAGTTTTTTGTGTAGATTTTAAAAGTGTTGAATTAGCAGAAAAGTTCATAGAAAAAACAAAACTTTTTGGTGAAAAATGCTCTTTTGGAAGTCCTGATAGTAGAGTTGAAATTCCTGCAAAAATTTCTCATGCAAGTTTTTCAAAAGAAGAGTTAAAAGCTATTGGAATAAGTGATAGTACAGTTAGATTTTCTATTGGTTTAGAAAATGTACAAGATTTAATAAAAGATATAGAACAAGCAGTAAGATAAGATGAATAAAACAATTTTTAATCCCATTCCTTGTGGGCAAACTTTACCTTTAAACAATATTCACGCAGTTTCGGTTAGTATGCCAAACTTACAAGATGTGATTGATTATGAAGAACAAACGCCTGAAATTTTAGAAAAAATCACAACGGCATATCCTAGATTTATCATTCATCCTTATTTAAAACTTTTGGCTAATTATTTAAAAGAAAAGTACGAAGTTTGTGACAACTATGAAATAATCCTTTTAAGTTCACAAAAAGCAGTAAAAGCTGTAAGTTGCAGATATTTTATACATAATAAATTTGAATTCGATGAACCTTTTGGAGTTATAAAAGTTTTAAAAGGAAGACAATATCAAAAAGTTTTAAAGTTTATTCAACATCTTGGATATAACTTATCTTCGAGATTGGCACAAGATTATTTATATAAAATTGGAGTTATTTCAAAACTTCACGAGGAAGAACTAGAAAATGAATCAAAAGCGAAAGAAATTCTAGTTTCAAGTCTATCAAAAGCATATAAACAACCAGAAAAAAATATCTGTTTAAATCCATCTGGAATGAATGCAATGTATTGCGTTTTAAAAGGAATCAAAAATATCCAAGCTAGAAATGGAAGAACTATTTTGGTACAACTAGGTTGGTTATATCTTGATACTATGAATATAGTAAATCACTATTTTGAAGAGAGTAAAATTTTCTATGATATTACAAAATTAGATTTGCTTGAAGAGTTTTTAAAAAAAGATGGATTGAGTGTATCTGCAATAGTTACTGAAATTCCTACAAATCCACTAGTACAAACTGTTGATTTAGAAAAACTGAAAACTCTTTGTGATACTTATAATATTCCTTTAGTTATTGATTCTACTTTTGCAACTCCATATAACTTGGATTTAAATCCTTATGCTGATATTTATGTAGAATCTTTGACAAAATTTGCCTGTGGAAATGCTGATGTTCTGATGGGAGCAGTCATTTTAAATCAAAATTCAAAAATTTCACATATCTCTTATGAGTTTTTCAAACATGCTGATGAACCATATATAAAAGATATTCAAAGAATTGCTTTTCAAATAAAAAATTATGAAAAAAGAGTGAAAAAAATAAGTCAAAATACAAAACAATTAGCTTCTTATTTAGAAAATGCACCATTTATAGACAAAGTTTTTTATTGTTTAAGTCCAAATTATAAAGAAAATTACGAAAAACTTATGATTGATGATAATAGTTTATGTGGAATAATCTCAATAACATTTAAAAAAGATTTTCAAAAAGTTTATGATAGTTTAAACTTTCCAAAAGGTCCAAGTTTGGGAACTGAATTTACACTTTTGATGCCATATACTTATCTTGCACATTATGATTTAATCTCAAGTGAAAATGGCAAAGAGTTTTTAAAACAGATAAATCTTCCAATAGAACTTTTAAGAATTTCAGTAGGAATAGAACCAATAGAAGAGATAATAAAAGAGTTTGAAAAGATAAATCAAATCTAATTTATTTATCTTCTAAAAAACTAACTTATACCCTACTCCATACTCTGTTAGAAGATATTTTGGATTTGCTCCATTATCTCCTAGTTTTATTCTAATATTTTTAATGTGATAGTCTAAACTTCTATCACTTTGAATAATCGAAGATAAAAAATCTAATAATTTTTCTCTTTTTACTATTTGATTTTTATGTTTTATTAAAAAAGACAAAATCTCAAACTCTGTTTTTGTCAATTTTAAAGGTTCTTCATTAAATGAAATTACATTATCATTTATTTCAAACGATGATTTCTTTGTAGCATTTGATATAAAATTGGAACTATTTTTTAGTTGAACCCAAATTCTAGCTTCTAACTCTTCAGGATCAATTGGTTTAACCATATAATCATTTGCACCCAATTTAAAAGCTTGAAGTTTTGTATTTTTATCTGAATAGGCACTTAAAACTAAAATAGGAATATTTTTTTTATTTTTATTTACAAATTTTAATACTTCAAAACCATTAAAATCTGGTAAGTTTATATCTAATAAAATAATAGAGTATTTATTAAAATTTATGTTAGAAATAGCATCAGTAACTGTGTTCACAATATCGACTATAAAGTCAAATTCTTCTAAAAAATTACTGATTAACAAAGCACTATTATCGTCATCTTCTACTAATAAAATTTTGTATTCCATTTTTATTTCCCTCTGATTCCTCAGATTTTACTATTACTTTGCTTACATTCTAATATTACAATTACGTAATCAATTTAGGAGATAAGAGATGTTACAAAATCTAAAAACAAAAGCGAAGTTATCAATACTTTCTTTTATAGCCTTATTAGCAATATTAATATTAGGAATATTAGGTACAGTTCAATTAAAACAAGTAAATAATGGATTAGTAAGAGTATATAATGATAGAGTTCTTCCATTAGAACAATTAAAAATTATTGCAGATGAATATGCAGTTAATATAGTTGATACAACACACCAAACAAGAAATGGAAATTTTAATTTTGATAAATGTGTTTCAAATATTGATGAAGCTCAAACTAAAATTAAATTAAATTTAGAAAAATACTTATCAACAGAGTTAACAAAAGAGGAGAAAGTTTTAGTTGATAGCTTAAAATCATTTGTAGCAAAAGGTGATGAAGTAACAAATAAAATAAAACAATCATGTAAAAATAAAGATATAGATAGTATCACAAAAATAACAATAGAAGAACTTTATCCAAATATTGATCCAATTAGTGAAAAAGTATCAGAATTAATAAAACTTCAACTAGATGTTGCAAAAAATGAAACTGATGTTGCAGCAGAGATTTACTCTTCAAGTAAAACAACTATAATCTTAACAATTGTCATTTCATTTGTAGTTCTTACTCTTTTATCATATTCAATTATCTCAGATATTATTAAAAAATTAGATAAAGTAAAAACAGAATTACTTAACTTCTTCTCATTCTTAAATAAAGAGAAAAATGATGTAACTTTACTAGATATAAACTCAAAAGATGAGTTTGGAGAGATGGCAATAGTTATAAATGAGAATATTGCAAAAACTAAAAAATTAATAGAAGAAGATGTAGCATTAATAGAAGATGCAAAAGTAGTAATGAGTAGAGTAAATAATGGATGGTATGGACAGTTTATAGAGAAATCAACTTCAAATGCTTCATTAGAAGAGTTTAAAAATAATGTAAATAAAATGATAGATAATACAAAAAATAGATTTGTACATGTAAATGAAGTATTAACTAGTTATTCTAAAAATAATTTTATACCAGTTTTAAAAATGGAAGCAAATGATGAAAGAGGTGGAGTATTTGAAACTTTAGTAAATGGATTAAATACTTTACAACAAACATTGACACAAATGCTAGTAGAGAATAAAACAAATGGATTAACATTGGATAAAAGCTCAAATGTATTATTAGCAAATGTAGATAAATTAAACCTAAGCTCAAATGAAGCAGCAGCAAGTTTAGAAGAGACAGCAGCAGCATTAGAAGAAGTAACTTCAAATGTAAGAAATAATACACAAAATATAGCACAAATGGCAAAACTATCAACAGAAGTAACAGCTTCTGCAAGTCAAGGTGAGAAATTAGCAAATGAAACAACAGTTGCTATGGATGAAATAAATAATCAAGTTAATTTGATTAATGAAGCAATAGGTGTTATTGATAATATAGCATTCCAAACAAATATCCTTTCTTTAAACGCAGCTGTTGAAGCAGCAACAGCAGGTGAAGCAGGAAAAGGATTTGCAGTTGTTGCAGGAGAAGTAAGAAATCTAGCATCTAGGAGCGCTGAAGCAGCAAGAGAAATAAAAACAATAGTTGAAAATGCAACAAGTAAAGCAAATCAAGGTAAAAGTATCGCAACAAATATGATAGAAGGATATAAAGAGTTAAATCAAAATATTTCTCAAACAATAAGCTTGATAAGTGATATACAAAACGCAAGTAAAGAACAATTGCTTGGAATTGAACAAATAAATGATGCAGTAACACAATTAGATAGACAAACACAACAAAATGCAATGATAGCAAGTCAAACACATGATGTAGCATTGATAACAGATGAGATATCAAAACTAATAGTAAGTGATGCAGATTCAAAAGAGTTTGTTGGTAAACATGATGTTAAAGCTAAAAATGTAAATGTTGGAACTAATAATAAACAAATACATGAAGTAGAGAAAAGAACTGTAACACCAACAAAAAAAGATACAAAAGTAGTATCATCTAAAACTAACGACAATGAATGGGAAAGCTTTTAGGCTTTAGGTGGTTAAACATATGAAAACTTGTAAAAATAGAATCAAACCTCTTTTGTTAAGAGACATAAAAACAGAAGCATTGCTTGTTTTTATAAGAACAACTTTGGAAGATTATTTTAGACAAATTGAAGAATCTAATTCTCATTTTGAATTAGGTTCAAAAGAAGATAGCGAATTTGTTTTCAATGAATTAAAAAAACTATTAGAAAAATTACAAGATACAGTAATAAACTCTTCTTATTTAAGAAGTTTAATGGAAACTGCTTCAAGACATCCTTCTTTAAAACTTCTTGCAAAAAAGGAAGAACCTTTGATTGTTTATTATAACTCTTTAGTAAAAACAATCGAAAGATTACTCACAAATGGAAGTTCATGGATACCAGAATTAATAGTAATTGCACTTTTGAGTGAATGGATAATAGAAGAAGAAAAATCAACTTTTTTCTATCCATTTTTAAAAGATTTAGATTATATTGATTTGATTAGTAGATATGATAATGCAAAAATAGGATTAGATAAAGACAAAAGAGAAATTGTACTTAATATGTATAAAATCTCTTCAAGTTTAGTTGAAAAACTTAAAAATACAAAATTCAAAGTAAGAAAAAAATAAAAATCAAGGTTCATTAATGAATAATTCTGATTGTTTTGACAAATTCAATTTTATAGCGAATAGTTATAATATCTTAATCATTGAAGATTCAACATCAATGATTAAAATTATAGATAATATTTTTCAAAAAAATGGATTTAATACTTTTTTGAGCCTTACACTAGAAAATGCAAGAAAAATAATAACTTCAAATCATATTGATTATATAATTTTAGATATAAATCTTCCTGATGGAAATGGATATGAGATAATAAAAGAACTATCTAGCTCTATAAAAATTATAGTTTTAACTTCACAAACAGATTCACAGTTAAGAGAAGCCTCTTATCAAAAAGGAGTGATTGATTTTATAAATAAAGATAAAAACTTTTTATATAAAATTTCAGAAATACCAAACTTAATAAAACAATTAGAAAAAAATAGAACAAAAACTATTTTAATTGTAGAAGATTCTTTTATTGTTAGAGAACAATTAAAAGATATATTAACTAATAGAAACTATAAAGTCTTAGAAGCAAAAGATGAAAATGATGCCTTAAAGATAGTAACTTTAAATAAAATAGACTTAATATTATTAGATTTAGAGCTTGAGAAATCAAATGGTTATGATTTTTTGATAAAAAATAAAAAATTAATTTTAGAACAATTAAATATCAAAGTTGTAATCATTACAGGAAATATTTCACCAACTATTATTAGAGATTCTTTTAGATTAGGTGTAAAAGAAATTATAAAAAAACCCTTTATGATTGAAGAATTGGTATTAAAAACTGACATTTTGATGAATAATAAAGATGTTGAAGATGAAATCGTTTATAAAACTCATTTACTAAATCAATATAAAAATACAGTAGATAGAAGTGCAATTGTTTCAAAAACAAATGAAAAAGGAATAATAACTTATGTAAATGAAGCCTTTTGTAATATTTCAGGTTATTCACAAAATGAGTTATTAGGAAAATCACATAATATTGTAAGACATGAAGATATGGATTCTTTAATATTTAAAGAGATGTGGCATACAATTAAAATTTTAAAACAATCTTGGAGTGGTATTGTAAAAAACAAAAAAAAAGATGGAAATCCTTATTGGGTTCAAACAATAATAAATCCTATTTTAGATGAGAATGGAAATATTTTAGAATTTATAGGAATAAGAACTGATATAACTGAAATTGAAAAAACAAAAGAGTATTTAAAAAATCAATTTGATATTTCACAAAATAATTTTCAAGAAGTAATGAACCTTTCAAAACTATATAGAAATGCAATTGAAAGAAGTAATATTATTCTTAGAGTAAATGCAAATAAAATCATTACTTATGCAAATGAACAATTTTACAAAATAAGTGGTTTTACAAAAGAAGAGTTAATAGGTACTCATTATGATTCTTTGAAAATCTCAGATTCAAATATCAATTCAAACATAGAAAACATGTGGCAAACAATATCAAATGGAGAAATTTGGGAAGGTCAAATAAGTAATATTTTTAAAGACAATAAAACTTATCACTTTTTAGCAACAATAGTTCCAATAGTAAATTTGAATGGTCAAGTTTTAGAATATATGGGTATTAGAAAAGATATTACGGATGTAATTGAACTTCATAAAGAAATAGAAGAAACCCAAAAAGAAATTATTTATAAAATGGGAGAAATAGCAGAAAGTAGAAGTAATGAAACAGGAAATCATGTAAAAAGAGTTGCAGAATATTCAAAACTTTTAGCACTGTTGTATGGTTTAGATGAAAAAGAATCTGATACTTTATTTACAGCAAGTCCAATGCATGATATAGGAAAAGTTGGTGTTCCTGACTCTATTTTAAATAAAGCTGGGAAATTAGATGAAAATGAATACAAAATGATGAAAAAGCATTGTGTTATAGGATATAACATACTAAAAAACTCAAAAAGAGAGATTTTAAAAGCAGCAGCAATAGTAGCAATGCAACATCATGAAAAATGGGATGGAAGTGGATATCCTAGAGGTTTAAAAGAAGAAGAAATACATATTTATGGAAGAATCACAGCAGTAGCAGATGTATTTGATGCTCTAGGAAGCCATAGATGTTATAAAGAAGCATGGGAAGATGAAAAAATATTTGAATTATTTAGAAATGAAAAAGGCAAACATTTTGATCCAAAACTTGTAGATTTATTCTTTGATAATATAGATAAATTCATAGAAATAAAAAACAAATATAAAGATTAAAACTCGGATTCCTCAGATTTTGCTATTACTTTGCTTACATTTTAATATTATAATTTCACTAAGATATTTATAAATTCCATTATTTATATTGGAATTCAAATTAAATGTATAAATCAAAACTTAAAATAAGGATATTTAAATGAGAGTAAAAATTAAATTAAATTTAATTTTATCTTTGGTGATTGCTTCAATTATACTTTTTATAATATTATTGAATATAGTTAGCAATAATCTAAATGATTATAATAAAATGGAAATCTTGCATAAAGAATTAGATTCACATCTATTAGAGTTAAGAAAAGATGAAAAAGACTTTTTTATCAGATTAGACTTAAAATATATTGATAGTTTCAATAAATTAGTTACAGAAAATCAAGTTTATATTGAAGAGTTAGATTCTTTACTAAAAAATTATAATTTGGATATTGCGCAACTACAAGAATACAATAATTTAATCACTTTATATAAAGATACTTTCAATAAATTTAGTGCAAAACAAAATGAAATAGGTTTAACTCCAGAAAGTGGCTTATATGGTGAACTGAGAAAAAGTGTACATAATATAGAAAATTTTGCAGAAAAATCAGGAAATTATGAACTTTTATCTACTATTTATAATTTAAGAAAACAAGAAAAAGATTTTATGTTAAGAAGAAATTTAAAATATGTAGATAATTTTAAATCAGTAGTAGAATCATTAATTAATGATTCTAAATACAGTTCAAACAAAAAAGATTTAGAAAATTATAAAGATAAATTCCTTAAGTTAGTAAGCGCAGAAATGGAAAAAGGTCTAACTCATAATGATGGTTTACAACTAGAAATTAGACAAATTGTAGAAAAAGTTAGTAATTCAAATAATTCTTTAGGAGAAAAATTAGCTTTATTAATAGAAGAGAAAATATCTTTTTTTAATAAGTTAATCTATGTAATACTTTGTATTTTTGCAATTATTATGATCTTTATTATTTATTTTACTTCTAAACAAATTAATAATTCTCTTATGAACTTCAAAGAAGGATTGTTAAAATTCTTTGCATACCTAAATCGAGAATCAACAAAAGTAGAATTAATAAATCTGGATTCAAAAGATGAGTTTGGAGAGATGGCAAAAGTAGTAAACCACAATATAGAAAGAACACAAAAAGGGATAGAAGAAGATAGAAAACTAATAGATGAAGCAATATCAGTATTAGGAGAATTTGAACAAGGAGATTTATCTCAAAGATTAAATATTAGTGTTAATAATCCAGCTTTAACTCAATTAAAAGAAGTTCTAAATAAAATGGCTTCTAATTTAGAAAATAATATAGCTGGTGTACTAAAAGTATTAGAACAATACTCTAATTATAATTACTTAAATAAAATAGACCAAAAAGGTTTAAAAGAACATCTTCTAAAATTATCAAATGGTGTAAATACTTTGGGTGATTCAATAACACAAATGCTAGTAGAGAATAAAACAAATGGATTGACTTTGGATAAAAGCTCAAATGTATTATTAGCAAATGTAGATAAATTAAACCTAAGCTCGAATGAAGCAGCAGCATCTTTAGAAGAGACAGCAGCAGCATTAGAAGAAGTAACTTCAAATGTAAGAAATAATACACAAAATATAGCACAAATGGCAAAACTATCAACAGAAGTAACAGCTTCAGCAAGTCAAGGTGAGAAATTGGCAAATGAAACAACAGTTGCTATGGATGAAATAAATAATCAAGTTAATTTGATTAATGAAGCAATAGGTGTAATCGATAATATAGCATTCCAAACAAATATCCTTTCTTTAAATGCAGCTGTAGAAGCAGCAACTGCTGGAGAAGCAGGAAAAGGATTTGCAGTTGTTGCAGGAGAAGTAAGAAATCTAGCATCTAGGAGCGCAGAAGCAGCAAGAGAAATAAAAACAATAGTTGAAAATGCAACAAGTAAAGCAAATCAAGGTAAAAGTATCGCAACAAATATGATAGAAGGATATAAAGAGTTAAATCAAAATATTTCTCAAACAATAAGCTTGATAAGTGATATACAAAACGCAAGTAAAGAACAATTACTAGGAATTGAACAAATAAATGATGCAGTAACACAATTAGATAGACAAACACAACAAAATGCGATGATAGCAAGTCAAACACATGATGTAGCATTGATAACAGATGAGATATCAAAACTAATAGTAAGTGATGCAGATGCAAAAGAGTTTGTTGGTAAACATGATGTAAAAGCGAAATCTTTAAAAAAAGATTCAAAAAAATGATTCTAAATTTATAAAGTTAAAATATATAAATAGTTTATATCAATAAAAAATAACTATAAATTTTTAGATAGAATAGAAAATTAAAAAGAGTATAAAGGAATTTCTTGAAAAAAATATCTCTGTTATTATTACTAATTTCTTTTTTATATTCGAATGAACTAACTCCTATTTCAGTCCAGTTAAAATGGAAACATCAATTTCAATTTGCTGGATTTTATGTAGCAAAAGAGTTAGGAATATATGAAAAATACGGTTTAGATGTAAGTTTCAAAGAGTTTGATGGAAAAAACAATCCACTAAACACAGTATTAAATAATGAAAATAATTTTGGAATAGATGACTCTTCTTTAATCTATCAAAAATTAAATGGAGCAGATGTAGTAGCAGTTTTTTCTATTTTTAAATCTTCTCCTATTGCTTTATTCAGTCAAAAAGAGTTAGATACTTTAACTTCTTTAAAAAATAAAAATATAGAATTTTCAACAAATGACATTTCAAATATTTCAATAAATGCTATATTGAGAAGTCAGAATATTCATGTAAACTCAAAAGAGCATAGTTTTTATTCAGATAGTTTTATAAAGAAAAAATCAGATGCAATTATTGGATATTTATCTAATGAATACTATATTCTAGAAAAAGAAAATGTTAAATATAATATTTTCATTCCAAAAGATTATGGATTTGATTTTTATGGTGATATGCTTTATACTTCATCTGAGTTTGCTAAACAAAACCCTAAGATTATAAAAGATTTTATTGAAGCAACAAAAGAGGGTTGGATTTATGCTTTTAATAATATTCCGTTTAGTATTGATTTAATTTATAAAAAATATAACTCTCAAAAAAAATCAAAAGAAGCCCTAAATTATGAAGCAAATAGTTTAAAATCTTTTAGTAGTTATTCTAAAAAAGATTTTGGAAGCTTTGATAAATCAAAGATTAAAGAAATAGCAAACACTATATCATTAATTTATCCACAAAAATTCAAAAATATAAATTTAGATGATTTTATTTGGAATGAACAAGAAGCATTAACTGATTTTTATAAAAATAATTACCTAAAAGAAAATAATGAGTTTACAGTTTGTGTTCAAGATAGTGCTTTTCCAATAGATGGAATAGATAAAAACAATCAACTAATAGGAATATCAGGAGAAATCTTAAATAGTATTGCACAAAAATTTGAATTTACTCTAAAACCAATAAAAAATGACAATTACAAAGAGAATATTCAAAATGTTTTAGATGACAAATGTGATATTGTAACTATAATCGCTGAAGATTCTTATGATTATTATAAAACAATGGATAGAAGCAATTTTTATTTAAAATCAAATTTAGCAATTATTACAAAAATAAACAAACCTTTTATTGAAAATAATATTCTTGAAAATAAAAAATTTGTTACAAGATATAGTGTATTTAAAAACTATTTAGATTCTAACTTTTTAGGAACAAATGTATCTGTCGAAAATGACTTAAATAAAATTATTTATATGCTAAAAAATGATCAAGTAGATGGTTTTATAACAGATAATATAACAGTTGATAGGTTGATTCAAAAGTTTGGATATGGTGAATTTAAAATATCAGGTCTTTTAAATCATATAAAACCAATAAAAGGTGCTTTTGCTGTTAAAAAAACTAAACCTGAGTTAAAAGAGATTATAAATCTTGGTTTAGAGGATTTTTCACAAGAAGATATAAAATTAATTGAAGAAAAATACAAAGTTACAAGATATACTGAAGTTATCAATGAACATTTAATTTGGGAAATATTTTATATATTTTTGTTTATCTTAATCGTTATTTTATTTTTTGTTATTTTTTTAAAAGTAAAAAATGATGAGTTAAATGAATGGCTTGATTCAGCAATTGAAGGAATTAGTTTATTTGAAAATGGAAAACTTCTAAAAGCAAATAAACAATTTTTAGAGATTTTAGGTTATCAAAATTTTAAAGAAATAGAAAATAAAACCTATTTTGATTTTATTCCACAAAAAGATTATCATATATTAAAAGAAAGATTAAAAAATGATCAAGAACCTTATGAATTAAGTTTTTTAAAAAAAGATGGTTCAATAGTTGATGGCTTAGTAAAAGGTCATAATATAAAAGGTTCAAACAAAAGAATTAGTACAATTATTGATATTAGTGAATTAAAAAATACTCAAAGAAAATTAGCTGAGTTAAATTTACATTTAGAAGAGCGAATAAAAGAGGAATTACAAAAAAATCATGAACAAAGAGCAATTATGTTCCAACAAGCAAAACTTGCTGAAATGGGCTCAATGATGAATATGATTGCACATCAATGGAGACAACCTTTAAATAATATTTCACTAATAGTAAATACTATCATCATAAAACAAAAAAAGGATAATTTAACAACTGAAACTTTAGATAATCTAAAAACAAATTTTAAACAACAAATAGATTATTTATCAAATACAATAGATGACTTTCAAAACTTCTTTAAACCAAAAAAAGACAAAGAGGTTTTTTCTTTAAAAGAAGCTATCCTTTCTACTCATAATCTGATTGAACCTATATTTAAATCAAATCAAATCAAATTTAATTTGAATTCAAATAAACCTATTGATTATTATGGTTATAAAAGTGAACTAAATCAAGTTATATTAACTATTTTTAATAATTCAGTTGATGCATTTAAAGAAAATGACTCTTCAAATAAAACAGTTGATGTTATATTAGAAGAGCATGAAAAAACTTTAATAATTAAAATAAAAGATAATGCAGGTGGAGTAAAAGAAGAAATTTTAGGAAAAATATTTGATTTATATTTTTCAACAAAAACGAAAAAGAATGGTACAGGATTAGGACTTTATATAAGTAAAACTATTATAAATCGACATTTTAAAGGTGAAATAAAAGCTTCAAATGTAGATAATGGACTTGAAATAACTATAAGCCTTCCGAAAACTAACATTTAAAACTTTATAATCTATGTAATTTATCCTATTACATAGATTATTACAGGAAGTAAAAATAAAATTGCTATTGTACTTGAAGCTGTCATAACCGCAATTTCATCTGAAGGTCCATTAAATCTTAAAGCAAAAAGATAACTTGTAGTTGCAATTGGCATAGAGTATTGAATTAATAAAGTATAAATTAAAACTGGTTCAAAATTTCCAAAATAAAAAATAGTATAAACAACTAAAAATCCTAAAATTACTCGCACTACTCCCATTCTAACTGCTTTTATATTCTGCCCTATTTTTATACCAACAAGCGATGAACCAAAAGCTATAAGTAATAAAGGAATTACTATTCCTCCTAACATTTTACATACATCTTCTATTATAAAAGGAACTTGAGTATTTGTTCCTTTAAAAGCAAGTGCAAGAACTAAAGCATATAAAACAGGTGTTTGTAAAGCTTTTTTTAGATTTAAAGAACTATTTGAAAGCCATAACCCAATAGTAAAATGATAAATATTTATTAAAACTGAAAAAGTAATTGCATAAACAAATGCAGTTTGTCCCAACAATACATAAACAATAGGAATTCCTAAACCACCAGTATTTGGGAAAATAAAACTTTGTAAAAATGGTCTTATTGGTTTATTTTCAAATTTCAAATAAGCTATTGTTAGAATAGTACAAATAGCAATAATTATCGTTCCATAAATTAAAATTGTTATTATATTTTCGCTAGTTAAATCTTTATTATTTATTGAAGCTATTAAAAGAGCTGGTGTTCCTAGATTCATAATTAAAGAACTAATCATATCTTTATCAAAAGGTAACTCTTTTTTCTTCCAATAGTAACCAATAATTATTAGTATTACAATTGGCATAAGTTTATTAAACAGCAGTTCTATCAAATAAAATCCTTTATAGTTTTTATAACTATAAACAATTTATAACATAATGTCAAATTATAAAACTGTTCAAACAATAAATTAACACTTTACATATAAAATTACACAAATGGTTAATCTAGATTAAATAACTTTTACAAACAGTCTTCTCCTACTAATTTTCTGAATGTAAATTACAAGTTAAAAAAGTCTAGACCATTTTTTATTTATACAACTCTTTATTTGTAAAATAGCAATTATCTAAAAAAGAGCTATCTAAAATATAAAAAATCACAAATATCATCAATAAAAAAGCTATTATTCCAAAAATATAACCATTTTTTGAAAAACTTCTAAAAATATTTCTATCTTCAAATTTTTTCTTTATTAGAGATAATTTATTAAATTTTAACATCACTTTTTCACAAGCAACTTCACAAAGTCCACATTGAACACATCTTATATCAAAACCAGCTTTTATATCAAGTTCATCAATAGGACAAACTTTTACACATTTATTACAGTCTATACAACTTTCTTTATCAAAAAACTCAAAAGTTTGTTTATCTTTTTGAGGAAGAATCGCACTTACAAAAAAGTAAGGACACAAAATAGAACAATACCAACCACGAAATACTAAAAAGATACTTGTAAATAGAGTTGTTAAAATTCCTACAAAAATTGAAGCTGTATCAAATTTTGTAAAATTTAAAACTAAATTAGAAGCTGATGTAAAATATGAAATAGTTGAAAATGCTAAAACAAAAGCAAATAACAAAATTGTAAAAAAAAGAATAAAAGGATTTTTTATAGATGTAGTTATAAATGTAGCAATAGAAGAAGGACAAAAATATCCACAAAAAAACCTAGAAATAGTAAAATTCAATCCTACTAACAATCCAATAAATAAAGAGATAACAATATAAATAAGTTGATGAGTTGAAGCCTCAAAAGCCATAAATAAAAACTCAAATCTATGAAATTCAAAATTAAACATCAAAAAATGAATATTATTAAAACTAAGCCAAGGAGTTAAAATATATAAACAAAATGTTATAAATAAAGTTGGTGCTAAAACCTGTTTTTTTGCCATAAATCTATCCTTTGTTCTGGTGGTAAAGTACCATTTTCATATAAACCTTGTTGTAAATTTTTAACAAGTTTTGTCAAAAGTAATTCATTAAAAGAGTTATATTTTTTTATTACTTTTAACTCTTTATCAAAAACTAAAATATAAGGAACGCTTTTATCTACACCAAATTTTTTAGAATCTTCAAAAGAAATAGAATTTGTTTTGAAATTTGAAGTTTGAGATAATATTTTTGGCACTTCTTCATCAACAAAAAATAAAGTAACAAAAACATCACTATTCTTTTTTGAAAAAGACTCTAAATAATCATTTGTTTTTTGACAAACAGGACACCAAGAAGTTACAAACGCAACTATATTTATTTTATCTTTTTTTAGAATATCTTCTAAAAAAGGAGCAGCAAATGCCACTCCTTTTAAAACTATTACTAAAAATAAAAGCCTAAAGACTTTCATTATTTAGCCTCTTTTAATTCTAAAATCCAAGTTGCTAATTTTTTAGCTTCATCTTCACTTACATCTTGAGGTGGCATAGGAATAACATCATATTTATTCTCACTTCCATTCATCATACTTTTTACTAAAACAGCTACTTCACTATTTTTAGTTGATACCTCTTTAAATGAAGGACCTACTAATTTAACATCTACATTATGACAAGAAAAACACCCTTTAGATTCGGCTAAAACAGCTGGATCATTTAAGTCAAGTGCTGGTTTATTTGCCATTTCTTCTTTATATTTTTTGTATTCAGTTAAAGAAGCATTCATAAAATCTTCAGTTGCTTGAGCTTGAAGAGCAAGTGGTTCAGCAAAAGAAACAACCCTAACACCTTCTCTTGTTGTTGCCATTAAAAAAATCGATAACAATACAAGTGCTACTACTCTAAATGCTGATTGAGAAGTTACAACCTCATCTTTAAATTTACTTAATACATATAAAAATGCAACAATCAATAATAATGAAGCAATAAAAGGTAAATAAATAAATCCTGTATGCATTAAAGCTTCACTAATTCTTGCAGTAAATACAAAAGGCAATAGTGGCATTACAACTATATTTAAAGGAGTTGCTAATAAAAACCATTTTTTACCTTGGCTGATTGAAATTTTCCCTATTTCAGTATCACCTCTTTTTACCCATCTAGCTCCAATAAATATCATAACAATACCAGTTGCCATAAATGCTGTTAAAAAGAAGTTTAAAAGTCTAAATCCAGTAACTGGAGTAAACATAATTTCCCAAATATTATTTATACTTGCAAAAAGTTCTGGTTGCATATAAAGATTTGACATTGACATAAATATAAATGGCAGTGTGAAAAATGCTAATACAGCTGATAATCCAATTGCTATATGAAAACCTTTATGATTTTGTAAAGCATGCCAAGAAAATTTATAAGCATAAGATAATAAGAACGCAATAATATTTCCATAAATTATATGTAAAATATGCGGACTAATTTTTAAAATTGCTGTATAAAAAAATCCAGTAAAAAGTACAGAGATTACAAGTAATGGAGCAACTCCCCATAAAGCACCCATATTTTCTGAAACTGTTGTATAGTTTGTCATTCTATAAGCAAACTTATCATAGTTTGAATCTTTTTTAAATACACCCATAATATTATAAATAACAGAAGCAGTTGAAGCTCCAATTAACATATAAATAAAACAAATATGTACAACAAAAACTATAATTCCTAAAATACTAAAAAACTCTAAAGGTAAACCTAAAGTTGGTGTAATTAATGGAATATCAAATGGTAATTTCCAATTCATTTTATAACTCCTTTAGTGTTTAAAGATTTAACATAAGCTGCTAACGCATCTTTTTCAGCTTCAGTTCCTACAAATGGAGGCATATATGGAGTTCCACCACCTGGAAGATTATTTAATCTATTTCTAATAGCATCATGTGACCAACCAGTTGTTAAACCTTTTAATCCATTAATACCATTTTCAGTGTGACAGATACGACACTCTATTTGATAAATTGATTTACCAACTTCTAAAATATTTGATTTATCTTCATTTACAACTTTTTTGCTTTCATCTAAGAAAACAGCGTGTTTTAAAATTCCCACTTTATTTAAATATGGAACATCTGTTGTTCTAATACCATTTGAATACATATAGTTATAAATTAAAAAAGGTTTTCGTATAAACTCTCTTACTCTTTCTTCATATCCCCAAAGAACTAAAAATCCAGCAACCATTAAACTTGCTGCTAAATATGGCATTCTTTTTGGTGAAAAATAAGCGATTATTGTTGTAACAATAATTGAACCACCAACGCCAATAGCCATTAGATACATTAAATCAAATCTATCTTCAAAAGCTCTTGTCATAACAGCAGTTGGAATCATAGAAAGTGCAGCAGCAGGAATTTCTGTATAATACCAATAACCAAAAATAGCACTTATTGGAACAGTTATTAACATAATTGCCGCTAAAAACTTAATAAGTCTAGCTTTTGCTTCTTTATCTTCTTCATTTTTTGAAAAAGTTGCAATTATCCAAGTCCACATAATTGCAAGTGCAGCTGCAAATGCAATAGATGTAAATGTTCTAAATGCTAAAGAAGGCCACCAAGTTGGATTAAATAAAGCATTATTATAATCTACATTTCCAGGATAAACTTCAGGATCTACCCAAGGTTGTCCATCAAAATTTGGAGTTAACATAAATGCTAAAATTGCAGTGATAATAACCATTGTTAACCATGAAGAAATAGCATAATAAACACCAAATCTAACAGTTTTCGCTCTTCCCTCTGGCGTTTGTTGATTTTTCTTCCAAGTCATAAACAATAGTAAAAGAAGAACAACTTCAAAGTTAAATACTATCCACTCAATAAACCATTTCCAAAAAAATACTCTAATTAATCCACCAATTGCATTTGGACTTAAAATATTTGCATGTATCCACATACCAACACCTGTTAATGCACCAACTGAAGTAGAAATAATAAAAAATACCATAACAACTTTATAAATTAAATTATAAGCTTGCATATCGTTTTTCTTATTTGCCCACCAAGCTAAAGCAGCAAGAACAACTGAACCTCCAACTGCACCTCCATGAGATACAAAGACATGGATAATTGCATTTATTGCCATCAACATTCTTTGCCCTATAAAAGGCATTTCAAATATGGGGTAATCGAACATACCCAATCCTCCTGTTTATTTATTTGCTTAATGCAAACGGTATTTTAGATATGCAGTGTTAATTATTCGTTTGTAGTATTTGATAAGTTATATGTTGATTTTGTAGCCACTTACTCGGTTTGATAAAATAATATCATTTCCTAAAAGCTGTCTAATTTTATGAATATGAAAACGAATTACTCCATTTTTACTATCGCTACAAGCTGGATATACCTCTTTTTCTAAATCTTCAGAAGAGACAAAAATATCTCTAAATTTAAGTAAATAATCTAAAATCAATAAAGGTTTTTCTCCTAAAATAATCTCATCATTATCTACTAAAATTTTTTTATTAAATATCCCATATTTTATATTTTTCTTTAAAGTTATGAAATCAGAATGAACTTTAAACTGTCTTCTAATAAGTGCTTTTATCCTTAAAATTATTTCATCTTCATCTACATTTCTTATAACACACTCATCGCAACCTGATATAAAAGATGGTTTTATCATACTTGAAATTGAGGCTATTACCATTTTCATAGTCATATCATGGCACTCATTTAATAATTTTATTAATTGAAATCGTGGAATTGCTTTCTCTTCATTTATATTCAATAAATATAAATCATATAAGTTATAATAAATAGATTCTAAAAATTCATCATTATTACTACAAATATCTACCAAAAAGTCATTATTTTTTAAAATCTCTATAATTTGAGAAATGGATTTATCATTACTTTCTAAAACTAAAATTCTTATTGCTTTCAATAATTTTCTCCAAAATTTTACATAACCACTAGCATTTTAAAATAAATCTATTAATTATCTGTTAGTTAAGGTTTAGTAAAATCCTCAAAAAATGCATTTTGGAAAAATTATGATAAAACAAGCAAATAAAAATAGTATTACAAATATTTCAACTCTTATTTATGATGCAATTCATGATATTGCAAACACTTTAACTGGTGAA
Organism: Aliarcobacter butzleri; assembly: GCF_900187115.1. Taxonomy (NCBI): domain Bacteria; kingdom Pseudomonadati; phylum Campylobacterota; class Epsilonproteobacteria; order Campylobacterales; family Arcobacteraceae; genus Aliarcobacter; species Aliarcobacter butzleri. The sequence continues at coordinate 1,740,248 of NZ_LT906455.1, forward strand.
AATGAAGATAAAAAAATTTTAGAAACTTTGGATTATTATATAAAAATGGATGTTTGTAGGCTTAGTTATAACAATATTTATACTTATGAAACAAATAACCAAATAGTTGGTCTTTTATTAGCATACAATTCAAATGATGTAGAAAAACTAGACTCTCCTATGATTGAACATTTAAAAAGAAAAAATATTTTTTTAGATTCATTTGAAAAAGAGTGTTTTGAAGATGAATTTTATATAGATACAGTTAGTGTAAGTCCTAGCTTTCAAGGAAGAGGAATAGCAAAAGAGCTGTTTAGTTTTGCCGAACAAAAAGCAAAAGAGTTAGATTTTGGAAAACTTTCACTTTTAGTTGATTTTGAAAATCCAAAAGCAAAAGCTTTATATGAAAGATTAGGATTTCAAGATAATGAAATCCTAAAAGTTTCAGGAAGCAACTTTTATCATATGATAAAAGAGATTTAAAAAATCTTCGAACTCAAAAGTAATAATAAAGCCAAAATAAACATAAAAATAGGTGCAAGTATCTCTAAAATATTTATAATTTTTGAAGATTTTGAAGACATTTTATGAATACTTACTCCTAAAAATGATGAAGCGAAAATCACAACAGCCATTCCAAGACTTATACTAATACTTGCTAAAAATACTGCAAAATAAGTTTTTAGTAAAAAAGCATAAACAAAAAGTAAAACTGTTCCTGGACAAGGAACTATTCCGGCTGTTAAAACAAAAATCAAATCTTGTTTTTTACTTCTTTTTTGAAGTAAAATAGGTTTATTTTGAGTCAATTTCACAAAATTCTGATTTTGTGGTTTTATATCAAATTTTGTACTTTTTAACTCTACACTACAAGAGACACAAGAACAAGACTTTTTCTTTACTTTTTTATATAAAATGTATAAAGCTAAAAACATAATAATAACTGCACTTAAAGCTGTAATATAAGTAACACTATTTTCTATAAAATTATTCAAGACACTTTGAAGTATTAAAACTGAAATAAGCACTATAATTAAAGCCCCAATTATATGAACAAAAGCGGTAAATAAAGAGATAATAAAAGCTTCAAAATAAGAACTTTTTTGTGAAGAAAAATATGAAAATGCCAAAGCTTTTCCATGACCAGGACCAAGAGCGTGAACAACTCCATAAATAAAAGATGCCATAAGTAAAAAAACTAAAGCAATTTTATCTCCATTTTCAATATCCACTAAATACTTTTTTATATTATTTGTAAAAATATCTAAAAAGTTCTCTTTTTTAGGTTCTTCATAGATTTTCTCTTTCTCTTCAACTTTTTCTATTTTTTGAACAATAACTTCATTTTGTATCTGTTGAACTGTTAAAGATGGTGCATTTATAGTATAAGTTACTTCACTTATATTTGTACTTTTTTTAACTTCATAAGGAGTATCAAATTTTTGTTTTTCATCTTGAAAGATTATAAAAAAATAGCCTTCTTTATCAAATACTCTAATATTTAAAATATTTTTATCATAAAGTTTGTAGTTTAAAGTAATATTATAATCAAAATTCAAAATTCCATTTTTAAAACTCATTTTATAATCTTGAACTTCAAAAGGAATACTTTGTCCATCAGTTTTATTATCATAAGATATAGTTGTTAGGAAATTCCTTGGTTCTAAATAGTTTAATAAAGCATCTTCAATAAATTTCAACTCTTTTTTGTCAAAAGTTCCATCTAAATTTAAGTCATATATTTGTAATAATTCATCAGAAAATTGTTTTGCAAAAGTCCAATTTATGCTTAATGTTTTAATATTTTGATTATCTGTTTTTATATGTGTAGAAACATGTGTTCTTGGAGTATAAACTGAACATAAAGAGCATCCAAAAAGGATACTCTTAAAAAGAATAATTGTTAAAAAAAATCGTATCATTTATAACTATTTGCAATCTCTTTTGCTGTTTTTAAAAGGTCATTTTTCCAATCACCACTTAAAGGGTCAATAGAAACTACATTTGCACCAATACTTTGAGAAATAGTTTTTGCACTTTTTTGCGAAAATTGAGGAGCAACAAACACTATTTTTATATCATGTTTTTTTGCCTCTTCAACAAGTTTTACTAACTCATTTGGTTTTGGCTCTTTTCCTTCCATTTCAATAGATATTTGCTCTAAGTCATATCTTTTAGCAAAGTATCCCCAAGATGGATGAAATACCATAAAAGCTTTATCTTTATAAGGTGCTAAAATATTTTTTATCTCCGTATCTAAACTATCAAGTTCTTTTACAAACTCTTCATAATTTGCTTTATAAAAATCACTATTTTTTTGATCAATTTTTAACATAGCTTCATAAATATTTTTTGCTTGAACTTTTACAGAAATTGGATCTAACCAAGTATGTGGGTCTAAACCTGATTCGTCATGATCATGTTCAGCATGTTTTTCATGCTCGTGCTCATGTTCGTGATGTGCATGACCTTCGTGTTCATGTTCATTTTCATCCTCTTCATCATGGTGTTTATGTGCAACCATAGGAATTCTTTCTATTCCAACAGTAGTGTCAACAAATAAAGTATCTTTTGCATTTTGTTTAAATTTTCCTATCCATGCTTGTTCACTTGGATCACCAACTAAAAAATAAGCTTTTGAAGAAGCTAAAGATTTCATTTGAGAAGGTTTTGGCTCAAAATTATGAGGAGAACTTCCTGGTTTTACCATAACATTTATATCAAATTTATCTTTTACTATTTTTTCTACAAAATATTTTTGTGGCAAAATATTTACTGTTAATTGTGGTTTATTTGCATATAAAAATGAAGCAAAAACCAAAAATAAAACTAAAAATTTTTTCATTTTTTTCCTTTCTTTATTTTATGCAACCTAGTTGCAATTAAGTTGAAAGTTTAATCTTTTTAATCTTTAATGCAACTTAGTTGTAAAATGATTTTAAAAAAAATTTTGATACAATCTTTGTTATGAATATAACAGACTTTACTCACATAAAACTTACAAACGCAAGAAAAGCAATTTTAGAGGTATTAATAGACTCAAATAAACCTTTATCTTACGAAGATATAAAAGATTTTATATCTATGGACAAAGCAACTTTTTATAGAAACGTAGCTATCTTTGAAGAGGAAAATCTTATAAATTCATTTGAATCAAATGATAAAAAAAGATATTTTGAAATCAAAAAAAACCAACATTCTCACTTTATATGCACTAATTGTTCAAAAATTGAGTGTATTCATGAAAAATTAAACTTAACACTTCCAGAATACAAAATCGAAAATATTATTATTAAAGGTATTTGTAAAGAGTGTTTAAAAAAGGAAAAAAATGAAAAATAGCCTATTTTTAATTAAAGACTTTATATCAAAAGAGACTTTAAGTGGATTGATACTTTTTGTAGTAACTGTACTTGCTGTAACTATTGCAAATTCAGATTTTGGTTCATATTACTTTGAACTATTTTCTACACAACTTGGAATTAATTTCGGGCAATTAAATGCTTCTATGAGCTTACTTCATTGGATAAATGATGTTTTAATGGCAATATTTTTTCTTGTTGTTGGACTTGAAATAAAAAGAGAGATGCTAATAGGAGAATTATCTAGTGTAAAAAAAGCGTCTTTCCCTATAATTGCAGCTATTGGAGGAATGATAGTTCCTGCAATACTTTATATAAGTTTAAATCCTGATCATATCACAGGTTTTGGTGTACCAATGGCAACAGATATTGCTTTTGCTTTAGGTATTTTGATGCTTTTAGGAAATAAAGTTAATCCTGCAATTAAACTATTTTTAGTAACTCTTGCCGTTGTTGATGATTTAGGAGCAATTGTAGTTGTTGCTATTTTTTACACAAATGAACTTCACTTTGAATATTTTTTATATGCTTTTGCTGTTTATTCTATAATTTGGTTTTTAAACTATAAAAATGTACAAAAATTAACTCCATATATAATTTTAGGAGTTTTTTTATGGATATTTATTCATAAAACAGGTATTCACTCTACAATTGCTGGTGTTTTATTAGCTTTTGCAATTCCTTTAAATAAAAAAGCAGATTTAGAAGAATCAGTTGAAAATTTAAGCGTAGATAACCCTTTAGTAAAATTAGAACATGCTTTACATAACTTTTCAGCTTTTATTATAATGCCTTTATTTGCTTTTGCAAATGCAGGAGTAATAATTGATTTCTCAAATGTTATTGAACATCAACTAATAGTTTTAGGTGTTGCATTAGGATTAATAATAGGAAAACCAATTGGTATTTTTAGTTTCACATATTTAGCTACAAAACTGAAAATTAGTGTAAAACCAGAAAATGTAACTTGGAATGATATATTTGCAGTTGGATTTTTAGGTGGTATTGGATTCACAATGTCTATTTTTATTTCTCACCTTGCTTTTAGTGATCAAACTATTGTAGGAGCCGTAAAACTTGGAATTTTTGCAAGTTCTGTTATAGCTGCGATTATTGGTTCAGTTCTTCTTATTTTAAAAGCAAAAAAAGTTGAACCTTAAAAAAAGAGAGTTTTACTTCTCTTTTTTCTCTTGTTCTTCTAAAAGATGTTCATATTTTTTATCTGTTAGAAGTTTCATAAATGCTACAAGCGCTTCTACTTTTCTATCTGTTAATTTATTCGCTTTTAACTCTTGTAAAGATATATTATCTTTAACTTCTGGTTCATCCCAAGGTTTATTAATTTCTGGATCTATATTTCTGTCTTTATTGTTATATTTATCATAAAACTCTACAACAGTTTTTAAATCTTTAAACACTCCATTATGCATGTATGGAGCTGTAACTGCAACATTTCTTAAAGTTGGAACTTTATGTTTTCCTTTTTGAGCAACATCTGACACATTTGAATTTGCTAAAAGACCTTCATCTATTGCTTTTACACCATTTTTTGCTCTTAATTCATTGTTTGCAGGAGTTCCAATATTATGATATTGGTAATTTGTGAAAGTTTCACCCTCTTTATCTTCACCTTTTAAAACGTGACAATTTGCACAAGAGTTATTGTTATTTGAGAAAAATATAGATTTACCTAAATCCTCAAGTGGAGTTAAATCATATTCACCTTTTAAATATCTATCATATTTTGAATCAAATGGTGAAAATTCATCAGTTCTTTCAAAAGAAGCAATAGCAATAGTCATAGCTTCATAAGCTTTATCATCATTTTTAAAAATATCAGCTCCAAAGATTTTTTTAAATGAATCAACATATAAACTATTCTCTTTTAGTCTATCTACAACTGCTTTTTTATCACTCATTCCCATTTCTATTGGATTAAGTGGTGGTCCACCTGCTTGTCCTTCTAAAGTTGCTTCTCTTCCATCCCAAAACTGTCCACCAACATATTTTTTAGCTTTTTCATCAAAATGAAATGTTGGAGAAAATTTTGCATAAGATGCTGTTGGAGCTTGTCTATCACCTAATGATTTTCCATCATCTCCAAGTGAAGCCATTTTTTTCACACCATTATCTCTATCATCTACAAATCCAGCATTAGGATTATGACATGTAGCACAACTTTGAGTTCTATTTTTAGATAAATTTACATCAAAAAATAAAATTCGTCCTAAATCTTCTTTTTTCATATCTTCTGCCATTAAAGCAGAAAACATTAAACCAACTATAAAAAATAGTCTTAAATTTTTCATTAAATTCCCCTTCTTTTTAATAAATTTATAAAAGGTCTAATTATCAAATATTTCAAAGATAAATAGTCCTTCATCTGTTCACGTCTTAAACCAAATTTTAAAACTTTGACATCTTTTGATAAAGTTAAACTTCCAAACAATCTATCCCAAATAGCTATATATCCACCAAAATTTTTATTAAAATGCTTTTTATCATGATGAATTTGATGCTGTTTTGGAGAAAGTAGCCACTTTTCTATAAATTCCCCATAAGAAAATGGAATATGAGAATGTCTAAGATTAGATCCAAATAAGGAAAAGACAAATAAAATAATATTTACTCCAAAAACCATATAAATATCAACTTTTGCACCAAAAAAATATATAAAAACACCTGTTACAAAACCAACACTTAATGAATATCTAAGTCCAAAAAGGAAGTTTTCAACAGGATGAACTCTATAAAAAGTAATTGGTGTTAAAACTTTTGCACTATGATGGATTTTATGAAATTCCCATAAAAATGGTATTGTATGTAAAAATCTATGAAGCCAATATCTTGTAAAGTCACTTACAACAAATATACTAATTGTGTACATTAAAACTATTTGTTTATAACTAAAAAAGCTATTGTCATAATAATCAAAATAAAAATATAACTCTTTATTTACAAATAGTGCAACAGTTTTTGCACTTACAATAAAAGGTACCAACAAAAGTATATTTATAAAATATGATAAAAAAAAGTAATAGTAATCTAATTTTGCACTTGGATGTAACCACAACTTTGATGAAGTGATTAATCTACTATTTTTTTTAGTAACATAAAAATATACAATTGCTAAAAATATTGAACTTAATAAATAAATCCAAAACAATCTTTTACTTGGATTAACTAAATATTCAAGTGCAAAAAAATCATTCATTTTTTAATCAATCTCCATCTGCATCTAAAACATTTGCTTTTAAACCTAATTTATCAATTAAAGATAAATAATAAGCATTATGTAAAGCTCTTGCACTTTCAAATAAATCTTGAGCTTTTGAAAAATCATCTTTTTTTAATTTTGATAATTTTTCTTTTGTTTCAATTATCTTATCAAGAGCCACTTTTAACTCTTTTTGTGCATTAAGTTTTTTTGATAAAGAAGCAAAATTGTAATAATTCTTATCTTCTAAAATCTCTTTTTGAGCATCTAAAATAGCATCAATTGCTGCAAATGAATTTTGGCTTAAAAAATATTCTGCTCGATTGTTATTTGGATCATTTTTAAATTTAGAAGAAGAACCACTTGCATTTCCAATTCTCCACTCTTTTAATCTATAAGTACTTGCTATTAAAGTATTAATAACTATTGCAGTATCAAATTTTTCATCTTTTGGTTTAGAAGTTAAAAACTCCTCATAAGCACCTTTTATATCTTCTAATTTTGAAACTAGTGAATCAATAATAACACCGGCAATTGCTTTTTTTCTATCAGTAATAGTTTTATCACTATATAAAACATATTCTAAAGCATTTATAGTTTTAAATGAATTTTTAAATAGTGCTTTTTTAGGATCATCATTTGAATCAATCACTCTTTGCATTTGAGAATTTAAATCCTCTTTTAAGTTATTAAAAACATCCATATATCTAGGTGTATCTAAATAATCATCATCTATCTCACCTGCAAAATATAAAGCTTCAACTTTTTTCCAAGCTCTTATAAAATTTGTAAAATTCTCATCACTATAATTTGCTTTTAAAGCTTTTGCATCTTTAATTGCTGTTTGTACATCTGGAATAGACACATTTTTAACAATATTAAAAAGTGCACTATCTTGTGCAAATAAAGAAATACTAAAAATCATCAAAAATAAAAATTTTTTTATCATAATTCCTCCAAAAATTTAATCAATTTTTCTCTTTTCTCTTTTGGTAAGTTCATATAGCTTTCTTTACTATTTTGAGCTTCACCACCATGCCATAAAATTGCTTCTTGATAGCTTCTAGCTCTGCCATCATGTAAAAGTTTTGGCTCTTCTTTATTTATTTTTTTATGTAAAGCTAATCCCCATAAAGGAGCTGTTCTCCATTCATTTTGCGAAGCTAAAAATTCAACTCTTCCATCAGATAAATCTTCACCCATATCATGAAGTAAAAAATCAGAAAACGGTGAAATTTTAAACCCATCTTTTGTATTAAAACTTGTGATATGACATTTTGAACATGAAATAGCTTCAAAAAGTGCTAGACCCTCATTATACTCTTTTGTATTTTTAGGAGTATAACTTTTTATATTTTTTAAATAAAAAGCAATTGCATCTAACCTTTCATCTGGTAAATCAATACTATCTTTTGCTTTTGGAGCATTTTTACATGCTTCTTGAAAATCTGTACAATTTTCACTAGGATTAACTGAAGTTGTCAATCCAATATCATTTGAAGCTGCATTTGCTATTTGCTCTTTTAAAAATGCGACACTTGCTTTCCAAGTATATTTTCCTAACTCTGTTTTTTTAGTTATTTTTGAATAAACCCAGTTAGCTCGTCCTGAAATTCCATCACCATCTTTATCATCTACATCTTCATTTGCTAAAATATCTTCATCTGAAATTAAAGCGATTAAACCCATCCCATTTAAAGTTTGTGCAATTCTATATGATATATTTATATCTTTATGTAAATCACCATAATTTAAATCAGTCAAACTATACTTTGGTTTAAGTAAAATTTGTTTTTCTCCATCAGGGAAAACAACTTCTTTTTCTTCAAAATCAATTTTAATTTTTCCTTCAAAATCAACTCCAAATATACCATTAATCGCTAATTGATTTCCATAAACTGGTTCTGGAACAAACCCTTGATATTTTAATAACTCTTTATGTTTCAAACTATCATCAGATTTTATAGATAATCTTGCAATTAAAGCCCTAGAAGGCAAATTATTTTTTGTAAATAAAGTTCCTCTTCCATTTTTTGGATGACAGCTAATACAACTATTTGCATTAAAAAGAGGTCCTAATCCATCTCTTGCAGTTGTAACACTTGGTGCTTCAACCCAAGGAATAGAAAAAAAACTTCTTCCCAACATAAATTTATCATGTTCCTCATTATTTAACCCTTTTTTAGGAGTTATAAGCAAAGAACTATTTTTATTTGTTGATAAAAAATTACTAGTACTATTAACTGCAAAAAGCCCTGTAGCAAATATTGCTACAAGGCTTTTTATAAAAATAACTCTTTTAAATGAGTTATTAAATTTTTGTTTCTTCAGGATCTGTAACATCATCTGTACTTAAACTAATTCCATTTGCTGAAGCAACATTTACCATTTCATCACCAAGTTTTCTTAACTCATTTTTCAGTTTTGTAATAACTTTAGATTGTTCATGGTCAGGTCTAATTTGATAATCAAAATGAGCTTCTGTTTTTGCAATTTTATCAACACTTTCTATTTTTTCTTCAATAGATGACATTAATTTCTCTATTCTTTCTTTTGTCTCTTTATCAACAGCATCAAATAGAGATTTTCCATATTTTTTACCATTATAAGTTGCAGTTAAAACATTTTTGAAACCTTCATAATTTTTAACTAAATCTCTATGAGTATTGTCAGAGAAGCAAGAGTGTTCATCTTCTTCACTTGGAGTTAAAACTGCAACAGCAATTCTCTCATTTGCAAGCTCAGATTTGATAAATACACCCATTCCTGCAATGATTTGTTTTAAAGCTTCTTTTTGGTCAATATTTTTGTCTTTATCTTTTCCTTTTAATTTACCTAAAAGTGCTGCTTGATAAAGTCCTTGATTTCCTTTTACTTCTTTTTTCCAAGCACTTGTAACTGTTTCTAAATCTTTAACTAGTTTTTCAGAACTTGCTTTTAAATAAGCTAATCTTCTTTGTGAATTTTTGTCTGTAGTAAAATCAGTTAATGGTCTTTGACCAGCTGTCATTGGACCTTTTGTAACATTATCATCCATAAAATTTGCATAATCTTGATCTTGTCCCCATAATAAAAATTCTATTGCATGGTAACCAGTTGAAACATTTGCTTCTCCACCATTTTCATTTAAATCTGTTAAAGCATCAACTGTAATTTTTGTTACATCAACTTCTTTTGAATCTTCACCACCTGGATTAAATTTTCCAACAGTATCAATAATATTTCCAGAAGTTAATTTTCCTTCAGCATCTACCGTATAATCAATCATATTTTCATCTAAAGGCCAAGCATTAATTTGTCCTTCTAATGCACCATAAGCATCAGCTATCCATCCTTCTTCTGCATCAATTGGTCCATTTGATAATCTAAAAATTTCAGTTGAACCATAAGATTCTCTTGAGTCTAACCAAGCTTTTTTTGCAGCATCAAAATTTTCTTGTGTTGGAGCTTTTGCAAATTTATCAATAGCAACTTTCAAATTTTTTGCATCTTTTAAAGCATTTGTATAATTATCTAAAGCAATATTTGCATAAGCTTCTAAAATTGAAGCTTGTTTTGCAACTTCAACTTTTTTTACTTCGTTATTATTTGTTGCCGCATAAGAAGTAAGAGCAAGAGATGCTACTACAGAAACAGATAATAAAACTTTTTTTGTACTTTTAATCATAAACTTTTCCTTTAATAATATCAATCATTTTCATTTAAAATTAAAGCCAAAAAAACTTCAATTTCTCTTAAAACCGATAATAATTATCATATTAAACTAAAAAAGAGATTTTATGTTTTTGATTAGTTCTTTTGTTTTTTCACTATCTTTATCTTTCAAAACTTTATTTAGCTTTTCTTCTATTTTATCTTTATTATCTTCTATCTTTTTATCAATCTTATTTTTCAAAAAATTTTTTGCATCTAAAGATATAGTAGGTTTATTCATATCACCTTTTACTAACACAAAAAAACTATTATTTTTAATTTTTGTATCGATTTTTGCATCTATAATATTTTTATCAAAATCTACTAAAGAATCTTTAATTTCTATTTGATTATTTTTATTTTTCATTGTCAAGTCTGTTATAAATTTCTTATTATCGATTTTACTACTTAAAACTGCTGTTTCATAAACATCTTTTGTTAAATCGTATTTTGCCAATTGATTAACAATATTTGAGAAGTTATTTTCTAAAAATCTTCCACCCAATAAATTTGCATTCAAAGTACCTTTTTCATCAAGCAAGTTATATTTTAAGTCCAAATTAGTTTTTGAATCAAAAATTTCAGGTTGAAACATCATATAAGTTATATCTTTTAAATTTGCATTATTTAAATTTAAAACTAAATCATGATTTATTAGATTAAAATTCATTTGTCCACTTGCAATATTTGAATTTCCATTAATTTTAAAAAAGTTTTCACTATTTTCTATTGTTCCAACTACATCAATTGCGCCACGCATTTTTACTTTTGTAAAACTTTCTAAAGCTTCCAACTCAAATACATTCAAATTATAATCACTGTTAAAAGTATTCTTTGAAAAATCATAAATTGCTTTATTCATATTTAATTGTGCAATATTTGAATTTACATCTATTTGCGAAATAGCTTGGTTTGGTACATAAGAAGTTTTGATTTCACTTTTAAAAGTAATTAAATCTTTCAAATTCTTTTTAAAAACAGTATTTACAACCTCATTTATAATTTTTGCATCAGATATCTTTATACTAGAACTTCCATCAAGATTTTCTATATTAGAATTTTTTATATCACTGTGTAATTCTAGATTTCCAACAGCATAAATTGGTTCATTTAACATAAAAAATATTTTTTCTAATTTTGCTTTTTCTATATTCAAATTTAAGTTTTGAATTTCATAATCTTTAAGTTCAAATTTATATGTGAAAAATCCATCAAAAATATCACTATTTCCATCAACTGAAATATTTTTATTATCCTTTAAAATATTTCCTGTCGTTAGAAACTCACCTTGCAATTTTTTACCAATTAACCCTTCTAATTTTGCCAAATTTTTTACATCAATTTTGTAATCACTTTGTATTGTATTTTTTTCGATATCAATTAAAGTTTTATCAAAAAATATATCAGCAACAGAACTTGTCATATCAGATTTAACTTCAATAATATTTCCTAATAAAGAAGCATTTATATCACCATTGAAACTAATTTTTGTATTTATTTTTTGATTAAATTCTTTATTAAAAATATCATTATTTATTAATCCTTTAGAAATATTTGCAATCAATAAACCATCTAAACTATTTTTATCTATATTTTTAATATTTGCATTTAAATTTAAATTTCCATTTGCATATAATGGTTTATTAAATATTGCTAACAATTCATCAATCTTTGCATCTTTTAAATCTAAATAAATATCTTTTAGTTTAAAATCAACTAAGTTCATATAATATTTTGTTTGACTACTTGCAATATTTGAAAAACCTTGAATTATTGATTCAGATTCACTTCCTTTGAAAATTCCATTTGTAAAAAAAGTTCCTTTTAAATCTTCACTAATTAAATTTTTGAAAATAGATAAATCTTCTATTTTTATATCATATTTTAAATCTACATTTTTTTTGAAAAGCGATAAAGCACCAGAGATATTTATGTAAGAGTTTTCATTGAGTGTTGCTTCAAAATCAACATCTTTTGTTGTTAAAGTAAAATTATTTATTTTGAATTTCAAATCTTTTTGTTCTTCATTTACTCTATTTTCTAAGTAAGAGGAAATAAATCCATTTCCTTTTTTTGTAAACAAAATCCCATAGATAGAGACAACAATAAGTGTAATTAAAAAAGTCGTACTTATAATTATTTTTTTCATAATAAACCCTTCTTTAGAATTTTGATTATAACAAAAAGTTTTTAAAAAGTCTTAGATTATAAATTTTAGCTTATTTTTAGTTTTACTTCTTTATAATATTGCCCATCAAAGTATTTAGTAGGGATACGCAAGCCGAACAGACTTTGTTTAAATTATATAAAGGAATATAGAATGAAAAAAATCGTTCTTTTAATGCTAGCTATTGCTGGTATCGCTTTCGCTGCTGACGAAGCTGTTGTAAATGAAACTTTAAAAGCATACTCTGTTGTTGCTGCTGGAATTGGATTAGGTCTTGCTGCACTTGGTGGTGCTATTGGTATGGGTAATACTGCTGCTGCAACTATTGCTGGTACTGCTAGAAACCCAGGTTTAGGTGGAAAATTAATGACTACAATGTTCATTGCTTTAGCGATGATCGAAGCACAAGTTATTTATGCACTTGTTGTAGCTATGATTGCATTATATGCAAATCCATTTTTAGGGTAATTTTAAATCAACAGATTTAATAAAACTCCAAAGGTCAAGAAGTTTTCTTCTTGACCTTTTTTTTTATCTAAATTTATGCTACCTTTTTGACACCATTTAAAAGTAAAATTTCTTTTATAAATGTAAAAAGGAAAAAAATTGAAAAGTACAACTATTAAAAACAAACTTCTTGTTTTGACGCTTTTTAGTGTTTCTGTCTCATTTTTTATATTAGGATTTTATAATACGTACAATAATTATAGTTCGGAATATAATTTAATTAAACAAAAAGAGTTGGATTTAGCAAAAGAAACTTCAAAATCAATCAACAGTTATTTACAATCAAAAATTGATATTGTTGAAGCTGTTGCACAAGAAGTATCATCATTAAATTTGGATGTAAAAAACAAAGAGATTATTGATAAATTAAGACTAGGTAATTTATCAGGAAAGTTTTCAGGATTATATCTTGGAATTGAAGAGAATGGAAATTTCTTACAATATGATGCCACTTTTAGAACACCTCAAACACATGATTATGATTCAAGAAAAAGACCATGGTATAAAAAAGCTGTTGAAACAAATAAAGCAGGAATTAGCGAACCTTACATTGATTTTACTACAAAAAAACTAGTTATCTCAGTATCTGCACCTATAAAAAAAGATGGAAAAATCATAGGAGTAATTGGTTCGGATATTGCTCTTGATACTGTTGTAAATACTGTTTTAAATATAAATCTCAATGAAGATGGTTTTGCATATTTAACAGATTTTGAAGGAAAAACTATAATTCATAAAGATGAAAAAGAGCTTGAAAAACAAAATGAAATTTATGCACAAGTAAAATCAAATAATAGTTTACATTTTGGTGAAGCTTTACTTAATAACAATCCCCAATTAATTGCATATAGTAATATTCCTATTACAAATTGGAAATTAGTGATTCAACTTGATAAAAATGCTATTTCTAAAAAAATCAATGAAAATCTAATCAAAGAGATATTTTTATATGTTTTTTTACTGATAATTATTCTTGGAATTTTATTTTATGCATTAGTTAAAATTTTATCTCCTTTAAAAACTTTTGAAGAGGGGTTAAACTTTTTCTTTAAATATTTAAAAGGTGAAGAAAAAAATATTATTAAACTAAATATAAATACAAATGATGAGTTTGGTAATATGGCAGCAGAAATAGACAAACAAATGGAAATAATTGCCAAAAATCTTGAGAAAGATAAAGCTTTAATAAATGAAGTTAAAATGATTGTAAATAGAGTAAAAGAGGGAAATCTTAATTTACAACTAACACAAACAACTACAAATGAATCATTAAATGAATTAAAAAATATGTTAAATGAAATGATTCAAACAATAAATATGAATGTAAATGAAGATATAAATGTTATTTTATCATCTCTTGAAAAATACTCAAAATTAAACTTTGTAGATGATATAAAAAATCCTACTGGAAATGTTGCAAAAGGTTTAAATAATCTATCAAATATAATAAACCAAATGCTTCAACAAAACAAAGCAAATGGTTTTATTCTTGATGATAGTTCAAAAATTTTATTAGAAAATGTAGATATTTTAAATAAATCTTCAAATGAAACTGCCGTATCTTTAGAAGAAACAGCTGCTGCTTTGGAAGAAATTACAAGTACTGTAATAAATAATACAGAAAGAATCTCAATAATGGAAAATCATTCAAAAGAGTTATCAAATTCAATTGAAGAGGGACAAAAACTTGCAAATATTACAGTTGAATCAATGGATTCAATAAATGAACAAACGCAATCAATTGCAGAGGCAATTACAATTATTGACCAAATAGCATTTCAAACAAATATTTTATCTTTAAATGCAGCTGTTGAAGCTGCAACTGCTGGAGAAGCGGGACGTGGATTTGCTGTTGTTGCAGCTGAAGTAAGAAATCTAGCAAGTAGAAGTGCCGAAGCAGCACGTGAGATTAAATCTTTAGTTGAAAATGCAACTGAAAAAACAAATAATGGTAAAAAAATTGCAGATGATATGATAAATGGATATGTAAAATTAAAAGAGAACATATCAAAAACAACAGAAGTAATACACGATATTTCAATTTCTTCAAAAGAGCAAAAAACAAGTATAGAACAAATTAATGATGTAATCACAAAATTAGATAGACAAACACAAAATAATGCTTCAATTGCAAATCAAACACATGATATTGCAATAAATACATCAAAAATAGCTAAAAAAATATTAGAAACAGTACATGAAAAAACCTTTAAAGAGGAATAACCTTAATAATGAAATATTTGATATATTTTTAAGTAAATTGATAGTAACATTCTACCCTAATTTCTCCAGAAATGCGGATGTGGTGGAATGGTAGACACGCCATCTTGAGGTGGTGGTGAGCTAAGCTTGTGCGGGTTCAAGTCCCGCCATCCGCACCATTATTAAGTCAATGGACTTTATGCTTATAAATAAAAATCATACTTATTCATGTCATAGTCTTTTTGTTTTTAAAAACAAGTATTAGAAAGTAAACAAATTTTAATCTTCAGTTTTTTTAAGTTTTTTCCTTGATAAATCAGACATTAAAATACCAATCCAATGAGTACTTGTATTTGAATCGAATGCTATTTTTAATGTCATAGTAATTGGAACAGCTAGAAACATTCCTACAATTCCCAAAATATAACCCCAAAATATTAAAGAGAAAAATATTATTAAAGGAGATAGTCCTAGTTCTCTTCCCATTAATTTTGGTTCTAAAATATTACTTATTGAAATATTTATAACCATATATAAAATAATAACCCAAATAGCAGAAAAAATATCAAGATTCATTAATGCTAAAAGTATCGCAGGAATTGAAGCAATTATTGACCCCACAACTGGTACAAAATTAAATAGCATTGCAATAACACCCCATAAAATAGGATAATCAACATTGAAAAAAGCTAGCATAATTGTTACTATAAACCCTGTCAAAAAGCTTGTGAAAGTTTTAACTACAAAATACTTTTGAATATTAAATGAAAAAAGATTGAAGTGTTGTAGTTTTTTTGCATTATTTCTAAAAATTACTTTTAATTTTGTTTGAAAAGATTTTGATTCAGCAAGAATAAATGCAACACCTATAATCACAAGCAAAAACTTTGATAAAAAGGTACTAATACTCCCAATTATATTTGTAGTTAAGCCAAAGAAAGAGCTAAAATTTAGTGTTTCCATTATTTTTGCTTTATCAATATTTAAACCATAACTTTGTGCAAAATGAATGCTATTTAAAACTAAATTTTTTAACTTAACTTCGTAACTAGGAAGATTTGCTAAAAAATCTTTTAAAGAAATATTTATTACATAAGCAAACATAAAACCAAGAATTATAACTATAAGTAACAAAAGAAAATAAGAGACTATTTTGGGAAAATGTTTCCTTTGTAATAGATTTAAAACAGATGAAAAAATAGAAGAGATAAATATTGCCAAAAATAGTATAACAACTATTTCACTCGCCATTTTCATACCTGCTATTATAACTACAAAACTTGCAAAATAAAAAAAATAGTTTTTTAAATTTGTCGCATCCATCTATTTCCTTCTTAAAATACTTTATAAAATTTTGTGATTATACATTTTTTAAATCTAAATAGCTAACTTAAATGAAAAAATAAAGATTAGTTTTTTAAACTAGTTTTTATTAATTCTTTAAGTTCTACAATCTCTTCTCTTAATTTTATTATCTCATTATTTATATTATCTTCATGAGATTGAACTTCATCAATTATATGTTGTTCCTCTTTTTGATTTAAAATAGCCATTGCATCAACTATAATAGCAACCACTAAATTTATCATTACAAAAGTTACTACAAATATAAAAGGTATAAAGAAAACCCAAGCATAAGGATAAACTTCCATCAGAGGTCTGACAATACCCATTGACCAAGATTCTAAAGTCATAACTTGAAATAGTGTATAAAAAGATTCACCTAATGTTCCAAACCATTCAGGAAATCTTTCTCCAAAAAGTTGTGTTGCCATAATTGCAAAAATATAAAAAAACAGTGTCATTAAAGCAATTACAGATAACATTCCTGGAATCACACTAATAAGTGCTGAAACTATTTTTCTCATTTGAGGAACAGCAGTAACTAACCTAAATAGTCTAAGAACTCTTAAAACTCTTAATATTTCAAATCCTGAACTTGTAGGAACTAAAGAGATAGCAACAACGAAAAAATCAAATAGACTCCATGGGTCTTTGAAAAAAGAGATTCTATGAACATAAATTCTTAAAATAATCTCTATAGTAAAAATAGTAATAACAATTTGATTAAATAGCGTTGTATAAACTCCAAAACTTTGCATAAAAGTTTTTGAAGTCTCAAGTCCCATTGTAATTCCATTTAATACAATTAAATAAATTATAAACTTTGTGAAAAAGCTACTTTCTACAATATTTGTAATTCTAAGATACATAATTCTCCCTTTAAAAATTTTTTTGTAATAATAACCAAAAAATAGCTTTAAAATACAAATTATTTATCCAATAAAATATCAGCCTTTGAACGAATATTTTTTTTATTTAAAAACTCTTTTTCTCTTTGAGTGAATTTTTCTTTTTTGATATTTTCTTTTTCTACTATTTTTTCTTTTTTTCCATTTCCACTTTCCTCTTTTTTAAACAAAGTCAAAATAAGATATATAGAAATACCAATATTAAATATTATGATTAACCATTTTGAAATTAAAGCTATTTCTAGGTATTCAAGTTTTTCTTTTAATTTTAAGTATTCTACAATGTCAGCATAAATCACATTTGCAAAAAGTGCGATAATTAAAAGCAAGAATATTAAAGTAACTCTTTTTCTAAACTTATACAAATAGTACCAAAAAACAGCAGATTTTACTTGTTTAAACATCACAAAAACCTAAACAAAAAAGTTTAAACCAAGAGCTGCAAGAGCAACAACTAAAGATTTTGTTTTCAAGTCATCTATAATTTTTCTCTCTTCATCTGCAATAATTATTTCTAAATCTTCATCACTAAAATCATCAAAAGTTTTATGATTTTCTATTAATCTAGCTTTTGTTGAAAGAATTGCTTTTTCTCTTATTTTCAAATTTATTGCATCTTTTAACTGCTGGCTTTTTATTTTAGGATAATCAAAAGCTTTTGTTGCATTTTCACTCGCAATATTTATTAATTTATTTGAATTCTCTTTTAATTTATCTTTTATTCCCATATTTTTTCCAGTTAAATTTTATTTATTCTAACATAAAAAAATTTATGACATATATTCCCATCTTGGATAAAGAGCTGTTATAGCTTTTAAATCTTCAAATTTGAAAACATTAAAAATTCTAAATCTTCCACTACTTAAAATTGCTTTTATTTTCATTTTAAATCCTTATTTTAATATATAAATATTTTACAAAAATTCAACTAATATTTTTCTTAATTTTATATACTTTTATATATTTTTTATATTTTTAAGATATACTTATGAATATTTATTTTTGGAATGTAAATGGATAAAGAAAATTTTAAATTGTTACTAAAAAAAGCGAATTTTAATAAACGCACTTTTTCGCAATATTTGGGCTTAAAATATCAAAGCGTAAACTCTTGGGGGAATAATGGAAGAAATATTCCTTATTGGGTAGAATCATGGTTAAATCTCTACATTGATAATAATCGATGTAAAAAAATCCAAGAAATGCTAAAAGATAGTGGTATTTGTAAATAAAGGTTTAAAAAATGAAAGTTGTTTTAACAATAGCAGGAAGCGATAGTGGTGGAGGTGCTGGTATTCAAGCTGACATAAAAAGTGGATTTTATCATGGAATTTTTATGACAACAGCAATAACAGCAATAACTGTACAAAATACTCTTGGAGTTACAAATGTAGAAGTTTTAAAACCTAGTTTTGTACAAGAACAAATATCTAGCGTTTTAGAAGATTTTAAAGTAAATGCTATAAAAATCGGGATGTTAGGTTCAAAAGAGCTTATTTTAAAAGTTCTTGATTGTATAAAACCTTTATATATTCCTATTATTTTAGATCCTGTTGCTATTTCAAGAGCTGGTTCTAAACTTATTGATGATGAAGCAATTGAAACATTAAAAACACTTTTTAAATATGCTTTTGTAATAACTCCAAATAAATATGAAGCAAAACTATTTTTTGATGTAAACTCAATTGATGATATAAAAAATATAAAACATATACCAACAAATATTTTATTTAAAAATATGGTTGAAGATAAAAATAAAACAGTAGATGTTTTATTAAAAAAAGATGGAACAATTATAAACTTTGAATCTAAAAGAGCTGATGAATCAAATACGCATGGAACTGGTTGTAGTTTTAGTGCAAGTATTGCTTCACTTGTTGCAAAAGGTGAAACTTTGGAGGACTCTATAAAAATAGCAAAAAAATATATCTATGAAGCAATAAAACACGCACCAAATTTAGGTAATGGTAATGGTCCAATAAATCATATTTTAAATTAAATTATAAAAGCCGTAACAAAGCCTTATTTTAGTATATTACGCGAAAATAATTTATTTTAAAATAGGAAAAGCTTATGCAAGAGTTTTTACAAGAGGCTAAAAATAGCAGTCGAATTATTGCAAACTTAGGCTCTGCACAGAAAAATAGAGTTCTAAATGAAATGGCAGATGCTTTAATAGAACACTCTTCTTTCATTCTTTCTCACAATCAAAAAGATATGAATGATGCAAAATTAAATAATTTAAATGATGCTTTACAAGATAGACTTCTTCTGACAGAAAAACGAATTCAAGATATGGCAATTGCAATTAGACAAATTGCATCACAACAAGATCCTTTAGGTAAAATTTTAAATGGTTGGGTTACTAAAGATGGTTTAAATATTCAAAAAGTTTCTATTCCTATTGGAGTAATTGGAATCATTTATGAAAGCCGTCCAAATGTTACAAGTGATACTGCTGCACTTTGTTTTAAAAGTGGAAATGTTTGTGTTTTAAAAGGTGGAAAAGAAGCTGAAAACTCAAACAAAGCAATAGCTACAATTTTAAGAGAAGTATTAAGAAAAAACAATCTTCCTGAATATGCTATTTCATTACTTCCTGATTCAAGTAGAGAAGGTGTTGCAAAACTAATAAAACAAGACAAATATGTAGATTTAATTGTTCCAAGAGGTGGAGAAGCACTTATTAGATTTGTGAGTGAAAACTCATCAATTCCAGTAATTAAACACGATAAAGGAATTTGTCATATTTTTATAGACCAAGATGCCAATATTACAAAAATATTTGACATTGTTGTAAATGCAAAATGCCAAAAACCAAGTGCTTGTAACTCAATAGAAACTTTATTAATTCATACAAATATTGCTGCATTAATCTTAAGTGGTTTAGTTGAAACTCTTAGTCTTCATGGAACAATCTTAAAAGGTTGCCCTGAAACTTTACAACACATAAACGCAATTCCTGCAACATTAGAAGATTTTGATACAGAATATTTAGCAAATGTTTTAAACATAAAAATTGTAGCAAATGTTGATGAAGCGATCACACATATTCAAAGACACGGTTCTGGACACTCTGAATCAATCTTAAGTGAAAACTACACGACAATAAATAAATTTTTAAGTGAAGTTGATGCTGCTTGTGTTTATGCAAATGCAAGTACAAGATTTACAGATGGTGGAGAGTTTGGACTTGGAGCTGAAGTTGGTATTTCTACAAATAAACTTCATTCAAGAGGTCCTATGGGAATAGAAGATTTAACGACATTCAAATACAAAATTTATGGACAAGGTCAAATAAGAAAAGGATAATAATGAGAAACAAGGTTTTTTTAACATTTTTAAGTGCACTATCAGTGCTGTTTTTTTGGCATTATGTAGGTACAAAAGTTATATTAAAAGATGACTCTTCAAAATCTTTTTCTAAACTTCAATGTGTCTCTTATGCTCCATTTACAAAAGATGAATCACCATACTCTTTTGAGAAAGGTTTAGTTCTAAAAGAAGAAAATATTAGAAAAGATTTAGAACTTTTTTCTAAGTATACAAATTGTATTAGAACTTATTCTACTGTTGGATTAGAACTTATTCCTAAAGTTGCAAAAGAGTTAAATATGCAAATGTTAATGGGGGCATGGATAGGAAAAAGTGATAAAGATGCAAGAAAAGAAGTAGATACTTTAATCCAACTTGCAACTGAATACAAAGACATTGTAAAAGCAGTAATTGTAGGAAACGAGGTTTTATTAAGAGGTGATTCTTCTGAGCAAAGACTTCACGATTTTATAGTTGAAGTAAAAACTGCTCTTCCTGATACTCCTGTAACTTATGCTGATGTTTGGGAATATTGGCTTAAATATCCAAAAATCAAAGAAGTTACAGATTTTGTAACTATTCATATTTTACCTTATTGGGAAGATGATCCTCAAAATATACATGATTCAATAGAACACTTAGCAAATGTAAGAATGGAAGTTGAAAAAGAGTTAGGAACTTCAAATATTCTAATTGGTGAAACAGGTTGGCCAAGTGAAGGAAGAGCAAGAGAAGATGCTATGCCTAGCAAAATAAACCAAGCTATGTTTGTAAGAGATTTTGTAAAATTAGCAAATGAAAAAAACTGGAACTATAATATCATCGAAGCAGTTGATCAACCTTGGAAAAGAGTAAATGAAGGAGCTGTTGGTGGATTCTGGGGATTATTTGATAAAGATAGAGGTGATAAAAGTGTATTTAAAGGTGATGTTTCAAACTTCCCAAATTATACATATTTAGCATTTGGTTCACTATTTTTAGTATTAGGTTTCTCTTATGCAATGTTAAGAAAAAAAGTATTTTCAATGACAAAAATAGCTACTTTTACTATTATAAATACTATTTTTGCTATTTTATTTATGCTTCAAGTTGAACAATATCATGTAATAACTAGAAACTTCTTTGAGTTTATTTGGGCAATTTTAGTTCTTGGAACTCAAATCTTTGTATATTATTTTATGTTAGCTTACATCTTAAGAAAAAAACAAAGTGATGTAATTCCTTCAATGTTCTTTTATGCATCTGCATTCTTTACATTTATTATGACTACAAATTTAGCATTTAATGGAAGATATGAAAACTTTGAAATCTATGGATTTATAATCTTAGCTATTTCATTTTTATGGTTATATATTCCAAGATTCAATCAACTTCAATTTGGTAAATTTGAAAAACTTTTATCTTTAATTTTAGTTATAAATACAATTATAGTTTTCTATAACGAAACTTCTTTAAATATTTTCTCAAATATTTGGGTTATTTTATCTTTAATTTTTGCGTTTATCCTATACAAAGGTACAACAAAAGAGATTAAAATTACAGATTTAAAAGAGATTGTAGTTTATACTTTAGTTTTTGCAATTGCTGTTTATCTGTTTAAAATAGGATTTGTTTCAAATAAAGCTTTAGCAAATGCTTGCAACATTGATTCAAAAGGAATAGCTTGTGGAATAAAAGACTTTATGGGACACTCTATATATTTTGGTTATGTTGGATTTGTATCACTGATTATTTCAATAATAGCATTAGTTGTAAATACTAAAAAAGCAAGTTTAGTTGCTCTATTCTTCGCAGTAGCTTCAACTATTCTTTCTAATACATTCTTAGGTGCTGTTTCGTTTATAATAGTTGCCTACATTCTTACAAAAGAAAATAAAAAACTAGTTTAATAAATAGCTTGAGTTTTTCTCAAGCTATTATCTTTTTACAGGATTTGCATATTCTGCTTCATCTTCTCCACCACCAATTATCGCTTCAATCTTTTTAACTGGGAAATTTGGAAGTTTAAATTTATCATCTTTTATATCAATATTAAAAGTTGCAGTTTTTGCTATTTGCATTTGTACAACACCTAAAGATTTACTTATTTGTTTTAGAGGAACACTATTGT
Organism: Aliarcobacter butzleri; assembly: GCF_900187115.1. Lineage (NCBI taxonomy): Bacteria > Pseudomonadati > Campylobacterota > Epsilonproteobacteria > Campylobacterales > Arcobacteraceae > Aliarcobacter > Aliarcobacter butzleri. The sequence goes on from NZ_LT906455.1 coordinate 1,763,052, forward strand.
AAACCCAGATTTTATCTTCACCAAGTTGCCAAACATCACATTTATATCCCAAAATAGTTTCAGTTCCTAAATATTTTGCACCCATTTGAGTAAAACTCTCACGATTTTTTATATTTTGTATTGAACTATCTTCATCTAATACTAACTTTTGAGAATAAATAATTTCATCATCAAAATCTGCTGTATATAAAGTATCTTTTACTATTTTTGAAACTGTTCTTTCAGTTTCTTGTTCTCCTGCAATAATTTGAGTAGTTTTTTCATCTACTAATTCGATTGCTCCAAAGTCTTTAAAGACTAATTTACTAGTACCATTTATACTACCATTAGCTTTTCCATTATCTCCAACTATTTCATATTCAACAATTCCTGATTTCATATCGTATCTATTTCCTGCAAATAGCTCAACAAAACCAAACAACAAAAATAAAAAAACAAAGTTAATTTTTCTCACTTTTTTTCCTTAAATAAACTTGCAAAATTATACAAATAATAATCAAAATAAGCAATATAATTTTTATATTTTTTCATACCACCAAATGAACACTTTTTTTATTTAGAATACAAAAAAATAAAAGGAGTTTTTATGGCTTATTCAAAAAGAAGATATTTAGTATATACTTTGATTACAATTTTTGTACTAATTTCACCATTTATTACAATAAATGAAAATCATCTTCTATTACTATCATTTGAAAGGTTGCAATTTCACTTTCTAGGAATTGTTTTTAATGTAAGCGAACTTTATGTTATGCCATTTTTACTAATGTTTTTATTCATTGGTATATTTGCAATGACTTCAATATTAGGAAGAATTTGGTGTGGATGGGCATGTCCTCAAACTATTTTTAGAGTAATTTATAGAGATTTAATCGAAAGTACAATTTTAGACTTAAGAAGAATCAAAAATAAACAAAAAGATATAGATTATTCAAAAAAATCAAATCAATTTAAAAAATATATTTCTTTATTTTTGTGGTTGATTATTACTTTAGTTATATCATCAAACTTTATGCTTTATTTTGTTCCACCAGAAGATTTCTTTCTTTATCTAAAAGAGCCTGCTGAACATAGTTTTATGATATTATTTATTATAAGTGTTGCACTATTTTTAGTTTATGATATCGTTTTTATGAAAGAAAATTTCTGTGTTTATGTTTGTCCTTATTCAAGAATTCAATCTGTTTTATATGATGATAATACAAAACAAGTAACTTACGATTTTAATCGTGGTGGAAAAGTTTATCAAGGCAGTATTAAATCTATATTCAAAGAAAAAGAGTGGTCAAATAACGAAGAGTGTACAACTTGTGAAGCTTGTGTAAAAATATGTCCAACACATATTGATATAAGAAAAGGTTTACAAGTTGAATGTATAAATTGTCTTGAATGTAGTGATGCTTGTTCAACTGTTATGGGAAAATTAGGAAAAACAAGCTTAATTAACTGGGGAAGTACAAATAAAGTTATAAACAAACAAAAAGTATCTATTTTTACAAAAAGAAATACTACATATTTTGTTTCACTATTTCTATGTATTTTTTTAGCATTTTATTTTTCTCTTGAAAAAGAAAATTTCTTAGTAAATATAAATAAAACAACTGAACTTTATAAAGTAACTGAAGATAAAAAAATAGTAAATAACTATATATTAGGTGTTCATAATACTCAAGATGAAACTTTGACTTTTGACATAAAATTAAATGATGATAACTTCAAAATAAAAAGATTTGAGAAGTTTTCACTTGAAGCTGGAAAAAGAGCTAAAAAAGTATTAATTATAGAAAGTGTTAATGATTTAAACAATATAAAAACAAAAAATATACCTATTTTCATAGAGGTTTATTCTCAAGAAAAAAATTATAAAGTTGTAAAAAAACTGATTTTTTCAAAACCTTAAACTAAATAGCCTTTTCAATAAAGATGGAGAATTTAGCTCCATCTTTTATATTTTGAACTTGTAACTTTCCACCAAAACTCTCTTCAATTATAATTTTTGATAAATAAAGCCCTATTCCAGTTCCTTCTTCTTTTGTAGAGAAATATGGTTCAAATATTTTTTTTAGATTTTTTGCTTTTATTCCACCTGCATTATCTAAAATTTCTATTATAACCTCAGCACTTGAAGATACTACATTTATAGATATTTTTGGATTATGTCTATTTTTTAAAGCATCTATTGAATTTGAAACCAAAGATAAAATAACTTGAGACAACTCATTTTTAACTCCAAAGATTTTTATATCTTCGAAAGTCTCAAATTTTAAATTCAAATTTATATTATCTTTTTGTAGGTCAGGATTTAAGATTGTAAGAGCATTTTGGATTGAGTCTTTTACAAAAAAATCATCTTTTTCTTTCTCTTGTAAATAAAACTCTTTAAAATCATCTATTGTTTTTGATAAAAAACTCACCTGTTCATTTGCTTGATTTACCTTTTTATCAAAAAAAATCTTGTCTAATTTTTCACTTTCAAATCTCTTTTTCAAATTTATCAAGATATATGAAATATTATTTAGTGGTTGCCTAAATTGGTGAGTTATATTTGCTATCATTTCACCTGATTTTACAAACTTTGATTGTTGCAAAATCATCTTTTCAAACTCTTTATTTTGTTTTTTCAAATCATTATATTTATATGCTATTGAGATTGTAAAAAGCATCGCTTCAAGAGTAAATACAACTAAAACTAAATCAAAATATCCCAAGCCAATATATCTATTTTTAAAATCAAAGATAAAAAGAATTATACAAAATATTGACCAACCTATTACATAAATAAGCGTTGGCTTAAAACCTTGTTTTAAATTAAAAATTATTGAAATAAATAAAATTGCATAAATGATAGTATAAGGTAAATATTCAAATAAAATATAGTGATAAAAAGCTGTTAGAATCACAACATTTAATAAAAATGTATTTAAAATCAACTCTTTATAGTTTGAAACTTTTGGTAAAAATTTTCCTTCATAATAATTTACTGCAAAAATTACTGCAAAAACAGAAGCTAAAACTAAAGAAAATTCTTGAACAAAATAACTAATTTGATATAACTTACTATATGCAACTATATAAACCAAAGAAAAAATTTGCATAAAACAATAACTTATATAAAATATCTCTTTTGAATATATATATCTTATTAAGGTATATGCTATTGTCATTATTAAAATACCAAAAGTTATACCATAAAATATAATCTGGTTTATATCAAATTCCAATTTTATACCCACTATTTGTAAGATTTTCTATCATATCTTTTTGAAGTTTTGTTTTAACATTTTTAACTAAAGTTTTTAAAGCATCTTTTGTCATCACACTATCAAACCAAACATAAGACTCAATTTCCTCGTATGTAACATATCTATTTTTATTTTTTATAAGCAGTTCTAAAAATAAAATCTCTTTTGCTCTTAGTTTTATAAGCTCATTTTCAATAACTAAAGTTTTATTAAAAGTATCAAAATATGAAGTTTCATCAAATTTTACGATATTTGAAATATCCTCTTCCAATGATTTTATACATAAAAGTAAAGCTTCTTCAAAATCTTTTTCATTTACTGGTTTTACTAAATATTTAACAAGTTGTAACTCTATTGCTTGAAGTAAATAATCTTTATCGCAAAATGCAGTAATAACTATTATTTGGCATTTTTTATCAATTTGGCGTACTCTTTTTACAAACTCCAAACCATTTAATTTTGGCATCTGAATATCTGTTATAATAATTTGTGGTTTGTATTTTTCATAAAGTTGTAATGCTGTTATTGCATTTGAAGCTTCATAAATAGTATCAAAAAAGTTTTCTAAATATTCAATACCATTTTCTCTTGCTATATCATCATCTTCAACATATAAAACTTTTATATTTTTATTTATATTTTTTAACATTTTGTATTATATCTTATATATGATTATGCTAGAATTTCGACCATGAAAAATGAAAATATTATTTTTACAACAAAGTTTTCTACACCTTTAAGCGAAATGTTTGCTGCTTATTTTAAAGATGAACTTATTATGTTTACTCCTTTTGAAAAAGAGTTTTGTGAAAAAAGAATTGAAAACTTAAAAAAAATTTTAAAAGCGGATAAAGTTATAGAAGATAAAAACATTTTTAAACTTTTAGAAAAAGAGATAAATGAATACTTTTTTGAAAAAAGAACAAACTTTACAATTCCATTAAAACTAATAGGAACACCTTTTCAAATAAAAGTTTGGGAAGCACTTTTAAAAATACCTTATGGAAAAACTATTAGTTACAAAGAAGAAGCCAAAATGATTGAAAATGAAAAAGCATTTAGAGCTGTTGCAAATGCAAATGGTAAAAATAACTTAAGCATAATTGTTCCTTGTCATAGAGTCATTTCAAATAATGGTGAAATTGGTGGTTATACTGGTGGAGTTGAAAAAAAAGAGTTTTTATTAAAGTTAGAACAAAATGATAAATAAAACAATTTTTAGACAATATGATATTCGTGGAATAGTAAATGATGATTTAACCTATGAAAATGCCAAACTAATTGGTTATTATCTTGGTCTTCATATAAAAGAAAAAACTTCTTTAACTCCATATATAGTTGTTGGTTATGATGTAAGAACTCACTCTCAAATGCTTTTTGATGGATTAATTTCAGGAATTAATCTTTCAAATTGCAAAGTTCTAAATATTGGACTAGTTGCAACTGGAGTAAACTATTTTGCTTCTTTTCAAGAATTTTTTATAAACAATGAAAAAATAAAACCAGCAGCTTCAATTATGATAACAGGAAGCCATAATGCTAAAAAATATAATGGATTTAAAATCACTATAAATAACGAACCTTTTTTTGGTGATGAACTTTTAGCTTTATATGAAAGAATAACAAAAAATCCAAATATACAAATTCCAGATAATTTTGATTTTTTTGAACTTGATGCTAAAAATTTATATATAGATTTTATGGTTAATCAATTTTCTCACCTAAAAGATTTTAAAACTCCTTTTATTGTTGATTGTGGAAATGGCGTTGCAAATACTGTTTTATGTGATATTTTAGATAAATTAAATCTAAATTATAAAGGAATACATCTAAATCCTGATGGAGAGTTTCCAAATCATCATCCAGACCCAACAAATGAAAAAAATCTTGAAGATTTAAAAGCTTTGTTAAAAGATGATTATAATCTTGGTTTTGCCTATGATGGTGATGCAGATAGAATTGCAGTTTTAACTCAAAAATATAATATAAAAGGCGATATGTTAGCCCTACTTTTTTCAAAAACTATGAAAAATCCAATTATTATTGGTGAAGTTTCTTACTCTCAAAATGTTTTCGAAGAGTTAAATCATGAAACAAAAACAATCATGAATAAAACTGGTTATTCAAATTTAAGACTAAAACTTAAAGAGTTAAATGCTGATTTAGCAGCTGAAGTTTCAGGACATATATTTTTTAATGATAGATATTATGGTTATGATGATGCAATTTATGCAACATTTAGAGTATTAGAACTTTTATATAAACAAATAAATCTAGATGAAGAGTTAGATAAACTTCCAAAAGTTTATACAAGTTCAAATATTGAAATAAATGTAAATGAAAAAGATAAATTTGAAATCATAAAAAAAATAGATGAAAAACTAAAAACTACTCAAAGAGGTTTTCCAATAATCAAAGATATAGTTAAAATAGATGGTCTTAGAATAAATTTTGAGTATGGTTTTGCTTTGATTCGTGCTTCAAACACAAATTCTGTAATAGTTACAAAATATGAAGCTACAAGCTATGCAACAGCTATGAGTTACAAGGTTGCTGTTGAAAATATTTTAAATGAGGTAATAAATGAACTTAATAGCTTTACAAGTTAAAACAACAAACGATTTTCAAAAGAATTTAGAAGAGTTAAAAAATTTGATAAACTCATGTGAAGAAAATTCTATTATTTTAGCTCCAGAATTAGCCTTAAGCGGATTTTCTTATAATAGAATGGATGAAGCTTCTACTTTTTCAATAAAAGCCATAGAAGAGATAAAAGAATTATCTACAAATAAAATTATTGCATTAACATTTATTACAAAAGAAGATGAAAACTTTTACAATACCCTAAATATCTTTCATAATCAAAAAATCATTCATACTCAATCAAAATTTAAACTTTTTCCATTAGGTGATGAATTAACTCATTTCAAACCTGGAAATTTAGAAGATATTAAAATCATAAATATAAATGGTTTAAAAATTGCAACTTTAATATGCTTTGAACTTAGATTCCCAGAACTTTGGTTAAAAGTAAAAGGTGCTGATATTATTTTAAATCCTGCAATGTGGGGAATAAAAAGAAAAGATCACTATGAATCTATTTCTAAAGCTTTAGCTTTAGTAAATCAATGTTTTGTAATTGCAAGCAATAGTGCAGATGATAATATGGCAAAAGGAAGTGCAATTATCACTCCATTTGGAAATATAATAAAAAATGACCAAGAAAATATTATAAAAGCAACTTTTGATAAACAAGAACTAATAAAAACTAGAAAATACATTGATATAGGCTTAAATACGGCTCTTTAAAAACTTATCTACAATTATTACACAATTATAAAATATACTCTTATTGATTATATAAAAAATTAAAAGGAGTAAAACATTGAAATTGAAGACCATTTTATTTATTTTATTATTCATTTCTAATGTATTTGCGTCAGCTATCGACATACAAAATTTAACATCAGAACAACTTGAAACATTAAAAAAGATTAAAGAAAAAGGTGAAGAACATGACCTTAGTTATTCTTTAATGGCTATTGCTATAAAAGAATCAAAACTTGGTCAATTCATGGTAAATGAAAAAACAAAAGATTTTGGCTTATACCAAGCAAACATAAAAACTGTTATAAGTAGACATAATATCACTGATACTGCTTGGAATAGAGATGTTCTTGCTTCAAAACTTGTTTCAGATTTCCAATTTGCTACAAAAAATGCAATTGCTGAATTGACATATTGGCAAAAAATTCATAAAAATGACTGGACAAAAGTTTGGGGAAGTTACAATGCTGGATTCAAATACAATAGTAGAGAAGCAAAAGAATACTCACAAGATATAGCTGCAATTATTAGAGAACTTAAAAAAATCGATGTATAATTTTCTAAATTAACTGGGAATAATCCTAGTTAATTATCTTTCAAATACACAAATTCAAAAAAAATTTCATTTTTTGATAATTATTCTTGATATTAATCTTACTTTAAGCTTACTTTTCCTAAACTTCAATAATGATTATCAATATATAAGGATAAGCAATGAGTAAAGGTTTAGAAGCGAAAAATAAAAAAGATTTAGTAAAGCCAACTGGTTGTACTTGTTAATAAAGGATTTAAAATGAGCGTTTTAATTATTGGTGGAGATCAAATAACACAAATTTCATCTATGCTTACAAACTTAGGTGCAAAAACTATAAATCATTGGGACGCAAGAAAAAAATCTTCAGCTCCTAAGAAGAAAGTTCCTCAAGATACAGATTGCATTGTAATGCTTACATCTTTTTTGAATCATAATACGATGCTAAAATATAAAAATGAAGCAAAAAAGAAAAATATTCCATTTATTTGTGCAAAAAGATCTATCTCTTGCGTTTATGATGAATATGTAAAAATTATGGGAATAAAAGATTGTAGTCAATGTTATGCAAACTACTGTGGTAAGGAATTAGAATGCTAGAAAACAATTTCATCGGTTTTTCAAAGGATAAAGAATATTTACCTAAAGATTTTGATGAATTTAACTCTAAAAATAGATTAAGACAGCTATTTTTAAATTTGAGTAACAATATTTTAGAATCATATTGTTACTTCTCAAAATATGAACAAAAAATGCTGTCAAATCTGTCTTTAGAGCAAGCATTTTCTTATAAAATAAAAAATATGCTTCCAATTAGTTTTATAAAAAATAAAAAAAATGTTAATACAAAATTTAAGTTCTGTATTAATTCTACAAAAATTATAAACAACTATTTATATTCAAATAATAAAAATGAAATTTTTATTTCAAATAATAAACTTTTACCTGTTGCAAAACTAATTTCAGTTTGTTTCATTGAAAATAGTTTACAATTACTTATTGATAAGCATCTTTTATTTCATGAATTTGTTTTAAAAAAAATAAAAAAACTTCATGGTGATAAAATAGTTATTGATTTAGGTGATTCAATTTGTATAAAATCTAAAGATTTTGTTGGAGTTAAGATTTATACTTCCTGGAAAGATATAGAAGTTAAAAAACCAAACATACAAAATGAGCTTGAAGATGCTATAAAATCAATAAAAAAGGGTGAATTTTATCAAATATATTTAGCATACCCTAAAAACAACCAATTTACAAAACAAATTCCTGTTTATGTAAAAGAATTAAAAAACAAAGAGTATCAAATAAAAGCAATACCATACTCTTTTAGATCAATAATAAAAAATTAATAAAGGATAAAAATGGCAACAGCAATATTTTTTGGAAGTAGCACAGGGAACTGTGAAGAAATAGCTAAAAAAATATCTTCAAAACTAGGAAAGATTGAAGTTTTTGATTTATCAGGAACAAAAATTGAAAAAATGAATGATTATGACAAAATAATTCTTGGCTCTTCAACTTGGGGAGATGGAGAACTAAATGACGACTGGGAAGATGCTTGGAGTGATTTTTCAAAACTAGATTTATCAAATAAAACAATAGCTCTTTTTGGATTAGGTGATCAAGAAAGTTATAGTGATGAATTTGCAAGTGCTATGGGAATTATTTATGAGCATATAAAAACAACTAATGCAAAAATCATTGGATTCACGTCAACAGAAGGATATTACCATGATGGTTCAAAAGCTCAAATTGATGATAAATTTGTTGGGTTAGTGATCGATGAAGATAATCAAAGTGATTTAACTGATGAAAGAATTGAAAGCTGGGTTAATAATATAAAATCAGAAATTTTATAAAAAAGGTAGTATATTTTTATATACTACTTTTGACAATTTTCACAAACTCCATATAGTTGCATTGTATGACTTGTAATTTTAAATTTATTATTTTTTGCAATTTTTTCTTGTCTTTTTTCAATTTCTTCATCAATAAATTCTATGATTCTAGCACATTGAGTACAAATTAAGTGATCATGATGAGATTTTGAATTACTTTCGTATTTTTTACCCTCTGTTCCAAATGTAATAGAAGTTATTAAATCTACTTCTTCAAGAAAACTAAGAGCTCTATAAACTGTTGCAATTCCAACGTTTGATGTTGGATAATCTTTTTTTATTTGATTATAAATCTCTTCAGCAGTTAAGTGCTCTTTTGCATGTAATAATATACTTAGAACTATCTCTCTTTGCTCAGTATATTTAAGTCCTTTTTGTTTAACTATTTTTCTTAATTCATCTATTATTTCTTCATAACTATTTTCGTTTAGCATAAACTCACCTTTAAATATTTTATGTATCCTAGTATATCTAAAGTTTCCAAAAAATACAAACTAAACTATACTTATTTTGTAAATATTATTTCAACTCAAATGAAGTTGAATACTCTTTTTCATCATAAATTATTTTAAAATCCCACTTACCACTTTCTCTACCATCTAAATATCTGAAATCATAAGCTGAGCTATCTCCTGCTGGAATTAACATCTCTCTAGTTCTTGAAATTTCGCCATTTGGATTAACCCAATTTATAACTATTTTTTGTTCATTTTGAGAATCTTTTATTACTTCAAATTTACATATAATTGAATTTTCATCTTCTAAAATCAAACAATCAACATTTGGATTATAAGATTTTTGAATAGTATCTTCTATTTTTTTATTATTATCTGCTGAAGATTCAGCAAAAACTATAGTCATACACAATAAAAATGGTATTAAAAATTTAATCATTTTTTTTCCTCATATTTTTTAGAATTCATATTATATAAAATTATTATAAAATTTACCAAAAATTATTTATAAACTTAAAATTCTGCTTTTTCCCAAATAGGTATTTCCTCTAAACTAGGTCTATTTTTCAAAATTTCAAATGGAGAATATTTTTCTTTATATCCCATTGAAAAATGATCTTTTATCCAATAACCCAAATATATGTAAGGAATATTTAACTCCTTTGCTATTTTAATTTGAGCCAAAATAGAAAACTTTCCTATTGAAAATTCTGAATAGTCATGGTCATAATAGCAATATATAGCAGAAATCGCTTCAGGTAAAATATCTACTAAAGCTACACCTATTAATTTATCATCTCTCATATACAAAAATTCTTTTGCAAAATTTTCGCTTGATTCAACATATGACCTTACATAATCATCAACATCAATTGGAGAATATGGCCAATCTTTTTTATCATTCATAAATTTATGATATTTGTCATACAAACTTAAGTGTTCCATTGTAACTGATGGTGGTCTAATATATAATTTTGTATCTTTATTTTTTGAAATTACTCTTTTTTCTGATTTAGAAAATTTATAATTATTCACATCTATTCTCATAGAAACACACTTTGTACAACTTCTACATTCTGGTACAAAATGCATTCTTCCAAATCTTCTCCAACCTCTTTCTAACATTGGTTGATATTTATCTATTGTGCAAGAATAAATATATTTATATCTAATATCTGACAATTTTTCATCAAAATAGGAACACTCCCTATTTTCTTCAAAAAGTTCAATATCTTGATTTAAAATTTGCATATTTATTCGTTAATTTTTTCTTTTATCTCTTTTGCAACAAGAGAAATTTTTTTAATTTTTTCACTATTTGATAAACTATCATCAATTAAATGTTTAACAAATGCACTTCCAACAATTACACCATCTACACCAACAGCTTTTTCTTTACAACTTTTTTCATCAACACCAAAGCCAATATATAAAGGTGTGTTTGTATATTTTCTAACATTATTTATAAGCAAAGACAAATCTTCTTTTTGCCCACTTCCTGTAATTCCAGTATATGCTACCATATAAATAAATTTTTTTGAGTTTTCTACTAAAAGTTTTACTCTATCTTCACTATCTGTTGGTGCAATAAAAGTAATATTTGCTTTTTCATATTTTTCAAATAATGGCTCAAATCTTTGAGCCATTTCATATGGTAAGTCTGGAATTATTGTTCCATTAACTCCATGTTCTTGTGCTTTTTTTAAAAAGTTTTCAACACCATAATGAAAGAAAGGATTCATATATCCCATCCATAAAGTATCAATATCGTGTCCAATTTTTGAAGATATTTCAAATAAATCTTTTAATTTAAAACCATTATTTAAAGCTTTTAAATTTGCTTTTTCAATAACTGGTCCATCAGCAACGGGATCTGAAAATGGAACTCCTAATTCTAAAATATCAACTCCAGATTCTTTTAAAGCAAAGGCCAAATCAACTGTAAAACTATTATTTGGAAGAGATGCCGTAATATAACCTACTAATTTTTTCAAAATCTAAATCCTATATTTTTCTTCTATTTTATCTAAAATCTTCTTTTAAACCATCAATTATTTTTTTTTATATTTTTTATTTTAATCATTATCAGACTAAAAATTCTTCTAATATTTACAAAAAATCTTGTTGTATATGTCATCTCAGCATTTTCAATTTCATCACCTAATTTTATATTAATTGCTTCTGATTTTTTCATTGATAAAACTTGTGAAGGAAATACACTTCTATGTCCTGTCATTAAAAATGCTATTATTATTGAAATAGCCGCATAATGTCCTACATTCATTCCAAAAAGTTCAACTGACATAATCATAGCTGCAATTGGTGCACTTGTTGCACCTGCCAAAACACTTACAAATCCAAGTGCTGCAAATAAAGGTATATATCCATCAACTAAATAACCAAACAAATTTCCACTTGTTGCACCAACATAAAAAATTGGAGTTATTACTCCTCCACTTCCACCAAAAGCTAAAGTTAATGAAGTAAAAATTGTTTTTAAGATAAAAGTGTACCAAGGAACACTTTCATTTATGACACCATTTGTAGATAAAGAATCTTTTATTGTTTGAAATCCTATACCTAAATAATGTTCTCCAACAAAAATTGTTAATAAAACTAAGATTATTCCTCCGACAAAAGCTTTTAACAAATAATTTAGTTTTATTGCACTTATGTATTTATGTGTGACACTTAACATTGTAATTATAAAATCTGCAACTAAACCAAAAAATATTCCTCCAATAATTACTTTAGAGATTAATATATAATTAAAATCAAAGTTTGTATAAAAAGCAATATTGAAATATGTATAATTGATTCCTAATAATTTTGCAACAAAAAATGCTGAAAAACCAGAAACAATAGATGGAAGCAAAATATCATACATTAAAACTCCAACTGTCAATATCTCTATTCCAAAAATTGCCCCAGCAAGTGGAGTTCCAAAAACAGACGCAAATCCAGCACTTATTCCACAAATTACAATTTTTTTTCTATCTCTATTTGAAAATCTTAATTTCATAGCTAAAAAAGAAGCTAAACTTGCTCCAATTTGTGCACTAGGACCTTCTTTTCCAACAGAACCACCTGAAAAAATAGTAAGTACTGTTGCAAAAAGTTTTACAGGAACTACGCTAAAGTTTATTCTTCCTGAATTTTTATGTATTGCTTCTATTACTTTTTCTGTGCCATGACCTTGAGCGCTTGGAGCAAATTTTTTTACAATAAAAACTGTTATAACTAAAGCAAAAGGCAAAGTATAATAGTAGTCAAAAGGAAGTACTGATCTAGAATTTTCACAATAAGTTAAAAGTTTTAAAAATAGTGAGACAACGACACCAACCAGTGCACCAATTAAAGATGATAAGAATATCCATTTCGTGATACTTGCGAACATTATTGTTTGTTCTGCTAAATGTTTTTGAATATTTGATTCATTATTCATAAGAAATACTTTTAAGTTAATTTAATTTGATATGTTTCATTCTAACAGAAGAGTTATTTACAATTTCTTTAAATTCTTCTATTTATTTTAAAATTTTTAAATTTAATTTAAAAAAGTTTGTTTTAGATATAATCTTCTTAAACTACTAATTTTATATATAGGGAAAATTGAAATGAGCATAATAAAAAATAATTTTGAAAAAATGAATATTACTAAAATAAAAAATTCTAAAAATAACAAAAAACTTACAGTAATAACTGCTTATGATGCACTTTTCGCAAAACTTTTTGAAGAAATTGCAGATATGATACTTGTAGGTGATAGTTTAAATATGAGTTTTGCAGGTCGTCCAGATACTCTTTCAGCAACATTAGAACAAATGATTTATCACACAAATGCTGTTTGTAATGGAGCAAAAAATGCTTTTGTCATAATAGATATGCCTTTTGGAACTTATATAAATAAAGATGAAGCATTAAAAAATTGCGTTGAAGTTTATAGACAAACAAATGCAAATGCAGTAAAAATTGAAGGTGGAGAAGATAAAGCAGATATTATAAAACATCTAACATCAAATGCAGTTGCTGTTATGGGACATATTGGTCTTATGCCTCAATATGTAAGAAGTGAAGGTGGTTACAAAGTAAGAGGAAAAACAAAAGAAGACGAAGAACAACTAATTCGCGATGCTATTGCAGTTGAAAAAGCTGGTGCTTTTAGTATAGTTGTTGAAGGTGTAAAAAGTGATGTTGCAAAAAAAATAACACAAGCTGTAAATATACCAATAATTGGTATTGGGGCTGGTGTAGATACTGATGGTCAAGTTTTAGTTTGGTCTGATATGTTAGGTTTCTTTGAAGAGTTTAAGCCAAAGTTCGTAAGACACTATTTAGATGGTGCAGAACTTGTAAAAGAAGCTGTAAATCAATATAGAAATGATGTTCAAGATAAATCATTTCCATCAAAAGAAGAAGAGTATTAATTTATGCAAAGATTAGTTGAAGTTGAATCAGTATCTTTTGAAGAAGATAACAATGAAATAAGTTTAAGACCTTCAAACTGGGATGATTATATAGGACAAGAAAAAATCAAAAAAAATTTAAGAGTTTTTATTGATGCTTCTAAAAAAAGAAAAGAAGCATTAGATCATATTTTATTTTATGGACCTCCAGGATTGGGAAAAACTACTTTGTCTTATTTAATTTCAAATGAAATGAATACGAATATAAAAGTAACTGCTGGTCCTATGATAGAGAAAAGTGGAGATTTAGCAGCAATTTTAACAAATCTTGAAGAAGGTGATATTTTATTTATTGATGAGATTCACAGACTTTCACCTGCTGTTGAAGAGATACTTTATCCTGCTATGGAAGATTATAGATTAGACATTATTATTGGCTCAGGACCAGCTGCACAAACAGTAAAAATTGATTTACCAAGATTTACTTTAATTGGCGCAACAACAAGAGCTGGTATGTTATCAAATCCTTTAAGAGAAAGATTTGGTATGCACTTTAGAATGCAATTTTATACAGAAATTGAATTAGCAAAGATTATTCAAAAAGCTTCTCTTAAACTTGGAAAAAATTGTGAAGATGATGCTTCTTTAGAAATTTCAAAAAGAAGTAGAGGAACACCAAGGGTTGCATTAAGATTACTTAGACGAGTAAGAGATTTTTCTGAAGTTGAAAACGAAAAATCAATTCATCTACAAAGATGTAAATATGCTTTGGATGAACTAGGAGTAAATGAAAGTGGTTTTGATGAAATGGATATAAACTTACTTGAACTACTTATTTCAAATAGAGGAAAACCTATGGGATTATCAACTATTGCAGCAGCTTTAAGTGAAGATGAAGGAACAATAGAAGATGCTATTGAGCCATATTTACTAGCAAATGGATATATAGAAAGAACTGCACGTGGAAGAGTTGCAAGTGTAAAAACTTATGAAATGTTTAGACTATCTTATCCAACAAGTTTAAAACTTGAAGATGATTTAACACAAGGAAAATTATTTTGAAAGCCTCATATTTTTTAGTTTCAATAGCTATACTTTTACTTTTTTTTATGGTTGAACTTTTCAATCCATTTTTAAAAGCAATTTTTGTATCAGTTTTATTGACAATTGCTACAAGCTCACTAACATTACATTTAGAACATAAATTGAAAAAAAGAATAGTAGCAACATCTGTTATGACTATTGCTTTAGCTGCTCTGTTTTTTCTTCCAATTTTATATTGTATTTTATCTTTTGCAACTTTTTTCAATCAAGTTGATCAGCAAGTTTTAGTAAAGAATTTAGATGAAATAAAACTTTTAGTTCATAATTTATCGATGGATTTTACATTTTTAAATGACTTTTTAAATAACATTACTTCTAAAATTGATGTTGGGAAAACTGTTCAAGATATAGTGTCAATAAGTGCAAACCTTGGAAAAAATTCTGTAAAATTTATGTTTGATATCATACTTATTTTAGTATTTTTCTTCTTTTTTACTCTTTATACTACACAAATTGCAACTTTTATAAGAGACCTTTTACCTATAAAAAAAGAAGATTCAATAATATTATTTCATGAATCATCAAGTGTTATGACAGTTGTTCTTTATTCAACTTTAGTTACTGCTATTTTTGAAGGATTTTTATTTGGATTTTTCTTAACATTTTTTGGTTATGATGGACTACTTTTTGGAGTTTTATATGGTTTTGCATCTTTAATTCCAGTAGTTGGAGGAGTAATAATGTGGCTTCCAATTGCAATATATGAAGCTTCAATAAACTCTTTTACTAATGCTTTAATAATTGCTATTTACTCTATTGTTGTAATTTCAATTATTGCAGATACTTTTATAAAACCTATGATTATCAACTACATAAACAAGAAGATTATAAAAACTCCTACAAATGTAAATGCACTTCTAATATTTTTCTCAATAGTAGCAGGACTTTCAACTTTTGGCTTTTGGGGAATGATTATTGGACCAGCAATGGTAAGTTTATTTATTTCTATTATGAATCTATTAAAAAAATATTCTGATGATTTTAAAGAGAGTGAAGATTAATTATCTCCACTTTCCTTTTCTCCTGTATAATATGAAATACCATAATCCAAGTTAGTTACACTTTTAAACCCTAAATTAAACATTATTCGTTGGCAATAAGCACTTCTACTTCCACTATGACAATAAACAACAACAGGAATATCTTTTTTATCTTCCAATTTATTAATTGCATGATAAAAAGATGTTGTTGGTACTAAATAATCTGTTCCAACTATTCTTGCACTAACCCATTCCATCCATTCTCTAGTATCAACAAGATTAAATTCAATAATTCCTAACTTTCTAGCTTCTAATAGAGCCTCCAATTCTAAAGAATTAACTTCATCTTGTCCAAGTAATAGCTCACAGTCTTCTTTAGATAATATTTTTGAATTAGAAATTATAACTTCTTCAAGATTATTCTCTTTTGCTATTTCTTTAGCTCTCTCTTTTGTACAAAAAATACCACAATGACATGAACCATTTAAAGGTATTTCTTTTGTTAAAGCTGGCATACAAGGACATAGTCTATTTTTTTCAGTTTCTGTCTCTTCTATTACCATAAAACAGGGACAATATCTCTTTCCATAAATTAAACTATTTCTTGTTAGCCCCATTTGTATTGATTCATTTACTTCTTTATCTGGATTATAAACCAATTCATATAACTTTAAAACACCATCTGTAAACTCTTTTGTTTTTTCTAACTCTTCTTTAAATTCATTGCTATTAATATCAATTTTTTTTATCATTTTATATTTAACCTTTATCATTTTTGTATAACTTTGTATTATAGTAAAATAATTATAAATAAAGAAAAATAAATAAAGGGGTTGTAAATACAAAGAGAGTAAATAAAGGAAGGAAGTGCTAAAAAAAAGCCTCACCAAAGGTAGTAAGGAAGTACTAACTTAGGAAAGGCTTTGAGAAAAAACTTAAAGAGCTGGCGATGACCTACGTTTCCACAAGGGGACCCTGCAGTATTATCGGCGATGAAGAGCTTGACTTCCAGGTTCGGAATGGAGCTGGGTATTTCCTCTTCTCTAGTACCACCAGCAAGTTAAGTAATAAAAGCAAATAAAGAAGTAATTGATCTTATTACTTAACTCGAAGATTAAGTGTGAATAAAAGATAATGTTAAAGTCTAAAAAATTTCAAACACATATTAAGTAAAAATACTTAATAAGATAGTAAACCAAAGAAATGTATAAAATAAGCCAAACGTTCTATTAGTACTGGTCAGCTAAACGTCTTACAACGCTTACACATCCAGCCTATCAACCAGCTAGTCTTGCTGGGAACTTCAGGGAAAGTTAATCTTAGAGTTGGCTTCGAGCTTAGATGCTTTCAGCTCTTATCACATCCGTACGTAGCTACCCAACGATGCTCTTGGCAGAACAATTGGTACACCAGTGGTACGTTCATCCCGGTCCTCTCGTACTAGGGACAAATCTCTTCAACTTTCCTACGCCCACGGAAGATAGGGACCGAACTGTCTCACGACGTTCTGAACCCAGCTCGCGTACCGCTTTAAATGGCGAACAGCCATACCCTTGGGACCGACTACAGCCCCAGGATGCGATGAGCCGACATCGAGGTGCCAAACCTCCCCGTCGATGTGAGCTCTTGGGGGAGATCAGCCTGTTATCCCCGGCGTACCTTTTATCCTTTGAGCGATGGCCCTTCCACACAGAACCACCGGATCACTATGACCGACTTTCGTCTCTGTTCGACTTGTATGTCTCACAGTCAAGCTAGTTTATGCCATTATACTCAACAAGCGATTTCCATCCGCTTTGAACTAACCTTTGTAAGCCTCCGTTACTTTTTAGGAGGCGACCGCCCCAGTCAAACTACCCACCAGACATTGTCCTGATACAAGATAATTGTACGCAGTTAGTAACTCAAATATTCAAGGGTGGTATCTCAAGGATGGCTCCGACTCTACTGGCGTCTAGTCATCATAGCCTCCCACCTATCCTGCACATGAATATCCAAGCTACAGTGTCAAGCTGTAGTAAAGGTGCACGGGGTCTTTCCGTCTTTCCGCGGGTAGGAGGAATTTTCACCTCCACTACAATTTCACTGGATCCCTGGTTGAGACAGCTCCCATCTCGTTACGCCATTCATGCAGGTCGGTATTTAACCGACAAGGAATTTCGCTACCTTAGGACCGTTATAGTTACGGCCGCCGTTTACTCGGGCTTCAATCAAATGCTTCGCTTGCGCTGACATCATCAGTTAACCTTCGAGCACCGGGCAGGCGTCACACCTTATACATCCACTTACGTGTTAGCAAAGTGCTGTGTTTTTGGTAAACAGTCGGGAGGGACTCTTTGTTGCAACCTCTTTCGCTTTTTGAAGCAAGTTCATATACAAAAGTAGGCACACCTTATACCGAAGATACGGTGCTAGTTTGCAGAGTTCCTTAACCAGGGTTCTTCCACGCGCCTTAGAATACTCATCCCACCCACCTGTGTCGGTTTACGGTACGGGCAACATATAATAAACTTAGTGGCTTTTCTTGGCACGACAGTATCATCGATTCTCCATCTCCTCCGAAGAGTGTCAAGAGCCTGTAAGATCTCGGCCTAATGTTAAGCGGATTTGCCTACTTAACAGCCTACGTCCTTCGAGCCACTATTCCATCAGTGACCTCGATTAACTCTATGCGTCCCCACATCGCGCTTATATGTTGGTATTGAAATATTAATCAATTTGCCATCGTCTACCCCTTTCGGACTCGACTTAGGTCCCGACTAACCCTACGATGACGAGCATCGCGTAGGAAACCTTGGGTTTTCGGCGTTGAGGATTCTCACCTCAATTATCGCTACTCATGCCTGCATGCTCACTTCTATCCGCTCCAACGCTCCTTACCGGTACATCTTCTACGCTGAATAGAACGCTCTCCTACCACTCAATTAAAAATTGAATCTAAAGCTTCGGTGTACATCTTAGCCCCGTTATATTTTCCGCGCAGAATCACTAGACCAGTGAGCTGTTACGCTTTCTTTAAAGGATGGCTGCTTCTAAGCCAACCTCCTGGTTGTCACAGTAACTCCACATCGTTTTCCACTTAGATGTAACTTAGGGACCTTAGCTGTTAGTCTGGGTTGTTCCCCTCTCGACGATTGATTTTATCACCCACCGCCTGACTCCTGTGATTCCACATATAGTATTCATAGTTTGATAGGGTTTGGTACCGCGGTAAGCAGCCCTAGCCCATTCAGTGCTCTACCCCCATATGCTACAACACAAGGCTATACCTAAATATATTTCGGAGAGAACCAGCTATCACGAAGTTTGATTGGCCTTTCACCCCTATCCACAAGTCATCCCAAGACTTTTCAACGCCTGCGGGTTCGGTCCTCCACTGGCTCTTACACCAGCTTCAACCTGCTCATGGATAGATCACTTCGTTTCGGGTCTGCAGCATCTGACTAATTCGCCCTATTAAGACTCGCTTTCGCTACGGCTTCGTACTTGACTTAACCTTGCCAGATACCACAACTCGCAGGCTCATTATGCAAAAGGCAGTCCATCACCCTGATAAATCATAGGGCTCTGAATGATTGTAAGCTAATGGTTTCAGGTTCTATTTCACTCTCCTCGCTGGAGTACTTTTCACCTTTCCCTCACGGTACTTGTTCACTATCGATCTGTAAGTAGTATTTAGGATTGGAGGGTGGTCCCCCCGGCTTCAGTCAAAATATCACGTGTTCCGACCTACTCAGGATACCATTAGAGCTATTGAGAATTTTAATTACAGGAGTTTCACCTTCTATGCTACACTTTTCCAAGTATTTCATCTATCCTCTTTAGTCTCATATCATGGTCCTACAACCCCCAATGCAAGCATTGGGTTTGTCCTAATCCCATTTCGCTCGCCGCTACTTTGGGAATCTCGTTTGATTTCTCTTCCTCTAGCTACTGAGATGTTTCACTTCACTAGGTTCGCTCCCCGTAGGGTAATATAATTCTCATTATATTGGGTTGCCCCATTCAGAAATCCCCGGATCAAAGCTCTTTGGCAGCTCCCCGAGGCTTATCGCAGCCTAATACGTCTTTCATCGCCTCTTACAGTCTAGGCATCCACCATTAGCCCTTAATAGCTTATTAATAAATAACTCGAAAGAGTTATTTGCCTTTTAAAAGTAAATTAATACTTTTAGTTTGATAATATTCTTTGGCTACTATCTTATTAAGTACATTTTTCAATATATCTAATAATTTAGTTGTGTTCTATCTATGTTATATCTATTATTTTCATAATAAACATTTTTAAGATATGAAATTTTTTTTGTTTTAATTATTTAATATTTATAAAAAATCTCTTCTTTATATCTATTATTTAATCTTTACGAAAAAATTAAAGACTTTAACATTATGTTTTTAAATATCATTAGAAACTTACTTTTTATAAGTTCTAATATAAATCTTATATATCTCTATATAAAACTTATATTAGAATTTATTCTTCTTCTATAGTTTATCTATTAATAAGATGGTGGAGAATAGCGGGATCGAACCGCTGACCTCCTGCGTGCAAAGCAGGCGCTCTCCCAGCTGAGCTAATTCCCCAAAATCACCCAAAAAAATATTCATTCTTTTAGGACCCGATTCTAAGATTATTCATGGTGGGCCTATCAGGACTTGAACCTGAGACCTCACGATTATCAGTCGAGCGCTCTAGCCAGCTGAGCTATAGGCCCCTTCACCTATTCATTTCTTATTAGTTCTAAATAATCTTTATAAACTAAATATGTAATCAATCTTTTTTTTTCATACTTTAAGAAACAAATCTTAAAGTATTTCTCTGAAAGGAGGTGATCCAACCGCAGGTTCTCCTACGGTTACCTTGTTACGACTTCACCCCAGTCGCTGAATCCACTGTGGAAGGTAGCTACTTTAGCATCCCCGCTTCGAATGAGTTCAACTCCCATGGTGTGACGGGCGGTGAGTACAAGACCCGGGAACGTATTCACCGTAGCATAGCTGATCTACGATTACTAGCGATTCCAACTTCATGTAGTCGAGTTGCAGACTACAATCCGAACTGGGAGGCATTTTTGAGATTTGCTCCACGTCACCGTATTGCTGCTCTTTGTATACCCCATTGTAGCACGTGTGTAGCCCTGGACGTAAGGGCCATGATGACTTGACGTCATCCTCACCTTCCTCCTACTTGCGTAGGCAGTCTCCTTAGAGTTCTCAGCCGAACTGTTAGCAACTAAGGACGAGGGTTGCGCTCGTTGCGGGACTTAACCCAACATCTCACGACACGAGCTGACGACAGCCGTGCAGCACCTGTATGCAAGTTTCTGCAAGCAGACACTAATCTATCTCTAAATCATTCTTACTATGTCAAGTCCAGGTAAGGTTCTTCGTGTATCGTCGAATTAAACCACATGCTCCACCGCTTGTGCGGGTCCCCGTCTATTCCTTTGAGTTTTAATCTTGCGACCGTACTCCCCAGGCGGTACACTTAATGTGTTAACTGCATTACTGCAAGGTCGAGCCTCACAACAACTAGTGTACATCGTTTAGGGCGTGGACTACCAGGGTATCTAATCCTGTTTGCTCCCCACGCTTTCGCGTCTCAGCGTCAATATTGTTCCAGTAGATCGCCTTCGCAATCGGTATTCCTTCTGATCTCTACGGATTTTACCCCTACACCAGAAATTCCATCTACCTCTCCCACATTCTAGATTAACAGTTTTCAAAGCAGTTCTATAGTTAAGCTATAGGATTTCACTTCAAACTTATCAATCCGCCTACACGCTCTTTACGCCCAGTGATTCCGAGTAACGCTTGCACCCTCCGTATTACCGCGGCTGCTGGCACGGAGTTAGCCGGTGCTTATTCATATAATACCGTCATTATCTTCTTATATAAAAGGAGTTTACGCACCGAAATGTGTCATCCTCCACGCGGCGTTGCTGCATCAGACTTTCGTCCATTGTGCAATATTCCCCACTGCTGCCTCCCGTAGGAGTCTGGACCGTGTCTCAGTTCCAGTGTGACTGATCATCCTCTCAAACCAGTTATGCGTCATCGTCTTGGTAGGCCATTACCCCACCAACTAACTGATACAATACAGGCTAATCTCTTACCAATAAATCTTTCCCTTTTTATCTTTTGATAAAAAGGAATATAAGGTATTAGCAATCGTTTCCAATTGTTATCCCTTAGTAAGAGGCATATTACCTATACATTACTCACCCGTGCGCCACTTAGCTGACAATTATAGCAAGCTATAATCCGTTCTCGTTCGACTTGCATGTGTTAAGCACGCCGCCAGCGTTCACTCTGAGCCAGGATCAAACTCTCCATAAATTTTTTGATTAAATCTCTTTAATCTTTATGTAGTTTTGAAACTGACATATTTTATAATTACTTAAATTACAAAATTATCACTCATGTTTTTTTGAATAGACAAGAGTTTTACTTCTTGTTTTTTTTTCTCTTTGTTTGTTTGATTAACATATTTAGTTTACAAAGATTACTTCTTCTTAAACTTCTTCTTTTAAAGATCATATTTAAAATTTTAAGTGGCTCCGGCACCTGGGTTCGAACCAGGGACCAAATGATTAACAGTCATCTACTCTACCGCTGAGCTATGCCGGAATCTTTTTTTAACTTATCATCTTAAATTGGACGGGAATTATAATACCTTTTTCTCTTTTTGTCAAGAGATTTTTTATATTTTTACTATTTTTTTATAAAATTTAATTCCTGCATTATCAACTAAGCCTATTTCTTCGTTTCTTATCAGTTCTTCTAAAAAAATTTTAGATTGGTTATCAAACATATTTTCTATATCTTCAATAGTTAAAGGCCGTCTATTTATCATAGAAAGTATCTCTTCTTTATTATATGAGATAATTTGTTTTGGTCTATTTTTAAAAACTATATTTACACTTAATTCTTCAAATTTATTTGCAACTTTTTCTAAAAATTTATAACTAACAGGATTTACTTTATATGCAGGTGGTCTATCAATAGTTCCAATATCAACTCTTTTAGGATTGATTTGTTTTACAGCATTAAACAATAACTCTATTTCTTCATCTTTATCATTTATATCTTTTATAAATAAAACTTCCAAAACAAAATCTTTTTTTGTTTTTTGCGAGAATTCAATCATAGAAGAAACGATTTTATCAATTTCTACACTCTTATTTTGTCTATCAAGTTTTTTAAAACACTTTTCACTTACACAATCTAAAGATAATTTAACAATATCTATTTTTAATAGAGCTTCAAAAATCTCTTTTTTATAAATAGTACTTCCATTTGATAAAATTAAAGTTTTTGTTTCACCTTTTATTTTATTAATCTCATCAATTAATTCACTTAATTTAGGATATAAAGTTGGTTCACCATTGCATGTGATTGTAATTACATCAATTTTTGGATGATTTTTAAAACTTTCTTTGATTGCTTTTATAATTTCATCAACACTCGGAAATGTATCCATTTTATAAACAGTTTTAGCACCTTCTAATTCACAATATAAACAATCAAAATTACACTGTTTTTTTGATGGTGATAAATCAATACCTAATGATATTCCAAATCTTCTTGAAGGTATTGGTCCAAAAATAATAGAATTTGAATATGACAAAATAAAAATCCTTTTAAATAAAAAAAGAGAAGCTAAATAGCTTCTCTTTTATAATAATTTTCTAAAACAAATTTGTTTTATGCTTTTTTTGATACTCGTTGACACTCTTTTACAAAGTGAATAGCGTTTTCAACCGGCACATCAGGTAAAATCCCATGACCTAAATTAAAGATGTGTCCATTTCCACCCATAATATTTTGAATTCCTTCAACACACATTGTTGTTGCTTCTTTTGAATACAATCTACAAGGTTCCATATTCCCTTGTAAAACATATTTTTCACCTAATTTTTCTTTTGCAAGAGCCATTGGTGTTCCCCAATCTACTCCAAATACATCAAAGTTTCCATAAACTAAACCTCTTTCAATAAATGCAGCTATTCCTTTTGGAAACATAATAACTGGAATATGAGGATATTTTTCTTTTAAATACTCAGCTATTTCTACCATATATTTCCACGAAAACTCATCATATTTAGAAGGTTCAATTGCAGCAGCCCAAGAATCAAAGATTTGAACTACATCAACTCCAGCTTCAATTTGTTTTTCCATATAAAACTTAACTACATCAGTTACACGTCTAAGAATTTTATGTAGAAATTCTGGATTTGAATACATCATTTTTTTACAAAGATTGTATGTTTTTGTTCCTTGACCTTCAATCATATAAGTTGCAAGTGTCCAAGGAGCACCTGTAAATCCAATCAAAGCTTTATCTTGTGGTAATCTTTGTTTTAAAATTTTAATTGTTTCATAAACATAAGTTAATTTATTTGCAGCTTCTTCGCCACCAATTAAAGCATCTAAATCAGCTTCAGTTTTAATTGGTTTATCAAAAACTGGACCTTCACCTTTTAAAAAATCTAATTTCATTCCCATTTCATTTGGAACGACTAAAATATCACTGAATAAAATAGCTGCATCAACACCAACAATATCAAGTGGCTGAATTGTAACTTCCGCTGCTAATTCTGGGTTATGACATAAATTTAAAAAATTTCCAGCTTTTGCTCTTACTTCCATATATTCTGGTAAGTATCGACCTGCTTGTCTCATCATCCAAACAGGAGTATAAGGAGTCTCTTTTCTAAAACATGCATCTACAAAAATTTTTGACATTTTTTACCTTTTTTAATGTTTTCCAACTTTACCTGTAAAGTAAAGCCCAACTGCTAATGCCACAATTGCTAATGCAAAATATAATAACTCTAATGGTGTTTGATAACTTGTATGTAGAACTCTTTGAAAATAGTTTACTACTAAAACCATGATAATTACTTTTGCAATTTTATCTTTTAATTGATCTAGTGAACTAATATTTAAAATCGAATTGCATTCTTCAGGTGTACATGCTGCATTTATTTTTGATATAAATAGTTCATATATTCCAAAAGAAAAAATCAATAAAACAACCGCTATTAAATATAAATCAACTGCTCCAATAATCCCAGCAACAACATCTTCATGAAAATGCTCAGGATGGTTTCCTTCAATGAATGTTGTAATGATAAATTTTGCAACACCAATAATATCAATACTTGCAACAATAAATAAAATTACAGCCCCTAAGAAACCGAAGATTACAGCAAGAATAACTATAAATCTACTATTCCAAAGAGCATTCTCAAACAACTTTTCAAGCATTAAATATCGCTTTCTAACTCTATCCATTTAAGACCGATTCTAACTGCATTTGTAGCAGCTCCAACTCTTACTTGATCAGCAACATTAAAATAATGAACTATATTTTGTGCATAAACATCTTTTCTAATTCTTCCAACATATGTAAAGTCAGTATCTGTTGAAATTATTGGCATTGGATATTTTTTGTTTGGTAAATCATCAATTACTTTAACATTTTCAAAATTGATTAACGCATTTCTTACTTCTTCAACATCAACATCGATATTATCTTCAAAAGTTACAGTTATCGATTCACTATGGCTTCTTAAAACTGGCACTCTCACACAAGTTGCAGCTACTTGAATCTCTTTATGCATAATTTTTTGAGTTTCTAAAACCATTTTCATCTCTTCTTTAGTAAAACCATTCTCTTTTGCTACATCAATTTGTGGAATTACATTTAAAGCAATTTGATAAGGAAATGCTTTTATTTCTGTTTCATCTAATCTAAATGCAAAAAAGTCTTGCATCTGTTTTACAAGCTCTTCCATACCAGTTTTTCCAGCACCAGAAACTGCTTGATAAGTTGATACATCAACTCTTTTAATTCCATATAATTCATCTAAAGGTTTTAAACTTTGAACCATTTGAATTGTTGAACAATTTGGATTTGCGATAATTCCAGTTTCTTTCCATAATTTAATATCTTCTGGATTAACTTCAGGCACAACTAATGGAACTTTTGGATCCATTCTAAAATGACTTGTATTATCAATTACTACAGCCCCTGCTTCTACTGCAAATTTTGCAAATTTTTCTGAAACTGAACCACCTGCACTAAAAAATGCAATTTCAACATCATTTTCTTCAAAAACTGTCTCAGTTAATTCTAAAACAGTAATTTCTTTATTCATATATTCAATTTTAGAACCAGCACTTCTTGCACTTGCAAGTGGTATTAATTTGTTAATAGGGAAATTTACTTCTTCTAAAACTCTAAATAACTCTTCACCAACTGCTCCAGTAGCTCCTACTACTGCTACATTGAATTTTCTCATTTTTACTCTTCCTCACCTTTTTCTAAATTGTCATTTGAATCTAATATATCTATTAAATTTTTTTCTTCATTTGAACTATTTGTTTCAATAACTTCACCATCTTCGTTATATCTAATTACATTTCCATTTTCATCAAGTTCTATTTCTTCATCTTCTTTTGGACATTTTGCAATAGATACAACTTTATCATTACTATCAACATTTACAATTATTACTCCACTTGTATTTCTTCCTGCTTTTCTAATTGTATTCATGTCAACTCTAATCATTTTTCCAATTGATGTTAGTAACATTAAATCTTGAGTATCATCAACTAAAACTTCACCAATAACATTTCCTGTTTTTGTAGATAATTTCATAGAAATAACACCAGAACCTGCTCTATTTGTAAGTCTATACTCTTCAACTGTTGTTCGTTTTCCAATTCCTTTTTCTGAAACTGTTAATATTTCTTGATCTTCACTACTAATAACATCAGCATCTACAACGAAGTCTGTATCAATTTTAAATTTAATACCTCTTACACCTCTTGTACTTCTTCCTTGATCTCTTGTTTTTTCAAGTTCAAATCTAATACATTGACCAAGACTTGTAAATATCATAATGTATTGTGTTTCTACATCAGCAATTTTTGCTGTTACAATCTCATCTGCATCATCTAAAACAATAGCTCTTACACCATTACTTCTAATATTTGAGAATTCATTTAATGATGTTCTTTTTATAATTCCATTTCTTGTAAAGAATACTAAAGATTTAGATTCGTCAAAATCTGGTGTTGGAATTATTTCCATAATTTTTTCATCAGGTCTTAAATTGATTAAGTTTACAACTGCTTTTCCTTTTGCAATTCTACTTCCTTCTGGAATTTTATAAACTTTTAACCAATATAATTGTCCCATATTTGTAACAAACATCAGTGTGTCATGAGTATTACTTACAAAGAATCTTTCAATAAAATCATCATCGTGAGTAGTAACTGCAACTTTTCCTTTTCCACCTCTTTTTTGTTTTTCATAAGCTTTTATAGGAACTCTTTTTACATATCCATTATGAGTGATTGTAACAACCATTGGCTCATTTGGAATTAAATCTTCAATATCAATTTCATCATAAGAATCTTCAATTTCTGTTTTTCTATCATTAGAGAATTTTTCTTTAATTTCTGTTAATTCTTCTCTAATAATTTCATTTAATTTTTCTTCACTTCTTAAAATTGCTTCTAGTTCTGCAATTAATATCATAAGCTCTTGATATTCAGCTTCAAGTTTATCTCTTTGAAGTCCTGTTAATCTTCCAAGTCTCATATCTAAAATAGCTTGTGATTGAATAGCACTTAAATCAAATCTATTTTCTAAACTCTCTTTAGCTTCTGCATCATTTGAGCTAGATCTAATAATTTTTACAACTTCATCGATATTATCAACAGCAATTTTTAAACCTTCTAAAATATGTGCTCTTGCTTTTGCTTTTTCTAAATCAAATATTGTTCTTCTGATAATTACTGTTTTTCTATGAGATAAGAAAATATTTAATATTTGAGGTAAATTAAATACTTTCGGCTCTTTATTGTAAACTGCAAGTAAGATAATTCCAAAAGTTGTTTCCATTGGAGTTGATTTATATAAATTATTTAAAACAATCTCACTCATAGCATCTTTTTTAAGTTCAATTACAACTCTAATACCTTCTCTATCAGACTCATCTCTAACTTCAGAAATTCCATCAATTTGTTTATCTTTTGCTAAGTTTGCAATAAGTTCAATAAGTCTTGCTTTATTTACTTGATATGGCAATTCATCAATAACAATAATCTCTTTTTTAGCTTTTGTTTCAATATGATGTTTTGCTCTAATTCTTACTCTTCCTCTTCCTGTATTATAAGCATCAATAATCCCTCTTCTACCAAAAATAGTTCCACCAGTTGGAAAATCTGGACCTTGAACAAATTGCATTAATTCATCAGCAGTTGCTTCAGGAATATCAATTAAGTATAAAATTGCTTCTAATAACTCTCCAAGATTATGTGGTGGAATCTTTGTAGCCATACCAACAGCAATTCCTTCACTTCCATTTAAAAGTAGTGTTGGAACTCTTGTAGGAAGAACCGAAGGCTCTTTCATCGTATCATCATAATTTGGAACAAAGTTTACTGTATCTTTATCTAAATCTCTTAGAACTTCTTCAGCAATTCTTGTCATTCTAGCTTCTGTATATCTCATAGCCGCTGCATTATCACCATCGATAGAACCAAAGTTTCCTTGTCCATCAACAAGTGGAGCTCTTAAAGAGAAACTTTGTGCCATTCTTACAAGTGCATCATAAACTGAAGTATCTCCATGAGGGTGATATTTACCAATAACATCTCCAACAATTCTTGCAGATTTTTTATAGGCAGATTTTGAAGTAATACTTAAATCGTGCATTGCATATAAAATTCTTCTATGAACTGGCTTTAATCCATCTTTTGCATCTGGTAATGCACGTCCAATAATAACACTCATAGAATAATCTAAATATGAAGCTTTAACAGAATCTTCTATATTTACATTTATAATATCTTGATTTTCGAAAAGGTTTTCCATAAAAAAGGCCTTTAGTATATAAAATTAATAGATTATATCTAAATTGTACTTTAGTAATTCTTGTATTAAAGAACTAAACAAAAAAAGGGGATAAAAGCCTAAACTTTCATCCCCTTTTTAAATTATTAAAGTTACAAATTAGTTTTCACTTTTATGTTTTACAATCATGTTGTAAATTTCATCTTTTAGTTTTAACTTCTCTTTTTTCTTAGATTCAATTTCAAATTGATCAGCGTGAGAATTTTCTAAATTTACAATTTCATGATCTAAATCATTATGTTTTTCAAAAACTCTATTAAAGTGAGAGTCTTTTTGTTTTAATTCAGCAATGATATCTCTATACTCGTGAAACATTTTGTGTCCTATTATTTAAATTTTGATTCTTTATTATACAAACTATGTTCTTAAAATTTTGTAAAAGTATTATTTACTATAACTTAACTTCTATAGTCAGCATTTATTTCTACATATTTATAACCTAAATCACATCCATAAGCTGTGAATTTACCATCACCTAAACCAATATCACAAATAATTTTGTATTTGTCTTTTTTTAAAACTTCAAAAGCTTTTGCTTCTGTTGCTGCATCAAAACAAATTTCACCTTTATTAAAAACAATAACATCATTATATGAAATTACAAGTTTTTCTTCATCACAATCAATTTTTGAAGCTCCAATAGTTGATGCAATTCTTCCAAAATTTGGATCTTCTCCAAAAAGTGCAGTTTTTACTAAAAGCGAATTTGATAAAGCTTTAGCAGCAATTTCAGCTTGTTTATCATCTTTTGCATTTATAACTTCAAATGCAGCCACTTTTTTAGCGCCTTCACCATCTGCAACCATTAACATTGCCATATCATACATAACAAGTCTTAAAACTTCTTTGAAAGCCTCTTTATCATAAGCATTTGATTTTCCATTTGCTAAAACCATAACTGTATCATTTGTAGAAGTATCACCATCAACTGAAATAGCATTAAAAGTTGTCTCTTTATTTATATTTAAAGCCTCTTTTATATCTTCATAAGGAGCGGCTGCATCTGTACAAATAAAACATAACATTGTTGCTAAGTTTGGATTTATCATTCCTGCACCTTTTGCAACAGCTCCAATTTTAAATGAAGTTCCATCTTCAAGTTTCACTTCATACATACAAGTTTTAGGATATGCATCTGTTGTCATAATTGCTTTTGATAAGTTTTCACCATTTTTAGCTGTTAAATCAAACTTTTTAGCACCAGTTACTAATTTTTCAATTGGTAATGGATTTCCAATAACTCCAGTACTACTCATAACTGGATTAATCAAATCAAAATCAAGTTGAGAAAACAAAGTATTGATTGATTCTATTCCTTTTCTTCCAGTAAGCGCATTTGCATTTTTTGAGTTTATTAAAACAAAATTTGTTTTGAAATTTTCACCATATTGTAAAAAATGTTTTAAAGGTGCTGCTTGAAACTTATTTTCAGTAAAAACCGCTGCAACAGTACAAGTCTCTTTTGTATAAATAAATCCTAAATCATTATTTCCATTTGGTTTAAGACCTGCATGAATTCCATCACAATAAAACCCATCAATTTGATCAAAAAACCCTTTAATTGGTAAAATAGTAAACATTTTATATATCCTCTGGTTGTTTATTTAAAGTTAAAATTCTTTTTGCTCTTACTATTCCACTTTGTGAGCCAACTAGTAAAAGTTTGCTATTTGCATTTATCATTGTTTCAGCTTTTGGCATTTGAATAAATCGTCCATTATTTTCTGTTATTCCAATTACTGAAACCTTTAATGTGTCTCTTAAACGTAAATCTTTAAGTTCTCTTCCAACAACCCAAGATGTCTCTTTAACAAAAACCTCTTCCATTGCTATTGGAGTATCAATTTTATATAAAAATTCATCAAGAATGTTTTCCATATCTGGACGAATTGCCATTGCACTTACTCTTTTTGCCATAAGTGATGGAGTTGCAACAACTTTATCAGCACCAAGTTTTTTTAATCTTATTTTTTCATTTAATGTTTCTGCATTTGAAATTATTAAAAAAGGTAATCTTCCTAACTCTTTTTCATATAATCTAACAGAAGCAATAAGCGTAATATTATCCGAAATATTTTTTGATAAAGATATGGCACCTTTTGCAGAACTTAAGTGAGCTTTTAAAAATGCTGTCTCTTTATATGGTTCTTCTTTTACAAAATAAGGGTAACCATTTTCTCTAGCAATGTCTTCAATATTATCACTTGGATCAACTACAACAAAAGGAATATGATTTTCTCTAAATTGTCTTGCTAATTGTGCTGTGTATTCATTGTGATAACAAATCACAAAGTGTCTTCTTAATCTTGCTATTTTGTAAAGCATTTTTCTCTCCTTTAATAGCTCTCTTAAATTACCATTCATAAAAACATCTATTACAATACCGACTGCAAACATTGTACTTGCAAAACCAGCATACATTAAAAATGTGGTAAATACTATTGTTTCATTTTTAAAATTTGATTCATTTAAAGCACCAAATCCAGTATTTGTAAGAGTATATGCAGTCTGAAAAATAGCTTGCATAACTGTATAATTCTCAAAATAAACGTAAGCTAGTGTTCCAATTATCATCAATAATTGAATAATTATTAAAGGAAATCGTAAAGGTTTTAGCTTTGAATAAATAATTGGATTTAAATCATATAAGGGTTTAGCTGCTTTTATTTCCCAGCCAATCGTTTTTTTAAATTTAGTGAAGATACTCATGAAAGCACTTTATCTAGTGCTTCTTATGAGTGTTTTTTAAGCGTTCTTAACTCTTTAGCAGAAATTCTTAGTTTTGTAGTAGTTCCATCTTCAAGTGTAACTCTAACTGTTCTAATATTTGGTAAAAATCTTCTTCTAGTTCTGTTCTTTGCATGACTTACGTTGTTACCAACCATTGGTCCTTTTCCAGAAATTGCGCATTTTCTTGACATTTGTTTTCCTTTTTTTTATAGTGAAAAATATTTGCGTATTTTATCTTAATTTTCTTAAGTTAAATTTAAATATTTGATATTTCTTCATTAAATCTTTTCAAATTATTTTCTATACTACACTCTTTAGCTAGCTTGTTATTTTGTTCTTTAATATTTTCTAACTCTTTTTCATCCAATAATATAGCATCAATCTTAAATGCAATAGTTGCATCTGTTGGACTACTCATTGAAGCAAAAACATCAATCACCTCTTTTGCATCATTTTTAATACTTAAAAAAACTACACATTTACAAAACATAGCTTTTAATATATTTGTAGCAAAAGATTTATTATGAGTTGGAAGTAAAAATATATCACTTACTAAAAACAACTCATCAAAATTTTTATAATCATCAATAAGTATAATTTTTTCTTCAAGTTTTTTATATTTTGGAAGTGAAAATTGTAAACTTCCTATTTGTCTTTTATCACCCGCAATTATTATTTTAAAATTTGAATAATTTAGATTTGAACAAATATCTAAAAACTCTTTAATTCCTGATGTTTTAAAATTTTTTGCTGTAAAAAATATAAGTTTTGTATCAAAATTAATATTGAATTTTTTATAAAAATCTATTTTTATTTTATCTTCATTTTCAATATTTATATTTATTGAAGGATAGATAACTTCAATTTTTTCTGATGAAATTTTTAATTCTTCTAATATCTTATTTTTTATAGAAAATGAATTTACTATTGTGATTTTTGAATTTTTTATATTTTTGATTGATTTTTCATCTAAAGAACCACTATGAAAATATACATCTGCATATTTTTTATTGTTAAATAATTTTTTAAAAAAACCTTTATTATTTATAACTTCAATATTTTCTTGTTTTTTTAGCTTTTCTATTAGAATATTTGTTGTTTTATATGAGATTGTAGTTTTCATCTAAATACTTTCTTGACTTAAAATAACTCTTATTATAGTTAAAACTGCTTTATGATAATATTTAATAAATAATATATAGAAAAAGGATTTTTTATTCAAACAAATAAAAAGAAAATAATTTATCTTGACAGAGATGGAGTTATAAATAAAGATTTTGGATATGTTTATGAAATTGATAAATTTGAGTTTATAAATGGAGTTTTTGAAGCTTGTAAATATTTTATAAATCTAGGATATGAAATTATCGTGATTACAAATCAATCTGGAATTGGAAGAAATTACTACACGAAAGAGGATTTTATAAAACTTACAAATTGGATGAAAAATGAGTTTAAAAAAAATGGCATTAATATTTTAAATGTCTATTTTTGTCCTCATGCTCCTGAAGAAAATTGTAATTGTAGAAAACCACAAATTGGTATGATTACACAATCATTAAACGATTTTGATATAGATTTACAAAAATCTTGGCTAATTGGAGATAAAATGAGTGATATTCAAACTGCAATTAGTGCAAATATTCCAAATAAAATATTAATTTCAAAAGAGAAAGATGATAAAGTTTTACATGTAGTTGAAACTTTATTTGATACAATAAACATAATAAAACAGTAAGGTCTAACATGAAATATACAGATATAAATTTTAATAAAAAAACGATACTAATTACTGGTGGAGCTGGTTTTATAGGCTCTAGTTTGGCTTTTTATTTTCAAAATAATTACCCAAAATCAAAAATTGTAGTTTTAGATAGTTTTAGAAGTGGTGAAACTTTTAGTAATGGAAATTTAAAAAGTTTTGGTCACTTTAAAAATCTTTTAGGTTTTAAAGGCATTGTTATAAGTGGTGATATAAACGATAAAAGTGTTTTAAAATCTTTAGAAAAAAATTATAAATTTGACTATATTTTTCATCAAGCTGCTATTTCAGATACAACTGTACAAGAGCAAGATTTAATGATAAAAACAAATGTAAATGCTTATGAAGATTTATTAAAAATTGCAATAAAGCATAAAGCAAATATGATTTATGCAAGTAGTGCAGCAACTTATGGAGATAGTGATAGATTTGAAGTTGGGTATGAACAGCCAAATAATGCTTACGGTTTTAGTAAAGTTATGATGGATAATGTGACTTATGAGTACTTAAAAAAAGATTTAGATATTTCAATAGTTGGATTAAAATATTTTAATGTTTATGGACCAAGAGAGTTTTTCAAAAATAAAACTGCATCAATGGTAGTTCAATTTGGACATCAAATACTAAAAGGACTTACTCCAAAACTTTTTGAAGGAAGTGACAAAATATTAAGAGACTTTATCTATATTGAAGATATTATTCAAGCAAATATAAAAGCTTGTACTCCTAAAAAATCTGGTGTTTATAATGTTGGAACAGCAAATGCTAGAAGTTTCGAAGATATAGTAAATATCTTGCAAAAAGAGTTACAAATAAATAATGGTAAAGAGTATATTCCAAATCCTTATGTTGGTTCTTACCAATTTTTCACACAAGCAAATATAGAAACTACAACGAAGTATTTAGGATATGAACCAAAATTTAGTTTAGAAGATGGAATAAAAGCATATATTCCTGAAATTTTAAAACTATTTAAAGAAGAAGTAAAATAGATGAAAATGTTGAGTAAAAAACCAAATATTTTAGTAATTGGTGATTTGATGATAGATCACTATTTATGGGGAAGTTGTGATAGGATTTCTCCTGAAGCGCCAGTTCAAGTTGTAAATGTAAAAAAAGAGAGTTCTGTTTTAGGTGGAGCAGGAAATGTTATAAATAATCTTTTTACTCTTGGTACAACTGTTGATGTAATAAGTGTAATTGGAGATGATAATGTTGCAAATGAACTAAAAAGTTTATTAGAAAAAATCAAAATATCAACTTCAAATTTAATAGTTGAGAATAATAGAAAAACATCTAAAAAAAGCCGACTTATAGCTTCACAGCAACAAGTTTTAAGATATGATATGGAAAGTATTGATGATATAAATGAAGAAAGTCATAAAAAAATCATCTCAAATCTTGAAAAAAATATTAAAAAATATAGTTCAATTATACTTTCTGATTATGGAAAAGGTGTATTAACTACAAAATTAACACAAGATATTATAAATATTGCAAATAAAAATAGTGTAAAAGTTTTAGTTGATCCAAAAGGAAAAGATTATAGTAAATATAAAGGTTCATATACTCTTACTCCAAATAAAAAAGAGGCTCAAGAAGCTACAAATATAGATATAAAAGATGAAAATTCTTTAATAAATGCTTTAAAAGATTTAAAAGAAAAATGTGATTTAGAAGTATCTCTTATAACTTTAAGTGAACAAGGAATTGCTATTTTTGATGAAAATCTTACTATAAAACCAACTGTTGCTAGAGAAGTTTATGATGTAACAGGAGCTGGTGATACGGTAATTGCTTCAATTGCTTTTGCTTTAGGAAATGATTTAAATATAAATGAAGCTGTAAGTTTTGCAAATTTAGCAGCTGGTGTTGTTGTAGGGAAACTTGGAAGTGCAACAACGACTTTAGATGAAATTTACGAATACGAATCAAGTTTACACAAATCAAATTCAAACTCTCATATAAAAACTTTTGAAGAGATTGAAAAATTAGCAGCAAAACTTCATAATCTTGGTAAAAAAATAGTTTTCACAAATGGTTGTTTTGACATACTTCATGTAGGGCATGTAAAATACCTAGAAGAAGCAAGAAGTTATGGTGATGTTTTGATACTAGGTTTAAACGCTGATAGCAGTGTAAAAAAACTAAAAGGTGAATCAAGACCTATAAATAATCAAGATGATAGAGCATATATTTTAGCTTCACTTGAAAGTGTAGATTATGTAGTTATTTTTGAAGAAGAAACTCCTTATGAGTTAATTAAATTAATTAAACCACATGTTTTAGTAAAAGGTGGAGATTATGAAGGTAAGGATGTTGTTGGTCAAGATATAGCAGATGAATTAAAATTAGTAAAATTTGTAGATGGAAAAAGTACAACAAATACGATAAAAAGGATACAAGAAAATGAAAAGTGCAATAATTAAAGAGTTTTTAGCACATCAAGAAACAATAGCAAAAGTTATAGAAACTATGCAAGAGCCTTTAGAAAAAGCTTCAAAAATTGCAGTTGAAACTTTAAAAAATGGAAATAAAATCTTACTTTGTGGTAATGGAGGAAGCGCAGCAGATGCACAACACTTTGCAGCAGAACTAACAGGGAGATATAAAACAGAAAGACGAGGATTACCAGGAATTGCTCTTACAACTGATACAAGCGCACTAACAGCTATTGGAAATGACTATGGATATGATAGAGTTTTTGATAGACAAGTTGAAGCTTTAGCTTCTAAAGGTGATTTACTTATTGGTATTTCTACTTCAGGAAATAGTACTAATGTAATAAATGCATTAAAAGTAGCAAGGGATTTGGGTTGTAAAACTATTGGTTTAACAGGACGTGACGGAGGAAAAATGAACGAACTTTGTGATATAAATTTAGTTGTTCCTTCAAATGATACTCCAAGAATACAAGAGATGCATATACTTTTTGAACACACAATTTGTCAAATTATTGATAATGAATTAAGCCATTAACTATTGATAAACTAAATTAAAATAAAATTAAATTTTAAATAAGAAGGTAGATTATTTCTTCCTTCTTTAAACCAAAAATTTGAGGTTTTATGAAACTTATAAAAGAACTTTTTAAAGTTTATCTGCTTTTTGTTGCTCTTTTTTTAATTGGAAGATTTTTTTTCTATCTGTTATATTTTGAAAGATTTAATGATATATCATTTTCTGAATCTTTATTAACATTTATTTATGGATTAAGGATGGATACAATAGTTATTTGTATAATTCTTATTATTCCAACAATTTTTTTAGCTATTACTCCAAAAATATTTTCAAATTTCATCTCAAAATTTTTAAATATTTATATTCTGTTTTTTTTACTAATTGCATTATTTATTGAATGTGCATCTTTTCCATTTTTTGTACAATATGATTTAAGACCAAATTATCTTTTTATTGAATATTTGGAGTATCCACAAGAAGTAACTTCTTTACTTTTTAAAGATTATAAATTTCAATTTATTGCTGTTTTTATATTAATCATTGCAACAATTAGAATATATTCTAAATCAAAATTTATAAATTTTGAACAAGTATTTAAACAAAATTATATATCAA